>NZ_JBXWRM010000001.1:0-577344 GCF_059612905.1 Ruegeria sp. YKSD163
TAGGCAAGATCGAACGACAGCTGATGGCGTGGCATCGGCAGAGTGCGGCGAGCCGGCGGCTCGAAACGATCCCGGGCGTGGGCATCATCACCGCCACGGCGCTCGCGGCCAGCGTGCCGGATCCGTCCGTGTTCAAATCGGGCCGGCAGTTTGCGGCTTGGCTCGGGCTCGTGCCGCGGCAGAACTCGTCTGGCGGGAAGGAGCGATTGGGGCGCGTGTCGAAGATGGGGAACGGCTACCTGCGCCGCTTGCTGGTCGTCGGCGCCACCTCGGTGACACGGCGCGCGACAACTGCTGACACCCGGACCGGGGCCTGGGGCAGATCCCTGCTTGAACGTAAGCCAACGCGGCTCGTGACCGTGGCCATCGCCAACAAGACAGCGCGCAGGGCTTGGGCGCTGCTCGTGAAGGGAGAGAACTACAGGGCTGCGCCGGCGATCTGACGAAGGAGGAAATTGCGGGGCTCCAGAAGCGCCCTACCAAGATGCAAGGGCAGATGTGAATGATGATGATCGAACGGAACCGCTGTTGGGACACTCCGGGGTGGTGTCTGGGCTTCAAAGCTCGCCTGTCTGAAAGGAACCCGGCATGCGGACTTCATCAAGGCCAGCGGTCACATGCACCGCACACACAGGCCGGACAAATGACCGCAACCTGCTTCGATCAATCTTGCTCAAGAAAACCCTTGCAAAACAGGAGCCGTCCACAAATGACACCACCGTCCTGACTCGTTGACGTCACCCGACAACGCGAAGTGGTCAAAACAACTACGTTCTCAACCCATCTATGTTATTCATCTGAGTGAACCGTTCGGTAGGCGTGAGGCCAAAGCCCCGTCCACTTGCGAAACGCACGCTGAAAGCTTTTGGGTTCTTCATAGCCAAGTGATCGGGCGATGGTTGCAACGGTAAAGTCCGTCTCCGTGAGCAAGACGCGTGCGCGGTTTTCTATTACACGGGCCTTGATCTCTCGAAACGACGTTCCTTCCTGTTGCAAAGCGCGTTGTAACGTGCGTCGTCCTTGCGAAAGGCGGGCGGCGACAAGGTCCTCGGACGCTTCGCCCATTGTGACCTGGGCCTGTATGATCTGTTCCACCATGTTCGTCATCGTCCGGGGCGGTCGCACTCCCATCAGAACCGGGAGATCCGACAGTGTCACGATGTCCCGAGGATGCGGCGGGTGCGGGTTCGGGGTGCCAAGGTCGCCCGCTTGTATGGCGACGAGGGGCATCTCTGCGCCGCATCGGACCGGCGCGCCGATCTTGTCCTCCAGATATTGCATGCGCCGATCCGCGCTGCCTGTCACCTCTACCCAAGCTGGTCGCCAGTCCGGTCCAAGGAAATGCCGGATCACTTGGATGAGGATGAAAAGTGCGCCATCGTCGAGGTGATGATGCCCGATGACCGTGCCGACCGTGGATCGGCGCCCCAATAGGACGTGCGCTTTGGCGTCTTGCAGAACGATCTCACCCCCGGGCTGTATCAGGGGAAAGGTCATGCGGCCCCGTTTCAGCGCCGCGCCCAGGTCGCCGGCGCCCAGAACATACCGGGCATAGGCGGCATAAGCCTGGTAATCGAACTGCGTCGCGACACGGGCACCCAGATGCGGGTCTCCGAGCGACCGGGCGACATGCTCCACAACGCTCGCTTCCAGTCGGTAAGGAATGAATCCCTGTGTTTGGGACAGCAGCCGACGGGAGATGTCTGACGCCGCCAGTGCCCGGTCCACGACACTCGGAGTCGCGACTTTATCAAGAAGGTCAATCACCTGCTTGAATTCGACGACGTTTAACAAGGGAACAATCATACCCAAGAATGTCGCAAAATGATCCCGACTTCCAGTCTATCATTTAGGAGAATCGTTTGTGGGGTCGGGATTTGAGCATGAAGAACAGGGTTTTTTCGTTTTTTGTGCTGGCGATGCAGGGCACTGGTACCATTGCGTCCGCGCAGTTGGCGGACAATTGGGAGTTTCAAGTCACGCCATATGCCTGGCTCTCAGGACTCTCCGGCGAAGTGGGCACCATTCCGGGGCTGCCATCCGGCAGTGTCGATCTGTCGTTCGGCGATATTCTCGACGATCTTGATTTCGCGGGGATGTTGATGGCCAGCGCCAGAAACGGACCTTGGGTCGTCTATCTAGACACAACCTATGCTCGCACAACATCGAATGAGGCTCTGGGCGGTGTCATATTCGACAATGTGAAAATCGAAAGTGAAACGACAACCTTCGCGCTCGCTTTCGGCAGAACGCTTGCGGAGACGTCACAAGGTCACCTTGACGCTTACTTCGGGGCGAGGGGCTGGTGGCTCGAGAACAAGTTCGACTTGACGGCAACGGGTGGCGGCATGTCCAGCCGAACCGAGAAAGCGGACTGGATCAGTCCCCTGATCGGGTTGACCGGTCGTTATCAAGTTGCGGATCGCTGGGCTGTCTTCGGTGCGGTGGAGGCCGGCGGCTTTGGTATCGGCGCAGATAGCGAATGGTCCGTTCTGGCCGGCGCTACATGGCAGGTCAATGACAGGTTCGGCATGAGTTTCGGCTGGCGGCATCTCGATGTCGATTACAACAAGGCCGGCGTCGTGTTCGACGCGGCCCAGTCCGGGCCGGTGTTCGGCGCGAATTTCAGGTTCTGAGGAGAGATTTTCATGCAGCACTACGCAGCGTTGGTGCCGGTGAGCGATAACGCCCCTCGGGCGGGTGGAGACGGCCTTTTCGATGCAGATGTAAGGAGTGAGTGACATGATCCAATTTGCAAAACCCGTTCTGACGGCAGCCCTTGTCGGATGCCTTGCGCTTTCCCTGCCTGCCGAAGCCAGTTCCAAGCGCGCCAAGAACACGATCGGCGGCGCAGCAATCGGCGCGGGCGTCGGCTACCTTGTCGGCGGAGATGACGGTGCCAAGGCCGGCGCCGTTGTGGGCGCAATTTCAGGGTACACCAAGAAAACGAAAAAGAAGAAGTAACCGGCCGGTTCGACCTCGGTCAAACATTGTATTGGAACCGATCATGAAACAGTTTCTCCGCGTCCCGCTCATCGCCTTTGGGATCAGTGCACTTTCCGGTGCGGCACAGGCAGATGACGAGATGGAGCGCATCATACAGGCCGCCACGCCGCATATGCACCACAGCTGTGAAAGTGCTTTGGAAACCTATCCAGACGACGATCAAATGGTAGCAGAGATCGTTCGGCTCATGGCGATGGTGTCACTCTACAATCGTCAGATCGACGTGCTGGCCGAGGTCCCAAACGAGTCCGACCGCTCTGGTCTCAAGGTCGAGTTCATCGAGGAACTCGAAGACGCATGCGACGATGATCCAGGCAGACTTCTTGCGGGTGCGGTGGATGACGCCGTCAAAGAAACGATGGAGGCATTCGAGTGAGGGGCTTTAGGCCTCTCATGACGCGCCGGCCTGCTGACAAGCAGTTTCTGCTTCGATGAGCAAATAAAAATCAGAAGGAGACTTTGCATGAAGAACTTTCTTTTGAGTGTATGCGCTGCAGCACTGATGGCCGGAACTGCTTTGGCGCAAGAGCTTGTCGGCATGGCGCCCGACCCGAACGTCGAGTACTCGCCCTACCTGCAGCATGATTATCCGGATCAGGTGCTCTTCGGAGACACGCACCTGCATACTTCCTATTCCGCCGATGCAGGGCTGATGGCAGCGACGACGACACCGGACGATGCCTATCGCTTTGCCAAGGGCGAAACGGTGATGTCGTCAAACGGAATCCCCGCGCGGCTGGCCCGGCCACTCGACTGGCTCGTCGTCGCCGACCACGCGGAAAACCTCGGACTCGTCATCGCGCTTGACGAACAAAGCCCCTTGCTGGAGGGGAACGCGTGGGCCGAAGGCCTCGCCGAAGTCTTTGCACCGCGCACCCCCGCCGCGATGGGCCAAGCCTATCTCTACTGGACCGGCGGGTTCAGTGAGGAGGCTCCGGACGGCGACCCGTTGGCTAGCACCGGACTCGAGGCGACGATGTGGCAGCGCATCACCGAGGCGGCCGAGCGTCACAACACACCCGGCGCCTTTACCGCGTTTAACGGCTTCGAATGGTCATCGGGCCCGGGCGGCAACAACCTGCACCGCAACGTGATCTTCCGGGACGGCAAGGATTTGGCCGATCAAGTCGTTCCGTTCTCCGCCTACGACAGCGAGGACCCGGAGGATCTCTGGGACTGGATGGAGCGCTACGAAACCAAGACCGGCGGTCGGGTACTGGCGATCCCGCATAACGGCAATCTTTCTAATGGCCTGATGTTCGATGACGTGACCATGGCGGGCGAACCGCTCTCGGCAGACTACGCCACGCGCCGCATGCGCTGGGAGCCGGTCTACGAGGTCACACAGATGAAGGGCGACGGCGAGGCGCACCCGATGCTCTCGCCCGACGACGCATTCGCCGATTACGGCACCTGGGACGTTGGTAGCTTCGGGGCCGAACTGAAGACACCCGAGATGCTGCCGCGGGAATACGCGCGCGAGGCCTTTAAGCGCGGCATGGCTTATGAGGCGGAGATGGGCGTCAACCCGTTCAAGTTCGGCATGGTCGGCTCGACGGATTCGCATACCGGCCTCGCCACCACGACCGAGGACAACTTCTTCGGAAAGGTCTCGATCACGGAGCCGACGGCTGATCCGATCCGCTTCGAGGAACTGATCACTGGCCGGGCGACGCCGGACGATCCGTCCGACGACATCACCCACGCGCAGGTGCTTGCCTCCGGCCTTGCCGCCGTATGGGCGAAAGAGAACACGCGCGAAGCGATCTGGGATGCGCTGGCGCGCAAGGAGGTCTATGCCACGACAGGGACGCGCCTGCGCGTCCGCGTCTTCGCAGGAGCGTCTTTTTCCGAAGATGACCTCTCACGGTCCGATTTCGCGGCTTATGGCTACGCAAACGGTGTCCCGATGGGCGGGGATCTGACGGGCCTCGGCGGTGGCGACGTGCCCGGCCTCCTCATCCGCGCCCTGCGCGATCCCGAAGGGGCCAATCTCGACCGCGTGCAGGTGATCAAGGGCTGGGTCGACGCCGAAGGTGTGACGCAGGAACGGGTCTACGACGTGGCTTGCGCCGACGGTCGGGAGATCGTCGAGGGTGCCTGTGATGGTGCGGTGGGCAATACGGTAGACGTGGCCAGCGCAAGCTACACTAACGTGATCGGAGACCCTTTCCTCGAGACCTATTGGCGGGATCCGAACTTCGATCCGTCGCTGCGCGCCTTCTATTACGTGCGGGTCCTCGAGATCCCGACGCCACGCTGGACCACCTACGACGCCGCTTTCTTCGGGGTTGACCTGCCGGACTCCGTGTCGCCAACTCATCAGGAACGCGCCTACACCTCGCCGATCTGGTACGCGCCCGAGGGCTGATCCTCGTCAATGACAGGCTGCGCGAAGTATATTGAGATCGCGCGGCCTGCCACCAGACCGTTCTGAAGGAGAACCGATATGATCCGCTCTGTCACGATAGCAATCGCCGCAACGACGGCTCTGGCCAGCCCGGCCATGGCGCAATTCATTCCGTCGGAAGAGAGCCTTGAGGGGTTCTATAAGGGCACGGCCTATTCGCCCTATGCTCAGCGCGGGTTTCCCAGCCAGGTGTTCTGGGGCGACACGCATTTGCACACCAACATCTCGCTCGATGCGGGCATGTTCGGTAACGCGCTCGGCCCCGACGAGGCCTATCGCTTCGCCAAGGGAGAGCAGGTCACCTCCTCCACCGGCCTGCCCGCGAAACTCGGCCGCCCGCTGGACTGGCTAGTCGTCGCCGACCATTCCGACATGATGGGGTTGGCCGCCGACTTCGTGGCCGGATCGCCCGTCATCACCCAAACCGAGCAGGGTGCGCGCTGGTACGAACTGTTCTCACAGGGCGGAGAAGGTGCAGCCATGGCGGCGCTGGATCTGATCGGCAACTTCTCGCAAGGCACAATGGATCCCGCGCTGCTCGAAGCCTATGCGCCGGGCGGAACAGCCTATGCCGGCGCCTGGCAACAGATCATCGACGCGGCCGAAGCGCATAACGAGCCCGACCGCTTCACCGCGTTCATTGGCTACGAGTGGACTTCGCTCGAGAAAGGCAACAACCTGCACCGCAACGTCATTCTTCGCGACGGGGCGCGTCGGGCCGAGCAAGTCCTACCGTTGGTGACACAACCGCCCTTCGGTTCGAACGATCCGCTCAAGCTCTACGAGTGGATGGAGATGTACGAACAGGAGACCGGCGGTCAGGCGCTCGCCATCGCACATAACGGCAATCTCTCGAATGGGATCATGTTTCCGGTCGACGCGCAGTTCACCGGGCGGGCGCTCGACGCCTTCTACGTCGAGCAACGCGCGAAATGGGAGCCGCTCTATGAGGCGACCCAGATCAAGGGCGACGGCGAGGCGCATCCCTACCTCTCGCGAGACGACGAATTCGCCGACTACGAGACCTGGGATGCCGGCAACCTGGATCTTTCAGGCGCCAAGACCGAAGACATGCTCGCGGGCGAGTACGCCCGCGAGGCGCTGAAACAGGGCCTCGGTCTGGAGGCAAAACTCGGCACGAACCCCTACAAGTTCGGCATGATCGGCTCGACCGACAGCCATACCTCGCTCTCCACCGCCGAGGAGGAGAACTATTTCGGCAAGGCGCCGATAGCAGAGCCGACGATCATGCGCGCACTTCACCCCTTCGCCAAGAGCGATGTCGGCGAATTCCCCGGATGGTCGCTGGTCGCTTCGGGCTACACCGGCGTCTGGGCGACAGAGAACACGCGCGAGGCGATCTGGGACGCGATGGCGCGCAAGGAGGTCTACGCGACCACAGGCCCGCGCATGATGGTGCGCTTCTTCGGCGGCTGGGACTTCGACGAGAACGACCTGCGCTCGCGCGCGCCCGCCTTCACCGGCTACGAGAAGGGCGTACCGATGGGCGGCGACCTGCGCGCGGCACCCGCAGGGGCGGAGGCGCCGACCTTTATGGTCTATGCGCTGCGTGACGCGGTCGGCGCGAACCTCGACCGCATCCAGATCGTGAAGGGCTGGCGGACGCCGGACGGCGAGTTGAACGAACAGGTCTACGACGTTGCCTGGTCGGACGGGCGCGAGCCCGGCGCGGACGGCAAGCTGCCACCCGTGGGCAACACCGTCGACATCGAGGCTGCGAACTGGACGAACACCATCGGCGCCTCTGAACTCGCGACCGTCTGGACCGATCCGGACTTCGACCCGGCGGCGCAGGCCTTCTACTACGCGCGCGTGATCGAGATCCCGACGCCGCGCTGGGTGCTCTACGACAAGGTGCGCCTGGGCGCCGAGATTCCCGAGGCGGCAACGCTGACAGGGCAGGAGCGGGCCTATACCTCGCCGATCTGGTACACGCCATGACGATGACCTTCAGAGCGGGTTGGCTTGCATTTGCCATGTTCTGGATGGCGCATCCCGCGCTGGCCTGCGGCGTCTGCATCGAGAGGCCTGAGGACAGCTTGTCCGACCTTCTGTTGGAGACCGATAGTGTTGTCGTGGCGCGCGAAGAACTCACCCGACCGTTTCGTTTCGGCGTTACGATGGTTCTGGCCGGTTCCGGCGAGCGCGACACCGCCATCCCGTTTCTGGTCGACAGCGCCACGCGGCGCAAACTGGCGTTGAACCCTTCGGACGTCCGTGACCGGATCGTAGCAGCGTTGCACAATGGTATCATCGGCCAGTTGGGGGCTTGGGCAACGGCTCTTGTCGAGATCGATGGAGTGGCAGGAGTGGAACGTCTGACAGCGGGATGGTTTGACCGACCGGACAGCAGAGCAGAGGATATTCGTGATGTCGTATCGGCTTTGGCGTTGCACGGGCGCTACGGCGATCCAGCTCTTCGCCAACGGATCCTCGAGGAGCTTGCGTCATTGCCATCATTGCGACCCGATGTCGTGGGCTCTGTCGTGATCGCTTTGGGGAACATCGGCGATTATACAAGGACGGACGCCACCCGAAGCGCAGTGGCCAGAGCGCCGGGAAAAGAGCTTACTCGTATCGACTCCGCAGAACTGTTCGCGGCATCGTCCCATGTTTATCGGGCAGGGCAAATTGGTAGCATTCCCGCGAGATCGGATCAGGAGAATAAAGAATGAAGAGAGGGGTAGTTGTCACCTTAACCATCGCTCTCTTTCTCACTGGGGCTGCTGCACAAGCACACACAGATGAGGGCATGCAGGGTGGGCTTCTCAGTGGGTTCACCCATCCGCTCTTTGGATGGGACCACGTGGTGGCCATGGTCGCGGTAGGGCTTTGGGGTGCCTTTCTCGGTCGCCCCGCCATCTGGATCCTGCCCGTGGTCTTCCCGGTGGTGATGGCGTTTGGCGGCGCACTTGGCGTGCAGGGCGTGCCACTTCCGGCAGTCGAGGCGGGCATTGCCCTGTCGGGCGTGGTCCTCGGCCTGATGGTTGCGATGGCGGTCAAGGCCCCGTTATGGATCGCGGCCGTGATCGTCGGGGCCTTCGCGGTGTTCCACGGACACGCGCACGGAACCGAACTGCCCGAGGCTGCAAGCCCCTATGCCTATGCGTTGGGATTCGTGGTTTCGACAGGTATTCTGCATCTGGCAGGTATCGCCTTCGGGTCCCTTACCGCGCGCCCCTGGGGAGGCTACGCGGTGCGGGCCGCCGGTGTCGTCATCGCAGCAGTGGGTGCGGCCTTCTTGACCGGGATTGCGTGATGTCCCCAAATCCGCAGGTACGTTGGTTAAGCGTATCAGGTATCCATGTCCTTCTGGACCTTGCAGCGAAGTAATCGATAACTTTCATGACGTCCTTTTTCCGAGAACCGCTTCTTCACTTCTTTCTTATTGGCTGCGCGGTTTTCGGGCTCTTCGCTGTTTTCGATGACGCACCGCCGCCCGTCGCGGCCAATGAACTTGTCGTTACTGAAGCGGATGCAAGGCGCCTCGTGAATGAGTTCGAAGCAGTCTGGCGGCGCGCTCCTTCAGCACGGGAACTTGAGGGGCTTATAGATCAGCATGTGAGGGAAGAGGTTTACGTTCGTGAAGCCTTGGCCCTCGGCCTGGATCGCAACGACGCCGTGATCCGTCGGCGTCTTCAGACCAAGATGGAGTTCATCACCGAAAGTGGGGCCGAAGCGGTGCAGCCTGATGACGCCACTCTTCAGGGCCATCTCGAGGACAATGTCGAGAAGTTCGCCATGCCGGCGCTACTGGCCTTCGAGCAGGTATTGCTGAACGGTCCTCTCGACGAGTCCGACCTGCGCGCCGCGAAGGCGCTTCTGGAGCGTGGCGGTTACCCCGAGGAATACCTGCAGGCGAGCCTAATTCCGCAAGCGTTTCGTCTGAGCCCGCGGCGGGTCGTCGACGGCAGTTTCGGCGCAGGAATGTTCGACAGGCTCAATGCGTTGCCACCTGGAGAATGGGCGGGTCCTGTCGAAACGCCCTTCGGCCGACACCTCGTGCGGGTAACCGAGAAGCGCGAAGGCGAATTGCCCCCTTTGACCGAGATCAGAGATCGGGTCGAGCAGGATTGGCGCGCGGCCTTCGCAACAAGTCTTCGTGAAGCGCGTTACCGCGCGCTTTTGTCCCGCTACGAGGTTGAAAGGCCGAATGCTGCTGAGGTGCTGGCCCGATGAGTTTGCGAACGTTGTTCTTGGCCATGATCGCACTGCTAGTGCTGTTCAGCCCGAACCGCGTTTCGGCACATGCTCTCGAGCCGGGGTATCTTGAGCTTCAGCCGATTGGTGGCTTGGAATGGCGCGTTACCTGGCGCAAGCCTCAGGTCGGTGGTGCACCCATGCAAATTGACGCCGTCTTGCCCGAGGGGTGCGATCCTCGCCGAGGGCCTGAACCGTCCTATGACGGGCGCGCTTTCTTGAGCGGATGGATCGCGACGTGTCCGGAGGGTCTTGCCGGCGGCGAAATCCGGGTCGAAGGATTGGAGCGGACCCGCACCGACGTGCTTATTCGTTATAGGCTAATCGACTCCGATGCCATTCAAACCGCGCGTCTCACCTCTACCACCCCAAGCTTAACCATCCCTGCGTCGCAAGACACGCTCGGGGTGTTTTCAACCTATTTCTCACTGGGCGTCCATCACATCCTGATGGGGGTGGATCACCTTCTTTTCGTCCTGATGCTGCTTTTGCTGATCCGCGACTGGCGCAGGCTGCTCGCCGCTGTGACATCCTTTACCGTCGCACACAGCCTGTCGCTCGCTGCGGCGAGCCTTGGTTGGATCGTCGTGCCCGCCCCTCCGGTCGAGGCGATCGTCGCACTCTCGATCATGTTTCTTGCGGCGGAATTGCTGCACGAACCCGGTGACCGGTCCCGGCTTTCGGAGCGCTATCCCTGGGCCGTGGCTTTCGCCTTCGGGCTTCTGCATGGGCTTGGCTTCGCCCGCGCTCTGCTTGAGGTGGGCCTGCCCGAGAACGACGTCCCGCTGGCCCTGCTGGCGTTCAACATAGGTGTTGAGGCTGGGCAAATCCTGTTCATCGCACTGGCTCTAGCCGTCGGAGGAGCACTGGCAAAGCTTTATCCTCTCGTGGTGCAGAGACTTGTCGCACCCGGATCGAGGGGCTTTCGGGTCGTGGCCTACGGGGTGGGAACGCTGGCAGCCTACTGGGTCGCCGAGCGCGTCGCCGGCTTCATCGCATGACGAGGAACCGCCGCCCGAAATGGGGCCCCGAAGGGCGATCCTGCAGGCTTCTGCCACGGTTTGCTGCGATCTTGTCGACCAGCGGCGCGGTTATGACGCTCACCCCTGCAACGGCCTTTGCCCATGATGCGTTCGGGGATCTCGGCCCCTTCTACGGAAGCATGCTGCACCCGCTGGTCGACCCGCTGCAGGCCGCCGTCCTCATCGGCACGGCCGCCTTCCTTGCCGGCCGTTCCCTGACGGTCGTGCGCGGCGCGCTTCCGGTCTATGTTCTTTCAGCTGCACTTGCTGCTGTTGCACTGTCGGTTAGCCAGCTGGCTTCGCCGCCGAGTTGGCTCCCTGGCCTTGCCGCTGTGCTGATAGGGCTCGCGGCCACCGTGCCCGAGCGCTGGATGCCGCGACCCACGGTCTACGCGCTCGTTGCCGTGACGGGTGCGCTGACCGGTCTTGCGCCGGGTTCGTCTGACACGGGGCTCTCACCTCAACCGCTGCTGGGAACGGCTTTCGGCATTTCTGTTCTGGCGACGCTTGCCTGGTTCGCGATGGAGGCCGCTTCCCGCCGCCTGTCATGGCTCGTACCTAAGGTAATAGGGTCATGGGTTGCCGCTGTGGGCATTCTGGTTTTGGCGTTTTCGCTGTGATTGGTGTCGTGCGGATAAGCGCTGACGCCCCCCGGACAAGGCGCCCTCGCGAGGGTGAATGGCCAGTTGGTCTTCAATGGGTCAGTTTGGTAGCCTCGATTCCAGGTCGTGTTTGCGCTCCTGAGGTGTTCAAGTGCTTTGCGCCGACCTGCAGAAGGAGACCGAAATTGGCTTCATGGCTGTTGCGCTTTGTGTTATTGGCGGGTCTTGCGACCATCACCGCATGCGGACCGGCCGTTTATGACGAAATCGATTTGATGCCTTCTCCGACGGTCTACGCGGAAACGAACGTCACCCCTTTTGCAGACGTGACAAACGCAAACGCCAGTGACAGAGCGAAAATGTTCTATGTTACGGATCGGATGCCCGCCGATCCCGCCGATCCCCAAGCCTATTACAACAATGAGCGCGGTCACATCCTGCGTGCCGGGATCGCCAGGGTTCAAGTCGACCCGCCGCTGACAAACTGGGGGGAAATCCGGCAGGCCACACTGATGGAGAACCGCGAACAGGACTACAAGCTGAGGCTGTCACAGGTCAACGAAATCGGCGTCTTGCCGTTCAGCATGAGCCGATACTTCGAGGATGCGCCCTCTCGGGAAGAGATGCATGCCGCCGGGCGAACCTTTGCGGCGCAGGTCGACGCGCAGTTGGCAGCCTCGCAAAACAAGGACATCTTCATTTACGTCCACGGGTATAATGTCGATTTCGACTACTCGGCTCTTGTCTCCAAGGAACTGCAGCATTTTCTTGGCTACCAGGGGGCTTTCATCAGCTATAACTGGACGGCTACGCCCAGCCGGCTGGCCTACTTCCGGGACCAGGAATCCGTGCTGTCCACACGGCGCAACCTTCGGGCACTGGTCGAGTATCTGTCGGAAAACACGCGCACCCGGAGGATCCATCTCGTCGGCTACAGCGCCGGTACCCGGCTTGTCTTCGAGGTCGCGTACCAGATCGCCTTGCGATCCGGCTCGAAGGCGAAGCTTGGGCATGTCATTCTGATCGCCAGCGACCTTGACACGTCCTTTGTCCTGCAATCGCTGGACGACGGGCTGCTGGATGTCGTGGACGATCTGACTTTTTATCAGTCGCAGACGGATTCCGCCCTCGCCGTATCCAGATTTGTCTTTGGCAGGCAACGGATCGGGCAGGCGTCCGAGGCGGAAACGGTGCCTCCGGGCCTGACCAAGGGCTTGGCGGATTTCGATGACCTGCACATCATCGACGTGACGGATGCCGAAGCCGCTGACACGGGAAATGGCCACTGGTATTTTCAATCCTCGCCTTGGGCAAGCAGTGATCTTTTCATATCACTGCTAACCGACAAGGCGCCGGAGGCACGTGGACTTGTGCGGGCACCGGGCGATTTCGTGTGGCGATTTCCCGCGAACTACCCTGCCGTTCTGAAGTCTCTGGGACCGGGCTTATGAGGCGACCCGACGATCGCGCGATCCCCGACCTCGGACCTCGGTACTTGCGAGGCGGGCGGGTGCAGCCACCCAATAGCTTTGTTGAAAATCTACATAACAAAAAACATCATCCGCTTTGAAGGCACGAACCCTGTTAGCTATCCTCCCTGGTTTCCAGTCGAATCTTAAGCGTTTGGCTTTCCAAAGGGTAATCCAAACTCGAAATTCCAATGACTTAGTCGGCCTTGAACAACGCCTTCAGATCGGCTGGGCGGCATGAACGCCAAACTTCATGCCGTTGGCAAAGCCTGGAGCCTAACTTACCAACGCGGGTTCTCGCGGGAGCGGGTCAGAACGAATATCCAATTCCGGTCATCCAACACTATTCGAGAATAGCTCGTCGCTCGACTTGTCTTGGGGTTTGCTTCGTGACGGATGTGCCGCTTGTTTCAGAGCGCGCTGAATAGCACCGGCGCAGGAAAACCCGCACAGGGGCGCCGTCTCTGCGGCCGACATTCCCTGTTGAACCATCAGTTCCCGCGCCCGGGCCAGGCGAAGGTGCTGATAGCACTTTCCGGGTGAGAGACCGAGATCGGCTTCGAACAGGCGGGCCATTGTGCGCAGCGTAAGGCCGGCAGCGGCGGCGATATCGGGCAGGCGGCGGGGGCTTTCGATGGAGGCGGCCATCAGGTCCAGCACCTTGCGAATGCGGGGGTCGGGATGGGACGGCAGGCCACCAAATGCACCGTCCGGCTCTCCCGCGCGGTGTGGCGCGTTCAGGAACATCGACGCAGCATCAAACCGGGCCGCCGCGCCGAACCGGCGCGCGATCTCTTGCAGCACCAATTCCATCGCCCCCGCGGCGCTGCCGCAGGTCAGCCATTTGCCGTCGGTCACAAGAGGGACCCGGGTCACGGTCACGTTAGGAAAGGTTGCGGTGAATTCGTCCAGCAACTGCCAGTGCAGGGTCGCGCGCCTGCCATCCAGATAGCCCGCCGAGGCCAGCAACCATGCCCCTGTATCGGCGGCAATGACACTTTGGGCCTTGCGCGCTATCGTCAGCGCGCGGCGGGTGGCGGGCTGGCCAGCCTCCTGCCGGAACCTGTCGCCGCCAACCACGATCAGAAGGTTGCACGCCTTTGCCTGCGCCAGCTGACAATCGGGCGCAAGAGACAACCCGCTGGACGACCCGACGGGGCCATCGCGTGGGGTCAGGATGGTCCAGGTGATGTCCACACCATGCTCATCCCGGACTACGCGCAGGGGTTCCAGTAGACAGGCCAGAACCATGTTCGAGAACGCCTCGAACAGCAGGAAGTTGATCTGCAATGACGGTGTGGTCTTTGGCAGATTTTGTTTCATATTTGGCAGTATCCGTTATTTTAAACGGAATGGCGATGGCGCATCCTGATCCAGGCAGCACCCTGGAGAAACGCCATGTCCGACCGACCCCTGAGCCATATTCGCGTGTTGGATTTCGGCCATTACCTTGCCGGGCCGATGGTCGGCATGATGCTGGCCGATCTGGGGGCCGAAGTGATCCGCATCGACCCGCCGGGCGGTCCGCGCTGGACCGATCCGGCCTTCGACATGCTGTCGCGGGGCAAGCGGTCTTTGGTGCTCGACCTCAAGACCGAGGTTGGGCGTCGGACCGCGCTGGATATGGTCGCCCGCGCCGATGTGGTGATCGACAATTTCCGCCCCGGCGTCATGACGCGGCTGGGGCTTGGCCCTGCCGATCTGCGCGCCGCAAATCCCGGTATCGTGTCGCTTTCCTTGCCCGGCTTTGCCTCGACCGACCTCGAGCTGGCCGGATTGGCCGCGTGGGAGGCGGTCATTGCCGCGCGCACGGGCCAGTTCACCGATATGGGTCTGAACCGGCAGTTGATGGGTATCAACCCGTCGTTTACACCGCTGGGCCTTGCCTCGGCCTATGGCGCGGCGTTCGGCACGATGGCGGTGCTGTTTGCGCTTGGCGCGCGGGAGCGGATGGGGGGCGAGCATATCGAGGTGCCACTGGCCTCGGCCCTGTTCGAGGGGCTGGTTTACAATTGCGAGCAGGTGCAGGATTACCCCGCCCGCTACAAATCTCCGCGCGAGGTGGAATTGGACCGTCGCCGCGCGGGCGGCCTGCCGCTGGACCTCAGCTATGCCGATCTGGGCGCGTTCCTCGACCCGTTCTATCGCACCTATACCTGTGCCGACGGGCGGGGGTTCTATGTCGTGTCCTGTTCGATCAAGACACACCCGCGCCGGGTATTGAATGTGCTGGGGTTGGACGATCTGGCCGAAACACTGCCTGATTTTGACGCATATCTGGATCAGAAGGATTGGCCCCAAGAATGGGCTTTGCGTAACTATCCGGTGGGCGAAAGGGATCGTAAGCGCGTGTCGGAAGCGATGCAGGCGGCCTTCCTGACCCGGCCGTCGTGGGAATGGGAGGCGATCTTTGGCGCCGCCAAGGCGCCGGCCAGTGCGCAGCGCAGCACGCGCGACTGGCTGGCCGATCCGCATGCCCTGGCGTCGGGGTTGGTGCTGACGGTCGAGGACCCGCGCCATGGGCCGATGCGGCAGTTGGGCAATCTGGCGTGGATGGTCGGGGATGCGGGCGCGATGGACAAGAGGCCAGGCCCGGTGGTCGACGACCTCCGCGCCGATCTGCCCGCGCTGTTGGCCGAGACCCCGCGCGCCGTGTCAACAGGCAAGGACGTGGGAGGTTGGCTCGACGGTCTCACGGTGGTGGACCTGACCAACGTGATTGCGGGGCCGACCATCGGCGCGACGCTGGCGCGGTTCGGGGCAAAGGTGACCTCGGTCCAGCCGGTCAGCCCCTCGGTCGATCCGTGGAACGCCATCGTCTTTGGCCTGCACGCCCATCGCGGCAAGGAAAGCGTATTGCTGGATCTGGGCAGCGCTGCGGGCCGCGCGGCGCTGGAGCGGCTGATCGCGGGCGCGGATGTGGTGACGATGAACGGTACCGATGAACAGCGCGACGCGCTTGGCCTGTCGCCCGACCGCCTGGCGACGCTGAACCCGCGCGTGATCCTGGTTCAGCTCGATGCCTGGGGCGGGCCGATGCGGGGACCGAAATCGGACCATCTGGGCTATGACGATCTGGCGCAGGCCGCGACCGGCGTGATGCTGCGCTTTGGCGGCGGGCCGGACACGCCCGAAGAACACGCGCATTTCGGAACCATCGACGCGCTGACGGGCCATGTCGCCTGCGTGGCGCTTGGCGCGGCGCTGGAACGGCGGCGGCAGACGGGCAAGGGCGGCGTGGCACGGGCGGCGTTGGCGGGCTGCGGCGCGATGATACAGGCGCAGTTCATGTATGACTTCACCGGGCGCGCGCCGTTCGATGAACCCTCGGGTCGGCTGGCGCGGGGCTGGGGGCCGTTCTATCACTGTTACCCTGCAGCCGATGGCTGGCTGTTCTTTGCCGCCCCGACCGAGCGGGCCGCCGCCCTGGCCCGCGTTCCGGAACTGGCCGATCTGGCGGGGCAGGGCGAGGACGGGCTGGATGCGGCGCTGGCCCAACGCTTTGCAGCCCATCCCGTCGCCCATTGGCAGGCGCGGCTTGCCACCGGGTCGGCCAGCGTGGTGCCGCTGGGCTCGCTTTCGGCCAATCGAGATGCGAGCCAGCAGCTTGAAAGCGACGGCCCCGCCGATATCCGGCAGGCCACTTATCGAGCCATCCGGCATGACCGGCACCCGATGGGCCGCTGGGTCGATCTGGTGGCACCCAATGCCGTCCGCCCGAACCGCGCCGCGATCACTATTCCCGGCCATGCGCCCAAACCCGGCGCGCAGACGCGCCAGATCCTGTCGCAGATCGGTTATTCCGAGGCCGACATCGCCGCCATGATTGCCGAGGGCACCGCCGCTGACGGCTGGTCCGACAAATACCTGCCGGAGTGACACAATGACGACCGAAGGACCTGGCCCTGCCATCACACCCCGCACCCGCGCCCGCGCGCGGCATATTCTGGATCACTACTATATCGGCCCGGCGCGGGACGCGCGAGTGCTGGAAATCTGGGGCTATACCCCGCGCATGACCTATGCTCCGGGTGAGGAGGTCGTGCTGCATGTCTCTACCACCGCCGAAACCTGGTCATTCGAGGTGGGCCGGGACGGCGCGACCTATGAACCGCTGTTGCGGGTCGATGACCTGCCGGGCCGGTACCACGACACACCCGCCGATTGTTCGGTCATCGGCTGCGACTGGCCCGAAAGCACCCGCTTTACCGTACCGGATGACTGGCGCCCCGGCGGTTATCTGATCACCCTGACCGCCGAGATCAACGGCGACCGGATCGAGGAACACCATCTGATCCTGATCCGCCGCGCGCCCCATCTGCCGCGCGCGCCTTATGTTCTGGTCTGCGCCACGGGCACGTGGCTGGCCTATAACTGCTGGGGCGGGTCGAACCATTACGAAGGGATCACCGGGCCCGAGGGCAACGCGTTCTCTCCTGTCGTTTCCACGCAGCGCCCATGGACACGGGGCTTCTGCAAACTGCCAGCAGGTGCGCCGCGCGCCTTGCCGGATCATCCGCCCCGGCATGGCGAGATGACGCGCTACCCTTACATGGAATGGGCCTATGCCTATGGCTATTCAAAGAAATATGCCTCGGCCGGGTGGGCCAGCTATGAACGCCATTTCGCCCGCTGGGCGGAAAGCGCAGGCTATGATCTGGACTTTTGCACGCAGCATGATCTGGACGCCGACCCCAACCGCCTGAGCGGCCATGCCTGTGCGATCTTTGTCGGCCATGACGAATATTGGAGTGCGCGTATGCGCGATGCGGTCGATGTTTACGTCGATGCGGGCGGACACGTGGCACGGTTCGCGGGCAATTTCCTGTGGCAGACGAGGATCAGCGACGATGGCCGCACCCAGACCTGCTATAAATACGTGGCCGAACGCGACCCGATGGCCGAAAGCGCCACGCCCCACCTGACCACCGCCGCGTGGGAAGTGGCCCCGGTGGGCCGCCCCGGCGCGCTGACATTCGGCGTTAACGCCCTGCGCGGGGTCTATGCGGGGCTCGGGCGCTGTGCGGGCAACGGGCCCGGCGGGTTCACGATCTACCGCCCCGGTCACTGGGCCTTCGACAGCGCGGGGCTGGGATATGGCGATGTGCTGGGCGCCGCCTCGCGTATCTTTGGGTATGAGGTCGACGGGCTGGATTACCGGATGGAGGATGGCTTGCCCTTTCCCACCTGCACCGACGGGGCGGCGCCGGACGTCGCCATCCTTGCCATGGGTCTGGCCACGAATATCGAGGCCGATACCGGGGTCTGGGGCGAAACGCTCTATATCGGCAGCGCCGATGCAGCGTTCAAAGCGACGGCGCTTTACGGCAAGGTCACGCCCGAAACGCTGGACGCCTGCGCGCGGGGCAATGGCATGATCATCCACTGGCAGAAAGGCAAGGGCGAGGTCTTCACGGCCGCGACCTGCGAATGGGTGGCAGGCCTGATCCGGAACGATGCGCAGGTGATCACCATAACCCGCAACGTGCTCGACCGGTTCGGCACATGAGACGTGGCGCCCGTTGCAAGATGAATTCAAACCTTGGCAACAGGTGCGCAGGTTTTGGAACCGGCAATATGCGGGTCAATCTGCGTGGTTAGGTGTCTGTCTCGTGGAGATAGACGCGTTGCGCATCTGGCTGCCAGAGAATAATCGGCGCCCTTGGGATTGGACTTGGCGCCTTGGTCGGTCTCGCGATCGATCAGCTGTTCCGCCGCGCCGCCGGGAGCAGATGTTACGGGAACTCTGCCGCTACACCTTTCGGCTGCGGAGGGTCAGGCCTAGATGCGCTCCCCTTCGGCGCTGAACAACAGCGTGTTGCCCGTATCATAGTCGACCTTGATCTCTGCGCCGGGGTCGATGTCATATTGGCCAAAGACACGCACGGTGAACCGGCTGTCCTGGCCCAGGTCGATCATCACGTTGGTGTCACCGCCCAGCTTCTCGACATGCATCACCTGACCCGACAGCGGGCCGGTGTCACCGATGCGGGCATGTTCGGGTCTGATGCCCAGCGTGGCTCCCACCGGCCCGCCCACCCGGTCGGCGGCCACGAAATTCATGGCCGGCGACCCGATGAACTCGGCGACAAAGCGGTTGGCGGGGTTGTTGTAAAGTTCAAGCGGGCTGCCCACCTGTTCGACCCGGCCGTCGCGCAGCACCACGATCTTGTCGGCCAGCGTCATCGCCTCGGTCTGGTCATGGGTGACATAGATCATCGAGGCGGTCAGTTGCCGGTGCAGGTTGGCGATCTCGATCCGGGTGTTCATGCGCAGGGCGGCGTCGAGGTTCGACAGCGGTTCGTCGAACAGGAACAGCTTGGGCTTGCGCACGATGGCGCGGCCGATGGCGACGCGCTGGCGCTGGCCACCCGACAGTTCGGACGGGCGGCGCGCCAGATAGGCCTCGAGCGACAGCATCCGCGCCGCCTCGGCAATCCTGCGCTCGATCTCGTCCCTGGGGTGGCCCGCCTGTTTCAGGCCCAGCGCCATGTTGCCGTGCACGGTCAGATGCGGGTAGAGCGCATAGGACTGGAACACCATGGCAATGCCGCGCTTGGCCGGGGGCACCGTGTTGACCACCTGGCCGCCGATGTCGATGCTGCCCGAGGTCGCCTCCTCCAGCCCCGCGATCACCCGTAGCAAGGTGGACTTGCCACAGCCCGAGGGGCCGACAAAGACGACGAATTCGCTGTCATCGACGGTCAGGTCGATATTCTTGAGCACGTCGACCGGGCCAAAGGATTTGCACACATTGCTCAGGGTCAGGGCGGTCATGTCAGTCCTCTCTCAAATCCACGGGGGCGCCGGTGCGGATGCTGTGATCGGCGGCCAGGCAGATGCGCAGCGATTGCACCGCATCGCTCATATGTCGGGTCAGGTCGATATCCTCGGTGATGGCGCGCAGCATATAGGCCTGTTCGGTATCGCAGAGTTCTTGGTGGCCGGGTTCGCCCGCCAGCTCGATCAGGGTATCATTGCCGGGGCGGTGCACCAGCAACCCGCCCACGCGGGTATGGCCGTCGACGTCGTCCGAGGCGCCCTTGTTGCCATCGGTGATCGACACCGCGCCATTGGGGCTGATGATATCCTTTACGAAAAAGGCAGTCTCGGACATCATCGGGCCCCATCCCGCCTCGTACCAGCCGACCGAGCCATCGGCGAACACCACCTGGAACTGGCCGTAATTGTACATGTCGGGCGCGATCTCATCGCTCAGCCGCAGACCGATGCCGTTGACCCGCACAGGGGGCGCATCGGTGATCTGGCACATCACGTCGACGTAATGCACACCGCAATCGACGATCGGGCTGGTGGTCTGCATCAGCGCCTTGTGGGTCTCCCATGTGGGGCCGTCGGATTGCTGGTTCAGGTTCAGCCGGAACACATACGGCCCGCCCAGCGCGCGCGCCTCGGCGATCAGTCGCTGCCAGCTGGGGTGGTGACGCAGGATATAGCCCACCACCAGCTTGCGCCCGGTCCTGGTCGCGCAGTCCACCACGCGGCGGGCATCGGCCACGGTGGTGGCCAGTGGCTTTTCGACAAAGACATGCGCGCCCGCCTCCATCGCCGCACAGGCGAAATCGGCATGGCTGTCGGAATAGGTGGCAATCACCACCAGATCGGGCCGCGTCTGCGCCAGGGCCGCGTGGAAATCGGCAAACACCGGATAGGGCCGCAGATCAGGATGATCGGTCATGCCAGAGCGGTTCACGAGGCCCACGATCTGCGCCTGAGGGTGGTGGTGATGGGCCAGCGCATGGCTGAGGCCCATATTGCCGAGACCGGCGATCAGGACACGGGTCATTTGACGGCTCCACTTGTGATGCCGCGGATCAGCTGCCGCGAGAAGATGACATAAAGGACCATGACCGGCAGGATCGCCATGCTGAGCGCCGACAGAACCGCGTTCCAGTCGGTGACGAACTGGCCGATGAAGACCTGGCTGCCCAGCGTCAGGGTCTTGGTTTCCTCGGCCGGGGCCAGGATCAGCGGGAACCACAGGTCGTTCCAGATCGGGATCATGTTGAACACTGCCACCGTCGCCATGGCGGGGCGCACCAGCGGCAGCACCAGGCGAAAGAAGATGGTGTATTCGCTCAGCCCGTCGATCCGGCCCGCATTCTTCAGATCGTCGCTGACCTGACGCATGAATTCGCTGAGGATGAACACGGCCAGCGGCAGGCCTTGGGCGGTATAGACCAGGATCAGCGCCCAGAGCGTGTTGACCAGCCCGCTGGCCACCATCAGCTCCAGAATGGCGACGGTGCCGATCCGGATCGGGATCATGATCCCAAGCGCCAGATAAAGGCCCATCAGCGTGTTGCCCCGGAACCGGTATTCGCTGAGCGCAAAGGCCGCCATGGCGCCGAACATGAGGACAAAGAACAGCGAGGCCACGGTCACGATCATCGAGTTCTGGAAATAGAGGAAGAAATCCCCCTGTTTCATCACTGTCTGATAGCCGATCATCGAGAAACTGTCGGCATCGGGCAGGGCCAGCGGCTCGCGAAAGATCGCCTTGCGGGTCTTGAAGCTGTTGATCAGGATCACAAAGACCGGGAACAGTGCGATGCAGGTATAGAGGATCAGTGCCCCATGCATGGCAAAGGTATTGGCGGGGTTGCGGCGGGCCTTGTTCATCTCGTGTCCCCCTCAGAACTGATAGCGGCGGATCCGGGTCTGGATCGCAAAGAGATAGACACAGACACCCAGCAGGATGATCGCGAACATCGCGGTGGCAATCGCCGAGCCCATATGCGGATCGCCCAGTTGCAGCTGAAAGCCGAAGAAGGTGCGATACATGAAGGTGCCCAGGATATCGGTTGCGAAATTCGGCCCCGCCAGCGCGCCCTGTGCCGCATAGATCAGGTCGAACGCGTTGAAATTGCCCACAAATGTCAGGATCGAGATGATCCCGATCGAGGGCAGGATCAGCGGCAGTTTGATCTTCCAGAAGGCGGCCATGCCGGTTAGCCCTTCGACCTCGGCGGCCTCGAGGATCTCTTCGGGGATCGACAACAGCGCGGCATAGATCAGCATCATCGGGATGCCCACGAACTGCCAGACCGAGATCAGCGCCAGCGTGGTCAACGCGTATTCCTCCTTGCCCAGCCAGGGCGCGAACAGCGCTTTCAGGCCGATGGCATCCAGCATGTCGGGGGCGATGCCCCAGATCGGGCTGAGGATCAGTTTCCAGGCAAAACCCACGATGACAAAGCTGAGGATGGTCGGAATGAAGATGGCCGAACGGTAAAAGGCGGCAAAACGCAGGCGCGGATGGCTGAGGATCGCCG
Source organism: Ruegeria sp. YKSD163 (assembly GCF_059612905.1). Taxonomy (NCBI): domain Bacteria; kingdom Pseudomonadati; phylum Pseudomonadota; class Alphaproteobacteria; order Rhodobacterales; family Roseobacteraceae; genus Ruegeria; species Ruegeria sp. YKSD163. The sequence goes on from NZ_JBXWRM010000001.1 coordinate 22,027, forward strand.
CCAGCGCGATGCCGATCGGGTTCTGCACCAGCATATGGATGAAGAAGAACCAGAAATTGTTGCCCAGCGCGTTCCAGAACGCGCCCGACCAGTTCGGATCTCCAAAGAGGCGGCGAAAGTTGTCGAGCCCGACAAACACCCGCACCTGATCCGCCTCGCTGTAAAGGGCGAGCCGCAAGGTGTTGAAAAGAGGGAAGATCATGATCGCGGTATAGACCAGCACCGCAGGTGCGAGAAAGACCACGACATGCCATTTGATGCGACCTGCGCCCATGGTATGCCTCATCCGGTCGGGGCCGGCCCCGTCAGGCGGAGCCGGCGGATTTCAGGTTACTTCTGCGGGTCGTACCAGCTGGCCAGCCCGTCCTGCAGCCGCTTGCCCGCGTCTTCGGGGCTTTCGGCGCCCTTGATCACCTGAACCGAGGCGTTCCAGGTCTCGTTTTCCAGGTTCGGCGTGCCGCGCGACAGGATCTGATAGGTCGAACGGATGGTCGAGCCGCATTCGCCGCGCCAGCTGACGAATTCCTGCGCCAGAGGATCCTGCATCGGCACGTCAAAGCTCGACAGCGAGAAGAAGCCGGGCAGGGCGTTGGCATAGATATTGGCAAACTCTTCGGAGCCGACCCAGTCTAGGAAGGTTCGCGCGGCCTCGGCATTGGGCGAGGCGGCGTTCAGGCCGATGGCGATATCGGTATGGTCCGAGATATAGCACTTGTCGCCCGCATTCTGCACCGGCGGCTTGAAGGCGCCCATTTCGAAATCGGCCTGTGCGTTGAACCCGGTGATCTCCCAGCTGCCGGCGGGATAGATCGCGGCGCGGCCCAGGGTGAACAGGTTCTGACTGTCGGGATAGGTCTGCGCCTCGTACCCGTCGCCCAGATAGTTGCCCCATTTGGCCAGCGCGCGATAAGGCGCGACCCAGGCCTCGTCGGTCAGCTTCTGGTCGCCGCTGATCAAGGCCAGGCGGCCTTCCTCGCCCTTCCAGTAGTTCGGGCCGATATTGTTGTATCCCATTGTGGCTGCTTCCCACTGGTCGTTGGTGCCCATCGCCATCGGGATATAGCTGCCATCCGCCTTGATCTTCTCCAGTACGTCAAAGAACTCGGCCTCGGTCTCGGGCACGCTCAGCCCCAGCTCGGCAAAGGCGTCCTTGTTGTAGATGAAGCCATGGATGACCGAGGCCATCGGCACGCAGAAGGTGGCGGCGCCGTCATCGGTCTGCCAGGCGGATTTCGCCACGTCCGAGAAATTGGCCATGCCGGCCAGATCGCTCAGATCGGCCAGGTGGCCGTTCTGGTAGAGGCCCAGCGAGGTGTCGAATGGGCGGCAGGTGATCAGGTCACCGGCCGAACCCGCGTCGAGCTTGGCGTTCAGCACGGCGTTGTATTCCGCCGGGGCCGAGGGGGTGAACTTGACCTTGATGCCGGGGTTGCTGGCCTCGAAGGCGGGAATGATCTTGTCCTGCCACAGGGTCAGGTCGTCGTTGCGCCAGCTTTCGATGGTCAGGGTCGTTTCCGCCCAAGCCGTGCCGCCAAGTGCGGTCGATGCCAAAAGAACGGCGCTCAATACTTTGGTTTTCATGTGTTTTCTCTCCCTTGGTCTGTGTTCTTTTTGAGTTCCGCCAGTGCCGGGCGCAAATGGCCACCGGTCCGGTTCAACAACGTGCTTGCCTGTTCCCGTGTAGCGGCGCCGGCGGCGATCAATACCGCTTCCTTGACGTGACCACCGGCCAGGTCGAGCGCCCGCCGGGGCGCGGCGCCGGGAACGATCCGCTCAACGATGCCCAATGCGCGCTGGCGCAATTTGTCATTGTCGGCGATCAGGTTGACCATCATGCCGTCGTGCACATGGCCCAGCCGGACCGCCATCAGCGTCGAGATCATGTTCAGCACTGCCTTTTGCGCCGTTGCCGCGCCCAGCCGGGTCGATCCGGCGATCACTTCGGGCGGTGTGGGTAGATGGATGGCGCAATCGGCCTGCGCCAGAAGGGGCGTGCCGGCATTGTTGGCTATCGCCACGATCCGCGCGCCGGATGCGGCTGCGATACGGGTGAAAGCGATTGGATAAGGTGTTGTTCCACTTGCGGAAAGCGCGATCACAATGTCACCACTTTTCACCCTGCGCGCGGCCTGTTCGGCCTCTTGCACATCATCCTCGGTATGGCCGGGCATGGCGGCGGTCACGGGGACGCCACCGGCCATATGGATGTGGATGCGCTCGGGGGCGATGCCGAATGTGCCGGGCAATTCAACGCCGTCTGCCAGCCCCATCAGCGCCGACGAACCGGCTGCTGCATAGTGGATGTCGCCGCCGGTTTGCAGGGTCTGCGCAACCAGTGCTGCCGCCGCGTCGATCTGCGGCAGACAGGTTTGGATGACGCCGAGCGCGCTCTGCTGGCCTTGCAACAGCAAGGCGAGAATCTCCGGGCCGGGGCGGGTGTCCAATCCCCGTGCCTCGTCTCGCAATGTCTCGGTCTGCGGCAGCATATGATTCCCCTGTGGCTGGTATATCTAATACCTATTTAATACCTTTTGTCTACCTCCTTCCAATTTTGGGCCGTAAATCTACTCTAATCGAGCGAAATTCATGCCAAGTATCGCACAAAGGTCTTTATTGGCATTGAGAGGTATTATAAAGGTATTGCATGTGTGAGTCTGGCTTTCCATATCTGATTGCGGTCGATGGCGGGGGAACCTCCTGCCGGTTTGCCTTGCAGGCGGGCGCCATTCGGCACGAACTGCGCCTGGGCAGCGCCAATGTGTTTTCCAATCGTACCGGGGCCTTGTCCACCTTGAACGAGGGGTTGGCGCGGCTTGTGGTTCAGGCGGGTCTGCCGACCGAAAGTCTGGCCGACATTCCTGTTTTTGCAGGGCTTGCCGGCGTGATCGATAACACTGCGGCCCGAGAGGTCGCCGCCGCCCTGCCGTTGCGCCATGTCGAAGTGGCCGATGACCGGTTACCCGCCGTGGTGGGCGCGCTGGGGAAGCGGACCGGTTGCCTGATCGGGGTCGGGACCGGCTCATTTCTGGGGCGTCAGGATGCCGATGGCATCCGTCTGATCGGCGGTCACGGCTGGTCGTTGGGTGACGAGGCCTCGGGCTGTTGGCTGGGCATGGCCTTGTTGCGCAGCTGTCTCTGGGCGCAGGACGGGCTGGAGTCAGTCACGCCGCTGGTTGCGGCGGTGGCGGAGAGGGTCGGCGCGGGCAGCGAGGCCATCATACGGTTCTCGGCCAAGGCGGGGCCTGCTGATTATGCGGCGCTGGCGCCCATGGTGGTCGAGGCCGCCGAGGCGGGCGATCCCCTAGGGCAGGCGCTGATGCGGGCAGGGGCCGACTATCTGTCCCGCGGCCTGCGCGCGCTTGGCTGGCAGCCGGACGAGGAGATCTGTGCCCTAGGTGGCTTGGCCGGATGCTATACGGCTTTCCTGCCCGCGGACATGTCCGGCGCGCTTGTCCCCGCACGGGGAACGGCGCTGGATGGCGGGCTGGAAATGGCCCGCCGGCTGGCGGAACGCAGCGCGAGGGGAGCGGCATGAGCGGCGATACCATGGAAACCATCGAGGCCCATCTGCGCCCCGGCGCCTGGGTCGAGGACGCGGCGGGGCCGCTCTATGTGCGGCTTCGCAAGCGGATCGAGCAGAGCATCGACAGCGGGTTGCTGGCCAAGAGCGCGCCCTTGCCGGGCGAGCGCGAGATTGCCAGCCTGACCGGCTTGTCGCGCGTCACCGTACGCCGGGCGATGCAGGAGCTGGTCGATCGCGGCATCATCGTTCAGCGCCAGGGCTCGGGCAGTTTCGTGGCCGATGCCGCGCCCAGGGTCGAGCAATCATTGTCGCACCTGACCTCGTTCACCGAGGATATGGAGCGGCGCGGTCTGAACGTTACCAGCGAATGGCTGACGCGGGGTGTGTTCATTCCGTCGCCCGAAGAGGTTATGGCGCTGGCGCTCAGCTCGGGCGAGGAGGTGGCGCGCGTCGCCCGTCTGCGCCGCGCCGATGGGCGGCCGATGGCGATCGAACGGGCCTCGCTTCCGACCGATATCCTGCCGGATCCGCAGATCGTCTCGTCATCGCTCTATGCGGTGCTTGAACGTGACGGCAACCGACCGGTGCGGGCGCTGCAACGGATCTCGGCGGTCAATCTGGGGGCAGAGGACGCAGCGCTGCTGGGGGTTGAACCCGGTACGGCGGGGCTTCGCATCATCCGTACCTCGTACCTGCCGAACCGGCGGGTCATCGAATTCACCCGATCCCTTTACCGCGCGGATGCCTACGATTTCGTGGCCGAACTGCGCTTGGGCAACAGTTAGGACAGACAGATGAACCAGCCCGTCACGCGTATGCGGCGCGAGATCAACGAAATCCCGCAAGCCGTTCAGCGGCTGCTCGATCAGGGGGCACCAGATGTGGCCCGCGTCGCGGCGGCGGTGCGCGCGCGCGATCCCGCCTTTGTCGCCACGGTGGCGCGCGGCTCGTCCGACCATGTCTGCACCTACCTGTCTTATGCAGCCGAACTGCTGTTGGGCCTGCCGGTGGCCTCGGTCGGGCCGTCGGTGGCCTCGGTCTATGATGCGCGGTTGCGGCTCGACCGGGCGCTATGCCTGGCGGTGTCGCAATCGGGCCAGAGCCCCGATATCGTCGCCATGACCCGCAATGCAGGGCGCGACGGCGCACTGTGCGTGGCGCTGACAAATGATGTTACCTCGCCCCTTGCGGGCGTCAGCGCCCATGCGATCGACATCCATGCCGGGCCTGAACTGAGCGTGGCGGCGACCAAGACCTTTGTCACCTCGGCAGTGGCCGGGTTGATGCTGCTGGCCGACTGGGCCGAGGATGAGGGGCTGCGCGCCGCACTTGGCAACCTGCCCGAAACGCTGGCGGCGGCCAGCCGCATCGACTGGCCCGAGATGCGCGCCGCCATCGGCGCGCGGCCGTCGCTCTTCACTCTGGGGCGAGGCACCGCGCTGGCGGTGTCCAACGAGGCTGCGCTGAAATTCAAGGAAACCTGCCAGTTGCATGCCGAGAGCTATTCCTCGGCCGAGGTGCTGCACGGTCCGGTCTCGATCGTCGAGGAGGGGTTCCCGGTGCTGGGCTTTGCCGCGGGGGACGCCGCCGAAGCGCCGCTGGCCGAGATCGCCGACCAGATCGCCGCCAAGGGCGCCACCGTGTTTGCCACCACCGGGCAGGTGAGCCGTGCCCATGCGCTGAAACATGTGCGCAGCGGCCATCCGCTGACTGATCCGCTGAGCCTGATCGTATCCTTCTATGCCATGGTCGAGGCCTTTGCCGCCGAGCGCGGTATCGACCCGGATGCGCCCCGCCATCTCAACAAGGTGACGGAGACGGTATGACCCTTGCCCTGTCCGGAGCCCGCATCCTGACGCCCGAAGGCGTTGTCGACGGGCACGCGCTGCTGGTCGAGGCGGGGCTCATCCTGCGGGTCGCAGCCGAAGAATCGGTTCCCACCGACGCACGGCATCTGCGCCTCGAAGGGGGGTGGCTTGCGCCCGGTTTCGTCGATCTTCAGGTCAATGGCGGCGGCGGCGTAATGCTGAACAACGCGCCCTCTGTCGACAGCCTGCGCCGGATGTCCGAAGCGCATGGCCGGATCGGGGCGACCACAATCCTGCCGACGCTGATCACCGACGCGCCCGAGGTGGTCGCCGCCGCCATCGCTGCGGTCGAGGCAGCGGTGGCAGAGGGCGTTCCTGGGATCGCTGGCCTGCATCTGGAGGGGCCGCATCTGGCGCTCTCGCGCAAGGGTGCGCATGATCCGGCATTGATCCGTCCGATGGGCGACGACGATCTGGTGCTGCTGCTGGAGGCAGCGCAGCGGCTGCCGCTGCTCAAGGTCACGCTGGCGACCGAGAGCGTGTCGCCGGAGCAGATCCGCGCGTTGACCGCGGCCGGGGTGCTGGTGTCGCTGGGGCATACCGATGCGCGTTTCGAGGACTGCCGCGCAGCTGCAGATGCGGGGGCGGCCTGTGTCACCCATCTGTTCAATGCACAAAGCCAGATGGGCAATCGTGAACCGGGCGTGGTGGGCGCGGCACTGGCGCTGGGGGCGCTGTCGGCGGGGATTATCGCCGATGGCATCCACGTGCATCCCGCCTCGCTGGGCAATGCGATCCGGGCCAAGGCCGGTCCGGGACGGGTGTTTCTGGTCAGTGATTCCATGGCGACGGCGGGGTCCGATATCGATTCGTTCACGCTCAACGGGCGCGAAATCCGGCGCAACGGGGACCGGCTGACACTTGCCGATGGGACCCTCGCCGGGGCGCATCTCGAGCTGGCGCAGGCGATACGCAACGTGATGGCCATGGCCGGGCTGGATGTGTCTGAGGCGGTCCGCATGGCCACGCGCTCGCCTGCCGATTTGATCGGACGCGCAGACCTGGGGCGGCTTGCGCCCGGCGCGCGGGCTGACCTGGTGCATCTGGACGATCGATTGGCGCTGCGCCGGGTGTGGCGCGCTGGTCAGGAGATCGGCTGAGACTATTGGAATGCGGGGCGCTCCCGCCTGTCGTTGGGGTTTTCTGACGAAAACCCCGCCTCCCGTTGGGCCGGGCGCCGTGCTGTGCACGGCGCGGGGGCTCTGCCCCCGAGAGACAAAATTCGACGAATTTTGTCTCCTCCCCCGGAGTATTGCGGGCGAAATGAAAGACCTGTCACGCCGGGTGCAGTGAGACCGGCAGGCCGTTGAAGGCGGCATTGCCGCTGAGCGGGTCCGTCCGGCGATCGTCGGTCAGGTCGTTGATCGAAACGGTCCGGTTTTGTGTCGCTGCCGAAAGGTGGCCTCCTTGCTGGCCCCAGCCCTGGGGGATGGAGACGACGCCCGGCGCCATGGCCTCGGTCACTTCGACAGGCAGGGTGACCGTGCCGGCCGCGCTGGTGACGCGGGCTGGCGCGCCGTCGGCGAGGCCGAGGCGGGTGGCATCGCTCGGGTTCACCTCGACCGTGCAACGATTGCGGCCCTTGACCAGGCGCGGGCTGTTCTGGGTCCAGCTGTTGTGGCTGCGTGCCTGTCTCCGTCCGATCAGGGTGAAGGGATGCGCGGGATCGGGGGTGTCACCGCTGGCCAGCAGGCGCGGCAGGTCGTCCAGAAATGCCTGTGGCGCCAAATCAAGCCGCCCGTCGGGTGTCTCCAGCCGGTCGGTCAGGTTGGGTACCAAGGGACCCAGATCGCGCGGTCGGCCTTTCTCTTGCAGCGCCGCGAGCGAGACATTATCGCCGTGGAACCCCTGCGCCAGCAGCATCGCCAGCACCTGATCGGGCGCCGGGCCGATCTGGTTGGCGCCGGTCAGCTTTGCGGTCAGCCGGGCGATGACCTCCCATTCGGCCGGATTGCCTTGCGGCGGTGCAAAGATCGGCGGTGCATAGCCCACCGTGTTGCGCACCGCGAATGTGTGGAACACCATGTCATAGACCGTCTCTTCGAGCGCCACGGTACCGGGCAGGATCAGGTCGGCGTGCCGGGTGGTGTCGTTCACATGAATGTCAAGCGACATCATGAAATCGAGCCCCTGAAGCGCGCGTTCGATGCGTCGCCCATTGGGCGCTGTCAGCACCGGATTGCCCGCCACGGTCACCAGCGCGCGGATCTGGCCGGGGCCGGGGGTTTCGATCTCTTCGGCGAGCACCGAGACCGGAAATTCGCCATTGTAAAGCGGCTGGCCCGACACCCGCGAGCGCCGTTCGGGATAGCTGCGCGCCTTGCCCTTGCGCGAGGTCATGCCGACATAGTCCACCGCCGGGGTGGTGAACATTGCGCCGCCTTCGCGGTCGAAATTGCCGGTCACGATGTTGAGCGCGTTGGTGGCCCATTGGCAGAGCGTGCCAAAGCTTTGCGTCGAGGCGCCCATGCGGGCGTAACAGGCGGCGCGGGGAGCGGCGGCGAAATCGCGGGCCAACTGGCGGATGGTGTCAGCGCCGATCCCGGTGGCCTGGGCGGCGCGTTCGGGGGTGAAAGGGGCGACAGCGGCGCTCAGCCGGTCCAGCCCATCTGTCAGTGGTTCCAGGTGGCGCAGGCGGGCAGGGCCGTCCGACAGGATCACATGCAGCATCGCCATCAGCAGCCAGGCGTCGCTTTCGGGGCGGATGAAGTGATGCTCCCCCGCGCGCTCGGCGGTCTCGGTCCGGCGCGGGTCGATCACCACAACCCGGCCGCCGCGCGCCTTGATCGCGTCGATGCGGCGGCCATAGCCCGGCGCCGTCATCATCGAACCGTTCGAAACCACCGGATTGCCACCGATGATCAACAGGAAATCGGTGCGGTCGATATCGGGGATCGGCATCAGCATCGGGTGGCCCAGCATGTGGATCGAGGCGACGTGATGGGGGATCTGATCGGCGGTGGCGGAACTGTAGCGATTGCTTGTGCCGATCGCCTTGACCAGCGCTGGCAGGTTCAGGAGGTTGCCGAATTTATGCGCGTTGGGATTGCCCAGATAGACGCCCACCGCGTCGCTGTCATGGGCGGCCTGAACCGCGCGGATACGCTCGGCGGCATGGTCAAACGCCGCCTCCCAGTTGATTTCCTCGAAATCGCTGCCGCGTTTCAGCAAAGGTTTGGTCACCCGGTCGGGATCGGTGCGGAAATCCTGCAAGGCGATCGCCTTGGGGCAGATATGGCCGCGCGACAGCGGATCCTCGGGATCTGGACGGATCGACAGCACGTCGTGATCGTCATGTGTGATGATCAGGCCGCACATGGCCTCGCAGATATTGCAGCTGCGGTGCTGGGTGCGGAGCTGGGTGCTTGGGGCTGACATGGGGCATCACCGATCGTGGGGCTGGGCACAAAACGGGCGCCCGAAACCTTCGGACGCCCGCGTTTTTCAGATCTTATTCCTCGTGGACCTTGGCCCAGCCGCCGTTCTCGACCTTGAGAACATAGACCGAGTCCGCGCCCTGGTGATCGTCGGGACCATAGTTGATATGGTTACCGACCAGATCATCCTGATAGTCGAGCGATTCCATCGCGGCAATGAAGCTTTCATGGGTCAGATCGGGGCCTGCGGCCTCGAGCGCCATGACCATCTGCTGGGCTGCGGCATAGCCGAGCATGGCAAAGCCTTGCGGGTCTTCACCGGTTGCGGCCTTGTATTCCTCGATGAAGGCTTTCGGGGCCGGCTCGTCTGCACGCGCCCACAGGTCCTGCCAGCTTGCCGCAGCATAGAACCCTTCGGTCACGCCGCCGGGAACCTGCGCCACCACGGTCAGGAAGCTGGCCGAGGTGCCCATGAATTGCATGTCGGACAGGCCCATCTTCTTGGCGGTGCCGACGATGGTGATCGCCTGACGTACGCCCAAAGCGATCGTCACGATCTGGCAGCCCGATTCCTTGAGTTTGCTGAGCGAGCCTACGAAATCGGTCTCATCCGGCTTGTGGGTGGTCTCGGCGGCAAAGGTCAGACCCGCTTCCTCGACCCCGGCCTTGGTGCCTTCGAGGATCTCCTTGCCAAAATCGGTGGGCAGATACATGGTGCAGACATTCTTGGCCCCATGTGCGCTGGCCAGATATTTCACGCCCACCCGGCTCTGGTCGAAATAGCTCGAGAACGAGGTGAACTTGTTGCCCATCGGTTCCTGGATCATCTGACGCGCTGCCGACAGCGGGGCGATGTTCGGAATGCCCATCGGATCGATCAGCTTGAACCCGGCCAGGTTCATCGGCGTGCCGAGGTTCTGCATCATCGCAAAGACCTTGTCGCGGTTCAGCAGCTTGTTGAAGCCCTGCATCGCGCGTGGCATCTGATAGCCGTGATCTTCGACCACGTAGCGGATCTTGCGCCCATGCACGCCGCCTGCGGCGTTGACCTTGTCGAAATAGACATTGGCGCCCTTGGTGGCGGGCACGCCCACGGCTGCGAAGATGCCGCTCAGGTCGTTGACCGCGCCGATGACGACCTCGTCATCGGTCACACCCTGGGTTTCGGCGCTGGCCAGACCTGCTGCCGCGGTCAGCGCAGTGGCCGCCAGCAGACCCTTGATCATATTCTTCATGTTATTCCTCCCTTTGGATATCCCTGTTGTTATTTGTACATATCTTCGATGAGATGTGCGTGTTTCTTTTCGACAAAACTGCGTTTCAGTTTCATCGTCGCGGTCAGCTCATCGTCTTCGGCGGTCAGCAACACGTCGATCAGGCGGAAATCCTTGATCTGCTCGACCCGCGCGAATTCCTTGTTCACCTGTGCGACCTCGGCCGCGATCAGCTCGCGCACCTCCTTGGCGGCGCAGAGCGAGGCGAAGTTCGAAAACGGTACCTTGCGATCCTGCGCGAATTTCTCGACGTTTTCCTGATCGATCATGATCAGACAGGTCAGGAACTTGCGCTTGTCTCCGACAATCACCGCGTCGGAGATGTAATGGCTGAATTTCAGTCGGCTCTCGATTTCGGCGGGGGTGATGTTCTTGCCCCCGGCGGTGATGATGATGTCCTTGAGCCGCCCGGTGATGGTGACATAGCCATCACCGTCCATCCGCCCGATATCGCCCGTGCGCAGCCAGCCATCGTCGGTAAAGCTTTCGGCGGTCTTTTCGTTGTTGCGCCAGTAGCCCTTGAAGATATTCAGCCCCTTGACTTGTATCTCGCCCCCCTCGGCGATACGCACCTCGATGCCGGGAACCACCTTGCCGATGGTGCCGATCCGGTTTTCCTCAGGCGTGTTGATGGTGGCGATCCCGGCGGTTTCGGTCATGCCGTAGCCTTCGACCAGCGGCACGCCGATGGCCCAGTACCATTTCAGCAGCTCGGGCGAGATCGGCGCCGCCCCGGTGCCGCCCCGGCGCATCTTGTCCATGCCCAGCATCCGGCGCAGGTTGCGCAGGACCAGCCTGTCCCAGAGCCAGAAATTGGCGGCCACACCGGCGGGAACCGGTTTGTTTTCAATCAGGTATTGCGCACGCTTCATGCCTGCCCGCAGCGCCATGCCAAAGGCCGCGCGCCCGCTGGGCGTGGCCTCTTGCGCCAGGATCAGCACCTGGGAATAGATCTTCTCCCACACCCGCGGTACCGCGGTAAAGGTGGCGGGCGAGACCTCTTGCAGGTTGGCAAACACCGTCTCGGGGCTTTCGGCGAAATTCACCGTGCATTTGGAGGCGAGCGGGAAATAGATCGACACGTCGCGTTCCAGGATGTGGCAGAGCGGCAGAAAACACAGCTGCTCGTCGGTCTCCTCGGTCGGCAACCTGTGGGCGCCCGCCTCGATCCCGGCCATGATGTTCTCGTGCGTCAGCATCGCGCCCTTGGGCATGCCGGTGGTGCCCGAGGTATAGATCAGCAGCGCCACATCCTCGGGCCGGATCTGGGCGATCTCGGCCTCGAACGCGCCCGGCTCTTCCTTCTCCGCCTCGCGGCCGATCTCATAAAGCCTGTCGATCATCAAACAGCGGGGATGGTTCAGGTCATGCAACCCCTCATCCTCGAGAATGATGACGTTGAGCAGGCCGGGAACCTCGCCTTCGATCTGCAGGTACTTGTCCAGCTGTTCCTCGTTCTCGGCGATCAGGAACCGGCTGTCGCTGTCGTTGATCAGGTATTTCAGCTGGCTGGCCGAGTCGGTGGTATAGACCCCCGAGGCGATGCCGCCGACGGCCTGAATGCCCATGTCGAACCAAGCCCATTCCTTGCGGTCCTCGCTGAGGATCGAGACGACCTCGCCGCGTTTCAGGCCCAGCTTGCGCAGGGCAAGGCCGATCCATTTGGCGTGCTGCCAGTAATCGGCCCAGGAATAGGATTTCCAGATGCCGAAATCCTTCTCCCGATGCGCGGTGCGGGTGCCCAGCTCGGCGCAGCGTTTCTGGAACAGGGCCGAGATCGTGGTGGTGCCGTCCACCAGCACCGGGCGCTGGCCCGGAGTGGCGTTGAACGTGACCCCGTTGATCACGGTCTGGGCGGGCAGGGTGCGTGTATCCATCTTGCTCACCTCTTTCGTTAGCGCCAGGTTTTCTTGCGTTTCCAGCGGCGGTTCTCCCGCGCGCCTTCCTCTTGCACACCCAGATAGAAGTTCTGGATGTCCTCGGATGCCATCAGCGATTGCGCCGAACCGTCCATGACGATGCGCCCGACCTCCATCACATAGCCATGATCGGCCAGCTCCAGCGCCGCGCTGGCATTCTGTTCGACCAGCATCATGGTCATGTTCTGCTCTTCGTTGAGCCGTTTGAGGATGGCAAAGATCTCTTGCACCAGCAGGGGCGACAGGCCGAGGCTGGGTTCGTCCAGCAGCATGATGCGCGGATTGGCCATCAGTCCACGACCGATTGCCAGCATCTGCTGTTGCCCGCCCGACAGCGTGCCCGCCTCCTGGTTGCGGCGCTCCTTCAGGATCGGGAAATAGCTGAACACCAGTTCCCGGTCGTGTTCGATCTGCGCCTTGTCGGTGGCCGTATACGCGCCCAGGCTCAGGTTCTCGTCCACCGTCAGCAGCGGGAACACCTCGCGCCCCTCGGGCACATGCACGATGCCTTTCTGGACCACCTTGTGCGGTTCCGATCCCTGGATTTCCTCGCCGTCAAAGGTGATGGTGCCCTTTTCGGGGTCCATCACGCCCGAGATGGTCTTCATCAGCGTGGTCTTGCCTGCGCCATTGGCGCCCAGGATCGAGACGATCTGCCCCGGGCGCACCTCGAGCGAGACGCCACGGATGGCCATGATCGGGCCGTAAAAGCTTTCGATATTGCGGATTTTCAGAATGGGCTCGGTCATGCGGCCTTCCCCAGATAGGCTTCGATCACGGCGGGGTCGGATTGCACCTGCGCCGGTGTACCCAGCGCCAGTTTCGCCCCGTCTGCCATGGCCAGCACCCGGTCGCTCACGCCCGAGACCAGCCCCATGTCATGTTCCACCATCAGCACGGTAATCCCCATCTGGCGGCGGATATCGTCGATCCACCAGCGCATGTCGTTGGTCTCCTCGACCGACAGGCCCGAGGCCGGTTCGTCCAGTAGCAACAGCTTGGGATCGGTGGCCAGCGCGCGGGCCACCTCGACCACCTTGCGCACGCCATAGGGCAGGCCGGCGATATACTTGTCGCGATAGGCCTGGAGATCGAGAAAGTCGATGATCTCCTCAACTTTCTCGCGGTTCTCCATCTCTTGTCGCCGCGCCGAGGGGGTGAACAGGATCTCCGAGAACAGGTTGGTGCGGCGATGCCGGTGGCGGCCCACCAGCAGGTTTTGCAACACGGTGGCATGTTCAAAGAGTTCGATGTTCTGGAACGTGCGCGCCACTCCATAGGCGGCCACGCCCGACGGCTTGACCTCCAACAGGTTGTGCCCGTCGAACCGGATCTGGCCCGCATAGGGGTCGTAAAAGCGCGAGATCAGGTTGAACACCGTCGACTTGCCCGCCCCGTTGGGGCCGACGATGGCAAAGACCTCGCCCTCTTCGACGGAGAAGGACAGGTTGTCCACCGCCGTCAGCCCGCCGAATTTCAGGGTGACGTTTTCCAGCTCCAGCAGGCTCATCTCAGGCGCTCCGTCTTCAGATAGGATTTCTGCCGCTTGAACATGTCCTTGCGGTAGAAGGGGAACAGCTCGAAGAAGGTGCGGATCTTCAGCCAGCGGCCATAGATGCCCATCGGCTCGAGCAGGATGAAGGCGATCAGGATCATGCCGAAGATCCCGAATTCCAGCCCCGGAATGGCCACGGTGCTGCCGCCAAAGACGGCGCCCACGTATTCCTTGGCGATCGACAGGAACTGCGGCAGGAACCCGATCACGATAGCGCCGAAAAAGGCGCCGTGGATCGAGCCAAGCCCGCCGATCACGATCATCATCAGAAGCTCGATCGAGATCACCACGCTGAAGGTCTCGTTGTTGAAGGCGCCGGCAAACAGGCCCATGAAAGCGCCCGCCCAGCCGGTGACCATGCACGACAGGCCGAACGAAATGGTCTTGGCCCGCGCGATATCGACACCCATCGCCTGGGCCGATACCTCGCTGTCGCGCACCGCGATGAAGCTGCGCCCCAGCGGAGAGCGGAGCAGATTGATATAGCCCAGCGTTACGATCACGGTGACCGCCAGCACCAGCCAATAGAACAGCATCGGCGTGCCCCAGCGGTCGATGGTCAGGCCAAAGAGGTCGATCCCGGCGATGTACTTGCCGCCGACGCCGCCGGTCCAGGGTTCGGTCAGCACGATGATGTCGTCGACAAGGATCGAAAGGGCCAGCGTGAAGATGGCCAGATAGATGCCGTGCAGCCGCAAGGCAGGGATCGCCACCGTGGCGCCGATCAGCCCGGTGATCACCCCGGCCAGCGGAAAGGCGATGATAAAGGGCACACCCGCTTCGAGCAGGATGACATTGGCATAACAGCCAAAGGCCAGAAAGGCCGCGTGGCCCAGGCTGGCCTGACCGGTATGGCCGGTCAGCACCATCAGGCCCATGCCCGCGATGGCCCAGATCAGCACATTGGTGAGCTCGCCCAGATAGAACGCGTCCAGCAGCCAGGGCGCGGCCACCACGATGGCCAGCAGGATCATGTAGAGGCTCAGCTGATAGCCGTCCTTCCAGGGGCGGATATCCTGCATGTAGTCGGTTTTGAAAACGATGCGCATGATCTCAGACCTTCTTCACGCGGACCTGGCTGAACAGGCCGTGGGGACGGAAGACCAGCACCGCCACAAGCAGCGCATAAGGCGCGATCTGGCTGTAACCGGCGGCGATATAGCGGCTGGCAAAGGGTTCGATGACACCGACGATCAACCCGCCCGCAAGCGCGCCGGGCAGGCTGCCAAATCCGCCGATCACGGCGGCGGCAAAGGCCTTGATGCCCAACAGGCCGGTCGAGGGATCGACCGAACCCTTTGCGGCAAACAGGATGCCCGCAACCGCGGCCACCGCGCCGGCCAGCGCCCAAATAAAGCCCTGCACCCGCTTGACCGGGATGCCCATGTAATAAGCGGCCAGCTGGTTCTGCGAGGCGCCCTGCATCGCCAGGCCCAGCTTGGTGCGGCTGAAGAACAGGTAGAGCGACCCGGTCAGCGCCAGGGTGACGATGATCACCGCCACATCCTCGAGCCCCAGGACCAGACCGCCGAACGACAGCTCCTTGCCCGCCAGCGGGTTTTGCAGCGTCTGCGGCTCGTGACCCCAGATCAGACCGGCGGCAAAGCGGATCACGAAACCCAGCGCGATGGTCAGGATCACAACCGCCGTCTGGCTTTCGCCGAACATGCGCCGGATCACCAGCCGGTCGAGCATATAGCCCAGCCCCGCCATGATCCCGATCGAGATCGGCAGCGCCAGCCAGAACGGCAGGCCCATATATTCGGTATTGGTCAGCCCGATGGTGACAAAGGCGCCCAGCATCATGAAATCGCCCTGCGCGAAGTTCACGGACTCGGTCGCCTTGTAGATCAGCACGAAGCCAAGCGCGATCAGGCCATAGACGCAGCCATTCGCCAGCCCGCTGATCAGCAGCTGTACGTTATCCAAGTTTTCCTCCCTGCGCCGGTTTTCCGGCGTCCTTTACAGCGCCCCGGCCCGCGCATCGGGCCAGGGGCTTGGTCCTCACTATGGCGTGATCATCACCTTTCCGTCAGTCTTTTTCAGAGCTTCGGCCAATCCTGACACAACGTCACGAAGCGGAAGGTGCCCCGACACATCGGTTTTCCAACGTCCGTCGGCAAAGCGCGCCTGCACCTCGGCCACCACGCGGGCCTGATCGGCCAGCGGGGTGGTCATCATCCACTGGGTGAGCCAGAACCCCTCGATTCGCTTGTTCATGAAGATAAGCTGACCCATCTGGGTCAGCACCGGCAATTCGGCGTCTAGCTTGCCATAAGACACCCAGCGCGCGCCGTTGGGCATGGCTGTAAAGATGCGCTCAGAGGTCTGGTCCGATACCGCGTCCAGGAACACACGCGGTTTCAGTGCCCGGCTGATGGCGGTGAATTTCTGAACCAGTTCGGGGTCCGAGGTCACCAGAACCTCGACCGCGCCCAATGCCTTGAGCGGTTCGACCGCTTCTGCCCGTCGCACCAGCGCGATGGGTTTCAGGCCCAGATCGCGCCCCAGCGACACCATCAGCTTGCCCAGCTGGCTGGTGGCTGCCGACACCACAAAGGCCTCGCCCTCGGAGCGGGCGATATCGACCATGGCCATGGCGGTCAGCGGGTTGACGATCTGCGCCGATCCGTCCTCGTCACTGATATCGGGGCGCAGTGGAATACACATCTGCGCCTTGGTCAGCACATATTCGGCCCAGGCACCCGAGCTGGCGGCGACAAAGGCGACGCGCTGGCCCACCAGTCCTTCGGCGCCCTTGCCCGCCGCGACCACGTCGCCGCAGCCTTCAAAGCCCGCCGGCGCGCCCTTGACGCGCGGCTGGCCGTATTCGCCCTTGATGAAATGCAGGTCCGAGGGGTTGACCGAGGCCATGCGTAGCCGGATCAGCGCCTCGCCGGGGCCGGGTTGCGGCACCGCAATCTCGCCCGGCTCCAGCCAGTCGGCCGCGTCCGCGATGGCCGGGCCGGTGGCCTTGCCGGAATACCCGTCGCCGGTCTGCAAGACGGCGAACATGGTGGTGGGGATATCTGTCATTGTCGTCCTCGATCAGGGTCAGGAGGGATGGGCCCGCAGGCCCTGCATGGCGAAGCGCACGATCTCTTCGATGATGGCTTCGTATTTCTGCGGCGTGTCGCTGGGGCGGGGGCGGAACCAGGCGACCGGCCCGTTCAGCGCGCTCATGAAGGTCTGTATTGTGATCGCCGGGTCGGGGCCGGCGCGCAGGCTGCCCTCGGCCAGCCCCTTGGCCAGCAATTCGCGGAACCGCGCCTCATAGGCATCGCGGCGTGCGATATGCTGGGACAGCGATTCCTTCTGGAACTCGGTCGTGGTGGTATAGCGGCGCATCAGCAGCCCGTCCTTCAGCACCAGCATGAAGGAATGGTGGAACAGCATCGCCCGCACATGGCCGCGCGCCATCGCCTCGAGCCGGTCCAGCACCGGAAGATCGGCCTGATAACCGGGATCTGTGGCTTGGAACACGATATCCATGCCCCGGTCGCGCACCGCGTTGAAAAGGTCCATCTTGGACGGGAAATAGTGATAGACCCGCCCCTTGGTCGCGCCCAGGTGCCGCGCCACCGTATCGATCGAGGTGGCGTCGAAACCACGGCTCTGGAAACATTCGGCGGCGGCGTCAAGCAACTCCTCGTAGCGCTCGCTGCGGCTGGGGCTGTTGGTGGTGGTATCGCTCACGGGCTTGTGCCTTCGGCTGTCTGCGGCGGAAAACATACTCTTGGGTATGAAGGATACATACGCGTGGGTATGGATCAATCCGACACTTGCGTGACGTGGCGGCAGACAGGGGAATGCGGCGCGGCGCCTTGGCAGGGTTCCGGGCAGAAATGAAAACGGGCGAAGCCGACTTTGCGGCCCCGCCCGTCGCGCGGTCAGGCTGTCTCGGTGCTCAGTTTGCCATCAGGGCGCGCAGGGCCTGCGCCTGGACCGAGATGGTCTCGGGGGCCGCCTTGATACCGGACAGGATCTGGAGCACGCCGGTCTTGACCGTCGGGTTCAGTGCGCTTGTCTCGACCGCCTCGACCATGGTGTCATAGTCAAAGCCGGACTGGCTCAGCATGCCGTTGTCCTGCCAGTTCTTGAACAGTTCGGCGGCACCAGTCTGGGCGGCGGCAACCTGTTCGCCGACAGCGGTGGCGGCGCCTGTCGCGGCCTCGGTGGCGGTATCGACGGCATTGCCGGCGGTCTCAGCCGCTTGCGAGGCGGCCTCGGCGGCGGCTTCGGTCGCCTGATCCACAGCCTGAGCGGCGGAATCGTTTGCGCCTTCAGCGGCCTGGCTGGCGGCCTCGCCCACCTGGTCGAGGGTTTCGGTCACGGCGGTGGTTGCCTGATCCACCGCCTGAGCGGCGGCTTCGGCGGCCTGTTCGGCGGCGGTCCGGGCCTGCTCCGCCGCAGTTTCGGCAGCGGTTTGGGCCTGTTCGGCGGCCGGTTGCTCGATCGGTTCGGCGACCGGCTCGGCCGGGGTCACTGCGGTGCTTTGCGGCGCTTCGGCCTGCTGGTCTCCTTGTGTAAAAAAGACATAGGCCCCGGCGCCGATGGCGCCGAGAGCGACGAGGATGAGAATGCGATTCATTGCGGTCTCCCGTGACTTGGATGGGCCCTAGATGGGGTGGCACGAGAGGCGGCACTAGGGGGAAATTTCCGTTTGTACGGGTAGTTTTGCCAACGGGCGTCTTTTCGCGGATGGCGGTGACGGCAACAGGCAACAAGCCGCCGTTCCGGGCCTAGCGATAGGTGCGCTGATCCATCGGCGTGGTCTCGATTGCGGTCAGGATCCGCTGCAGCAACAGCTCCTCGGCCCGATTCTTGACGGTTGCCGGATTCCAGACCACGTGCACGTCGATCGCAGGCAGGCCATCATAGGGTGGCACCTGCCACAACTGCCCGTCGCGCACGTCGCGCGCGGCCACATGAAGGGGCAGGGGGCCGATGCCCAGCCCGGCGACGATCATCCGGCGCACCTCTTCCAGATGGCTCGACACGCCGGTGATCTTCTGACCCAACTCAGCCTGGGCTCGCATTACGGTAACCGGTTTCAACACGTCCTGCAGGCGGTCGGTCTCGAAGCTGACGGAACTGTGCCCGGCCAGATCGGCAAGCGTCAGGTCGCGCTTACCGAACAGCGGGTGCGGCGGGCCGCAGAACAGACCAAAGAACTCGCGGAACAGCCGCTGATATTCCAGCTTCGGGTTGTGCTCCTTGACCAGGCAGATGGCGAAAGAGGCGCGTTTGGCGGCAACCTCGGCGATGGCGTCGGCGCTAGAATAGACCTCGATCGACAAGGTTGCGCTGGGGTGGTCCGCGTGAAACCGCGACAGCGCTGTGTCGAGCAGGGGAGAGACCACGTGGCTGGCCACGGTGATCCGCACATTGCCCTGCACCTCATCGGTCAACTCGCGCATCAGCGTGGACAGGCGCAGCACCGAACCGTTGATTTCAACCGCCTCGCGATAGAGCAGCCGGCCCGCATCGGTCAGCGCGAAGTGACCCGGTGACCGGTCCAGAAGCTTGCGGCCGATCCGGTCTTCAAGCTTCTTAAGCGCCGCCGAGACCGAGGGTTGCCGCAGGCCCAGCCGGTTGGCGGCATCGGTGACCGAATGGCTCTCGGCCAGCGCCACGAAGGTGCGCAGCAGGTTCCAGTCAAGCTCGCGTGCGATGCGTTCGGGGTCAAGCCGGTTCGAGTTTCGAGTCATAGAAACCATCTATAGTCAGAATACCTATTATCTATTTGATCTATAGTTGCCGGGTTTGCACAGTGCTTGCAAGTGTTCATCCGAGGCAAGCCCATGTCCATCGAAACCCGCGCGGCCAGACAGCCCTGGATCCTGCTTTCCCCCGCGCTGGTGGCGGTGACCTTGCTGCTGCTGGTGCCGCTGATGTTCATTGTGGTCTACAGCTTCTGGCTGCGCACCGCGACCGGCGCGGATCAGGTCGGGTTCTATCTCGACAACTGGCAAGAGGCGCTGACCGACCGGTTTTACCGGGATATCCTGATCAGTACCCTGCGCATTGCGGCGATCACCACGTTCTGCTGTGCGTTGATGGGGTACCCGGCGGCCTATTTCATAGCCAGATCGCGCGGGAACAAGGCGATTTTGCTGTTGTTGCTGATGCTGCCTTTCTGGATCAGCTACATCATCCGCACGATGAGCTGGATCAATATCCTGGGGGTATCGGGTGCGCTCAACTCCGTGCTTCTGTCGCTGGGGGTGATCGGCGAACCGATCCAGATGCTGTATAACGAGACCACCGTGATCCTGGGGCTGGTGCATTTCCTGCTGCCCTTCATGGTGCTCAACATCTATGTCAGCCTTGAGGGGATCGACACCAATCTCGAGGATGCGGCCAACTCGCTGGGCGCCACGAAATGGCAATCCTTCGTTCAGGTGACATTGCCGCTATCGCTGCCGGGTTTGGCGGCGGGCGGGCTGCTGTGTTTCGTGTTGGGGGCGGGCACCTATATCACGCCGCTTGTGCTGGGTGGGCCGCGCGACGCGATGTTCGCCAATCTGGTGTTCGAAGCCATCATCACCCAGCTGAACTGGCCGCTCGGGTCCGCGCTCAGCCTCATGCTGCTGGCGGTGCTGGGGGCGTTGGTGATGATCTACAACCGCTATCTGGGAATGGCCCAGCTGATGAAGGGGTTGGGTTGATGGGGTGGCAGCTTATCCGTGCGTGGTCGATCGGCGTCTACATCTTCATGTTCTTGCCGGTGGCCGTGGTCGTTTTGCTCAGTTTCAACGCCTCGCAATTCGGCAGCTTCCCGATGACCGGCGTATCGGTGCGCTGGTTCGTCGAACTGTGGAACAACGATGCCATCCTGCGCGCCTTTCGTACCTCGGTGGTGCTGGGTCTGCTGACGGCGCTGATCTCGACCACGCTGGGCGTTCTGGCCAGCCTGGCGCTGGTGCGCTACAAGGTGCCCGGCGCCAATGCCATCTCGACCCTGCTGATCGCGCCCATCCTGGTGCCCGAGGTGGTGCTGGCGGTGGCGCTGCTGTTGTTCCTCAACTTTCTGGGCGTCAACAAGAGCTTTGGCCTGCTGCTGTTCGGTCACGTCATCTTTACGCTACCCTTCGTGATCCTGGTGGTGCAGGCGCGGCTCATGGGGATCAAGCGCGACGTGGAAGAGGCCGCGATGAGCCTGGGCGCGACCCCGGTCCAGACCTTCTTTCAGATCACCCTGCCGCTGATGATGCCGGCGGTGCTGGCCGGTGGTCTCTTTGCCTTTACCATCAGTTTCGACGATATCACCGGCACCCTGTTCTGGAAGCCCGGCGGTGTCGAGACCGTTCCCACCCAAATTTTTGCCATGCTGCGGAACTCGATCTCGCCCGAGATCAACGCGCTTGGCACCGTGATGATTGTCATGACTGTTGGTCTGCCCCTGCTGGGGGCGGCCATCGCGCGGCAATTGGCCAAGAAGAGCGGCACCTGAAAGCCGCTTCAGATCAACGACATACCGACAAGGAGTGAGACATGACCAAGAAAATGGACAATACCACCCGCTATGAGCGCCTGCGCGAGCGCTATATGAACGGCGATATCGACAGGCGCGGCTTTCTGGGGCTGATCGGTGCCGCTGGCCTGGCCTATGGCGTGCAAACGCCCTTTGCCCGCTATGCCCATGCGGCCACCGAACAGGTGCGGTTCGATGGCTGGGGCGGCGTGGTATCCGAGGCGTTCCGCAAGCACGCCTTTGATCCCTATACCGCCAAGACGGGTATCAAGGTGGTCGATGGCACCTTTGGTGGCGGCGACGAATATCTGAGCCGGGTCAAGGCCAGCCAGCCGGGCGAATACAACATCGCCCACCTGTCCGGCGTGTTCGATTACGCGCGCTATCATGGGCTGGGACTGACCTCGGAGTTGAACGAGGCCAATATCCCCAACCTCGAATTCGTCATCCCCAAGCTGGTCGATGTGTTCCGGGGTGTCACCGGGGGCAAGCTGTCCTGCGTGCCCTATGACTATGGCACCACCGGTCTGGCCTATAACCGCAAACATATCAGCGATGACCGGATGAAGGAGATGGGCGCCAAGATCCTCATCGACGACAGCCTCAAAGGCAAGATCGGTGGTTGGAGCGACTGGCGCACCCGCATGTGGTACGCCGCGTTGCAGACCGGACAGGATCCGAACGGTGTGACCGACGAAGACGCCGCATGGGACGCGGTGCGCGCGCATCGCGACCTGGCGCTGAAATACTGGACTTCGGGGGCCGAGTTGATGAGCCTGCTTGCTGAGGAAGAGATCTATGTGACCGAAGGCTGGTCGGGCCGCATCTATGCGTTGCAGGAACAGGGCCACGACATCGGCTACATGGATCCGCCCAACGGATTCGGTTGGCAGGAATGCCTGTTCGTGATCAAGGGCTCGCCGATGGAGGCCTGCGAGGAACTCCTGAACTTCATGCTGG
The DNA here is from genome assembly GCF_059612905.1 of Ruegeria sp. YKSD163. NCBI lineage: Bacteria > Pseudomonadati > Pseudomonadota > Alphaproteobacteria > Rhodobacterales > Roseobacteraceae > Ruegeria > Ruegeria sp. YKSD163. The sequence continues at coordinate 43,980 of NZ_JBXWRM010000001.1, forward strand.
CGCCCGAGACCTCGATCGCGGTGGCCGAGGGGCAGAACTATCCCACCGCGCTTGACCCGAACAAGGTCGATCTGGGTGACAAGATCCCGACGCTGCCGGCCTTTGACCCGACCGGCACGCTGGCGGGCCTGACCTTTGCCGATCCGGACTATTGGAACGGGCATGAGGCGGAATGGTCCAAGACCTTCGGTCGCGTCCAGAAAGGCTATTGAGCCAAATCCGTTCCCCGGGGCAAGGCGTCCCGGGGAACATCCCCCTGATCCGGAGAATGGTCCCGTGAGTTCCGTCACCCTCAACAAGATCGTGAAGCGTTTCGGCGAATTCACGGCGGTGCACCCCACCGATCTCGACATACCCGAGGGCGCCTTTGTCACGCTGCTTGGCCCGTCCGGCTGTGGCAAGACAACCAATCTGCGCATGATCGCGGGATTGCTGGACCCGACCGAGGGCGAGATCCTGATCGGCGGGCGGCGCATCAACGACGTGCCGATCCACAAGCGCAATCTGGGGATCGTGTTCCAGAACTATGCGCTGTTTCCACACAAGACCGTGGCCGACAACGTGGCGTTCGGGTTGAGATACCGCGATGTGCCCAAGGCGGATATCGCGGCCAAGGTTCAGGCCGCACTTGATCTGGTGCAATTGCCCGATGTCGGCAACCGCTATCCCAAGGAGCTGTCTGGCGGCCAGCAGCAGCGTATCGCGCTGGCGCGCGCCATCGTGATCGAACCCGAGGTGCTGCTGCTTGACGAGCCGCTCTCGGCGCTCGATGCCAATCTACGCGAGGATATGCGGGTCGAACTGAAACGTATCCAGCATCAGATCGGGGTCACCACGGTGTTCGTGACGCATGACCAGTCCGAGGCGCTGGCGATGTCCGACAGGATCGTGGTGATGAGCGCGGGGAGGGTCGAACAGGTCGGCACCCCGTCCGAGGTCTACAACACACCTGCAAGTGAATTTGTGGCCCGCTTTCTGGGGGCCTCCAATATCCTGGCCGGGACATGCCTTGGCGCAGACGCGCAGGGTGTCACGTTGGAGGTGCCGCTGTTCGGCAAGGTTCCGGTTCCAACGGCCCGTGCGGTTGGGGTCGCTTCGGGTCCAGCCAAGCTGGTGCTCAGGGCCGAACGACTGACGCTCTATGATGAAAGGGCGGATCTGTCGGGGCTGATCACGGCGCCGGCCACGGTCGAGACGGTCGATTACCAGGGTCAGACCGTACGGTATTTCGTGCGGCTGGGCGAAACGCAGTTACAGGCAATCAACATGATCGACGAGCGCCCCTTTGCCGAGGGCAGCACGGTGACCGTCGGTTTCCGCCCGCAGGATTGCGCGGCGCTGCGAGGGGCGTGAGATGTCGCATCTTTTCTATCAGGGGCGCGGCCGCAAGCCGGTGCTGGACCAGGCGCGCGGCGTCTATATGTGGGACCAGGACGGCAACCGCTATCTGGATGGCTCCTCGGGCGCGATGGTCTGCAATATCGGCCATTCCAATCCGAACGTGCTGGCCGCGATGCAGCGCCAGATGGAGAAATCCACCTTTGGCTACCGGCTGCATTTCGAGACCGAGGCCTCGGAGAAACTGGCCTCGAAACTGGCGGGGCTGGCGCCCGAGGGGTTGAACAAGGTGTTCTTTGTCTCGGGCGGGTCCGAGGCGGTGGAAAGCGCGCTCAAACTGGCCCGGCAATACATGAACGCCACCGGGCAGGGCAGCCGGTGGAAGGTGATCTCGCGCCGCCCCTCGTATCATGGCAGCACGCTTGGGGCGCTGGCGGTGACCGGCTATACGCCGCTCAGCGCGCCGTTCGAGCCGATGCTGCGGCAGATGCCCAAGATCCCCGCGCCACGCGCCTATCTGGACGGGCTGGACCCGGAGGTTCCCGAGACCGGCCATCACTATGCCGACATGCTGGCCGCAAAGATCGAGGCCGAAGGCCCCGAGACCGTGGCAGCCTTTATCGTCGAGCCGGTGGGCGGTGCCTCGACCGGGGCGCTGGTGCCGCCTGTGGGCTATATGGAACGCATCCGCGAGATCTGCGACCGCTACGGTATCCTGATGATCGCCGACGAGGTGATGACCGGAGCCGGGCGGACGGGTCGGTTCCTGGGATCAGATCATTGGAATGCCCGTCCCGATATCATCGTGATGTCCAAGGGGCTTGGCGCGGGCTATGTGCCGCTGGGCGCGATGATCGTCGACGAACGGCTGGTCGAACCGGTGCTGGACGCGGGCGGGTTCGCGCATGGCTATACCTATGCGGGCAATCCCTTGGCCTGTGCCTCGGGCCTTGCCGTCGTCGAAGAGATCGAGGCGCAGCAACTCTGCGCCAATGCCGCCCGGATGGGCGCGCGGTTGCAGGCGCGGCTGCATGGACTGATGCAGAAACACGCGATCATCGGCGACGTGCGCGGCAAGGGATTGCTGACCGCCTTTGAACTGATGGCCGACCGGGACCGCAAGACGCCGCTGCCAAAGGGCTTGAACGCCTATCAGCGGCTGGTCGATATCGCGTATGGCAAGGGGCTGATCGTCTATTCCCGCCGCACCCGCGACGGGGTCGAGGGGGATCACATCCTGGTTTGTCCGCCGTTGATCGTGACCGACGCGCATCTGGACGAGATCATCGAGGGGCTGGACGGATCGCTGTCGCAATTCGCCGATGAGATCGCTGGAAAGGTCGGCTGAGATGTCGCCGATCCTGATCACCTGCGCCATCACCGGCTCGATTCATACCCCGTCGATGTCGCCCTATCTGCCGGTTACCGCCGACGAGATCGCGGGTCAGGCCGTCGAGGCGGCAGAGGCGGGGGCGGCCATCCTGCATCTGCACGCGCGCGACCCCGAGACCGGGCAACCCTCGTCGCGGGCTGCGGATTTCATGGGCTTTCTGCCGCGTATCAAACAGGCCAGCGATGCGGTGCTGAACCTGACGACCGGGGGCAGCGCGGTGATGACGCTTGACGACCGGCTGGCCGCGCCCAGACAGGCCGCGCCCGAAATGTGCAGCCTGAACATGGGCACGATGAACTTTGCACTCTATCCGGCGGCGGACCGGATCCACGACTGGAAGCACGACTGGGAAGAGCCGTTCCTGCGCAATTCCGACGACCTGGTGTTCAAGAACACGCCGCGCGACATGGCGCGCATTCTGACCGAGATGGGCACAGACCGAGGCGCAAGGTTCGAATTCGAATGTTACGACGTCGGGCATCTCTATATGTTGCGTCATTTCGTGGATCGCGGTCTGGTGCGGGGGCCGCTGTTCATCCAGTTCGTGTTCGGCGTGCTGGGCGGGATCGGTCCCGACCCCGAGAACCTCATGCACATGAAGACGATTGCGGACAAACTGTTTGGTCAGGACTATCTGTTTTCGGTCCTGGCCGCCGGGCGCCATCAAATCCCTCTGGTGACGATGGCGGCGGCGATGGGGGGGCATGTCCGCGTGGGGCTCGAGGACAGTCTGATGATCTCGCGCGGGGTGCTGGCCCGGTCCAACGCCGAGCAGGTGCGCAAGATCCGCCGGATCGTCGAGGAACTGGGCCGAGAGGTGGCAAGCCCCGGCGAGGCGCGCGCGATGCTGGGGCTGAAAGGCGCGGACAGGGTGGCGTTCTGATGGACCTGGTTTTTCGCATTGCGGAACAGGCTGATGCCGCGGCTCTGAACCGGGCGCTGCAACGTCTGTCGGACGATCTGGGCGACCGTCACCGGGCGCGTCCCGCCGATCTGGAGCGCGCCGGTTGGGGCGCGGCGCCGGCCTTTCGGGCGGTTCTGGCCGAGAGGGCGGGCGAGCTCGTGGGTGTGGCGCTCTATTCTCCGCTGTTCTCGACGACACGGGGTGGGGCCGGGCTTTTTGTGTCGGATCTGTGGACCGCGCCGCAGCTGCGCGGCCAGCGGATCGCCTCGCGCCTGCTGGAGGCGGCGCTGGCGGATGGCCGCCATCTCTGGGGCGCGGGCTTTGTCAAGCTCAGCGTTTATGACACCAGCACCCGGGCGCGGCGGTTCTATGATCACCTGGGGTTCGTCTCGGCCGGTGGGCAGAGCGAGCTGATACTGGACGAGGCCGGTTGTGCGGCCCTGAAAGGAGAGGAATGAAAGCGGTATTCGACAGGCGGCAATGGCTGCACGATCCGAAACACTTCATGGCCAACGGCGCCATTCTGCCCAATCCCGAACAGCCCCGCCGCATCGAAGTGCTCAAGGCCGGGGCCGAGGCGGCAGGCTGCGTGTTCGCGGCGCCCGAGGATGCCGGGCTGGCGCCGATCGCGGCACTGCATTCGGCCGAATACCTGACCTTTCTTCAGAACATCCATGCCCGCTGGCGCCGGATTCCCGGCGCCGGGGCCGAGGTGATCCCCAATATCCACCCGGCGGCGCGGACGGACGGATATCCGAAATCCGCGGTCGGGCAGGCGGGGTATCATCAGGCCGATACCGCCTGTCCCATCGCCGAGGGCACGTGGGAGGCGGCCTATTGGTCCGCCCAGTCGGCCATTGCCGGGGCCGACCTGATCAGCGGCGGCGAACGGGGCGCATATGTCCTGTCACGCCCGCCGGGCCATCACGCCTTTGGCGATCTGGCGGGCGGGTTCTGTTTCCTGAACAATTCCGGCATCGCCGCCCAGCGGTTGCTTGACGCCGGTCTGCGCCCGACGATCCTCGATATCGACGTGCATCACGGCAACGGGACACAGGGCATCTTCTATGACCGCGACGACGTTCTGACCGTGTCGATCCATGCCGACCCGGCACGGTTCTATCCGTTCTTCTGGGGCCATGCGCAGGAACGCGGCGCCGGTCGGGGATTGGGGGCCAACCTGAACCTGCCGCTGGCGCGGGGGACGGGGGACGATGACTATCTGGACACGTTGGCCGTCGCGTTGCGGCAGGTGGCAAGCTTTGGGACCGAGGTGCTGGTGGTGGCGCTTGGCCTCGATGCGTCGATCGACGATCCGTTCCAGGGGTTGGCCATCACCGGCGACGGATTTGCCCGGATCGGCGCGGCCCTGGCGCGGACCGGGCTGCCGGTGCTGTTCGTGCAGGAGGGCGGATATCTCTCCGACAGTCTGGGCGACAATCTGACCCGAGTGTTGACCGGGTTTCAGGAGGCGTCGTGAAAACGTCGGATGTCCTTGTGATCGGCGGCGGCATCGCCGGGGTCAGCGCGGCGGCGGAACTGTCCGCGCATATGTCGGTGCTTGTGCTCGAGGCCGAGACGGCGCCGGGATACCATGCCACCGGACGCTCTGCCGCGATCTTCATCCGCAATTACGGCAATGCCACCCTGCGCGCGCTGAACGTGGCCTCGGCCCCGTTCCTGGCCGCGCCCGAGGGGGTCAGCGCGCACAGCCTGCTGTCGCCCAGGGGCGAGATGCTGGTGGCCACCGAAGAGGAACTGCCGGCGCTTGACGATTATGCCAACGGCGCCAGCGGGCTTGAGTCGCTGACACCGGCACAGGCGGTGGAGCTGGTGCCGATCCTGCGGCAGGAGCGGATCGCCGGCGCCATCATCGAATGGGATGCGCAGGATATCGACGTCGACCGCATGCTGGGCGGCTACGCACGCATGCTCAGGGCCCGTGGCGGGCAGGTTGTCACCGCCGCCCCGGTGACCGGCATCACCCGCGCGGCGGGCGTCTGGACCCTGACCACAAGGGACGGCAGCTATCAGGCACCGCTGCTGGTCAACGCCGCCGGGGCCTGGGCCGACGAGGTGGCCCGCATGGCCGGAGCGCGCATGCTGGGGCTGCAACCGATGCGCCGGAGCGCGGCGCTGCTGCCACCTCCCGGCGGGCAGGACATCCGTGCCTGGCCGCTTTTCGCCAGCGCCGCGGAACACTGGTACGCCAAGCCCGAGGCGGGCCGGCTGATGGTCAGCCCCGCCGACGAGGACCCGGTGGCGCCGCATGATGCCTGGCCCGACGACATGGTCCTGGCCGAGGGGCTGCACCGCTATGAACAGGCGGTGCGCGAACCGGTGCAGCGGGTCGAGGCAAGCTGGGCCGGCCTGCGCACCTTTGCCCCCGATCGCAGTCCGGTGGTGGGTTTCGATCCGGAGGTCGAGGGGCTGTTCTGGCTGGCCGGGCAGGGGGGCTACGGCATCCAGACCGCGCCCGGCCTGTCCCGCCTGACCGCCGCTCTCATCGCCGGGCATCCGCCCGAGCTGACACCGGAAACCGTCGCGGCACTTGACCCGGCACGCTTTATTCCCTGACAGAACAAGGACCCTGTTATGACCGAGATCACCCGTCTTCATTCCGGCACCCGCATGAGTCAGATCGTCCTGCATGGCGAGACCGTCTATCTGGCGGGGCAGGTCGGCACGCCGGGTGCCAGCGTCGCGCAACAGACGCGGGACTGTCTGGACCGGATCGACGCGCTTTTGAGTGAGGTCGGCAGCGATCGGACCCGGCTTCTGCAAGTGACGATCTGGCTGGCGGATATGGCGGATTTCGACGAGATGAACGCGGTCTGGGATGCCTGGGTGCCCAAGGGCCATGCCCCGGCGCGGGCCTGTGGCGAGGCAAAACTGGCGACGCCCGACTATCGGGTGGAGTTCATCGTCACCGCCGCGAAAGGTATCTGACCAAGGCGCCCCGGCGGGCGTGAACGGCGCGACCATCGGACACCGATCCCCCGCAATTGCGCGCGCCTCTGACATGTCGGAGGTTTCGGCACGCCACAGGACCTGTGCCAGTTGGCATCGGGTCAGAGCTTATCGGGTCAGATCAGAAACAGAGCGGGTTTCGAGGCCCTGACGCCCTGTCCCCCCACAGCCAACACGCGCGGCAGAGCCCGGTGTGCCGGATGACGTGATCACCCGGCAAGCAGTCCTAACGGACCCGGCTGCGCGTGTATTGGCGGACCCGGTCGCATGGTCTTTCTTGTGTCTTTCTCGAAAAAGGAACGGGCGATGCAATGCATCGCCCGGGAGTGAGGGTGGTCCCGTCCGCAGGAAACCCCTGCGGACGGTTCGGCAATGGCCGGCTTAGATAGGCTCGTCGCCTTCGTCGCCTTCGTCGCCTTCGTCGTTTTCATTGCCTTCGTCGTCTTCGTCGCCTTCGTCACCTTCGTTGCCTTCGTCGTCTTCGTCTCCCTCATCTCCTTCGTTGGCATCGGCCTGGCTGTCGCCCTCGTTGCCTTCGTTGCCTTCGTCTCCTTCGTCTCCTTCGTTGCCTTCGTCACCCTCGTCGCCTTCATCGCCGTCGTTGTTGTTGAAGACCTCGTTCTCTTCGTCGCCTTCGTCGTCTTCGTCGCCTTCGTCGCCTTCGTCGTCTTCGTCGGCTTCGTCGCCTTCGTCATACTCGTCGGCTTCGTCGCCTTCGTCGTCTTCGTCGCCTTCGTCGTACTCGTCGTCTTCGTCGTCTTCGTCGCCTTCGTTTTCTTCGTCGCCTTCGTCGTTTTCGTCGTTTTCGTTATCCTCGTTGTTTTCGTCGTATTCGTCGTTCTCGTCGTACTCGTCGTTTTCGTCGCCTTCGTCGTCTTCGTCGCCTTCGTCGTATTCGTCGTTCTCGTCGTCTTCGTCGCCTTCGTCGTTCTCGTCGGCTTCGTCGTCTTCGTCGCCCTCGTCGTCTTCGTCGTCTTCGTCGCCCTCGTTGTCTATGCCGCCTTCATCACCTTCGTCGCTTTCGTCGTTTTCATCGCCCTCATTGCCTTCGTCGCCTTCGTCGAGCTCGTCGTTTTCGTCGCCTTCGTCGCCTTCGTTATACTCGTCGTTCTCGTTGTCCTCGTCACCTTCGTCGCCTTCATCATATTCGTCGTGCTCGTCGTTTTCGTCGTCTTCGTCGGCTTCGTCACCTTCGTTGTCTTCGTCGCCTTCGTCATCTTCGTCGGCTTCGTCGTCTTCGTTGCCTTCGTCGCCTTCGTTACCTTCGTCGGCTTCGTCACCTTCGTCGTGCTCGTCGGCTTCGTCGCCTTCGTCGGCTTCGTCACCTTCGTCGTTCTCGTCGCCTTCGTCGCCACGATTGTCGATATTGGCTTCGTCACCTTCATTGCCCTCGTCACCGTCATCGCCGGTGCCGGTTTCTGGCTCGTCGCCTTCATCGCCTTCGTCGTATTCGTCGCCTTCGTCGCCCTCGTCGTTTTCGTCGTGCTCGTCGAATTCGTCGGACTCGTCGCCTTCGTCGTTCTCGTCGCCTTCGTCGAACTCGTCGTCCTCGTCGTCTTCGTCGCCTTCGTTACCCTCGTCGAATTCGTCGCCTTCGTCGTATTCGTCGTCCTCGTCGCCTTCGTTGCCTTCGTCACCCTCGTCGTTTTCGTCGTTCAGATTGGTTTCGTCGCCTTCGTTGCCTTCGTCGTTTTCGTCGCCTTCGTCACCTTCGTCGCCTTCGTCATCTTCGTCGCCTTCGTCGTCTTCGTCGCCGTCGTTCTGGCCCTCGTCGCCCTCGTTACCTTCGTCGTTTTCGTCGCCTTCGTCGCCTTCGTCGCCCTCGTCGAATTCGTTGTCTTCGTCGCCTTCGTCGCCCTCGTCGCCTTCGTCGTTTTCGTCGCCTTCGTCGAATTCGTTGTCTTCGTCGTTCTCGTCGTATTCGTCGCCTTCGTTGTTCTCGTCGTCTTCGTTGTCTTCGTCGTCCTCGTCGCCTTCGTCGCCTTCGTTGCCTTCGTCGTCCTCGTCGTTCTCGTCGGCTTCGTCGCCTTCGTCGTCCTCGTTATCCTCGTCCCACTCGTTATCCTCGTCGCCCTCGTCGCCTTCGTCGTCCTCGTCGTCTTCCTGGCCTTCTATTTCTTCGTTGCCTTCATCGCCTTCGTTGCCTTCGTCGTCCTCATCGTCGGTCTGGGGGCCTTCGTCGCCCTCATTGCTCTCGTCGTCCTCGTCGCCTTCGTCGTCCTCGTTGCCCTCGTCGCCCTCATTGTCATAGGGATCGTTGGCGTCGCCTTCGTCGCCTTCGTTGTCTTCGTTGCCTTCATTGCCTTCGTTGTCTTCGTCGCCTTCGTTGCCGGCTTCGTTGCCTTCGTCGCCTTCGTTGCCTTCGTCGTCCTCGTTGCCTTCGTCGTCTTCGTCGCCTTCGTTGCCTTCGTCGGCTTCGTTGTCTTCGTCGCCTTCGTCGCCGGACTCGTCGCCCTCGTTGCCTTCGTTATCCTCGTTGCCTTCGTCGTCCTCGTCGCCTTCGTTGCCTTCGTCGGCTTCGTCGTTCTCGTCGCCCTCGTCGTTTTCGTCCTGCTCGTCGTTTTCGTCGCCTTCGTCGCCGTCGACTTCGTTGCCTTCGTCGTCCTCGTTGCCTTCGTCGTCCTCGTTGCCCTCGTCGCCTTCGTTGCCCTCGTTGCCTTCGTCGCCCTCATCGCCTTCGTTGGCTTCGTCGCCTTCGTTGTTCTCGTCGTCTTCGTTGCCTTCGTTACCTTCGTTGCCTTCGTTGCCCTCGTTGCCCTCGTTGCCTTCGTTGCCTTCGTTGCCTTCGTCGCCGAGGTCTTCGTCGCCTTCGTTGCCTTCGTCGCCTTCGTTGCCTTCGTCGCCTTCGTTGTCTTCGTTGTCCTCGTTGCCTTCGTCGCCTTCGTTGCCCTCGTCGCCTTCGTCGGCCTCGTTGCCTTCGTCGTTCTCGTTGCCTTCGTTGTCTTCGTCGCCCTCGTCGGCTTCGTTGTCTTCGTCGCCTTCGTCGTGCTCGTTGCCTTCGTCGTCCTCGTTGCCTTCGTTGCCTTCGTTGCCCTCGTTGCCTTCGTCGCCCTCGTCGCCGCCGTCGGCTTCGTTCTGTTCGTCGCCTTCGTTGCCTTCGTTGCCTTCGTTGCCTTCGTTGTGCTCGTTGCCTTCGTCGTGCTCGTTGCCCTCGTCGTCTTCGTCGCCTTCGTCGCCTTCGTTGGTTTCGTCGCCTTCGTTACCCTCGTCGCCATCGTAGTAGTCGGGCGCGAAGCTGACAGGGGCGTCCAGGCCGGTCAGGGCCAGGGCCTCGTCGATCAGGTCGGCCAGGTCGATGGTCAGGTCTGCGGTGTTCAGCGATGCGGTTGCGATAATGGCGGTCATGACGGAGTCTCCAGTCAAAAATGGGTCAAAGTTTAAGAGCACGGTCGCATGGCATACGACCGCAAATTCATAAGCTGAGAGAGACACGGGACAGGGAAAGCAGTTCGGAAACCTGCGCCGAAAGCGCATTAAAAGAATGGAAATCCGACCCGCACAATCCCGCGGGGCTCATAATGGGTCAAAGTGATGCCAGGCGGCGCCACGACCCCGTAACTGCGTTTTTCAAAGTCATGTTTGCGCCGAATCGGATTCCTGTCAACGGTTAACTCCGGGCAGGACGAAGGCCTATCACGCCGACGTCGTGCCTATCGTGTCATGCCGCAAAGCAGCGAAACAAGAACCGAAAAAGACGCTTCTCCGCGGAAGAGCTCTGTCAGGAATCGGGTATCGCGCGGGGCCTGCCCAGGTATGAGCTGCAGCGCAATCTGGCGCGCGAGGGGATAGTTCCAGTTGTAGTCATATTGCGCCTCAAGCGTATCGAGCGCCGCGCGCAGCCGTCGGGCGACCGGGCCGAGATCGGTGGCCGCGCGGCGCGCGTAGACCTCATGCACCGATCCGGACAGGGCCTCGTCGTGCTGGCTCAGCGCCTCCGTGACGATAGCCTCTGCGAGAAAGGCACAGGTTTCGCGCACCAGAGGTGGCAGCGCGGTTCCGGGACAGCAGGTCAGTTGCAGCGCGTGACCGAACTCATGCGCCACCGTCAGCACGTCATTCGCCTGTCCGGTCAGCGGGCACGAAACATAGACCCGGCTCTGGACTGGCACGAGCAGGGTAAAGGGTCTTGGATGGCGTTCCCGATCGGGGGCAAAGTTGACCAGAGTCTGCCCGGCGGTCTTGCTGATATCGCTGTCTAGCGTCGGCAATTCCGCCGCCAGACAGTCCGCGACCAGCGACCACAGGGCGGGACCGTCAGGGATTGCGGCATCGGGCGCCGAGACAGCCGGCGGCAACAACGGTGTTTTCAGGCCCAGAAGTTCCTGGCAGGTTTGCGCGCTCAACCCGTGTAGCTGAAGCCAACCTGCAACGGTGGGTGGCGGTTCGGAACTCACTGCCGCGCCGCGCAACCCTGGGGTGGTCCGATCTGCCGGGTCAGTGGTTCTCCGGGTGGCAGCAATTCGCGGATATACGCGATTCGTGCTGGAACCGCCTCAAGCGTTACTCTCGTATCAACCGGCGGAAACCGGTCCGGGTGATGCAGGATGGCAAAGGCAAAAAGCGCTGTTTCTGCAAGGTCTTCACGCTCGGGGCGTTTCTGTCCGTATTCGGTCAGGAACATGCCGTCCGATCGCTGGGCCGCGATCCAGGCTGGCGCCAGCCGGTGGGCATGATCCCATGAGGCGTGGACCGCCTCGTGAAACAGAGACTCTTCGAGATGGTCATAGCTCAGCCGGTTCGCGGTCGTGTCCGCATAGACGACGATGCCACCGGTCCCCGCATGGTACCCGCGCCGCCCGTCATGCACGCTGAACCGCTTGATCCCGGCCCGCAGCGCCGAGGGCAGGCGTCCAAGCGCCGGGGCATAGAGTTCGGCCTGTTCCCTGGCGTTTTCCGGCGATCCGAATTCGGGGTTGATGGCGATCTCGATCGACGCGCCATCCGCGTATTGCGCCTGGAAAAGATACGCCAGGACAATGGGTTCTCCGTCAACGCGTTTGTCCCAAATCTGGCGTTCCGCGCGGCCCAGTTCGTCGAGACAGACAAAGGTCGTGGGATCGTCGGCGCGGATGATGTCGAACACCGTACCCGCTGTGTTGTCAAAGGGCGCAGGCTGCTGCTGCGCAATCGCCGGCATGGCACAGATGCAGAGCAGCCCGGCGGTGGCGAGGCGCAGCGCTCCGCGCCAGCGGGGTCGGGCCGGGCGGACAGATGCGGTGGGGAGGGAAGAGTGTGTCATGCTGAAAGGGTGACGCAACGGTGGGATCATGACAAGCGATCTTGACATTTTGCCACGCAAAGCCGGTGTGGCGCGGGCGGCTGGATCCGGCATCGGATAATGCCCGCCAGGCGTCGCTGCAACGCAGCAACCGCGCCTGATGAAAGATTATTTCCGAATGCTCCTTTTCCTAAGCGTTGCAACGCGGTGCGAATTTTGCAAGCATCCGGGCATTCGATATTAATATTCACTCAAGAGAGACTATCCATGTCGCAAAAAGACCTCGGTTTTGTCCGTCGTTCCTACTTTCCAACGATGATTTTCCAGATCGACGTGCCCGAGCCGGAAGAACTGAACAATAAACTTCTCGCGTCGATCTATGCAGAGCGTGAAAGAGACAAGAAGGGCATCAGCCGCTCGAACATCCCCGCGCTTGGTGGATGGCACAGCCATAACGACCTCTACAAGTCGAAGGAATATGCCGATCTGGTCGGGTTGATCGGCAACGCCACCGATATGATCTCGAAGGACCTCGGCTATGCCGACAGCCACACGATCCGCATCGGAACCATGTGGTCGATCATCAATCCTCCGGGTTGCGTGAACCGGGCGCATGTGCATCCCGGCTGCCTGTGGAGCGGGGTATACTATATTCAGGCACCGGAAAACTGTGGTAGCATCGAATTCATCGAACCGCGCACCGTGCATCTGATGAACCAAGCCAAGTTCCAGCCCAACAAGAAGCGGGCGCGCGAAAACTGGACCAAGGTCCGCTATACCCCCGTCGCGGGGCGCATGATCATTTTCCCGGCCTGGCTCTATCATGCGGTGGATCCGAACGAGACAAAGGAAACCGGAGATGCCGGCAATCGGGTCATCATCAGCTTCAACCTGAACCAGGTGAAGAAATCCTGACCCCCTTTGTCTGATAGACACGGCTCTGTCTTTCTGCACTGACAGAGAGCAGGGGGTGGCGATCTGGCGAACGAACCGTCGCGAGGGCGGGTATGTTCGCCGGGTCGCGTGAAAAGGAGGGGACCGAATGAACGCGGCAAAGGCCCTCAGAGGCTCCGCCCGCAAGGCCGTCCGCAAGGGGGGGCTTATCCTCAGTTCTGCCTTTGTGCTGAGTTTCGCCGTCAATCTTCTGCGGTTGGGCGGCCCGTTTTTCATGATCCTGGTCTATGACCGCGTTCTGACCTCCAGATCGATGGAGACGCTGATCGCGCTGTTTTCGCTGTTGATCGTGTTGTTGATGGTGTTGGGAACGCTTGACTATGCGCGCAAGCGGTTGCTGGCCCGGTTCGGAGCGCAGTTTCAGGAACAGATGGAAGAAACCCTGCTGCGGAATTCGGGGCGCAACCATGTTTTCCAGCACAACAAGTCGAAACCGGCTGTCGGACTGGACGAGGTGGATGGCCTGCGGGGGTTCTTTCACTCCGGTTCGCTGATCGCGGTCTTCGATTTCATCTGGACGCCTATGTTTCTGACGGTGGTGTTCTTTCTGCATCCGCTGCTTGGTTGGGCCTGTGTCGCCGGTGTGGCGCTGATCGGGCTGCTGGCGCTGATAAAGGCGGTGTTCATGGGCGGACGTCGCGAGCGCGCACGCGACAGCGCGGGCGCCGTCGCCACCCTGCGGAGTGTCCTGATCGCGTCACGGGAAACGGTGCGTGGCCAGGACATGGGGGTGGGGTTCCGGCCCAGATGGCAGAAGGCGCGCGAGGACGCGCGTGACGACGCCATCGCGCTCAAGGACTGGACCGGCTGGTTCGACAGCATGTCCAAGGTCACTGTCATGGTGGTGCGCTATTCGGTTCTGGCGACCGGCGCCTATCTGACGCTGAACGGTGTTCTGACCGTCGGGGCCATGGTGGCGGCAACCTTCCTGGTGACGCGCATCTTGGGGCCGGTAGACCGGTTCTTTACCCAGATCCCGCAGATGTTCCAGGCCCGCGATCACTGGCAGCGTCTGAACGCCATTCTGGCCACGCGGGCCGAAGAACTCGAGGACGAGTATGCCGAACAGCCCGGCGCCCTGCATCAGCTGATGCTGGACAACGTGTCGGTCCGCTCGCCCCTGACGGGCAAGCTGATCCTGCGCTCGGTGTCGCTGGTCGCCGAAGCCGGAGAGATCATCGAGATCAACGGTTTGTCGAGCCAGGGCAAGACCGTGCTGATGGAGACCATCCTGGGCATGTGGTCGACATCGTCAGGCGCTGTTCTGGTCGGCGGGCGGCACAGTTCGCGCCTGACCGACGCGGATGCCCGCAAGCTGTTCGGCTATGCGCCCGACAATCCGAGCTTTGTGGCGGGCACGATCGAAGAGAACATCTCGGGCCTCGATACCGAGGCGACCCCGGATGCGGTCAGCCTTGCGGCCAGACGCGCGCGTATGCATGCCGCGATCAGTTCACTGCCCGATGGGTACAAGACGATGCTGGATGCGCGGGGCAACTGCCTGTCGAGTTTCGAGCGCTATCAGCTGGGCTTGGCACGCGCGTTCTACGGCGACCCCAAGATCCTGCTGATCGACGGGCTTGATTCCGACATGCTGGTCAGGATCCCCAAGAAACTGAAAGTCACGTTCAACGCCTTGAAGAACAACGGAACCACCATCATCCTGACCTCGCGTGATCCGCTGGAACTGCCCTATGTCGATCGGCGCTTTCAGTTGAAGGACGGCAAGCTGACCGAGATGCTGGCCTCGGGGGCGATGTCGAAAAGACAGGTCACGGCCAAGAGCAAGGCCGAGCCGCCCGTCAAGGAAACCGAACAACGACCGAATGTTTCGGTTCTGCGTGACATACGATCGAAAGATTCGGAAAAAACGGGGACAAGATAGGTCATGGACGACCCGAAATCACGGCGCAGAACATGGACCACCGGGCGCCCCTTTGCGGTAACGGTCTTCTCTCTGATCTTTCTGCTCGGCTGTCTAGCGGTCTGGTCGACACGGGCCAATATCTCGGGCGCGGTGATCGGGTCGGGAACGATCGAGGTCTCCACCTCGATGACAGCGGTGCAGCACCCCATCGGTGGTGTGGTCAGCGAGATCTATGTGCGCAACGGCGACCGGGTGCGAGCCGGAGATATCCTTGTCCGGCTGGACAGCCGCCAGTTCCATTCCGACCTGAATGTCGTCGAGGGCGAACTGTTCGAGGTGCTGGCCAATATCGCGCGACTTCAGGCGATAATGGATAACCAGCGGCAGATGGTCCTGACACCGGTGCTGGAGGAGGCGGCGCAGGCGCGGGCAGAAGTCAGGCTGATGGTCGAGCGGCAGCAACGCCAGCTTGCCGCGCATTTCGAGGCGATCACCTCGGGCATGCATCTGCTGGATGAACAGATCACCCAGGTGCGCGCAGAAATCGCCGGTGTCGAGGCGCAACTCTTGGCAAAGCAGGACGAGATGCGCCTGCTGTCGCTGGAGATCGTCAATGCCGAGCAGCTTGCGGAACGCAAGCTGATCACGATGTCGGAACTCTACAAGCTGAAAAAGGACGACGTCACCATCCGGGGCGACATTGGCAAGAACGAGGCCAAGATCGCGGAACTGCGCGGCAAGATCTCGGAGCTGAATCTCAAGCGCCTTGTCGTGATCCCCAACGCACAGGAAAAGGCTGAAGAAGAACTGCGCAAGCTGCGACCGCTCAGAACCCGTTTCATGGAAATGCGCCTGAGCCTGCTGGACGACCTGTCCAAGCTGGAAATCCGTGCCCCGGTCAATGGGAAGATACACGAAACCCAGGTACAGGGGCGCCGCTCGGTGATCACCGCGGCCAAGCCGCTGATGATGATCGTGCCGGATGACGATCCGTTCCAGATCGGCGTGCGCATCGCCGCGGCCGATATCGACCAGGTTTTCATCGGGCAGGAGGCATCGATAAAGTTCCGCGCCTTCAACGCGCGCGACCTTCCGATCATCCTCGGCGCGGTGTCCCGTATCTCGCCGGATGTCACGCTGGATCCGCTGACCAAGAAGTATCACTACGACGTCAAGGTCGCGCTGAACGCGGGCGAGGAGACCAAGCTCAACGGACGCGCCCTGTTGCCGGGCATGCCGGTCGAGGCGTATATCGCGACCGAAAGCCGGACCGCGATCAACTATGTCGTCCGCCCCATCAAACACTTCTTCGACCGGGCCCTGCGCGACACCTGATTGGGGCCTGGGCTGCGCAGGCAATAGCCGTCGAGCGGACCCGGATCATCCCAATGCACACGGCACTGGCGCCGAGACATAAGGAACTGGAAAGTGGCCGCCATGCAGCGGCAGGGGATTGTAACCTTCCGCAGAGATTCTGTGGATAACGACAAGCACACTACGCCCCGAAAGCTTCGGAATAATATTGCTGTCCAGGGGGATAGTGGCGGAGAGACAGGGATTCGAACCCTGGGTGGGCTTGCACCCACAACGGTTTTCGAGACCGCCCCGTTCGACCACTCCGGCACCTCTCCGCGGGGGTCTGTGAGGGGGGGATTTAGTGAGGTTCGCGCGGGGGTGCAAGCGGAAAGTGACAAGTTTTTGCACCGGCTCGAATTTCCATTGCCCGTGCGGGTAAATGGCTTAGGCTTGGCATATGACACGACTGTTTCGCGACACCTTGCCCCTCCTTTTCGGCTTTTTGCTTCTTGGTCTCGCGCTTGCGCAGCCGCTCAGGGCGGCGGACCGGGCGCGGATCGAGGCGTTTCTCGTCACCACCGGTTTCGACGTGGCGCTGGATTCGATTGCCCAGGCCTCTGCCTCGGCGCCGGGGATGCTGGGGCTGGAGGCCGAGAGTTTCGGCAGCCAGTGGACCACATTGACCCGCGAGGTGTTCGATACCAAGGGAATGCGTGTACAGGCGCTGGATATCCTGGAACAGACGCTGAGCGATGCGGCGCTTGATCATGCGGTCGAATTCTATGCCTCGGACCTGGGTCAGCGGCTGGTGGTGGCCGAGAACGACGCACATATGGCCGATGACGATCTGAAGGAAGAGGCGGGCGAGGCTATCGTGTCCGAACTGGTCCGGCATGGCTCGGGCAGGGTCGAGAGCCTGAAACGGATGAACCGCGCCATCGATTCCTCGGGCACCGCGCTGCGCGCCTTGCAGGAGATTCAGCTGCGGTTCCTGCTGGCGGCCAGTGCCGCCGGGGTGATCGATCTGCAAATGGAGGTCGAGGATCTGCGCGAGCTTTTGCGCGGCAACGAGACCGAGATGCGCAATGCGCTCCAGCTTTCGGCGCTGGCCTCGGCGGCCTATACCTATCAGGCCTTTTCCGATGACGAGGTGGACGCCTATACAGAGGCGCTGGAACAGCCCCTGATGCAGGAGGTCTATGAATTGCTGAACGCGGTGCAATACTCGATCATGGCCGACCGGTTCGAGGTGCTGGCGGTTCGCATGGCGGAGCTTCAGCCGGTGCAGGAGTTGTGATGCGGCGCGTCTGGGCGGTTCTGTGCCTGTGGCTGGCCGCGCCGGTGGCGGCCGACCCCGCGTTCGATGATCTGGCGCAGGCCATGCGGTTGACCGAGGTGGTCGAGATCCTGCGCGACGAGGGGCTGCGCTACGGCGAAACGCTGGATGCCGAGATGCTGGACGGGACAGGCGGCGCGTTCTTCGCCGCTCAGGTGGCGCGGATCTATGCGCCCGATCGGATGTACACGGCATTGAGCAGCGCGCTGGCGGATCACCTGGATGAAGAACAGGTCGCGGCGGCGACCGCGTTTTTCCGGACCGAAAACGGCCAGACCATCCTGACACTGGAAAACTCGGCCCGGCGCGCCTTTACCGATGACGGTATCGAGGAAATGGCGCTGGAGCGGGCCGAGCGGGCAGGGAAGGATGACACCCGCCTGCGCCAGGTGGCCGAGTATGTGGCGGCAAATGACCTGATCGGCCAGAATGTCAAAGGGGCGATCAGCGCCGATTTTCAGTTCTACCGTGGTCTCAGCGACGGGCAGGGAACCGCGCGCGATGACGGTGCGGTACTGGCCGGCCTGTTGGAGGCCCGCGACGAGACCGAGGCCGAGACCCGGCGTTGGGTGATGGGGTTTCTCTATTTCGCCTATGCGCCGCTGGACGATGCGCAGATGCAGGCCAATATCGACTTTTCGCTCAGCTCTGCCGGGCAGGCGCTGAACACGGCGCTGTTCGATGGGTTCGACCGGCTGTATGGAGCGATCTCCTATGATCTGGGCCGCGCGGTGGGATTTGCGCTCAAGGCGTCGGATATCTGAGTGCCGGGCACCGGTGATCTTGCGGAACCCGCGGCCGACCGCGCGGCAAGGAAAAGACATCCCGCTTGTGCCCGCATTTGCGGTTGACAAAGCCCCGCACGACATGGATAAGCCCGCATCCCGGCCCGGATTCCGCGCCGGGTTTCGTTATCGTTTGGCCTGCCCGGAATCGGAAGGGCCGTTAATCCGCCCGAAACAGGGCGCGCTGTTCGCAGGTGGCTTTCCGTTAGGGGGCCGAAACGCTCGGGGCTCCGGGGACCGAAGAACGCGGTGACAAGAAGGAAAGACGCATGTTTGCGGTCCTCAAGACTGGCGGCAAGCAGTACAAGGTTCAGGCGGGCGATGTGCTCCGCGTTGAAAAGCTGGCTGCCGATGCAGGTGAAAAAGTTCAATTCAACGACGTGCTGATGCTGGGCGGTGACGCACCGGTTGTGGGCGCGCCGCTGGTTGATGGTGCTGCGGTTCAGGCCGAAGTCATCGACCAGATCAAAGGCGAAAAGCTGATCCATTTCGTCAAGCGCCGTCGTAAGCACAGCTCGCAGCGCACCAAGGGTCACCGCCAGAAGCTGACGCTGGTCAAGATCACCGAGATCCTGACCTCGGGCGCCGACAAGACCGGTGTCAAGGCCGCAACCGGCCAGGCCGCCGCAGGCGCCGCTGCACCCGCAGCCGCAGCCCCCGCAGCCGCAGGCTCGGACGATCTCACCAAGATCACCGGTGTCGGCCCCGCCGCCGCCAAGAAGCTGGTCGAAGCGGGCATTGGCAGCTTTGCCGCGCTGGCCGCCTTGTCGGACGAGCAGATTGCTGCTATCGACGCGGTCAAGGTAAAGCCCGAATGGGTTGAGCAGGCCAAAGAGCTGGCTCAAGGCTAAGGAGAGAAAGAATGGCACATAAAAAAGCTGGCGGTTCCTCCCGTAACGGCCGCGACTCCATCGGTCGCCGTCTTGGCGTCAAGAAGTACGGCGGCGAAGCTGTTGGCGCCGGCAACATTCTCGTGCGTCAGCGCGGCACCAAGTTCTGGCCGGGCGAAGGCGTTGGCATGGGCAAGGATCACACGATCTTTGCAACCGTCGACGGCGCCGTGAAGTTCCACAAGGGGCTGAAAAAGCGCACCTTCATTTCGGTCCTGCCGGTGGCGGAGGCCGCAGAGTAAGCCGAAACCCAGAAGTTTTAGAAAAAATTCATGGGGGACCGGCAAGGATTGCCGGTCCCCTTTCTCGTTTTTCACCAAAGTTTCATCGGACGCCCCATGGCCGTTGCCACGACCAGCTTTCTGCTCTTTGCCGCCACGCAGGTGGGCACGCCGGGCCCGGCCAACATGGCCCTGCTGGCCACCGGTGCGCGCTATGGCTTTCGCGCGGCGCTGCCCTTTGTCGCCGGGGTGGCCCTGGGCAAGCAACTGGTGATCTGGCCGGTGGGGTTTGGCCTGATGGAACTCGCCGATCGGGTGCCGATGTTGTTTCAGGCGCTCAAATATCTTTGCGTGGCCTATATCTGCTGGCTCGCCTGGAAGATCGCCAATCTGCGCCTGAGCACTGATGGAGGCGCGTCTGACGCGGCACCGGGGTTTCGCGCCGGGTTGCTGGTGCACCCGCTGAATCCCAAGGCCTGGGCGTTGATCGTTTCCGGATTTGCCGGTTTCGTCGCCCCCGGCACCTTGCCGTTTCAGGCGACGTTGACGGTGGCGCTGGGGCTTTTGGCTTGTCAGGCGGTTTTCCACCCGCTCTGGGCCTTTGCAGGCGATCGCATCGCGGCGGTGGTTGCAGGACGGCCTAGCGAGAAATACCTGATGTGGATGCTGGCGGGGCTGACCGTTGCATCCGTGATTTATGGTGTGTTCGGAGGAGGAGCACAGAAATGAAGTTTGATACGATCATAAACCAGCCGGTCATTGAAACCGAACGCTTTGATCTGCGCCCGCTGCGCAAGTCGGATATGGGGCTGATCGAGCATTACGCCCGCGACGAGCGGGTTGCGCGCATGACCACCTCTATCCCGCATCCGCTGCCTCCGGGCATGGCCGAAGGCTTTGTCGCCCGCGCCATGAGCGAGGAGCGGACCGAGGATGTCTGGGCGATGGATGCCACCCGCGACGGCGGGCCCGAACTGATGGGCCTGATCTCGCTGGAACGGATGGATCGCAACCAGTCCGAGGTCGGATATTGGGTCGCGCCCGTGTTCTGGAATACCGGCATCGCCTCGATGGCGGTCGAGGCGTTGGTGAATGCCAACCCGTTGGGCAACGCCACCATGTTCGCCAGCGTGTTTCAGGACAATCCTGCCTCGGCCAGGGTCTTGACCCATTGCGGGTTTCAGTATCTTGGAGACGCCGAGAGTTATTCGGTGGCCCGCGACGCCGCCGTCCCCACCTGGACCTATAGCCGCAAACTGTGACTTGGCCCGCCCGGGCCTTTGCAGTAGGGAGCACATATGAAATTTCTCGATCTTGCAAAGGTCTATATCCGCTCGGGTTCCGGCGGAAATGGCTGCGTCAGTTTCCGGCGCGAAAAATTCATTGAATATGGCGGCCCCGATGGGGGCGATGGCGGCAAGGGCGGTTCGGTCTGGGCCGAGGCGGTGGATGGGTTGAACACGCTCATCGACTTTCGCTATCAGCAGCATTTCTTTGCCCAGAACGGGGTGCCCGGCAAGGGTCAGCAGCGGTCGGGCAAGGATGGCGACGATATCGTGCTGCGGGTGCCCGTGGGCACCGAGATCCTGGACGAGGACGAGGAAACCGTTCTGGCCGACCTGACCGAGGTGGGCCAGCGGGTGCTGCTGGCCAAGGGCGGCAATGGCGGTTTTGGCAACCTGCATTTCAAATCGGCCACCAACCAGGCGCCGCGCCGGGCCAATCCGGGCCAGCCGGGGGTGGATCGCACCATCTGGCTGCGGCTCAAACTGATCGCCGATGTGGGTCTTTTGGGCCTGCCGAATGCGGGCAAGTCGACCTTTCTGGCGGCCACATCGAACGCGCGGCCCAAGATCGCCGATTACCCCTTTACCACGCTGCACCCCAATCTGGGGGTTGTGGGTGTCGACAATGTGGAATTCGTGATCGCCGACATTCCCGGCCTGATTGCCGGCGCACATGAGGGGCGCGGCATCGGCGACCGGTTCCTGGGCCATGTGGAACGCTGCGCGGTGCTGTTGCATCTGGTCGATGGCACCTCGGGCGATCTGGTCGAGGATTACCACACCATCATCGGCGAGCTTGAGGCCTATGGCGGCGATCTGGCGGACAAACCCCGCGTGACCGTGCTGAACAAGATCGACACGCTGGATGAAGAAGAACGCTCCTTTCTGGTCGAAGAGTTGGAAGAGGCCTCGGGCGGGCCGGTTATGATGATGTCGGGCGCCTCGCGCGAGGGGGTGACCGAGGTGCTGCGCGCCCTGCGGGCACGCATCGACGCCAACCGCCTTCGCGAAAAGCCTGTGGAGGAGTCGCAGCCTTGGCAACCCTGACGGCAGCCCGGCGGCTGGTGGTCAAGATCGGCTCGGCCCTGCTGGTCGACCGCAACACGGGAGACCTGCGCGCCGACTGGCTGCATTCACTGGCGGCCGACGTGGCCTGGCTCAAGGGGCTGGGCCTGGATGTGATCCTGGTCTCGTCCGGCTCGATCGCGTTGGGGCGGGGCGTGCTGGGCCTGCCGCGTACGGCGCTGCCGCTTGAACAATCCCAGGCCGCCGCCGCCGTGGGCCAGATCCGTCTGGCGCGCGCCTATGAAGAGGCGCTGGCCCCGCACAGGATCACCACCGCGCAGGTTCTGGTCACGCTCGAGGATAGCGAGGATCGCCGCCGCTATCTGAACTCGCGCGCGACGCTGGAAACGCTGCTGGGTCTTGGGGCGGTGCCCATCGTCAACGAGAATGACACTGTTGCGACCGACGAGATCCGCTATGGCGACAATGACCGGCTGGCCGCGCAGATCGCGGTCACCGTGGGCGCCGATCAGCTGATCCTGCTGTCGGATGTGGACGGGTTCTATACCGGCAATCCCAGCGACGATCCCGGTGCCACTCGCTTCGACGTGATCGAGCGGATCACGCCCGAGATCGTGGCAATGGCCGGCGATGCGGGCTCGGGCCTGTCCAAGGGCGGAATGAAGACCAAGCTGATGGCAGCACAGATGGCCACCGCTGGTGGCTGCGCCATGGCGATTACCGAAGGATCACCCCTGAACCCGCTGAAAACGCTTGAAAATGGTGCCAACTGTACCTGGTTCACCGCAACGCTTGACCCGCAGGCGGCGCGCAAGCGCTGGATCGCGGCGATGAAGCCGCGCGGCGAAATCACCGTCGATGCGGGCGCCGCGCGCGCGCTGGAGGGCGGCAAGAGCCTGCTGCCTGCGGGCGTCACCTCGGTCACCGGCGATTTTGGACGCGGCGATCCGGTGGCGATCCTTGGGCCTGACGGGCGACGCCTGGGGCAGGGGCTGTGTCGCTATACCGGGGACGAGGCGCGCGCCATTCGCGGGCGGCATTCCTCGGATATCGAGGCGACGCTGGGTTATCCAGGACGCGCCGCGCTGATCCACCGGGACGACATGGCGCTTTGACCTGTCGGCCCTTAGACGCTACCCATTGATCCGACCGCAGCCCAGGGGCCCGACATGAAAGACATCGCCGACATCTCCGCCACCATGACCGACCTGGGCAAACGCGCCCGTGCCGCCGCGGCCCAATTGGCCTTTGCCAGCGCCGAAGACAAGCGCGCCGCGTTGATCAGTGCCGCCGATGCGGTCTGGGCCCGGCGCGAGGAGATCATCGCCGCCAATGCGCGCGATCTGGAGTTTGGCCGCGACAAGGGGCTGAGCCCGGCGATGATGGACCGGCTGATGCTCGACGAAGCGCGCATTCAGGGCATCGTCGACGGGTTGCGCACAGTGGCCGAACAAGATGACCCGGTGGGCGAGGTTCTGGCGGAATGGGACATGCCCTCGGGCCTCCATATCCAGCGGGTGCGAACACCTTTGGGGGTGATCGGGGTGATCTATGAAAGCCGCCCCAACGTGACCGCCGATGCCGGGGCGCTGTGCCTGAAATCGGGGAATGCGGTGATCCTGCGCGGCGGGTCCGAAAGTTTTCACTCCTCGGGCGCGATCCATGCCTGTCTGGTCGAGGGGCTGCGCGCCGCGGGCCTGCCCGAGGATGCGATTCAGCTGGTGCCGACCCGCGATCGGGCGGCGGTATCCGAACTGCTGACCATGACCGATTATGTCGATGTGATCGTGCCGCGTGGCGGCAAGGGGCTGGTGGGCCTGGTACAGCGCGAGGCGCGGGTGCCGGTCTTTGCCCATCTCGAAGGCATCGTGCATATCTATATCGACAAAAACGCCGATCCCGAAAAGGCGCTGCGCGTGGTGATGAATGCCAAGACGCGCCGCACAGGGATTTGTGGCGCTGCCGAATGTCTGTTGATTCACAAGGAACTAGCGGACAATCTTGGTGCCGATCTGGTGCGCGCGCTGATCGAGGCCGGGGTCGAGGTGCGGGCCGAGGGCCTGCCCGGTTCGCTTGCCGCAACCGAGGCGGACTGGGGCAAGGAATACCTCGATATGATCATCGCGGCCAGGGTGGTCGATGATGTGGACGCCGCCATCGCCCATATCCGGCAGTATGGCTCGAACCACACCGATTGCGTGATCACCGAGGATGACGCGGTTGCCGCGCGCTTTTTCGAGCGGCTCGACAGCGCCATCCTGATGCACAACGCCTCGACCCAGTTCGCTGATGGTGGTGAGTTCGGCATGGGCGCCGAGATTGGCATCGCCACCGGCAAGATGCATGCGCGCGGCCCGGTTGGGTCGGCGCAGCTGACCAGTTTCAAATACCTGGTGCGCGGGAACGGAACGACCCGGGCCTGATCAGAACCGGATCACCAGCTGGCGGTCGCTGGTTTCCACCGTGACCCGCCGGCCGGCATCTTCGGCCAACGCGGGCAAGAGGGCGAATTGCACCTGCGCCGGTGTCACCTGTTTCAGGGCGGCGGGGTTGCTCAACCCCTCCCACAGGGCGGGATCGACCGACAGTTTCTCGGCCTCGGCGGTGACGATCCAGCGGTCGCCCTGCTGGTCCATCCGCACGCTGCCGCCAAAGGGCAGGGCGGTTTCGCAGCATTGCAGCGCCAGAAAGGCCATCCGCACCTCGGCTCGCGCGACCGGTTCCGTCGGTGCCCAATCGGCCTTGGCCCGGGCGCTGCGGTTCAGGTCGTCGAGCAGGCCCACCAGCTCGGCCCGGCCCAGCATCTTGTCGCTCGACGCGCCATAGGCGATGCGAAAGAAGCGGATGCGCGCACCGGCATTGCCGACGCTGTCGGCAATCAGCTCCATCTCGGGCCCCTCGACCGCGCCGGTCATGTCGAGCAGCTCCAGCCCGTTGGTAATGGCGCCGATCGGGCTGATCAGGTCGTGACAGATGCGAGAGCCGATCAGGCTGGCCAGGTTGACGCCGCTTTGGGCCATGGGATACCTCCGTTGTCAGACCCGCACATCCAGCAGACAGGGCCCGGATATGACCGATCTCAATGCCATTCTTGCACCGGGCATGTTCGTGCGCCACCCTGATTACCCCGACTGGGGAACCGGGCAGGTCCAGTCCAGCATCGCCGGCAAGATCACCGTGAATTTTCCCGATCAGGGCAAGGTGGTGATTGACGGCAAGCGCATCGCCCTGCTTGTGGTCTTTGATCCGTGATTTGCGTTACCGAAAGGTTAACACCAGCGCCCACCACCGCCTTTGTGTTGCAAACCCTGCGAAAGCCGCGCTATCTGCGCGCAACCACAATCCACCCGCCGGAGACCCATGCCAGACCACGGCCCCGCCTTCACCGTCAAGATCGCCGAGACCGAGGCCGAACTGCACGCGGCCCAGCGCCTGCGCTATGACGTGTTCGTGCGCGAACTGGGCGGCGGCGGGGCGCTGGTCGATCATCAGGCCGGGCTGGAGCGGGACCGGTTTGACCCGTTTTTCGACCATATGCTGTGCATCAACAACCGGTCAGGGCAGGTGGTGGGCGTCTATCGTCTGTTGCGGGACAGTCAGGCGCAATCAGCGGGGCAGTTCTATTCCGAGGATGAATATGACCTTGGCGTACTGAAACGCTCGGGTCGCCGGCTGCTGGAACTTGGCCGCTCCTGCGTGCATCCCGATTATCGTGGTGGCATGGCCATGTACCACCTGTGGAACGGGCTGGCCGACTATGTCGCGCAGCACGGGATCGAGGTTCTGTTCGGGGTCGCCAGTTTCCACGGCACCGATGTCGAGGCGCTGGCTCAGCCGCTGTCGATGCTGTATCACAACCACCTTGCACCCGAGGATCTGCGGGTGCGCACCCAGCCCGCCCATTATGTCGACATGAACCGGGTCGCGCCCGAGGCATTGGACCGGCGCCGCGCCATGCTCGAGGTGCCATCACTGATCAAGGCCTATCTGCGGCTGGGCGGGTTCGTGGGCGATGGCGCCTATGTCGACCATGCGTTCAACACCACCGATGTCTGCCTGATCCTGGATACCGCGCGGATGAACGAGCGCCAGCGGCGTATCTATGGCGGGGGCTAGGGATGGTTCCACTCTGGAACAGTGAGAATGACCCCGATCCGATCGAGATCGACTTGATCGGCTGGCTGCTGGTGCTGGTGCGCGGGGTGCCGCTGGCGCTGCTCGTCTTTGGTGGGCTGATCGTGTTGTTGCTGGTGCGGCTGGTCGAGCGGCCGCTGTGCGGCCTGCACCGGCCCGTCACGCCGCATATCACCCAATTTGTCTGCCGCAACGCGTTCCGTATCCTCGGCATCGGGTTCGAGAGCAGCGGAGAGCTGATGCGCGAGCAGGGCGCGGTGGTGGCCAACCATACCTCCTGGCTGGACATCTTTGCGCTGAACGCGCGCAAGCGGGTCTATTTCGTGTCCAAGGCCGAGGTGGCGAACTGGCCCGGCATCGGCTGGCTGGCGCGGGCCACCGGTACCGTGTTCATCGAACGCAATCCCAAGCAAGCGCGCGAACAGACCCGCATTTTCACCGAGCGGCTGGCGGTGGGGCACAAGCTGTTGTTCTTTCCCGAAGGCACCTCGACCGACGGGCTGAGGGTTCTGCCATTCAAGACTACGCTGTTTGCGGCGTTTTTCGCGCCCGAACTGCGGCCGATCATGTATGTGCAGCCGGTCTCGGTCGTGTTCCACGCCCCCAAAGGCCAGCCCGACCGATTCTATGGCTGGTGGGGCGACATGGAGTTCGGCCCGCATCTGCTCAAGACTTTGGCGGCGCGGCGGCAGGGCCGGGTCGAGCTGATCTATCACGCCCCGGCCCGGGTGAGCGATTTCGACAACCGCAAGGCGCTGGCCGCCCATTGCGAAAAGGCGGTGCGCCACGCGCACAGCCTGGCGCGGTTGACGCCCTGAGCGCTCAATCCGCCGGGAGCGCCCGCTGTTGAAGCTTTGGCGCCGGGGTCAGCGGCAGAACCGGGGCCGCTTTGGCCGGTGCTGGTGCTGGTGCGGTTGGCGCCTGCGGCGGCTCTGCTGCGGTCTTGCGGCGGATCACCAGCACGCCGGGCGCGTAGCGGCCCGGATCGCCCCAGAACACCGCCTTGTCGCCCTGGCGCACCGCGATTGCCGCGCCGTCAAAGGCGGCGATTGTGACCGCCCAGAGCTCGCAACTGAGAGAGCGGCCGCGATACGCGTCTTTTTCAGGGTATTTGCAGGGTTCGTCGTCATAGAACCCGTTCGAGCTGAGCAATCGACCAAGCTCGTAGACCCCGGTGGGCTGGCGGGTGCGGACAAAGTTCATGTGGCCAAACCGATCATAAAGTAACACGATCCGTTCTGTGGGCTTGATTTCCGCGCTGGCGGCCCGGTCAAAGGCGATGCGACCGCGCGGGCTGCCTAAACGGCTGTAATCGCGCGGCTCGATCACCCGGCGACCCAGTTGCAACAGGTCCGAGCAGGCAGTGAAGGTTTCCAGGAAGCGCTGCGGACTGCTGCTGTCCGCCAGGTTCACCATGTCCAGACCCTCGACATAAGAGTAGGTGGCCCGGCCCTTGAAATTCAGCCCGAACAGGAACGGCACCTGCCCATCATAGCTTTCGGCGTTGCGCCGGGCCATGTCGTTCAGACACAGGATCGCGTCCAGATTGCGGGCAAAGAACATCGACTGCATGTCGCGACCGTCGATCCGGCGATAGCCCACCACCCGCGTGTCACCCGCCACCCGGGCAAAGCCCATCGGCACCACTGCCACAACAGCGGGGTCGTCGCGCACCGCCAGCCAGGCCTCGGCCATGGTGGGCGACAGGATGCGGGCGCCGCCGGTGGCGGCATTCACCAGAACGCCGTTGGCTGCCCGGTTCCGGTAGGCGCGCTGAAACAGGTCCTCCATATCGAAGAACTCGTATTCGTATAGCGGCACCTCGCGGCCAAACCGCAGCGCATCGTATTCGAAACGCCCGGTCTCTGGCCCGTCAAAGGTGGCGCCCTGTTTGATCCAGACCTTGTCGAACCCGGCCAGGGAGTGCCAGCGCGCCTCTTGCGCAAGGGCGGGCAGGGTAAGGAGAGAGAGCAGGAGTACAAGCAAGCGGCGCATCAGCATGTCTTTCTCCCCTTTTTCGCGGTCACGATGATCTTCATGTCAAAGCCGCCATCGGGGACTTGCCCGTCCAGCGTCACTGGGTTGTTCGGATCCAGCGGCCCGGACCGCTTGATATTCGCCCGTACCGTGACAAAGCCGGAGGGCGCATTGTTTAACGCCGTTCGCACGATACAGGTTACATCGTCCTGAAAGCCGTTCACGTTGATGTTCTGGGTGAAGTTCCCGATGGTGATGGTCAGCACCGCCGCTTCCTGCCGGAAGATGTCGTAGAACCCGCCCTTGGTCTCGGGCCGGACATTGATATGAAACAGCTGATCGTCGGTGGCATAGAACTGGTCCGAGATCTTGAAGCTGGTGTCGTATAGAGCCAATCCGGTCTCGTTCACCGCCTGACGCCCCTCGGCATCCTGTATAGGTGTTTTCTGGTAGAAAAGGTTGAGCGTATAGACCGCGTCGACCTGTTCGGTCACCGGCGAGAGCCACGCCTTGAGCATGTTGGTCTCGCCATATTCGCGGTAGAGGTATTCCACATAATCGTCGCGGAAATCGCTGACCGAGAGCAGCACCTGCCGCTGAAAGAACTTGCGGAAGTCGGGATCGGCGAACAGCGCCTTGATCTCTTCGGCGTCGGGCGGGCTGGCCAGCTGTTCGATGACGGGGCCACCTTCGGCCTCGAGCCATTTCCTCAAGATGGCCGGATCATGGCCCGACAGCGCCCCGATCACGTTGTCGCGGTGCCATGCCCGATAGCCCTCGTCGGGGCGGCTGAGTTCGGTCATGATCTCGGCCGTCAGGCGCGGGCGCAACACGCCCTCCCAGATCACCACCACCACGATGGCGATCGGGGTGGCGACGATGGCGGCGACGATGCCGAAATCCTTGATCAGCGAGGACAGGTTGGACAGGGTTGCGCGCCAACCGGCGGGTTTGGGTTTCTCCGCAGCAGCTGCGGGCGCGGGCGGGGCCGCTTGTGCTGCGGGGGCCGGTATCCCGCCATCGACGGTGTCGTTTGGCATGCCAATTCACCTATATCTACAAAATCATGTCAAAACAGAAGCGGCCGCCGGATGCGGGGACCGGTATGATGCAATCTCTGGATGAGTATCACAAAATTCGCTATGTTTCCAGAAGAGGCATGGCGACGGGTTCGCGGATATGCTCAAAGCCCCTTGCGCCCCGGGTCCTGTCACTGTATACGCGCGCCATTCAAAACCCGCAGGCGGGGTTTTGGTCCGTTTGGGGGAGACATCCCCATCCGAACCGCCGGTTGGAGCATCCGCTTCTTCTCCCCCGCCAAGGCGCAAACCGGAAAAAGGAAATACCGCATGGCTCTTCCCGAGTTCTCCATGCGTCAGCTGCTGGAAGCTGGCGTTCACTTCGGCCACCAGACCCAACGTTGGAACCCGCGCATGTCGCCGTTCATCTACGGCGCCCGCAACGGTATCCACATCCTCGACCTGACCCAAACCGTTCCGATGCTGGACCAGGCGCTGAAAGCCGTGCGCGACACCGTCGCCAAGGGCGGTCGCGTTCTGTTCGTGGGCACCAAGCGTCAGGCCGCGGGCCCGATCGCCGAAGCCGCCGAGAAGTCGGCCCAGTACTACATGAACCACCGCTGGCTGGGCGGCACCCTGACCAACTGGAAGACCGTGTCGCAGTCGATTCAGCGCCTGCGCATGATCGACGAGAAGATGGAAGGCGGCGCCGAAGGCCTGACCAAGAAAGAGCGTCTGGGCATGGAACGCGACCAGGCCAAGCTGCAAGCTTCGCTGGGCGGGATCCGCGAAATGGGCGGCGTGCCGGACCTGCTGTTCGTCATCGACGTCAAGAAAGAAGCGCTGGCAATCGCCGAAGCCAACAAGCTGGGCATCCCGGTTGTGGCCGTGGTCGACACCAACTGCTCGCCCGATGGTGTGGATTACATCATCCCCGGCAACGATGACGCCGCACGCGCCATCGCGCTGTATTGCGACCTGGCCGCACGCGCCGCGCTGGATGGCATGTCGGCACAGCTGGGCGCCGCAGGCGTCGACCTGGGCGAGCTGGAAGAGGCCCCCGCCGAAGAGGCGCTGGCCGAAGAGGCAACCGCCGAGGCCTGATCGGCCCCGTCATCCGAATGACATATGGGGCAGGGTATGACCTGCCCCAAATCCGTTTTGAATTGAGGAGAGCCAAGATGGCAATCACAGCAGCACTCGTTAAGGAACTGCGCGACGCAACCGGCGCCGGCATGATGGACGCCAAGAAGGCGCTGACCGAAACCGATGGCGACATGGAAGCCGCCGTTGACTGGCTGCGCACCAAGGGTCTGGCGAAAGCCGCCAAGAAATCGGGCCGCACCGCCGCCGAAGGTCTGGTCGCCGTTGTCGTCGACGGTGGCAAGGGTGTCGCGGTCGAGGTGAACTCGGAAACCGACTTCGTTGCCAAGAACGGCGAATTCCAGGACATGGTCGGCAAGATCGCATCGGCCGCTCTGGCCGTTGACGATGTCGACGCGCTGCTGGCCGCCGATCTGGGTGGCAAGAACGTGGCCGACACCCTGACCGACAAGATCGCCACCATCGGCGAGAACATGTCGGTGCGCCGCCTGGCCAAGATCGAAGGTGAAACCGTTGTGACCTATGTGCACAACGCCGCCACCGCCGGCATGGGCAAGATCGGCGTTCTGGTCGCCATGAAAGGTGGCGACGAGGCACTGGGCAAGCAGGTCGCGATGCATATCGCAGCCGTGAACCCGGCCGCGCTGAGCGAAGCCGAGCTGGACCCGGCCGTGGTCGAGAAGGAAAAGCAGGTGCAGATGGATATCGCCCGCGAATCCGGCAAGCCCGAAGCGGTGATCGAAAAGATGATCGAAGGCCGGATGAAGAAATTCGTCGCCGAATCGACCCTGTTGAGCCAGCAGTTCGTGGTGAACCCCGACGTGACCGTCGGTGCCGCCGCTGCCGAGGCCGGAGCCGAGATCACGGGCTTTGTCCGTCTCGAAGTCGGCGAGGGCATCGTGGTCGAGAAAGAGGATTTCGCCGCCGAGGTGGCAAAGGCCGCACAGGGCTGATCCAGATCCCTATCGGCTTTGCCGATCCGAAAGCTTTCGACCGGCCGCATGTCTGACGTGCGGCCGGTTTTCGTTTGCCGGTCGATGAGCTGGCCCAGGATTCCAGATGTCGAAACGACATCAGGGCGATACCGGATTGCCGGTATCGCCCTGAGATTTGGGTGAGGGGCCCCGTAAGATGGGGATGGTGGGGCCCCTCATGTTCTCCGGCGCTGACGTCGATCAATAGACAGCCAACGCCGGACAGGTCAGAGAGCCTTGTAATCACAAGGGTCTTTTCCCGATGTTCCCAGGCCAAAGCCACCACTCACGGAACATCATCATAATGCGAAAATCTGGCCCTGTACGAAAGTCGGGGATTCCTTACCTTGTGGTCAACTTTCGAAATGCTCACCGTGCACACAAGGATTGCACCCTTTCAGAGAACGGGAGATTCACCTTCTGATTTTAGAATATCAAATGGTTGCGGGAGAGAATTGAAGTAAGGCGCTCTCAGGCTTCCATGATGAACATCTGATTGTGCAGTGCCGCTTTCAGAACCGCCTGTGCGGTGGTCTCCACCGACAGCGCCTCGCGCGCCAGGCGCAGGTGTTTTTCCACCGTCGCCGCGGTCAGCCCCATCAGGATGGCGATATCCTGGGTGGTCTTGCCGTCACCCACCCATTGCAATGCCTCGCGCTGGCGCCGGGTCAGTGACCGGTTCGGCGCCACATAGGGCAGGGTCATGATCTTGAGATGCGCCACGTTGTTCATCAGCAGGATATCCTGACCATGTTCCTGCCACAGGTCATCGACCTCGTCCTGGCTCATCCCCTCGCGGGCGCAAAGCGAGATTGCGCCCTTGGTCCGGGCCGAGACCGAGGTGAAGCTGATCGTATACCCGGCCGTCACGCCATGCTCGGCATTGAACGCATAGACGCGCCGTTCTTGCGGGGTCATTGTCTCGCTGTCCAGCATGTCCGAGATCATCCGCCAACTGCCGGCGCCCTCGTGTTCCAAAGCCCAATGCAGCATCGGTGCATGGAAATAGAGCCCGTCCTGAAGGAACCCGTTCACATAGGCTTCCTTGTGGTTGCTCAGGATCACGAAATCTTCGGGGTCGCCCAGCGAGGTCGCGGTGCGATAGTTGGTATAGCCGTAGAGCAGACGGTCAAACCCATATTCCGCCATCTGGCGGGTATGGCCGTCCCACAATTCTTCCAGCGTGCGGACGTAGCTGAGTTTTTCCAGATAGCTGCGCAACCTCATTGTGCATCCCCTGGCGACAGATGCGCCGCCAGCGCGTCGAGCGCCAGCAGATAACCCTGGGCGCCAAAGCCGCAGATCTGGCCCAGCGCGACCGGTGCGATATGCGACACATGGCGGAAGGCCTCGCGCGCGTGGATGTTGGACAGATGCACCTCGACCACCGGCAGTTCGACCGAGGAAATGGCGTCGCGCAGTGCGATCGAGGTATGGGTATAGGCGCCGGCATTGAGCACGATGCCGTGATGCAGACCCTTGGCGGCGTGGATCGCATCGACCAGCGCACCCTCGTGGTTCGATTGCAGGCAGGCAACCGACAGGCCCCTAGACTGGCCATGCGCGATACAAGCGCTGTTGACCATCTCCAGCGTTGTCGTGCCGTAAACCTCGGGTTGCCGGGTGCCCAGCAAATTGAGATTTGGGCCGTGCAAGACCAGAATACTGTTCATCACATTAAATCCCCATTCAGGAATCTCTTAGACAGGAATAGGACAAGCTGTCCAGCTTGCAGTCACCCAAACCAGTGACACGGAAGAATTTTCATCGGATCAGTTGGTCGCAGGCAACGTTTGCTCAAACTGGCTCAGTGTCAGCCATTCGGCAGCCAGGGCCGGGGTGTCGCTGCCTTCGATCTCGACCGTCAAGGCATACTTGCGCAGCAGTTCGGTGGCGCCCCGCGGACGTGCCTCAAGCAGGCGGAAATGCCCGCGCAGCCGTGCGCCGGCGGGCACCGGGGCCAGAAACCGCAGCTTGTCAAAGCCGTAATTGATCCCCATTACCTGGCCCGGCAGCGGCGCCAGTACGTCATAGACAAAGCGGCTGCCCAGCGAGAGGGTCAGGAACCCATGCGCGATGGTGCCGCCAAAGGGGGTTTCGGCAGCGGCGCGGGCGGGGTCCACATGGATCCACTGGTCATCCATCGTCACCTCGGCAAACCGGTCGATCATCGCCTGATCGACGGTGATCCAGTTCGAGGCGGGGATCTCTTGGCCGATGCTGGCCTGTTCCTGGCGCAGGGCCTGTTCAAGCGGGGTCATGGTGGCTGTCCTTTCCATCCTGGGTCATGCGCCGCTGAACCGCGGCCTGCGTTTCTCGGCAAAGGCGCGGGCGCCTTCGCGGTGATCGTCGCTGAGCAGGGTGCGGATCATGCGATCTGCCTCGATATCCAGCGCCTGGCGCAGGTCCACATCGCTGGCGCGGTCGATGTTTTCCTTCATGTAGCGCAGCGCCATCGGGGCAAAGCCGGCGATCTGGGCGGCCAGCGCCTGTGCTTCGCCCAGGACATCCGCATCCGCCACCACCCGGTTCACGAGGCCCAGTGCGAGTGCCTCTTCGGCCATGACACGGCGGTTGGTGAAATAGACCTCCTTGGCGCGGGCGGGGCCGATCAGCCGGGTCAGCAGCCAGCTGCCGCCGAAATCGCCCGACAGGCCGATACCGCCAAAGGCGGGCAGCAGATAGCCGCTCTGCCCGCTGATACGGAGGTCGCAGGCCAGCGCCAGAGACATGCCCGCCCCGGCGGCGGCACCGGGCAGGGCGGCGATGCTGGGCTTGCTCAGCCGAGCGAGGCGCAGTGCGATATCGTCCTGCGCCTGCCGCAGGCGGCGGGTCATCGCGTCGGCGTCGGGCTGCGCGCCACCGCCCAGGGCCGCGCCCATGCTGGTGATGTCGCCACCCGCGCAAAAGGCACCACCTGCGCCGGTCAGCACCAGCACGCGGGCGCGGGGATCGTCGTCCAGCAAGGCCAACATCCGGCCCAGCGCCTGTGGCAGGTCGCCCGACAGCGCGTTGCGCCGCTCGGGGTTGTTCAGCGTCAGGGTGGCCACGCCATCGGCAAGGCCGCACAGCAGCAACTCCGATCCGGTTTCGATCTCGTTTTGGGTCATTGCATCCTCTCCCCGGTCCGGGACAGGATGCGCGCAGTCCAGCGTGCGAGAATCCGATGACCCGGGAATACCGTCAAACCGTCTATGCGCCGCCCGCCGGGGCGGTCGATCTGTTGTTGATCCGTCATGGCGAAAGCCAGCCCGCCCGTCCGGGCGAGCCGTTTGCGCATGTGAATGGACAGGGTGACCCGGCGCTGCATCCCGAGGGCGAGGCGCAGGCCCGCGCGGTGGGCGCGCGGTTGAAGAACGAACCGCTGGCGGCGATCTATGTCACCACGCTGCGG
Organism: Ruegeria sp. YKSD163; assembly: GCF_059612905.1. NCBI lineage: Bacteria > Pseudomonadati > Pseudomonadota > Alphaproteobacteria > Rhodobacterales > Roseobacteraceae > Ruegeria > Ruegeria sp. YKSD163. The sequence goes on from NZ_JBXWRM010000001.1 coordinate 78,066, forward strand.
CGCACCTACCAGACCGCCGCACCGCTGGTCGCGCATCTGGGGCTGGTGCCGTTGGTAGAGCCGGACCTGCGCGAGGTGTTTCTGGGCGACTGGGACCGGGGCGAATACCGCATCCGTGCCGCCAATGACGATCCGGCCTTCATCCGCGCCAAGGAGAGGCAGGAATGGGGTGAGATCCCGGGCGCCGAAACCACAGCCCAATTGCACGCGCGGGTGCGGGCGGGGCTGCTGCGCATCGCGGCGCGCCATCCCGACCAGCGGGTCGCGGCCTTTGTGCATGGCGGCGTCATCGGCGCCGCCATGGCGATGGCCTGCGGGGCCGAACCTTTTGCCTTTCACGGCGCGGCCAATGGCTCGATCAGCCGGCTGGTGATCCAGGGCGAGCGGATGGTGGTGCGGGGGTTCAACGATGTGGCGCATCTGTCCTAGACCCGGTCAGGGTGTAATCACCACTTTGCCCAGCACCTTGCGGTCCTGCATCATCTCAAGCGCTGCGCCAGCCTGATCCAGCGGGAAGCGCGCGCAGATCTGCGGCTTGATCCGGCCCTCGGCGTACAGGCGGAACAGGTCGGCCACGTTGGCGGCATGGCCCTTGGGGTCGCGAAACACCGAGGCGCCCCAGAAGACGCCGACGATCTGACAGCCCTTGAGCAGGGTCAGGTTCAGCGGGATGCTGGGGATGCCCGCCGGGAAGCCCACCACCAGGTAACGCCCCTTCCAGGCCATCGCGCGCAGGCAGGGTTCGGAATAGGCGCCGCCCACCGCGTCATAGACCACATCGACCCCGTCACCCCCGGCGAGTTTCTTGATCTCGGCCGACAGCGCCTTTTGCCCGTCGCGGTCCAGTTCGCGCGGATAGATCAGCGTCTCGTCGGCCCCGATCTGGCGGCAGAACTCGGCCTTTTCCTGCGATGAGACGGCGGCGATCACCCGCGCGCCGGCGGCCTTGCCCAGCTCGATCGCGGCGGCGCCAACGCCGCCCGCGGCGCCCAGGATCAGCAGCGTCTCGCCCGGTTGCAACGCTGCTCGGTCCTTGAGCGCGTGATGCGAGGTGCCATAGGTGAAGATGAAACAGGCGGCCTCGTCATAGGGCATGGCATCGGGGATTTTCACCGCGACATTGGCCTTGACCGTCAGATGGGTGGCAAAGCCGCCATGACCGGTGAGTGCCAGCACCCGGTCACCGGGCGCATAACCGCTGACACCTTCGCCCACAGCCAGAACCTCTCCCGCGATCTCGCCGCCGGGGGCAAAGGGGCGCGGCGGTTTCATCTGGTAGAGGTCACGGATTATCAGCGTGTCGGGAAAGTTCACCCCCGCCGCATGCACCCGTACCAGCAGCTCTCCCTTGCCGGGTGTAGGGTCCGGCATTTCGGTCAGCTCCAGCGTTTCGGGGCCGCCCACGGCGGTGCTCAGCATGGCTTTCATATCGGTCTTTCTCCCTGTTGCGGTTGCGTGCGTACCGCGATTTGACGTCAAGTCTTTGGCCCGCCCCCTTGGTTGTCAACCGGATATCGAAATGCAATTCTGCTCTGCAAAACAGATATCGGTATATGGGGAGGAGACATGGCCGAAGAGGATGGGGCGCTGGCCGCCTTCCGCGACGAGCTGCGCGCCTGGCTAGAGGCGAATTGCCCCGCAGACATGCGCGATGGCCGCAATGACGAGGCTAGCATCTGCTGGGGCGGAAAGAACTGGAACTTTACGTCAGAAGCACAGCGTACCTGGCTGCAACGTTGCGTCAGCAAAGGGTACACGGTGCCGACCTGGCCGGTCGAGTATGGTGGCGCCGGGCTGAACCGGGATCAGGAGAAGGTGTTCCACCAGGAAATGCGCCGCCTGAACGCGCGCTATCCGCTGCAAAGCTTTGGCATCTGGATGCTGGGACCGGCGCTTTTGCATTTCGGCACGCATGAGCAGAAGCTGCATTACCTGCCGCCCATCGCGCGCGGCGAAATCCGCTGGTGTCAGGGTTATTCCGAGCCGGGCGCAGGGTCCGACCTGGCAAATGTGCAAAGCCGGGCCGAGGACAAGGGCGATCACTGGCTGGTCAACGGGCAGAAGATCTGGACCTCTTACGCCGATCAGGCCGACTGGATCTTTGCGCTGCTGCGCACCGATCGCGAAGCGCCCAAGCACAAGGGCATTTCCTTCATCCTGCTCGACATGACCAGCCCGGGCGTGACCACGCGACCGATCAAGCTGATCTCGGGCGCGTCGCCGTTTTGCGAGACCTTCTTCGACAATGTCGAGGTGCCGCGCGAACAGGTGGTGGGCGAGATCAATCGCGGCTGGGACGTGGCCAAATACCTGCTGACGCATGAGCGCGAGATGATCTCTGCCGCTGGTGGCACCATGGGTTCGGGCCGCGCGCTTGGCGCCGTGCTGGCCGACAGCGGCAGCACCGACACGGTGCTGCGCGCCGATGCGATGCGGGCTGAGGTCGACGGGCTGGCCGTGGCGCTGACGTTGGAGCGTTACAAGGATCAGGCCGAGGCCGGTCAGGGCGCGGGCAATGCCTCGGCCATGCTGAAATACATGGGAACCGAGCTGAACAAGCGCAATCTGGAACTGGTGATGGCGGCGGGCGGGTCCGACGCGCTGGTCTGGGAGGACGGGCGCGCGCCCAACTGGCTGAGGACCAAGGCCAATTCGATCGAGGGCGGTACCTCCGAGGTGATGTTGTCGATCATTTCCAAACGTGTTCTTGGGCTTCCGGGGTAAGGCAGATGGCAAAACTGGTACGAAGCGAAGAAGAGGTCATGCTGACCGATGCCGCGCGCGGTTTCCTGGATCAGGCCGCCCCGGTGGCGCATCTGCGCGGGCTGCGGGACGCGGGGCAGACGCAGGACCGGGCGCTCTGGTCGGAAATGGCCGCGATGGGCTGGGCCGGGGTCTTGGTGCCTGAAGAGGCCGGGGGCAGCGACATGGGCCATGCCGCCGCCTGCGCGCTGGCCGGTGAGATGGGCAAGACCTTGGTTGCCTCGCCGTTTCTGTCCACGGCTGTGATCGCGGCGACGGCGCTGCGGCAGGTGTCGGATGCCCGCGCGGGCCAGGCGCTGGCCCGGATCGCCACTGGAGAGGTCACCTATGCGCTGGCCATCGACGAAGGCGCCAAGTTCGACCCCGAGGCGACGCAGATGCAGGCGCGGGCCGAGGGCAACGGGTTCCGCCTGAACGGCGAAAAACGGTTTGTTGTGGACGGGGCCAATGCCGACCGGCTGCTGGTGCTAGCGCGGACCGATGCAGGGCTGACCCTGTTCGATCTGCCCACCGCGCGCGACGGCATCACCCGCGAAGCACAGGCGATGATTGACAGCCGCGATGCGGCGCGGATCGAATTCACTGATGTGGCGGCAACGGGTGAGGATGTGCTGGGTCAGGTCGATGAGGCAATGACCGTACTGGCGCCCGCGCTGCGCGCCGGTCAGGCGGCGCTGGCCGCCGAGATGGCCGGACTCGCCGCCGGAGCGTTCGGGATGACGGTGGACTATCTCAAGGAACGCAAGCAGTTCGGCGTTCCGATTGGCGCGTTTCAGGCCCTGCAACACCGCGCCGCGCATCTGTGGTGTGAATGCGAGGTGACCGCCTCGGCCATCCTGAACGCGGGCCGGATGCTGGATGAGGACCCCGAGAATGCCACGCTGGCCGTGTCGCTGGCCAAGGCGCGCGCCACCGATACAGCACAGCGTGCGGTGCAGGAAGGCGTGCAGATGCACGGCGGGATCGGCATGACTGACGCATTCGACATGGGATTCTACATGAAACGCGCCCGGGTCGGGGCCGAATGGCTGGGCGATTACGGATATCACGCAAACATCGTTGCGCAAGCGCGCGGATTTTAAGGATTAATCATGACACCTGAGACATTGTTTTCGCTGCATGGCAAGACCGCGCTGGTCACTGGCGGCGCCACCGGCATCGGGCGCATGGCAGCCGAGGCGCTGGTACGCGCGGGCGCGCGCGTCCTGATCTCCTCGCGAAAGGGCGAGGCTTGCGAGGCAGTGGCCGCCGAGCTGAACGCGCTTGATGCCCCCGGTAGCGCCGAGGGGTTTGGCGGTGACGTCGGCAGCAAGGAGGGCATTGACGCGCTGGTGGACGAGGTAAAGAGCCGCACCGAAACCCTTGATATCCTGATGAACAATTCGGGTGTCACCTGGGGCGCGCCGATGGGTCAGTTCCCGCATGAGGCCTGGGAAAAGGTGATGTCGGTCAATGTGGCCGGTGTCTTCGATCTGACCCAGAAACTGTTGCCGATGCTGATGAAAAGCGGCTCGGTCGATGATCCGGCGCGGGTGGTCAACGTGGGCTCGGTCATGGGCGAAGTGCCGATGGGCGATGGCGCCTATAGCTATGCGGCGTCGAAGGCGGCGGTGATCCACCTGACCAAAATCATGGCCAAGGAACTGTCGCCCTATGCCGTCACCGTCAACGCGCTTGCGCCGGGGCCGTTCGTGTCGCGGATGACAGCGTTCGCAACCGCGGACGAGGAAAAGCGCGCCAAGGTCGGCAGCGACGTGCCGCTGCGCCGGGTGGGCCGGGACGAGGATATCGCCGGTTGCATGCTGTTCCTCTGCGGACGTGGCGGGTCTTATGTGACCGGTGCGGTGATCCCGGTTTCGGGCGGCATCAACGTGATGTCCGGCCGCAACATCTTTGAAAAGGCGATGTAAGGGGGCGGGGATGAACATTCGTTTCGACGGACGCGTGGCAGTCGTCACCGGCTCGGGCGCGGGCCTGGGCCGCGCCCATGCGCTGGGTCTGGCCGCGCGCGGCGCCAGAGTGGTGATCAACGATCTGGGGGCGGCGACCGACGGTACCGGTGCCTCATCCGACGCCGCACAGGCGGTGGTCGAGGAGATCCGCGCCATGGGTGGCGAGGCGATCGCGCACGGGGCCGATGTGGCGGACGAGGCGCAGGTGGCCGACATGGTCGCCCAGACCATGGCCCAATGGGGCCGCGTCGATATCGTGGTCAACAACGCGGGCATCCTGCGCGACAAGAGCTTTGCCAAGATGAACATGGCCGATTTCCGCAAGGTGATCGACGTGCATCTGATCGGCAGCGCCAATGTGGCCCATGCCTGCTGGCCCATCATGCGCGAACAGGGCTATGGCCGGGTGGTCTTCACCTCCTCGGCCTCGGGGCTTTACGGCAATTTCGGGCAGGCCAACTATGGCGCGGCCAAGGCCGCGATGATGGGCCTGATGAACGTGCTGCATATCGAGGGCGCGCGCGACAACATCCGCGTCAACTGTCTGGCGCCCACTGCCGCGACCCGCATGACCGAAGACCTGATCCCCGAACAGGCGCTGGCGCTGCTGGCGCCCGAAACGATCACGCCGGGCCTGCTCTATCTGGTGAGCGAGGATGCGCCCTCGCGCGTGATCCTCTGCGCCGGGGCGGGCTGTTACGCGCAGACCCGTATTTTCGAGACCGAGGGCATCCTGTTGGAAGGCGATGCCAACACGCCCGAGGAAATCGCCGCCCGTTTCGCGCAAGTGCAGGATGAGGAGGGCAAGCGAGAGCTTACCGATGCCTTCAGCCAGACACGCAAATTTGCCCGCAAGGCGGCGGATGCGCGTGGCATCGACCTGCCTTGGGGAGCATGAGAAAGTGAAAGACATGACCTGGACACGCGACGAAAGCCACCTGCCGCCCGCCCTGCGCGGCCTGCGCATCCCGCTGATCGGCTCGCCGCTTTTCATCATCTCGGTGCCCGATCTGGTGATTGCGCAATGCAAGGCGGGGATCGTGGGGTCGTTCCCGGCGCTCAATGCGCGCGAAGGCGAGGGCGAGCCGCCGCTGCTGCAGGCCTGGCTGAAACGCATCACCGAGGAACTGGACCGCCACAATCAGGACAACCCCGACCGCCCAGCGGCTCCCTTTGCGGTGAACCAGATCGTCCACCGCTCAAACGGGCGGCTGGAACGGGACCTGGAAATCTGTGCGCGCTGGAACGTGCCGATCTGGATCACCTCGCTGGGTGCCCGGGTCGAGGTGAACGAGGCCGCGCATAGCTGTGGCGGCGTGGTGCTGCATGACGTGATCAACAACACATTCGCCAAGAAGGCGATCGACAAGGGCGCCGACGGGCTGATCGCCGTGGCGGCGGGGGCCGGGGGGCACGCTGGCCAGCAATCGCCGCTGGCGCTGATCCGCGAAATCCGGTCGTGGTTCGAGGGGCCGCTGGCCCTGTCGGGCGCCATCGCCTGTGGCGAAAGCCTGCTGGCCGCCCGGGCGCTGGGGGCGGATTTCGGCTATATGGGCTCGCCCTTCATCGCCACGAACGAGGCCAACGCACAGCCCGAATACAAGCAGATGATCGTCGACAGCACCGCCGAGGATATCGTCTATTCCTCGCTCTTTACCGGCGTGCATGGCAATTACCTGAAGAAGTCGGTGGAACGCGCAGGGATGGATCCCGACAACCTGCCTTCGGCCGATGCCAGTTCGATGAACTTCAGCCAGGGGTCCTCCAAACCCAAGGCGTGGAAAGAGATCTGGGGCTCAGGGCAAGGCGTGGGCGACGTGCATCAGATCGAACCTGTGGCCGATCTGGTGGATCGGATCGACCGCGAATACCGTGCGGCGGGCGCGCGGCTGGCCGCCGAGTTCACCGGCTGAGCCATGGCGGAACTGATTGTTATCCGCCATGCGCAGGCCTCGTTCGGCTCGGACGACTATGACCGGCTGAGCGAGCTGGGTCATCGCCAGTCGGAACTGGTGGGGGCTGCGCTGCGCGATATGGGCTGGGTGCCCGACCGGCTGGTCACCGGCACGCTGGCGCGGCAGAAGGAAACCCTGTGCGGCATGGGGTTCACGGACGCGCCCGAGGAGCACGCGGGCTGGAACGAATATGATTTCCACGACCTGTTGCGGGTGAAATTCGGCGGTACCATCCCCGATCTGGTGCAGCATGACCGCAAGACGCATTTCCGCACCCTGCGCGATGTTTTGCGCGAATGGCAGGGCGGCGGGGTTGTGGGCGCGCGAGAGAGCTGGACCCAGTTCACCGCCCGGATTGAGGCAGCGCGCCAGCAGGCCACGCGCGAGGGTGCCGAACGGGTGCTGGTGATCAGCTCGGGCGGGGCCATCGGACAGTTGACCGCCGCCGCGCTGAGCGCGCCGCCCGAGCAGATGATCGCGCTGAACCTGCAGGTAAAGAACACCGCCATGTCGCGGTTCATCTTCACCCCGCGCGCCTTCTTTTTGCATGAATTCAACGCAACCCCGCATTTCGCCCAACCGGCCCATGCGGATAAGCTGAGCTATAGTTGAGGGACAGGATATGAGCGACACGACCCACAGCCTCGACCTGAGCTCCGTCGATGCCTATCTGCGCGACCACCTGCCGGGCTATGCCGGGCCGCTGGAGGCCCGCAAATTCGACGTTGGCCAGTCTAATCCGACTTTTCTGTTGAAGACCCCCGCGCGCAATTATGTGCTGCGACGCAAGCCACCCGGCTTGCTGCTCAAATCCGCCCATGCGGTGGATCGCGAATTCCGGGTGCAAAGCGCGCTGGCGGGCACGGATGTGCCGGTACCGCGCATGTATCTGCTGTGCGAGGATGACGCGGTGATCGGGTCGGCCTTTTACGTGATGGAGCATCTGGACGGGCGCAATTTCTACGAACCGACGATGGAGGGCGAAACCAACGCGACCCGCACCGCTGTCATCGACGAGATGAACCGGGTGCTGGCGGCGCTGCACTCGGTCGATATCGACGCGGTGGGCCTGTCCGATTATGGCCCGCCGGGCAACTATTTCGAACGCCAGCTTTCGCGCTGGACCAAGCAATACCTGGCCTCGGAAACCGAAACCATCGCCGACATGGACGCGCTGATCGAGGCGCTGGGACAGGAGATGCCCGAGGATGACGGTCAACGCACGCTGGTACATGGCGATTACCGGATCGACAACATGATGTTCGAAAAGGACGGTAGCCGCTGTCTGGGCGTGCTGGATTGGGAGCTGTCGACCATTGGCCACCCCTATGCGGATCTGGCCGCCGTGATCATGCAATGGCAGATGCCGCCGGGCAAGGAGGGGCGCGGGCTGGCCGGTGTCGACCGTGCCGCGCTGGGTTTGCCGACGGACGCCGAGTTCATCGCCGCTTATTGCGCGCGGCGTAGGATCGGCGGGATCGACCGGTTCGGGTTCTACCTTGCCTTCAATTTCTTCCGCATGGCGGCGATCATCCAGGGCGTCTATAAACGCGCGCTGGATGGCAATGCGTCAAACCCCGAACGCGCCCGGCGCTTGGGCCAGTATGTGGCGGTGTTCGCGCAAAACGGGTTGAGGGCGTTGCGCGGGTGAGCGGGCAGTGCGGTGATACGGACGGCCTGGCCGAGAGCAAAGACCGCAACTTCGTCGCCGCGCTGGCGCGGGGGCTGGATGTGTTGCGCAGTTTTCGCCCCGGCGAAGTGCTGCTGACCAATACCGACCTGTCCGAACGCACCGGCCTGCCCAAACCAACCGTCTCGCGCCTGACTTATACGCTGTGCCAGCTGGGCTACCTGGTGCAGGACCGTGAAACCAGCGCCTATCGGCTGGGCGCTGGCGTGCTGCAACTGGGCATGGGTGTGCTGGCGGGCATGGATATCTGCGACCGCGCGGCCGAAGTGCTGCGCGACCTGCGCGCGGGCGGCAACCCCTATATCACCGCCGCCCTGGGCGAGGTGCATCGGGCCGAGGTGATCTATGTCGCGGTGTCACGCTCGCGCGAGAATGTCTCGCTCAGCATGCATGTGGGCTCGCGCCTGCCGCTGTTCCGCTCGGCCATCGGGCGGGCGATCCTGGTGGGGATGGGGGCGGAGGAGCGCGAGGCGGCCATCGCCGCCGGAACCCGCGACCTGGGCTTCCCCGAGGCAGAGCTGCGCAGCCAGATCGAGCGCGCCGTCGAGGAATACGCCGCGCGCGGTTATTGCACCGGATATGGCGACTGGCGGGCGGATGTGAACGGCATCGCGGTGCCGGTGCTGTCGCTGGGTGGTGCCCGGCTGCACGGGCTGAACCTGGGCGGGCCCAGTTTCCATGTCACCCCAGAAGAGCTGGAGCGTGTTTATGCACCGCTGCTGATCGAAGCCGGGCGCAGCCTGGGCATGGTGCCATGAGGGGCTGGCGTGCTCTCTCGACAAGGGTCCGTATTCCTACGTACTTTCCTTGGCGCGGGGGCCGGGTGACACTCGGCCCAGCCGCGACAGCAGGAGGATAGCGCGATGCCCGACCCCGGTTACAGGACACTCGACACCGGCCGGTTGGGCCGGATCGCGGGCTGGATGCAGGGCTATGTCGACCGGCGCCGCTATGCGGGCAGTTCGGTGCTGGTCAGCCAGGGCGGGCACGAGATTTTTTTCCACGCAGCCGGTCAGCGCAGCATCGAGAACCAGTTGCCCTTTACCCGTGACACGCTGGTGCGCATCTATTCGATGACCAAGCCGGTAACCTCGCTTGCGGTGATGATGCTGGCCGAACGCGGGCTGTTCCATCTCGACGCGCCGGTGTCGACCTTTCTGCCGGCCTTTTCGGACATGCAGGCGCTGGTGCCCGGGGCAAGCGCGATTGACCAGACCGAGCCAGCACCCTCGCCGTCGCTGCACCAGTTGCTGACCCATACCGCCGGGCTGAGCTATCCGTTCAACCCGGGCGTTCTGGCGCGCGCGATGGAGGCGCAGGATCTGCTGTTCAAACCGGGTCAGGGCGCGTTGGCCGACATGGTCGACAAGGTGGCGGCGCTACCACTTGCATTTCAACCGGGAAGCCGTTGGGAATACTCGGTTTCCATCGACATTCTGGGGCGTGTGGTCGAGGTGGTGTCGGGCCGGACTCTGGCGCAGTTTTTTCAGGACGAGATTTTCGCCCCGCTAGGCATGACCGAGACCGGGTTCAGCGTGCCCGAGGGCGCGGGCGACCGGTTCGCCTCGCTCTATACGCCTCTGGCCGGGGATGCGATGGCGCTTAACGATGCCCATTCCGGCGGCGATACGCTGCGCCTGTTCGACGAGGCGGGCAACTCGCCTTTCGAGAATGCCAGCATGTATTCCGGCGGCGGCGGTCTGGTCAGCACGATCGACGACTACCGCCGCTTTGCCGAGATGCTGCGCCGGGGTGGCGAGGTGGACGGGCATCGCCTGATCGGCCCGGCAACGCTTGATTTCATGATGCGCAACCATTTGCCGGGCGATATCGCCTCAATGGGACCGCAAAGCTTTGCCGAACAGCCGATGGAGGGGATGGGCTTTGGCCTGGGTGGCGCCGTGGTTCTGGACCCGGCCCGCGCCCGCACCCCCGGATCGGTCGGTGATTTCAGCTGGGGCGGCATGGCCTCGACCTTTTTCTGGCTGGACCGCGTCAATGACATGACGGTGGTGTTCTTCACCCAATTGTCACCCTCCAGCGCCTATCCCTCGCGGTCGGAACTCAAGGCGCTGATCCATGGAGCATTAAGCGAATGACAGATCCCCGGCCCATTCTCTGGACCCCAAGCAAAGCCCGCGCCGAGCAAAGCCGCATGGCGGCGTTTCAGCGTTGGTTGGCAGAGGAGCGCGGGCTGGAATTTGACGACTACAATGCCCTCTGGGAATGGAGCATTACGGATCTGGCTGGGTTCTGGACTGCGATCCGCGATTTCGCGGGCATGCCGTTTCAGGGGGGCGACGGTCGGGTGCTGGCCAAGCGGCGGATGCCCGGTGCGGTCTGGTTTCCCGGCGTCACCACCAATTTTGCCCGGCAAATGCTGCGCCATGCCGAGAGCCGCCCCGAGGCACCTGCGCTGATCCTGCGCTCCGAGGGGTTCGGCCGCAAGGAGGTCAGCTGGGCGCAACTGGCGCAACAGGTGGCCAATGTGGCCGCACAGCTGCGCGCCATGGGCGTGGGGCAGGGGGACCGGGTGGTCGCGATCCTGCCCAATACTGATAGTGCCGTGATCGCCTTTCTGGCCGCGGCCAGTATTGGCGCCATCTGGTCGCTTTGCGCCCCGGACATGGGCCATGTGGCGATCCTGGACCGGTTTCGCCAGATCGAACCCAAGGTGCTGATCGCGCAGGATGGTTATGTTCACGCGGGGCGCACCATCGACCGGCGTCCCGTGCTGGAGGAGATTCGCGCCGGTCTGCCCAGCCTGACCCACACGGTTCTGGTGCCGGTGATGGGGGATGCGTCGCCGGGGATGACCCCTTGGGACGAGATGACGCAAGGCACGGCCAGAGCGGAATTTACCGATCTGCCCTTCGATCATCCGCTGTGGATCGTCTATTCCTCGGGCACCACCGGCAACCCGAAACCCATCGTGCATGGTCATGGCGGTATCCTGATGGAGGGCGCCAAACAGGCGCTGCATCAGGATCTGGGCGTTGACGACCGCTTTCTCTGGCTCACCTCATCCGGCTGGATCATGTGGAACGCGCAATTCGTCGCCACGGGGCAGGGTGCCACCGTGGTGCTGTTTGACGGGGCGGCCAACCACCCCGACATGTTGGCGGTCTGGCGCGTGGTGGCCGACGAGCGGGTGACCAGTTTCGGCGTCGGCGCGGCTTATGTCACCCAATGCCTGAAATCGGGGATCCGCCCGCGCGAGTCGCTGGATCTGTCGTCGCTCAAAGCGCTGGGGACCACCGGCTCGCCCTTGACGGCCGAGGGCTATGACTGGGTCTATGACGCCGTGGACCCGGATATCTGGCTGGCGCCGATCTCGGGCGGGACCGACCTGTGCGGGGCCTTTGTCGGCGGCAACGTGATGCTGCCGGTGCGTGCAGGCGAGATGCAATGCCGCTATCTGGGTAACGCCGTGCGCAGCTTTGACCCGGAAGGCAATGAGATCATTGGCGAAGTGGGCGAGCTGGTTTGCACCGAACCGCTCCCCTCGATGCCGCTTGGGTTCTGGGGCGACACGGATGGCAGCCGCCTGCACGAGAGCTATTTCGACACCTATCCCGGTATCTGGCGCCATGGCGACTGGATCGAAATCACGCCAGAGGGCGGTTCGGTGATCTATGGCCGCTCAGACGCCACCATCAATCGCAAGGGGCTGCGGCTCGGTTCGTCCGAGATCTATCGCGCGGTCGAGGCGCTGCCCGAGGTGCTGGACAGCCTTGTGGTCGATCTGGAGTTTCTGGGCCGCGACAGTTTCATGCCGCTCTTCGTGGTGCCGGCGCCGGGGCAGCTGCTGGACGAGGCCCTGCGTGACCGCATCAAGACGGCCATCCGCGAAACGCTGTCGCCGCGCTTCATCCCCAACGACATCGTTCAGATCGCCGAGGTGCCGCGCACCCTGTCGGGAAAGAAGCTGGAAGTTCCAGTCAAGAAACTGCTACTGGGGGGCGACCCGGCGCAGGTGGTGAACCGGGACTCGATGGCGAACCCGGAAAGTTTCGATTTCTTCGTGACTTACGCGGCCGGGCGACGCTGACGCCGGAGGATGCGACATGACCGATGCGGAACGCCAGCTGCTTGACCTGCTCGATATCGAGCGGTTGGAGGTGGATTTGTTTCGTGGCACCGGATCGGGGGGGGAAACGCCGACCCGCATCTATGGCGGGCAGGTCATCGCCCAGGCATTGGCCGCTGCCTATCGCACGGTCGAGGACCGGCTGTGCCATTCGCTGCATGCCTATTTCATCCGCCCCGGTGACCCATCCATTCCCGTTATCTATCAAGTGGATAGAGCGCGGGATGGAGGCTCTTTCACAACCCGTCGGGTGGTGGCAATTCAACATGGGCGCCAGATCCTGAACCTGTCGGCCTCGTTCCATGCGGGCGATGACGGCTGGGATCATCAGCATCCGATGCCGGATATTTCCGGTCCTGAAACCCATCCGACGCGACAGGCTTTGCAAGAGCGTTTCATCGACCGTATCCCGCAGAAGTACCGCGCCGAGTTCACCCGCGCGCGTCCCATCGAAATCCGCGAGGTCGAGCCGCGCGACATGTTCGAGCCGATCCCGACCGACGACCGTCATTACCTTTGGTTCCGCATGGGTGCGGCAGCCGGGGCAGGGCCGGCGATGCAGCATCTGCTGCTCGCCTATGCCTCGGACATGGGGTTGCTGGGCTCGGGCCTGCGGCCGCACGGGCTCAGCTGGTATACGCGTCAGGTCAACGGCGCCAGCCTGGATCATGCCATGTGGTTTCACGCGCCGATCCGGTTTGAGAACTGGCATCTTTACGCGATGGACAGCCCGTGGACCGGCGCCGGGCGCAGTTTCAACCGGGGCAAGATCTATGCCGAGGATGGCACGCTGGTGGCCAGCGTGGCGCAGGAAGGGCTGATGCGGCGCCTGAAATCCGAAGGCTAAAGCTTGCCGCCGAATTGCCGGTTCAGCTTGCGCATGCCGCCCAGCCAACGGTCGTAATCTGCTGTTTTCATACGGATATAGTCCAGAACCTGCGGATGTGGCAGCACCAGAAAGCGCCGATCGCGGATGGCCTGAACACAGGCCTCGGCCACGTCCGAGGGTTCCAGCAGTCCGTCCAGCGCCGCCACCGATTCCTCATGCCCGCGCGTCATTTCCGAGCGGACCGCCTGCGGACACAGAACCGACACGCCGATCCCGTCATCGCCATAGGTCATCGCCAGCCATTCGGCCAGACCAACCGAGGCGTGTTTGGTGACCCCATAAGGTGCCGCGCCAACCTGATTCAGCAGACCCGCCGCCGAGGCCGTGTTGAGCAGATAGCCACCACCGCGCGCGATCATGCGCGGCACCACATGGCGCGCCGCCCAGACCTGAGACATCACGTTGATATCCCAGATGCGCTGCCAGTCCGCATCCGGTGTCTCGATGCCGCCAATGGTCAGGATACCGGCATTGGAGCAAAAGAGGTCGATGGGACCGATCAGGGTTTCCACATGCTCGATCAGGGCGGCGATATCAGCCTCGCGGCTTACATCACAGCGCAGGGCGACACCGCCAACCGCTTGCGCAACGTCCTCGGCGCCTTGCAGGTTCAGGTCAGCACAAACAACGCATTTCGCGCCCTCGGCGGCGAAGCGTTCGGCGAGGCCGCGCCCGATGCCGCTGGCCGCACCGGTCACGACAACGATCCTGTCTTTCAGTTCCACGGCGGTCTCCCATATTGCGCATTGGCTAAAGCGACGTCTGATCAGTGTGTTACGGGAACACCCTCAGCGATCGCCATTGTTTGAGCGGGCTTGGTTGCCCGGGATTTCCCTCAACGCTAGCGCAAGCGCGGGGCGGTGCCAATCCACGCCATCTGCGTGACGTTCCGGCATCTGGGTGTACGTTTAGAATACATAATACCGATTATAAGAGTCACGGATATCATACTCTGGATCACATACGATCCGCCCTTTTCGAGCGTAGCGCGGCAAAGGCGTCGTATTGCGACAGGAATACCCGCCCTGTCAGTTCTTCAAGAAAATGACTGCGGGCAAGACGGTCCATCACCGGTCCTTTGACCTCGGACAGATGTAGTTTGACACCCAGATCGCCCAGCCGTCGGTTGATCGCCTCAAGCGATTCCAGCGCGCTGAAATCGACCTCGTTCACGGCCGAGCACATCAGAATTACGTGGCGCAAGGTGTCGCGGTCGCGCAGGACCCGGTTCAGGATCAGGTCCTCCATCCGGCGGGCATTGGCGAAATAGAGGCTCTCGTCTATGCGCAGCGTCACCACGGCGGGATCGGTTTCTACCTTGTGGCGCAGGATGTTACGGAAATGCTGGCTGCCAGGCACCTGCCCCACCTCGGCCACATGCGGGCGCGAGGTTTTCCAGACAAAGAGCAATAGCGAAATCAGCACGCCGCTGGCCACGCCTATTTCAACGCCAGCGAGCAAGGTCAGCGCAATGGTGGCAAAGACAGCAGCGAAATCGGCGCGCGAATAGGACCAGGCCCGCGACAGGATCGACAGATCGACCAGCGACAGCACCGCCACGATGATGGTAGCGGCCAGCGTCGCCTTGGGCAGAAAATACAGGAGCGGTGTCAGGAACAGCGCAGCCACCAGCAGGCCCACGGCTGTAAAGGCTCCTGCCGCAGGCGTTTCGGCCCCGGCATCGAAATTCACCACTGAGCGCGCGAAACCTCCTGTCACCGGGTACCCGCCAGACAGCGAAGACGAGATATTGGCGGCTCCCAGCGCGATCAGTTCCTGATTGGGGTCGATACGCTGTTTGCGTTTGGCAGCAAGGGTTTGCGCGACGGAAACGCTTTCGACATACCCGATAATCGAGAGGAGCGCAGCCGGGCCGATCAGCGCCGGTATAAGGCCCCAGTCTACACTCGGAAGGCCAAAGGGCGGCAGACCCATTGGAACCTCACCCACCACGGCAACGCCCAGCGACGGCAGGTTAAGCACCCAGGCCGCAAGCGTTGTGCCAATGACGGCAAAGATCGGTCCAATCCGCGCCAACGTGGAGGCGAGAGCCTTCGGCAGGCCGCATTTTTCATGCAGAACGCGCGCTAGTCCTTTGCGAACCCAAAACAAAAAACCAAGAGCGACTAGGCCTGTCACCAGCGTTGCCAGATTGACCTGTCCCAGATGCCGCGCCAGATCGAGCAGGATTTCGGGCAGAGTATGCCCATGCACCTGCACGCCAAGGATATGTTTCAACTGGCTCGCCGCGATCAGCAGGCCCGAGGCGGTTATGAACCCCGCGATCACCGGATGGCTGAGGAAATTTGCGACGACGCCTAGCCTTAGCGCGCCCATCGCCAGAAGCATAGCGCCCGACAACAGCGCCAGCACCCCCGCAGCGGCCACGTATTCGGGAACGCTCGACAGGTTCAGTGGCGCCAGCGCCGAGGCGGTCATCAGCGAGATCACCGCCACCGGCCCCACCGCCAGCGCCCGGCTGGTACCAAACAGCGCATAGGCCACCAGAGGCAGGATCGAGGCGTATAGCCCCACCTCGGCCGGCAGACCCGCCAGCAACGCATAGGCCAGCGACTGCGGGATCAGCATCACGGTCACGATGACGGCGGCGATCAGGTCACCACTCAACTCCGCTCGGCCATAACTGCGGCCCCAGTCGAGGATCGGCAGATAGGTCCGGGCCAGCCCGCGTATGCGTTGATTCATCCCTGTCCCCTGCCCGATCCGTGCCAGCCATACATATTCACGTAACCTTATATGAATGAAACACGGCGAATGTGAAGGGGGCCAGATGAAAAAAGCGCGAGGCCTGAGCCCCGCGCCTTTGATTTCAAAACCTGAGGGAGGGTCAGAAAAATGCCTGCAACCCGGTCTGTGCCCGGCCCAGGATCAGGGCGTGCACGTCATGGGTGCCTTCATAGGTGTTCACCGTCTCCAGGTTCACCATGTGGCGGATCACCTGGAATTCCAGGCTGATGCCGTTGCCGCCATGCATGTCGCGGGCGTGGCGCGCGATTTCCAGCGCCTTGCCGCAGTTGTTACGCTTGACGATCGAGATCATCTCGGGCGCGGCCTTGGCCTCGTCCATCAGGCGGCCAACGCGCAGGCTGGCTTGCAGGCCCAGCGCGATCTCGGTCTGCATATTGGCCAGTTTCAGCTGGAACAGCTGGGTCTGGGCCAGCGGGCGGTTGAACTGTTTGCGGTCCAGGCCGTATTGCCGCGCGCCGTGCCAGCAGGCCTCGGCGGCGCCCATAACGCCCCAGCTGATACCATAGCGGGCACGGTTCAGACAGCCGAACGGACCTTTCAGGCCCGAGACATGCGGCAACAGCGCCTCTTCGCCCACCTCGACACCGTCCATGACGATCTCGCCGGTGATCGAGGCGCGCAGCGACATCTTGTTCTCGATCTTCGGTGCGCTCAGCCCCTTCATGCCCTTCTCCAGCACAAAGCCACGGATCTTGCCGTCATGCGCGTCAGACTTGGCCCAAACGACAAAGACATCGGCGATCGGCGCGTTCGAGATCCACATCTTGGTACCGGTGAGCCGATACCCGCCGTCGGTCTTGATGGCGCGGGTCTTCATACTGGCCGGGTCCGACCCGGCATCGGGCTCGGTCAGGCCGAAACAGCCGATCCATTCGCCGCTGGCGAGTTTAGGCAGGTATTTCATCCGCTGCTCTTCGCTGCCATAGGCATAGATCGGGTACATCACCAGCGAGCTTTGCACCGACATCATCGAGCGATAGCCGCTGTCGACACGCTCGACCTCGCGCGCCACCAGGCCATAGGTCACATAGCCCGCGCCGATGCCACCATATTGTTCGGGGATGGTGGTGCCCAACAGGCCCATTTCACCCATCTCGCGAAAGATCTCGGGGTCGGTATGTTCGGTCTGGAACGCTTGCGTGACGCGCGGTTGCAGCTTTTCCTGCGCATAGGCGCGGGCGGCATCGGCGATCATGCGTTCGTCTTCGCTCAGTTGGTCGGTCAGGCGGAACGGATCCTCCCAGTCGAAACCGCCCAGATCGGGCTTGTCCTTGTCACGCAGGGCGGGCTTGGCGGCGATATCCATCGGGAAAACTCCTGAAATACGGTCTGACGGGACCATATCTTTCCCGAACCGCAAAATACAGCGAGACTTTTGCGGGTTTTCATGAGTAAAACGCATACATGCTGACCTCGCGCAAGTTCTTTCCGTCGATCTCCTCGCTGCGCGCGCTCGAGGCGCTGGACCGGCTCGGCTCGGCCTCGGCTGTGGCCGAGGAACTGGCGCTGACGCAAAGTGCGGTCAGCCGTCAGTTGCAGACGCTCGAAGGACAGATGGGCGTGGAGCTGATCCGGCGCGACCGCAAGCGGCTGTCGCTGACACCGGCGGCGCAGGACTACGTGACCGAGATCCGAGAGGCGTTGAACCGGATCGCGCAGGCCTCTCTTAGGTTGCAGGTGGCGCCGGCGGGCGGCACCGTCAATCTGGCGATCCTGCCCACCTTCGGGATGCGCTGGCTGATGCCGCGCCTTCCCGAATTCTCGCGCCTGCACCCGGATATCACCATCAACATGACCACCCGGCTGCGCCCGTTCAACTTTGCCACAGAACCCTTTGATGCTGCGATTCATTTTGGCGAACCAGATTGGCCTGGCACCGACCGGCTGCTGCTCAAGTCGGAGCGGGTGCTGCCGGTCTGTGCGCCGGGCCTGCTGCCACATGGGGCGCCAAAATCGCCCGGCGACCTGCTACGTCTACCGCTGCTGCATATCCAGACCCGCCCGCGCGCTTGGCAGGACTGGTTTGCGCAGATGGGGGTCGCCTGCCCCGAAACGTTGCCCGGCACGCTTTACGACCAGTTCGCCACCATCGGACAGGCGGCGCTGCACGGGCTGGGGGTGGCGTTGTTGCCGAATTACGTGGTGGAACAGGACCTGGCCACCGGGCGGCTGGTCGCCGCCTATCCCGACGCGGTCGAAACCCTGGGCGCCTATTACCTGGTCTGGCCACGCGCGCGCGGCAACGACCCGTCGCTGCGCGCCTTTCGCCACTGGCTGGCGGCGCAGGCCGAGCCCGAGGAGGGCCTGCCGCGCTAGACGCCCCCTGCCCGCCTCAGCCCAGCGCGTAACCCGCGCCGCGCACCGTGCGCACCGGATCGTCTCCGCCATGCTGGGTCAGCGCCTTGCGCAGCCGTCCGATATGCACGTCGACGGTGCGGGTATCGACATAGATGTCACGGCCCCAGACCCGGTCCAGCAGCTGTTCGCGGCTCCAGACCCGGCCCGGTTTCTCCATGAAGGTCGACAGCAGCCGAAACTCGGTCGGGCCCAGCTTCAGCGGCTTTTCCGAGCGGCTGACCTTGTGGGTTTCGGCATCCAGCACGATATCCTCGTATTCCAGCCGCAGCCCCACGGTCGAGGGGCGGACCCGGCGTAGCTGGCTGCGCACGCGGGCCATCAGCTCGACCACCGAATAGGGTTTGACCACGTAATCGTCGGCGCCGGTTTCCAGCCCGCGGACCTTGTCCACCTCTTCGCTGCGCGCCGACAGCATGATGACAGGGATGCTGCGGGTCTCGGGCCGGGTCTTCAACCGCCGGCAGACCTCGATGCCACTCAGGTTCGGCATCATCCAGTCCAGCACGATGATATCAGGCGTGTCCTCGTCGACCAGCAGCATCGCCTCTTCGCCGTTCTCGGCGCGTATCACGCGAAACCCCTCGGCCTCGAGATTATAGGCCAGCACCTCGCGCTGCGCCATTTCATCCTCGACCACCAGAACGCTGGGTTGATCGGCTGACATCTGTCCCGTGCCTCCTTACGCGGTGGTTGACGTCACATCGCCCTTGGGGCGCATCTCGTCGGGGCGGTTGCCGGTGACGAGATAGACGACCTGCTCGGCGATCGAGGTGACATGGTCGCCCATGCGCTCGACATTCTTGGCGATGAAATGGAGATGCATGCAGGGAGTGATGTTGCGCGGGTCCTCGGCCATGAAGGTCAGGAACTGGCGGAACAGCGCGTTATACATCTGGTCCACCTCATGGTCGCGCTCGATCACATCGGCGCCCAGCTCGGCGTCACGCTGGATATAGGCGTCCAGCGCATCCTTGAGCATCAGCTCGACCTCGCGCGCCATCCGGCGCAGGGCTGCGGCGCTGTCGCCCACCTGCGGCTGATCGACCAGCACCGTGGTCCGCTTGGCGATGTTCTTGGCGTAATCGCCGATCCGCTCCAGGTTCGAGGCGATTTTGAGCACCGTCAGCACCAGCCGCAGATCGCCTGCCGTGGGCGCGCGCAGCGCGATCAGGCGCGCGGTTTCCTGGTTGATCAACTCTTCCAGTGCGTCGATCGCCTTGTCGCCGGCGCGCACCTCGTTCGCCAGTTCCGCGTCGCGGGTTTCCAACGACCGGGCCGAAGCCATGATTGCCGCCTCGACCAGGCCGCCCATCTTCATGATATGGGCCTGGATCGCCTCCAGATCCCGGTCATAGACCGAGGTGATATGTTGTTGAGCCATGTGTCCTGCTCCTGTCCTCAGCCGATGCGGCCGGTGATATAGCTTTCGGTCCGGGGATCTTCAGGATTGGTAAAGATCTGGCCGGTCTCGCCGTATTCCACCAATTGGCCGAGGTGGAAAAAGGCGGTTTTCTGGCTGACCCGAGCGGCCTGCTGCATCGAGTGGGTAACGATCACCACCGAATAGTTCTGCCGCAGCTCGTCGATCAGTTCCTCGACCTGGGCGGTGGCGATCGGGTCGAGTGCCGAACAGGGCTCGTCCATCAGCAGCACCTCGGGTTCGGTGGCGATGGCGCGGGCGATGCACAGTCGCTGTTGCTGGCCGCCCGACAGGCCGGTGCCCGGTGCGTCCAGCCGGTCCTTGACCTCGTCCCAGATGGCGCCGCGGCGCAACGCTTGCTCGACCAGATCGTCCAGTTCCGCCTTGCTCCGGGCTAGTCCATGAATGCGCGGACCATAGGCCACGTTGTCATAGATCGACTTGGGGAACGGGTTCGGCTTCTGGAATACCATGCCGACCTTGGCGCGCAACTGAACCGGGTCGACCCGCTTGTCATAGATGTCCTCGCCATCCAGCATGAACACACCTTCGACGCGCGCCACCGAGATCGTGTCGTTCATCCGGTTCAGGCAGCGCAAGAACGTGGACTTGCCGCAGCCAGACGGCCCGATGAAGGCGGTGACGGTCTTGTCCTCGATATCGACGTTCACGTCCTTGATCGCGTGCGTGTCGCCATAATAGACCTGACAGTCGCGGCATTCCATCTTGATTTCTTTGGTTCCCACGGTTCTCTCCAGTCGAGACATGTCGTTCATTTTGTCGCTCTCCTTTACCAGCGGCGTTCGAACCGGCGGCGCAGTATGATTGCCAGTGCGTTCATGCACAGAAGAAAGACGAGCAGTACGATAATGGCACCCGATGCCCGTTCGACAAAGGCCGGATCACCACGTTGCGTCCAGTTGTAGACCTGAACCGGCAGCGCCGAGGCAGGGTCGAAGAACCCCTCCGGCGGGCCCGCGGGAAACTCGCGGACAAAGGCAACCATGCCGATCAGCAGCAGCGGCGCGGTCTCCCCCAGGGCCTGTGCAAGGCCGATGATGGTGCCTGTCAAGATGCCAGGCGCGGCCAGTGGCAGGACATGGTGGAACACCGACTGCATCTTGGACGCCCCTACCCCCAGCGCCGCATCCCGGATCGACGGCGGCACCGCTTTGAGCGCGGCGCGCGTGGCGATGATGATCGTCGGAAGCGTCATCAACGTCAGAACAAGGCCGCCGACGATGGGCGCCGATTGCGGCAGTCCCGCCATGTTGATGAAGATCGCAAGGCCAAGGATACCGAACACGATAGACGGTACCGCGGCCAGGTTGGCGATGTTCACCTCGATGGCATCCGTGAGCCAGTTCTGCGGCGCGAACTCCTCCAGATAGACCGAGGCTGCAACCCCCAACGGCAGCGCCAGCAGCAGCACGATCATCATCATGTAGAGCGACCCCAGGATGGCAACGCCCAGACCGGCGGCTTCCGGACGTGTGTCCGAAGCATCGGGCGCCGTGAAGAACTGCCAGTTGAAACCGGTTCGCAGCAATCCGGCCTCCTTCATCTGATCGGCCAGCTGCAACTGCGCGGGCGAGATGTTCCGGTCAAGCTCGGCCGAGGCCATGGTGACGCGGCCTTTGTAATAGCCGTCGATCCGGCCCGAGGCGAGCACTTTGAACTGTACCGTCTCGCCGATCTGGTCGATGTTGTTCAGCACATAGTTCCGCAACTGCGCCGGCGCTTCCTTGGACACCAGCTCGGCGGCATCCTTCTTGTTGATACCCTCGACATTGATACTGGCCTGTTCCATGGCCTGCTCCATCGCGTTCGCGATCAGCGGCGCATAGCCAAAGGTCGTCACCTTGGCGATCTTGTCCGGGTTGCGGTCGCCCGCCTTGTCAAGTTTCGCCGGGTCCAGAAAGACATCCACCGTGATGAAGGTCTGGCTGAAGGCCGAGACCCCGTTCGAGATGATCGAACCCAGCAGACCCGCAAGGCAGAGCACACCGAAGATGACCGCGGCCAGCCCCATCATCCGGAACCGGTTTTCGGCCGAGTTGCGTTTGCGTGTCCGCGCGTCCTTGTCGAACAGCGATCCGGCATGCCGCCTGGGGGATGCCCCGATTGAATTCGCGGTTGCGTCGGTCATTCGTACTGCTCCCGGTATTTGCGCACGATGTAGAGCGCGAGGACGTTGAGCCCGAGGGTAAAGACAAACAGGGTGAGACCCAGGGCAAAGGCCACCAGGGTTTCAGGGCTGGCGAACTCGGTATCGCCAGTCAGCTGACTGACGATCTTCACGGTTACCGTTGTCATCGCCTCGAACGGGTTCAGGCCCAGCTTGGCGGCAGCACCCGCCCCCATGACCACGATCATGGTCTCGCCGATGGCCCGGCTGGCCGCGAGCAGAATGGCGCCGACGACCCCCGGCAACGCTGCCGGCAGGATCACCTGGCGGATCGTTTCGGATTGCGTCGCACCCAGACCGAAGGACCCGTCACGCATGGATTGCGGCACCGCGTTGATGATGTCGTCCGACAGGGAACTGACGAAGGGGATCAGCATGATGCCCATGACCAGACCGGCGGTCAGCACCGACGAGGACGAATTGCCCAACCCCATCGGCTGCGCGATCCAGTCGCGCAGGAACGGCCCCACGGTGATCAGTGCGAACAGGCCGTAGACGATGGTCGGAATACCGGCCAGGACTTCGATCGCGGGTTTTGCAAAGGCTCGCATCGTCTTGCTGGCATATTCCGCAAGATAGATCGCGATCAGCAGCCCGATCGGTACCGCAAACAGCAGCGCGATGAACGAAACATAGAGTGTCCCCCACAGGAGCGGCAGGATGCCCAGTTCGGATCCACCGCGGAATTGCGGGTTCCAGACCGTCGAGAAGAAGAATTCCCGCGCCGGGTACAGCTTGAAGAAATGGAAGGTCTCGAACAGCAGAGAGGCGACAATACCGGCTGTCGTCAGGATCGCCACCAGAGAGGCGCCGACAAGCAGGGAAAGAACGAAGCCTTCGCTGACGTTGCGTGCGCGCCGGTCGGGGGAAACGCGCGACATGGCAAGCAGCGTGCCTGCGGCACACACGGCCAGGACCAGAGCGCTCATCAAGAGCGACGCGGTCTTGTTCGCCTTGCGATAGTCCTTGGCCGCCTCGAACACCTGCACCGGCACTTCCGCGCCTAGCGCAATGCCGACACTCGCCAAACGTGCACGAATGTTGGTGAAATCGGCGCGCATCTGATCAAGCTCTGCCTCGGACATCCCACCATCGGTCATCAGCGCGTCAAGCCCGCCGGCGATACGCCGCACGTCGGCCATCACCAGGCTGCGGGCGCCACCTTCCGGGATCACGCTGTCGGGAATATCGGCGCTGATGCGGCCTTCGATCAGGATCGGCTGCATGAACAGCCATGCCACCATCAGCAGCAGGGCCGGAACGGCCGAGAACAGAAATACCATCTGTCCATAATAACCCGGCAGGGAATGCAGCCTCTTGCCGGAACTCGCGGAGAGAGACAGGGCGCGCTGCCTCCCGAGGAAATAGCCGAGCACGGCGATGCCGAGCACGATCAGGGTAATGATGCTGACGCTCATCTTGCTCTTCCGCAGAGGGAGTAAAAAAGACCGACGGCGTCGCGCGGACACCGTCGGCCATTGGGGCTTTGCTTAGTTCAGCGGGCCCATCGGGGTCCGGTTGGCAACGGCTTCCTGGGTTGCTGCCAGTTCCGGGTCAGAGACCAGGCCATATGCGGACAGCGGGCCATCGGGGCCGGCGATCTCGTCGGAGACGAAGAATTCGATGTACTCCTGCAGGCCAGGGATCACGCCCAGGTGTGCGTTCTTGACGTAGAAGTACAACGGACGCGACACCGGATATTCACCCGAAGCGATCGATTCAACCGAGGGAACCACGCCGTCCATGGTGGCAACGACCAGCTTGTCGGTGTTGTTCTGGTAGAACGACAGGCCGAACACGCCGATGCCGTTCTTGTTGGCGTCGATGCGGGCCAAGGTCTCGGTATAGTCGCCGTCGATGTCGATCGACGCGCCGTCGGTGCGCAGTGCGTTGCAGCCCTTGGCTTTTTCGTCGCCCGCGGCCTTGAACAGTTCTTCGGCGCCGGTGGCTTCACAGCCAGCGTGGATCACCTTGTCGTCGAACACTTCACGGGTGCCGTGCTTGGTGCCCGGGATGAAGGCCAGGATCGCCTGATCCGGCAGGGCCGGGTTCACGTCTTTCCAGGTCTTGTTCATGTTGTCGACCAGAGCGCCGTCCTTGACCACCTTGGCGGCCAGGGCGTTGTACCAGTCGGCCGGGGTAAAGGCGAAGGTTGCGCCGTTGATGTCAGAGGCGAACACGATGCCGTCATAGCCGATGCGAACCTCCTGGATCTCGGCCACGCCGTTCGAGGCGCACAGGTCGATGTCCGACTGCTTGATGCGCGAAGACGAGTTGGCGATATCGATGGTGTTTTCGCCAACACCTTCGCAAAGCTTCTTGCGGCCGGCGCCCGAACCGCCCGATTCCACGACCGGTGTCGGGAATTCAAAGTTTTCACCAAACGCTTCGGCAACGATGGCGGCATAGGGCAGAACGGTAGACGAGCCGGCGATCTGGATCTGATCGCGGGCAGCGGCAGCGGTAGCCGAAACAGCAGCAATTGCCAGGGCCGAAGCCGACAGTTTCACAAAGGACATTGCAGTCTCCTTGACAGCGGTAATCTAGTGATCATCCCCATGATGATCTCGGGCCGACTTCTAGGGGTCGTGCATGAGGCTTTTGTGACGGGTATGTAACAGGGATATGACAAAGCCAGGATTTGTGACGGCAAGTTTGCATGACAGCCATGTGACAGAAGCATGACGTCGCTGTTGCAGCGGCGGATCATTGCCCGGGGCGACGAGTCGGCGCTATTTCGGCAGAATCACGGTAAAAGTGGTGCCGCTGCCCAGGGTGCTTTCCACCCGCATCCGGCCACGATGGCGGTTAACGATATGCTTGACAATGGCCAGCCCGAGTCCGGTGCCGCCCTTCTGGCGCGAGCGGTGGTTGTCGGCGCGATAGAAGCGCTCTGTCAGGCGAGGCAGATGCACCGCGTCGATGCCGGCCCCCTTGTCCGAGACCTGGATACGGGCGGCGGGACCGCGCACCGCAGGGTCGCGCTCGGCCTCGCTGAGGGTGACGCGCACCTCGCCGCCGCTGCCGCCATATTTGATCGCATTCTCGATCAGGTTGGTCAGGACCTGGCGGATCTGGTCCTCGTCTCCGGGCACAATGACCGGGGTCTCAGGACCGGTGCTGTGCAGTTCGACCCCCGCCTCGGTTGCCAGCGGGCGCAGTGAATTGAGGGTCGAAGCAATCTGCGCCGTCAGATCCACCGCGCCTCGGGGGCGGACCCGCTCTTCGCTTTCGACCCGGTTGAGCGACAGAAGGTCGCCCACCAACCGGTTCATCCGCCCGGCCTCCTGCTCCATGATGCCCAGGAACCGGTCCTGGGCGGCAGGATCGTTGCGCGCCGGGCCGCGCAGGGTTTCGATGAAGCCCATGATCGCGGTCAGCGGCGTGCGCAGCTCGTGGCTGACATTGGCGACGAAATCGCGCCGCATCTGCCCGGCCTGTTCCATTGGGGTGACGTCGCTAAAGCTGACCAGCACCGCGCCGCCCGCAACCGCGCCGATCCCCTTCACATAGCGGCAGGCCACCTCGAACGTGGTGTCCTGTGCGCCGTCATTGGCCAGATGGCGGCTGCGGCTGGCGCCCTTGTCGCGCAGGGAGCGCTCGATTGCCTCGATCACCTGCGGCTGGCGCAGGATGGTGGCATAGTGCCGCCCGACGATCTGCTGTCCCAACAGCGTCTGCGCCTCGGTATTGGCGGCGATGATGCGTTC
This sequence comes from Ruegeria sp. YKSD163, assembly GCF_059612905.1. Taxonomy (NCBI): domain Bacteria; kingdom Pseudomonadati; phylum Pseudomonadota; class Alphaproteobacteria; order Rhodobacterales; family Roseobacteraceae; genus Ruegeria; species Ruegeria sp. YKSD163. The sequence continues at coordinate 103,850 of NZ_JBXWRM010000001.1, forward strand.
AGACTGATCGACCAGCAGGGCCGCCAGTGGCATGGCGGCCAGAAACTCTTGGTTCTGATCCTCGGGCATCGTGGCGTTCCCGAGTCAGTCGACCACGGTCAGGCTGTCGCGGAACCGGCGCATGTTTTCCTGATAGTGCTTGGCACTCCAGGCGATGCGGGCGACGGCGGCCTCGTCAAGCTGGCGCACCACCTTGCCGGGCGCCCCCATCACCAGCGAGTTGTCGGGGATTTCCTTGTTCTCGGTGATCAGGGCACCAGCACCGATCAGACAGTTGCGGCCGATCCTGGCGCCATTCAGCACGGTTGCGCCCATGCCGATCAGTGAGTTTTCCCCGATGGTGCAGCCATGCAGCATGACCTTGTGGCCAATAGTGCAGTTCGCTCCGATGGTCAGGGGATAGCCCGCGTCGATATGCATGACGCAGTTTTCCTGCACATTGCTCCCCTGCCCGATCCGGATCTCTTCGTGATCGGCGCGGATGGTGCAACCGAACCAGACCGAGGCGCCCTCTTCCAGCACCACCTTGCCGATCAGGTTGGCATCGGGGGCGACCCAGGTGTCGGGATGGATATGCGGGCGGTGCTCGCCCAGGGCATAGATGGTCATGACAGGTCCTCGAATTCACTTTGCAGCTTGCGCACATGTTCTTGCAGCGCCGGTTGCTGGATGCGGCGCATCCGCTCGGCGCTGACAATGGTTTTCAGCCGTTCCTCGGTGGCGTCCAGATCGTCGTTGATCAGGACATAATCGTAATAGCCCCAGTGGCTGATCTCGTCCCAGCTTTTGAGCATCCGGCGCGAGATCACCTCGGCGCTGTCCTGGCCCCGGCTTTCCAGGCGTCGTCGCAGCTCCTTGATGGACGGCGGCAGGATGAAGATCGACAGCGCGTGCTTGCCCAGATCCGAGTTGCGGATCTGAATCTCGCCCTGCCAGTCAACGTCGAACAGCACATCCTGGCCTGCCTCGATCGTGTCGCGCACGGGGCCTGCGGGCGAGCCATAGAAATTGCCGAACACATGGGCATGTTCCAGCATCTCGCCGCGCCGCACCTGTCCCTTGAACTGGTCTTCGCTCAGAAAGTAGTATTCGCGGCCATGTTCCTCGCCCGGGCGCGGGGCGCGGGTGGTGGCCGAGACCGAGAATTTCAGACCCGGGTCCCAGCTCATCAACCGACGGGCGAGCGTGGACTTCCCCGCTCCCGAGGGTGAGGAGAGAATGATCAAGAGGCCACGGCGGTCTGTCATCTGTCTTGCTTCCTGTCTTTATTCCACATTCTGCACCTGCTCGCGCATCTGGTCGATTACCGCCTTCAGCTCCAACCCTACCCCGGTCAGATCAGCATTTTGCGACTTTGAACAGAGTGTGTTCGCCTCTCGGTTGAATTCCTGCATCAGGAAATCCAGCTTGCGGCCCACCGCGCCGCCCTGGGTCAGCAGGTCGCGGGCGGCCTTGATATGGGCTTGCAGGCGGTCCAGTTCCTCGGTCACATCGGCCTTGACGGCGAGCATGGCCAGTTCCTGCGCCACCCGGTCGGGATCGGCGCCGTCGCTGTTGCCCAGCACGCGGGCCAGATTGGCGCGCAGGGTTTCGGCCACCAGCGGTTTTCGCGCCTCTGCCAGCGCCGCCGCCTGCGCGCTCAGGTCCGCAACGCGGGTCAGGTTGTTTTGCAGAATCTCGACCAGCGCCTTGCCTTCGGTCTCGCGCATTTGCAGGAATGCGGCGATCAGCGGACCCAGTTCGGCCTTCAGCCGTTTCACCAGCGGGGCCGGATCGTCGCCGCCGCCACCGGCCTCCAGCACCCCCCTCAGCGCCAGCAGATCGGCCGCGCGCGAGGGTGCCAGCGTCATGCCCCGCGCCATCGCCTGATCCTCGACCTCCAACAGCGCCTCCAGCACCGCCGCCAGCGCCGCCGGGTTCAGAGACAGCGCCGCGCCCTCCTCGCCCCGGCTCAGCCGCAGGCTGAGCGTCACGCTGCCGCGCGTCAGCGCCTTGCCCAGATCGGCGCGGATCGCGGTCTCCAGACCTTCGAGCCATTCGGGCACGCGCAGACGCAGATCCAGCCCCTTGGCGTTCACGCTGCGCAGCTCCCAGCTCCAGCTAAACGGCGCCAATTCGCCGCGCGCCGAGGCGAAACCGGTCATGGATCTGATCATCGCTGCCCTCTCTGGTGGTTCCGGTCCAGCCGGAAATGCCCCCGCACCTAATGCCAAGCCCGCCCCTTGGGCAAGACCCGGCCGGATTTTCGTCAAGTTTTACCCAGTTAACCATTCGTTAAGAATTAGGTCCAAGATTGGGGCAACCCGTGGCAGGTTAACGTTTAGGTAACCTGTCTTAAGCTCAGCCCTTGCCCTGCAGGACGCGAGCCAAGGCAGGAGAACGACGAGCAACAGGGTAACGGTGATGAAGACTTTTTTTGGTGGCAAATTCCGGTCGGGATCCGGGGACAGTGCGGGGAACGTAATCTCGATGGACCGGTTTCGCAGCGGACGTACCGTGTCGCCGCTTCGGCAGGCCGAAGCCTATTGGGCGGCCCTGCGCGACGGTGACGGGGTGCCGCGACGCTCGGACATCGACCCGCGCGGGCTGGAGAACATCCTGGAATACACGTTCATACTGGAACGGATTGCACCCGGTATCGCCCGGTTCCGCCTGGCCGGCAGCCATCTGAGCGAGATGGCCGGGATGGAGGTGCGCGGCATGCCGCTGACCGCGTTTTTCACCGCTGCCGCCCGCTCCGAGATCGGGGCCACGCTGGAACATGTCTTCGACACGCCGGCCATCGCCGAAATGACTTTGAACGCGGAACGGCGGTTCACCGCTCCTCGGGTCGAGGCGCGGATGATCCTCTTGCCGCTGCAAAGCGATTTCGGTGATGTCAGCCGGGCTCTGGGTATCATGATCTCGGATGGGCCGCTGGGCACTGGCGGGCGCCGCTTCGAGATCGCCGGATCGACTCTGCGCGACCTTCCTGCGGCAGCTGACACGGCAACGGAACAGATCTCTGGGCCTGCTGAAACTGTGGGGTTTGCCGAACCACGCACGGGATTTGCGGGCGGCAAGCCGCAGTTGCGCCTGGTTCTACCCGAGGATTGAAGGAAAACTCGGGGTCACAACGGAAATGGCCCGGGACGATGTCCCGGGCCAATTTGTCTAAAGTCTGATACTGCTTCAGCTCGCGGCGCGGCGGCGCTGACCGGCGCGCAGCCGGGTCAGTTCCTCGGCCACGAGAAAGGCCAGTTCCAGCGACTGGCTGGCGTTCAGGCGCGGATCGCAGGCGGTGTGATAGCGGTCGCTCAGATCCTCGTCCGTCACCGCCCGCACGCCGCCGGTGCATTCGGTCACGTCCTGGCCGGTCATCTCGAAATGCACGCCACCCGGCACGGTGCCCTCGGCCTGGTGCACGGCGAAGAAGTCGCGCACCTCGCGCAGGACCGAATCAAAGGGCCGGGTCTTGTAGCCCGAGGCCGATTTGATCGTGTTGCCATGCATCGGGTCACAGACCCAGGTCACCTTGGCGCCTTCCTCGCGCACCGCCTTGATCAGGCGCGGCAGGTGGTCACCCGCCTTGCCCGCGCCAAAGCGCGCGATCAGGGTCAACCGGCCCTCTTCGTTCTCGGGGTTCAGCTTGGCCATCAGCACCTTGAGATCCTCGGCGGTGGTGGTCGGCCCGCATTTCAACCCAATCGGGTTCAGCACGCCGCGGCAGTATTCCACATGCGCGCCGTCCGGCTGCCGGGTCCGGTCGCCGATCCAGATCATGTGTCCCGAGCCCGCCAGCCAGTTGCCCGAAGTCGAATCGAGCCGCGTCAGCGCCTCTTCATATTCCAGCAGCAGCCCCTCGTGGCTGGTGTAGAACTCGACCGTCGAGAATTGATGCGTGGTATCGGCGGTGATGCCCGCCGCGCCCATGAAGTCGATCGTGTCCTGGATACGGTCGGCAATCTCGGAATATTTCTGCACGTCTTGTTCGTCGGTAAAGCCCAGCGTCCAGGAATGCACCCGGTTCATGTCGGCGAAACCACCGGTCGAAAAGGCGCGCAACAGGTTCAGCGTCGCCGCCGCCTGGGTATAGGCCTGCAGCATCTTCTGCGGGTTGGGTATCCGCGCCTCGGGGGTAAAGGCCAGTTCGTTGATGATATCACCGCGATAGCTGGGCAGTTCAACCCCATCCACCACCTCGGTCGGCGCGCTGCGCGGCTTGGCGAACTGACCCGCCATGCGGCCGACCTTGACCACCGGCACCTTGGCGCCGAAGGTCAGCACCATCGCCATTTGCAGCATCACCTTGAACGTGTCGCGGATGCCGTCGGCACTGAACTGGTCAAAGCTTTCGGCGCAATCGCCGCCTTGCAGCAGAAAGGCCTCGCCGCGCCCTGCTGCGCCCAGATGCCGTTTCAGCCGCCGGGCCTCGCCGGCAAAGACCAAGGGCGGATACTGGGAAAGCTGCGCCTCGACCCGGGCCAGTTCGGCCTGATCGGTATAATCGGGCATCTGGACCCGCGGTTTCGCGCGCCAGGTCGATTTTTGCCACTCGCTCATCGCTCTCATCTCCGCAAGGATATTCACAGGGGGCCTCTATACAAAATGACCCGGGCAGAGACCATATCAGATTTGCGCCTCTTGACGTCGCAAACAAGCTCTGAGCAATGTGAATGACAACCCAGCGCAGACGCCCCCGACGTGGCGTCACATAAGGCAAGGAACGCGCGCATGAAAGAGCAACGCCAAGTTGTCAGAGTGGATACCGGCCAGAAGAAGCCGCAGAGGTTTGTCTTTGTCCTGCTCGACCAGTTCACGATGTTGTGTTTCGCCTGCGCTGTCGAGGCGTTGCGCATCGCCAACCGGATGGCGGGACAGCAGCTGTATGAATGGTCGGTCGTGGGCGAAGGCGGCGCCTCGGCGACGTGTTCGAACGGTACCGTGTTCAAGCTCGACGGCGATCTGGACGAGTTGCGGCGCGAGGATGTGGTGCTGGTCTGCGGCGGCATCGACGTGCAGAAGGCCACCACGAAAAAGGTGGTCAGCTGGCTCCGGCGAGAGGCGCGGCGCGGTCCGGTGATCGGTGGGCTCTGCACCGCCGGCTATACCCTGGCCAAGGCCGGTCTGCTGGACGGCAAACGCGCCACCATCCACTGGGAAAACCAGGACAGTTTCATCGAGGAATTCGAAGAGGTCACTCTGACCAAGTCGGTTTTTGTCATCGACGGGCCGCGCATCACGACGGCGGGTGGCACCGCCTCGATCGACCTGATGCTGAAGCTTATTGCCAATTCCCATGGCGAAGAACTGGCCAACGCGGTGGCCGATCAGCTGATCTATTCCTCGATCCGCACCGATCAGGACACCCAGCGCCTGTCCACCCCTACCCGCATCGGCGTGCGCCACCCCAAGTTGAGCCAGGTCATCCAGATGATGGAGCGCAATATCGAAGAGCCGATCTCGCCCGCGCTGCTGGCCAAGGATGTGGGCATGTCCACCCGCCAGCTGGAACGACTGTTCCGCCGCTATCTCAGCCGCAGTCCCAAGCGCTATTACATGGAACTCAGGCTGCAAAAGGCGCGAAACCTGCTGATGCAGACGGACATGAGCGTGATCAACGTGGCGCTGGCCTGCGGCTTTGCCTCGCCCAGCCATTTCTCGAAATGCTACCGTGCGCATTACAACACCACGCCCTATCGCGAACGCGGCGCGCAAAGCGCGCGGCTGTCGGTCTAGCGTCACGCGCAGCTTGTGTCGCCGCTGCCAGACACAGGCTTGCGTTTTTGACACCAGGGCGCGTTCGTACCAGATGAACGACCTGTAAAAGACGCGGCGAGCAGGGACTAGCCCCCCGGCGCCACGCGATAGACCGCGCCCCGGCCTTCGGAGATGAACCAGATCGTGCCGTCGGGCGCCTCGACGATGTCGCGGACGCGCTCGGTCTCGGGTCCCTCTAGCCGCTCGGCTTCACGCAGGGGGCTGCCGGTCAGTCTGACGATATGGTCGAATTTCAGCGACCCGACAAAGATGTCTCCGGCCCAGTCAGGCCAAAGAGCGCCGGAATAGACCAGCAGGCCAGAGGGGGCGATTGACGGATCCCAATGGAACTGCGGCTGCTCCATCCTCTCTTTGTGGGTACCTTCGCCAATCTTGGCCCCTGAGTAATGCCGGCCATAAGAGATCACCGGCCAGCCGAAATTGGCACCGGGCCGGATCAGGTTCACCTCGTCACCGCCGCGCGCGCCATGTTCCGAGGTCCAGAGCCGCCCTTGTGCATCCAGCCCCGCGCCCTGCGGATTTCGGTGCCCCAGCGACCAGATCTCGGGCCGGATACCGCTTTGTCCCACAAAGGGATTGTCGGCCGGAATGCTGCCATCTGGATGGATGCGGATCACCGATCCTTGCGGGTTGCCCGGATCCTGCGCGCTCTCATCGTCGCCGCGATCGCCCAGGGTGACGAACAGCGTCCCATCCGGGGCCTCGACCACCCGGCTGCCGAAATGGCGGCCGCCCTGCCCGCCCGGTGGTACCTCGTAGATACGACTGAGACCGGTCAGGCGGCGGTTGTCCTCGGTCAGCCGCGCGACCGCCACCGCCGTTCCAGCACCGCCACCCGCTTGTGGCTGCGCATAGGTGAGGTAAAGCCGCCGGCTGCGGGCGAAATCGCGGGAGAGGGTAATATCCAGCAAACCGCCCTGCCCCGCGACCCGCACCCGAGGCAGACCGGCGACCTCGCTCTTGCGGCCCTGTGCGACATGCACCAACACACCGTCCCGCTCTGTGACAAGAAATCCGCCGTCAGGCAGCGGTGCCACTGCCCAGGGTGACTCCAACCCTTCTACCATGGCTTCGACCCTGAGCGGCCCCGCCCGCGAGGACAGTTCGGCGCTGACCTGCCCGGAGGCAAGCAGGCTTGCTATCATCAGAATCACGCTACCAAGTTGTACGATTGTCATCCCGTTTCCTCCCGTCCGCCCAGTCTCAATTCAAGACCAGGATAACCAAAACATCCATGATTTCCGGCACCAAACCACTTTTTCGTTAGGACTTTTCTTTTGGCGACAGCTTGCCTAGGGTTTCGTCAGAACGATTACGTTCCAACAAGGGAGTAACATATGAAAAAGCTTCTCACGGCCACTGCGGCCTCTGCCCTGATGGCAAGCGCGGCCTTTGCCGGTGGTCATGCCAAAGAGGTGAAGATCGGCGTGATTCTGGGCTTCACCGGCCCGATCGAATCGCTGACGCCCTCGATGGCCGATGGTGCCGAACTGGCGATGAAGGAAGTCACCGACTCGGGCCTGCTGCTGGATGGCGCCACCGTGACCTCGGTGCGCGCGGACTCGACCTGCGTCGACGCCGCTGCAGCCACCGCCGCCGCCGAGCGTCTGGTGACCTCGGACAAGGTTGACGGCATCATGGGCGCCGACTGTTCGGGCGTGACCGGTGCGATCCTGTCCAACGTCGCCGTCCCGAACGGCGTCGTGATGATCTCGCCCTCGGCCACTTCGCCCGCGCTGTCGACCGCCGAAGACAACGGCCTGTTCTTCCGCACCGCGCCCTCGGATGCCCGTCAGGGTGTCGTGATGACCGAAGTGCTGATGGAAGAAGGCATCAAGGAAGTCGCGCTGACCTATACCAACAACGATTATGGCAAGGGTCTGGCGGACAGCTTCCAGGCCGCGTTCGAGGCCGCTGGCGGCACCGTGACCATCTCGGCCGCGCATGAAGACGGCAAGGCCGACTATTCGGCCGAAGTGGGCGCGCTGGCGGCCGCTGGCGGCGACCGTCTGGTGGTTGCCGGTTACGTCGACCAGGGCGGTTCGGGCATCGTGCGCTCGGCCATCGACTCGGGCGCGTTCGACACTTTCCACTTCCCCGACGGCATGATCGGCGCCAAGCTCGAAGAGAATTTCGGCGACGAGATCGAAGGGTCGAGCGGCCAGCACCCCGGCACCGACAGCCCGGGCGTTGCCAAGTTCTCGGAAATGGTGGGCGGCGCGTTCGATTCCACCTCGCCCTTCACACCGGAATCCTATGATGCGGCGGCCCTGATCATGCTGGCCATGCAGGCGGCCAACTCCAAGGACTCGGGCGATTACAAGTCCAAGATCATGGATGTGGCCAACGCACCGGGTGAAAAGATCTATCCCGGTGAACTGGCCAAGGCGCTTCAGATCATCAAGGACGGCGGCGAGGTTGACTATGTCGGCGCCACCGCGGTTGAGTTGATCGGGCCCGGCGAAAGCGCCGGCAACTACCGCCAGATCACCATCGAAGGCGGCAAGATCACCACGGCCAAATACCGTTGATCGCCCCGCGATGAGATGACACCGAACAGCCCGGGCCTTGTGTCCGGGCTGTTTCAATGACAAAAGGCCGCACCTCTTTTCGGGGGATGAGGCAACAACCAACAAGGCCGCAGAAAACAAGCGGCCCCGGGGGAACACATGATCGTCGTCGAAGACGTGCACAAGCACTTCGGCGGATTCCATGCTGTCGATGGTGCGACGCTGGAAATCGCCAAGGGCTCTGTCACCGGTCTGATCGGACCGAACGGAGCCGGCAAGACCACCCTTTTCAACGTGATCGCCGGCGTCCTGCCGCCCACCAGCGGCAAGGTCACCATGGATGGCGAGGATATCACCGGCCTGCCGCCGCACGAGCTGTTCCACAAGGGGCTGCTCAGGACTTTTCAGATCGCGCATGAATTCAGCTCGATGACCTGCCGCGAGAACCTGATGATGGTGCCGGGCGGCCAGTCGGGCGAGACGCTGTGGAACACCTGGTTCGGGCGCAAGCGGATCGCCGACGAGGAACGCGCCCTGCGCGCCAAGGCCGACGAGGTGCTGGAGTTCCTGACCATCGAACATCTGGCCGACCACAAGGCGGGCCAGGTCTCGGGCGGACAGAAAAAGCTGCTGGAACTGGGCCGCACCATGATGGTCGACGCCAAGATCGTGTTCCTTGACGAGGTCGGCGCCGGTGTGAACCGGACGCTGTTGATGACCATCGCCGACACCATCCTGCGGCTCAACAAGGAACGCGGCTATACCTTTGTCGTGATTGAGCATGACATGGATTTCATCGGCAAGATCTGCGATCCCGTCATCTGCATGGCCGAGGGCAAGGTCCTGGCCCAGGGCACCCTGGACGAGATCAAGGCCAATGAACAGGTGATCGAGGCCTATCTGGGCACCGGCCTGAAGAACAAGGCACAGCTGGAGGCAGGCGCATGAGCGACAATCCCTATCAGGACGGTCGCGGCAACAAGGACGCCTCGATCACCAACACCAAGGGCATGGGTACCATGACCCCCGCCCATCGCAAGAGCGGCCCGACCTCCAAGGTCGATGGCGGCCCCTTTCTGATCGGTGACACCATGACCGGCGGTTACGGCAAGGGGCCCGATATCCTGCATGAATGCACCATCGCGGTGAACCCGGGCGAGATCGCCGTAATCGTCGGCCCCAACGGTGCTGGCAAGTCGACCGCGATGAAGGCGGTGTTCGGCATGCTCGACGTGCGCTCGGGCTCGGTCCGGCTGGATGGCGAGGACATCACCAGGCTCACCCCGCAGGACCGGGTGGTCAAGGGCATGGGTTTCGTGCCCCAGACCAACAACATCTTCACCTCGATGACGGTCGAGGAAAACCTGGAAATGGGTGCCTTCATCCGCCGCGACGACATCCGCGAGACCATGGAGCAGGTCTATGACCTGTTCCCGATCCTGCGCGAGAAACGCTATCAGGCGGCAGGCGAGCTGTCGGGCGGCCAGCGCCAGCAGGTCGCCGTGGGCCGGGCGCTGATGACCAAGCCCAAGGTGCTGATGCTGGACGAACCCACCGCGGGCGTCAGCCCCATCGTGATGGACGAGCTGTTTGACCGCATCATCGAGGTCAGCCGCACCGGCCTGCCGATCCTGATGGTCGAACAGAACGCCAAACAGGCGCTGGCCATCGCCGACAAGGGATATGTTCTGGTTCAGGGCCGCAATGCCTTTACCGGCACCGGCAAGGAACTGCTCGAAGATCCCGAAGTTCGCAAATCCTTCCTGGGGGGCTGAGACATGGAAATCCTCAACGCCCTTGTGGCGCTTTCGAACTTTGTCCTGATCCCCGCGATCGCCTATGGCAGCCAGCTGGCGCTGGGTGCGTTGGGAGTGACGCTGATCTATGGCATCCTGCGGTTCTCGAACTTCGCCCATGGCGACACCATGGCTTTCGGCGCCATGATCAGCGTGCTGGTGACCTGGTGGATGCAGTCGCATGGCATTCACCTTGGTCCTCTGCCAACCGCGCTTCTGGCGCTGCCTTTCGGCATTCTGGGTTGCATGGCACTGGTTTTGGTCACCGACCGCGCGGTCTATCGCTTTTACCGCGAACAAAAGGCAAAACCGGTGATCCTGGTCATCGTGTCGATGGGCGTCATGTTCATCATGAACGGGCTGGTGCGCTTCGTCATCGGCCCCAATGACCAGAATTTCGCCGATGGCACCCGGTTCCTGATCTCGGCCCGCGATTTCAAGAAGATGACCGGGCTGGACGAGGGGTTGGCGATCAAGACCACCCAGGCGCTGACCGTGGTTGTCGCGGTGATCTGCGTGGCGCTGCTGTTCGGGTTCCTGAACAGGACCCGCACCGGCAAATCCATGCGCGCCTATTCCGATAACGAGGATCTGGCGCTGCTCTCGGGCATCAACCCCGAGCGCGTGGTGATGTACACCTGGCTCATCGTGGCGGCGCTGGCCACCACGGCGGGTGTGCTCTATGGACTGGACAAAAGCTTCAAGCCTTTTGTCTATTTCCAATTGCTGCTGCCCATCTTTGCCTCGGCCATCGTGGGCGGTCTGGGCAGCCCGCTGGGCGCCATCGCGGGCGGTTTCGTCATCGCCTTTTCCGAGGTGACGGTGACCTATGCCTGGAAAAAGGTGCTGGGCTATCTGGCGCCCGAGGGCATGTCACCCGACGGGTTGGTGCAGCTACTCAGCACCGATTACAAATTCGCGGTCAGCTTCGTCATCCTGCTGATCGTGCTGCTGTTCAAGCCTACGGGCCTCTTCAAGGGGAAAGCGGTATGACCGAGACAGTGAAGAACACCGCCCTGTTTCTGGGCGTCGCCGTCCTGATCGTGATCACCGGTTTCATGCAAAGCTGGAACTCGGCCATCCTGATCGTGAACATGGGGCTGATCTCGGCCATCATGGCGATCGGGGTGAACCTGCAATGGGGCTTTGCGGGCCTCTTCAACGTGGGTGTGATGGGCTTTGTCGCGCTGGGCGGTCTTGCCGTGGTGCTTGTGGCCGAGCCGCTTTCGCCCGAGGCGTGGAGCGCGGGCGGCTTCGGCATCGTGCTGGCGCTGCTGTTGGGGGCTGCCACCGTGGTGGCCGCCGTGCTGGTATCGCGCCACATGCCCAAGGGACGCGGGCGTAACCTGGCCATGCTGGCTGTGCTGGTTCTGGGCTTTGTGATCTATCGCGCGGTGTTTGATCCCAACGTGATGGCGGTCGAGGCGATCAACCCGGCCGCGGCGGGCAATATCGGCGGCCTGGGCCTGCCGGTGCTGCTGGCCTGGCCCGCCGGTGGCCTTCTGGCCGCGGGTGCCGCCTGGCTGATCGGCAAGACGGCGCTGGGCCTGCGCTCGGACTATCTGGCGATTGCCACGCTGGGTATCGCCGAGATCATCATCGCGGTGATGAAGAACGAGGACTGGCTGGCGCGCGGGGTCAAGAACGTGATCGGCCTGCCCCGCCCGGTGCCTTACGAGATCGACCTGCAAAACGATGCCGGATTCGTCGAAAGCGCCGCGTCGCTGGGCATCGATCCGGTCACCGCCTCCACGCTTTATGTGAAACTGGGCTATTCGGTCCTGTTCATGGTGGTGCTGCTGGTCCTTCTCTGGATGGCGCAGATGGCACTGAAAAGCCCCTGGGGCCGGATGATGCGCGCCATCCGCGACAACGAGGTTGCGGCCGAGGCGATGGGCAAGGACGTCACCCGCAGACACCTGCAAATCTTCGTGCTGGGATCGGCGGTCTGTGGCATCGCCGGTGCGATGATGACCACGCTCGACGGGCAGCTGACACCGGGCACCTATCAGCCGCTGCGCTTCACCTTCCTGATCTGGGTGATGGTGATCGTGGGCGGCTCGGGCAACAATTTTGGCGCCGTGCTGGGTGCGATGCTGATCTGGTTCCTCTGGGTTCAGGTCGAGCCGCTTGGCCTTTTCCTGATGCAGGTGATTACCAGCGGCATGGCCGAGGGCAGCGCGCTGAAATCGCACCTGATCGACAGCGCCGCCCATATGCGGCTCCTGACCATGGGGATCATCCTGCTCCTGGTGCTCAGGTTCAGCCCACGCGGGTTGATCCCGGAAAAGTAACATCCAGTAAGGCCGCGCCCCACCCGGACGCGGCCTTTCTTCTCTGGCGCGACGCGCCCCTTCCTCTTGCTCCAAATATCCCCGCCGGAGGCATGGGCGTCAGCCCATATCCCGCGTCAAGACACTCACCGCCCCTTGAACAAGCTGCCCAGAATGCCACGCACGATGCGGCGGCCGGTGGTGCCTTTCAGTTCCTTGATCACCGCCTCGCCCATGGCACTGGTCAGCGTGTCCTCGCTGCGGCGCCGGCTGCTGGTCTGGCGCGCGGTCGATCGGCCCACCCTGCTGCCGGAATAGCGGCGGGCCGAGTTGTATTCCCGTTCCCACGGACTGGCCTCCTCGGCGCGTTCCTCGGCCTGTTCGGCCTCTTTCGCGGCCTCCTCGGCCCGTTTCGCCAGGATCTCGAAGGCCGACCTGCGGTCCAGCGGGGTGTCGTACTTCCCCGCCATCTCCGACATGGTCAGGATCGCCTTGCGCTCGGCCTTGGTAATCGGGCCCAGTTGCGACGAGGGTGGGCGGATCAGGGTGCGTTCCACCACTCCCGGCACGCCCTTCTTCATCAGCATCGAGGTCACCGCCTCGCCCACGCCCACCTCGCGGATCGCTTCTTCGGTGTCGAATGCGGGATTCTCGCGATAGGTTTCAGCGGCCAGTCGCAGGTTCTTGCGGTCGCGCGCGGTAAAGGCGCGCAGCGCGTGCTGGATGCGGTTGCCCAGCTGACCCAGCACATCCTCGGGCACATCCGCCGGGTTCTGGGTGATGAAATAGACCCCCACCCCCTTGGACCGGATCAGGCGGGCCACCTGTTCCACCTTGTCGACCAGCGCCTTGGGCGCGTCGTCGAACAACAGATGCGCCTCGTCAAAGAAGAACACCAGTTTCGGCTTGTCGGGGTCGCCCACCTCGGGCAGTTCCTCGAACAGTTCACTGAGCAGCCAGAGCAGGAAGGTCGAGTAAAGCCGCGGCGAGGCCATCAGCGTATCGGCGGCCAGGATGTTGACCATGCCCCGCCCCTGGTCATCCACCCGCATCATGTCGGCCAGATCGAGCGCCGGTTCGCCGAACAGGCGCGCGCCGCCCTGGTTCTCGATCACAAGCAGTCGACGTTGGATCGCGCCCACCGAGGCGGTCGAGATATTGCCATATCGGAGCGACAGTGACTTGCCATTCTCGCCGATCCAGACCAGCAATGCCTGCAAATCCTTGAGATCGAGCAGCGGCAGCCCCTCTTCGTCCGACAGGCGGAAGGCGATGTTCAGGATACCCTCCTGCGCCTCGCTCAGCTCCAGCAACTGCGATAGCAACAGTGGCCCCATCTCGGCCACGGTGGTGCGTACAGGGTGACCCTGTTCGCCGAACAGGTCCCAGAAAGTTACTGGACAGGCACGATATTCATAGTCGGTCAGACCGATCTTTTCGGCGCGCGAGGTAAAGGCCTCATGCAGCTTGTGATCTGCCGATCCCGGTTTGGCCATGCCAGACAGGTCACCTTTGACATCGGCCAGAAATACCGGCACGCCCGCCTCGGCAAAACCCTGGGCCAGGATTTGCAGCGTCACCGTCTTGCCGGTGCCGGTGGCCCCCGCGATCAGCCCGTGCCGGTTGGCATATTTCAGGTCCAGCCCCTGCGCCACACCGTAATCCGGGCCGCCGCCGCCCAGGAAAATCTTTCCATCCATTTGGTTTACGCCTCGAAATTCATCGTTCCACCGCAACCATACAAAGTTAACCTTTGCCTGCGATAGTCCTTATTGCCCCTTAGGCATCTGGTGCTGCGGGGGCACTTCCTCCCTGTCAGACTGGCCGTGCCTTCGGGCACGGCATTTTTCGACCTGACGGTCAAAAATCGAGCATCGCCAATCAATTGCTCCCGAGAGACGAAAAAACCTGCGATAGCTGTTGACCCATTGGCGCACCTCTCGTAACGTCTGCTCACAATACTAAGTCGGCCAGTCCGACGGGGAGACAGATAAGAGGGAATCCGGTTACACGGGTTCCCTTTTTCGTTCCGCTCCGCCCTTATCAAATCGCCGCTGATGCGCCGCTTTGTCCCTGACAGCGCCGAACACTCGTGATAGACGGGCGCGAGCAGCTCATCTTTTGACGAGGCATTCATGACCAAGACCCTGATTACCCTGTCCGCCGCCGCCCTGCTGGCCCTGACCGGCGCCGCGACGGCACAGGACACGACCACACCGGCCGAAACGGCCCCGGCGCAGGAAGAGCAGAAGACGGCCGACCAGATTCTTGATCTGGGCACGCCGGCCGATGGTTCGCCGCAACTGGGCCAGCGTTACTCCAAAGAGAAGATCGGCGATTGGGACATGGCCTGCATCAAGACAGAGGGTGAAACTGACCCCTGTTCGATGCTCCAGATCCTGACCGACGCCCAGGGCAACCCGATGGCCGAGTTCTCGATGTTCCGGCTCGAAGAGGGCGGTGTCGCGGTTGCCGGGGCAACCGTGATCGTTCCGCTGGAAACCCTGTTGCCGGCCCAGCTGACGATCTCGATCGATGGGGCACCCGGCAAGCGGTACAACTACTCGTTCTGCAACCCGATCGGCTGCATCGCGCAAATCGGTCTGACCCAGGCCGATATCGACGCGATGAAGAAAGGTGCCAAGGCAACGGTATCGCTGGTTCCCGCCCCGGCCCCTGATCAGACCGTGTCGCTGGAATTGTCGCTGACGGGCTTCACCGCCAGCTATGACAAGGTGGACGTGGTGAGCAACTGACCGCCATTACAGATGAAGAAAGGCCGCCGGTTCGCTGAAACCTGGCGGCCTTTTCTTTTGTTTCAATGCCTTGAGAATCAAACCTTGCGCAGGGCCAGAACCGCGTTCAGCCCGCCAAAAGCAAAGGCATTGCTCAGCACCACGTCGACCTTGGCGTCGCGCGCCTCGTTCGGAACCACGTCCAACGCGCATTCGGGATCGGGTTCCTCGTAACCGATGGTGGGGGCGATCACCCCGTCGCGCAACGCCATGATACAGGCCAACAGTTCCACGGCGCCGGTGCCGCCGATCAGGTGGCCATGCATCGACTTGGTCGAGGAAATCATCAGGCTGTCGGCATGACGCCCGAACACATCGGCCACCGCGGCGCATTCGGTCTTGTCATTGGCCGCCGTGCCGGTGCCATGGGCGTTGATATACCCCACGTCACCCGGATTGATCCGCGCATCGGCCAGCGCGCCGGCCATCGCCCGCGCCGCCCCCTGTTTCGAGGGCATCACGATATCGGATGCATCCGAGGACATGGCAAAGCCCGCCACCTCGCACAGTATCTCGGCACCGCGCGCCTTGGCATGTTCCATCTCTTCGAACACGAAGATACCCGCGCCCTCGCCCTGGACCATACCGTTGCGATTGGCGCTGAACGGGCGGCAGGCATCCTTGGACATCACTCGCAGCCCTTCCCAGGCCTTGACCCCGCCGAAACACAGCATCGATTCCGATCCGCCGGTTACCATCACCGGCGCCATGCCGCTGCGCACCATGGAAAAGGCCTGCGCCATCGCATGATTCGACGAGGCGCAGGCGGTCGAGACGGTAAAGGACGGACCCTTGAGATTGTGTTCCATCGACACATGGCTGGCGGCCGCGTTGTTCATCAGCTTGGGCACGACAAACGGATGGACCCTGTTCTTGCCCTCTTCATAGACCGAACGGTAATTCTCGTCCCAGGTGCTGACGCCACCGCCTGCAGTGCCCAGCACCACACCCGATTTCGCCGCCAGTTCACCGTGAAAGTTCAGCCCCGACTGGTCGATCGCCTCTTTGGCCGCGGTCAGGGTGAACTGGGTGAAGCGATCATAGAGCGACATTTGCTGGCGGTTGAACCGGCCCTCGGCCTCGAACCCGCGCACCTGGCCGCCGATGCGGATGGCCAGCCGCTCGACATCGCGAAACTCCAGCTCGTCGATGCCGCAATGGCCCTCGCGCATGGCGTGCAGCGTCTCGGGCACCGAATGCCCCAGCGCGTTAATGGTGCCGGCTCCGGTGATGACGACCCGTTTCATGGGCGCTGTCAGACCTTTTCCGCCACCAGTTTCTCGATCCCCGCGATGATCGCGGCCACGTTCGAGATGTCGAAATCGCTCTGGCTGGGTTCGTTGGCGTTGAAGGGGATCGAGAT
Source organism: Ruegeria sp. YKSD163 (assembly GCF_059612905.1). Lineage (NCBI taxonomy): Bacteria > Pseudomonadati > Pseudomonadota > Alphaproteobacteria > Rhodobacterales > Roseobacteraceae > Ruegeria > Ruegeria sp. YKSD163. The sequence continues at coordinate 120,347 of NZ_JBXWRM010000001.1, forward strand.
GTCGAATTCCTCTTCGATGGCAAAGATGCTTTCCACCAGGCCCAGGCTGTCGATGCCCAGATCCTCAAGCGTGCTTTCGGGGCTGACGTCGGAGGGCTCCAGCACGGCCTGCTCGGCGATGATGGCGATGACGCGGTCGCTGATGCTCATGTCGATCCTCTGGGTTCTGTCTGGCGCTGATTTACTCGCTCACTCCCGGTTTGGAAACCGCCTTTTTCAGTGCCGCGATGTCGCGCAACAGGCGGGGTAGACGGCGCTGCGCCTTGTAGATCTCGGTGTGCTGGTCCATCTTCACTGCGGGATATCCCATGATCACCCGCCCCGCCGGCACGTTCGACAGGATCTTGGAGCCACCGCCCGCGATCACCCCGTCACCGATAAAGATATTGTCGACCACGCCTGTTTGGCCGCCCAGCACCACGTTGTTGCCGATCTCGACCGAGCCCGACACGCCAGTCTGGCCACACAGCAGACAGTCGCGCCCGACGCGCGTATTGTGGCCCACATGCACGAGGTTGTCGAGCTTGCTGCCATTGCCGATGCTGGTATTGCGGATGGTGCCGTTGTCGACGGTACAGTTTGCGCCGACCTCGACATCGTCGCCGATCTCGACCGCACCCAGCGAGTGGATGCGGGTCCACGCCTGTGCCTTGGCCTCGCCCTGATCGCCCATCGTCTTGCGGGCGTTTTCGGCGCCCGACACCTCGGGCGTGACAAACGAGAACCCGTCGCCGCCGATCCGTGCGCCGGGTTGCGCGATGAAACGGGCGCCAATGGTGGTGCGGGCACCAATGCTGACCATCTCGCGCAGGAAAGCGCCCTCGCCCAGCACAGCATCCATGCCGATCACGCAATGCGGCCCGATCACCGAGCCATCGCCGATCCTGGCCCGCGCGCCCACCACGGTCAGCGGCCCGATGCTGACATCGGCGCCGATCTCGGCGCTGGGGTCGATCACCGCGGAGGGATGGATGCCCGCCGCAACACCCTGACCGGGGTCGAGCATGGCGGTCACGCCAGCCATGGCCAGACGCGGTCGGGTGGCAAAGATCGCGGCCTCGAGCCCCATCGCCTGCCATGCGGCGCCGGGCCACAGGATCGCAGCGCGCGCGCCCCCCTGTGCCAGGGCCTCGGCATATTTCGGCGACATTGCCAGCGCCAGCTGGTCACGCCCGGCATCTCCCGGTTCCGCTGCACCGGTGACGGTCAGGTCAAGATTGCCCGCGGCCTCGGCCCCGAGGGCGTCGGCGATCTGCGAAATGGTATAGGTCATCTGGGGCCTGCTTCTTGTGGTTGGCCCCGTGGATTTAACCCTGAACCGCGCTCAGAACCACCCCTGCCCGGCTGAGCGCCTCCCAAATCTTTGCGTCACGCCCGTAAACGTCGCGCCGATAGCCGGGCTCCCCCCGGTCGTCGACCACTGCCGTGCGATAGATGATATGAACCGGCACATGGCGTTCCAGATCGACCTTGGTTTCGCGGCCGGTATTCAGCACGTTGTGAAAGAAGGCTTTCGGATCGGTCTCTTGCAGGGCCAACAGCGCATAGGCGAATTCAAAGGGTTGCGCCAGACGGATGCAGCCATGTGAATAGGCGCGGACCTCGCGGGCGAACAGGTGTTTCTGCGGCGTGTCGTGCAGGTAGATGTTGTACTTGTTCGGGAACATGAATTTCACCAGCCCCAGTGCGTTGCTCTTGCCCGGCGGCTGGCGCATGGCAAAGGGAAAGCTGCGGCTGGAGAACTGGCTGAAATCCACCGCGCCGCGATTGACCTGACGACCCCGACTGTCGGTGATCTCCAGATGCCGCACCGCATTCGGATTGGCCCGCAGCTTAGGCAGATACTCCTTGGTGATGATCGAGCGAGGCACATACCAGCTCGGGTTGATCACCATATGCTCCATCTCGTCCGAGAATTCGGGGCTGCGCCGGTCGCTGACATTCTTGCCAATGACCGAGCGGGTTTCAAAGGTGACGCGGCCATGATCCACGATCTTGGCGGTGAAATCGGTCTGGTTGACCAGGATATGCCGCTCGCCGCGATCACGCGGAAGCCAGCGCTCGCGCTCCAGCCCGACGATCACCGATTTCAACCGGTCGGCCACGGATTTGTTGATCTCGTCCAGGGTGCCGTCGCCGGCCACCCCGTCGGGCTCCAGCCCATGGGCCAGCTGAAACGCCTGAACCGCCTTTTGCAGCGTGCCATCATAGCTCGCCACCGCGCTGCGCTCCATGTATCCCATGGCGATAAGCCGGTTGCGCAGCGCCACGACCCGCGGGCCGCTGTTGCCTGGTTCCAGCTTGCCGCCCGAAACGGTCGGCCCCCAGCCACCGGTGGCCAGCGCATGTTCAAGGTCGAGCTTGAGTTTCAGCAAGGCACGGTACTGCGCCGTATCCGGCGCCAGCCCACGCATGTAGCGCGCAGGTTGGGACGCCTGCAATTCGGTGAGATACACCTCGGCGCCCCGGCGTTCGACCTCGCGCACCATGCCGTCGTCGATCTGCGAAGGTGTCAGCAGGCCGGTTTGCAGGTCACGGGCAAAGCGGGCGAATTCGCGGCTCAGTGCGACTTCGACCAGCCCCATGTCACGGGTGGTGCGCGCGGACGCCATCTGCGCCCTTAGTCCCTCGATGTCATAGCGTCCGGCGGGCAGGCCATGCACCTCGGCCATGCTCAGCGCCTCGATCAGCGCGACGCGACGGGCGGCGAATTCGGCCCCCTCTCCGGTCCAGACCGGTTGATAGCCGTTCTTGCGGTAAAACGCAGCGACCCCGTCATCGCCATAGCTTGCCTCGGCAACAGCTTGTTTATATGCGGTAACTTGCGCTTCCACCGCGCCGACTGAGCCGAACGCCGCGACACCGGCAAGCAGCAAGGCTGTCAGCGTGAGACGAAGGCGGGGGCGTTTGAGATGCGGCATGTTCGGGTCCTGGTCAAATGCGGTTAATCACGAGCAATGATGTGAATCTATGAAAAACTTCGTGAGAACCAGGGGAAAAAGTCCATTCACAATTGCATCAGGTGCCAACATGACGGCCCGGATGATGCGCAGATGCATCGCCCTTCCGCGCCGAGGGCACGTTGGCTAGCGGCGAATTGCTGCATATGCATCACCTGTTTGGGCGAAAATCTGCCGAAAATTCCCCCTTGGATGACACATTCTGAAAGAAAACTTGGCGAACGAATCCCCCTGTGCCATACCAATGCGCAACCGGGGGATGGTTATTAACAATGTACACGTAACATCGTGTGCAGGCAGGACGACGTACGGGACGAAACAGTCACATGACTCACAACACCTCGACGGGCCTTACTCGGCGCGCACTTCTTCGGGCATTCACCGCAACCGCAGTGGCCGCCGCTCCCACCTACTCGATGGCCGCAGGGTTCCTGCGTGGCGGCGGCGACATCCGCCGTATCCGCATGTATTCCGGCCGCACCGGCGAACGCATCGACATGGTGTATTGGATCGACGGCGACTACATCAAGGACGCGGTGAAGGAGATCAATTACTTCATGCGCGACTGGCGCGTCGATCAGGTCAAGACCATGGACCTGCGCACCATTGACATCATGGCCGCCGCCCACAACCTGATGGACGTGAACGAGCCCTATATGCTGCTGTCCGGCTATCGCAGCCCGCAGACCAATGCCATGCTGCGCAGCCGCTCGCGCGGGGTGGCCCGCAACTCGCTGCACATGCAGGGCCAGGCCGCCGACCTGCGGCTTGCCTCGCGTTCGGTCAGCCAGATGGCAAATGCCGCGATTTCCTGCCGCGCTGGTGGTGTCGGCAAATACTACCGTTCGAATTTCGTTCACATGGATTGCGGCGAGGTCCGCTCCTGGGGCGGCTGACCACCCCGAAAAAGGATTAAGATAGGATGTCCCCCGTGCCGCAGGCTCGGGGGATTTTGTTTTACGAGTGCATACTGGCTCTTCATTCAATCTGGCAGGATAGGCCGCGAGCCGTAGTATGGAGAGGGCCCCGAATTACCCTAAGGCTCATCCCCTTCGGAACCGCCACCCCAGTCCTTAGCATTTTCACGCTGGAACCGCCATCCACGGCACTGTCGCTCATCTCGCGCCCTGCCAACATCGCAAGGCGTTTCGCGTAGCATCTGCCGCGGAGGCTCGGAGCCGTCACGTTCCTGTTAACTCCATGCTCTAGCACGGCGCCAACCGCATCAGCGCGGGCCGGCACACGTGACCCAGGATTCTCTGTCGGGCCGGGTCGATCCGGCGCGTCGCGGGCGCTCGCGCCATGATCACGAGGTTTGGTACATGCCACCCAACATGACCGATCGGCCATCTGCGGCACCTTCCATCTCTATCGTTTCGAGGGTTGATTCCATGCAGTTGACGCAGAGCACCGGCCACGCCGCCATGACGGACAGAACCTATCGCCATCGGCGCCTGTTCTACGATCTGACCCGCAAATACTATCTGTTCGGCCGGAACCGGCTGATCGCGGAACTGGATGCCGCCCCCGGAATGCATGTGCTCGAAATTGCCTGTGGCACCGGGCGAAACCTGCGCGCGGCGGCGCGGCACTATCCCGATTGCCGCTTTTACGGAATCGACAATTCGGAACAGATGCTGGCCACCGCCCGCCGCGCCCTTGGAGGCCAAGCGCATCTGGCGCGCGGCGATGCGTGTGATTTCGATGCCGAACTGCTGTTTGGGCGCCCCCTGTTCGACCGCATCTTTATCTCATACGGGTTGTCGGAGATTCACGACTGGCGCGCGGCGATCGGCATGGCGGCCCACCACCTGGTGCCCGGCGGTCAACTGCATATCGTCGATTTTTCGGACCTAGGCGCTCTGCCTGAAGGGTTCGCCCACGCCATGCATGGCTGGCTCGGCCGGTTCCACGTCACCCCCCGCAACCAGATAGACAGTGCTCTGCACCGCACCGCGCGCGAGATTGGCGGAAGCGCATGGCATGACCAGCTATACTGGCGCTACGCCCAACACGGCGTGTTGAGGAGATAGGCGGCGCTGGCCTCTCGCTCAGTCCAGCACCTCGATCAAAGGGACTCCGGTCGCGCCCGAGGGAGGCTTGGTGCCCAGATAGGCGGCGATGGTCGGCGCCACGTCCACCGTTTCGACATGGCGAGCGATGCGCGCCGGGGGGATGCCCGGCCCGTGAAAGATCACCGGTACATGCGTGTCATAGGTCCAAGGCGACCCATGCGCCGAGGCCACTGTCAGCCCGTCGAAATCGGCAATGAACCAATGCGGTTCGAACACCACATAGATATCGCCCGACCGGTCACGATGAAAGTTGCGGCGCACGGCGTCCACCACCTTGCCCTCGCCGATCTGCCCCTCGCGCAGGCGGCGGCTGGATACCGCATAGGCGATGCCGGGCAGCAGGTCGAGTTCGCGCGCCACCGAATCCTCGACCGTGGCCGGATCGAGCCCCTTTTCGGCGATCAGCTCGCGGTTGAGATAGACATAGGGGCTGGAATAGTTACGGATCAGCGCGCGGGTCTCACCGAATTCGGCGCCCAGACGCACGAAACCGGGCTCTGTATCGACGCGCTCGAAGTCGAAAGTGCCCGCCTTGATGCCATGGGTTGCAAGGTAGCCCGGGTTCTCGGGAGAGCCATGATCGGCGGACAGCACCACCAGCACCTGATCCAGCCCGATCCGGTCATCCACGAAGTCGAGCAGATCGGCGAGCGTCCGGTCGAGGCGGCGCAGATTGTCCTCGGCCTCCAGGCTCGACGGTCCGAAGATATGCCCGACATAATCGGTCGAAGACAGCGAGACCGCCAGGTAGTCGGGCACCACGTCCTGCCCGATGCCCTCGGCCTCGATGAGCGCCTTGGCAAAATCCACGGTGATCTCGTCGCCCGCCGGGCTAAGCGTCAGGCGGGTGGTGTAATACTTGTCGTCCGCTTCCCCCCAGGCATGGGGAAAGCTGCGCCCGAAACCGGGAAATTCGGTCTCCCACGGCTGATCGTCATGGGTGCCGAACATGTAGCTTTCGGGCGCGTCCGAGAGCATCCAGCTTGTCCCGGCATACGAGGCGACCATGCCCGACCCGTTCCAGTCGCTCACCCAGCCGGGGTAGTCGTCGCGGTAAAAGGTCGAGGTTACGAACCGTCCCTCGGATTTCGAGAACCAATAGGCCTGCCCGGTATGGCCCGCCATCGAGATCGCGCCCCGGTCCTTGACCGACACGCCAAAGATCAGCGCCTCGGGGCCAAAGAACATGCCGATCTCGTCGGCGATGGTCGAACTCAGGATGTTGCCGGGCGAGCGGCCATCGGTGGTGGCGGCACGCTGGGTCGGGTCGATCTCGGTCGCCGCATCGACCCCGGCGGCGCCCACCAGCGGATAGTCGGGGTCCTGCACATTGTAGACCTGACCGCCCTCGACCCGGTCGAACCAGACATTGGCGACCATCCCGTGCACCGCTGGATCGGCACCGGTGGCCAGCGTGGTGTGGCCGACGATGGTTTCGGTATTGGCATGGCCGTGATGGGCCTGGGTGAAATGGACACCGCCCCGGATCAGGCGGCGGAACCCGTCCTCGCCAAGTCCCGCACCGAACCTCTCGATCAGGTCGCCGCGCAGTTGATCGACGGTGATCTGCAAGACCAGCTTCGGCCGTTCCTGTGCCAGGGCGGGTGCGGCGGGCGCAATGCAGGCAAGTGCCGCAACCAGCGCGGGCGCCGTCATTCTCGGGCTGCTGTTCACCATCTTGTAAATCCTCCTTGTCAACCGTCCGGACTGCACGCGCCAGCCGTTACTGGTCAGCTACCGAGCGTTTCATCTCGTTGAGCGCCGCACTATGCGGCAGTTTCTCCAACGCCTCGTCAAGCACCCCGGCCGTAGCTTCGGGCCCGTCCATCGCTGCCGCGATGCGCGCCAGCATGATCCAGGCCTCTTCGCGCTGCGGGTCCATCGCGACCACCTGCCGGAACGCACCGCGCGCAGCGGGAATGTTGCGCATGGTCAACGCCATGCCCCCCATCACCATATGGGTTTCCGGGAAATCGACCCGTGCGGCAAGTGCCGCACGCCATTCGGTCATCGCTGCCTGCATTTGCGTCTCGATGCGGGCCGGCAGCCGCGCGATGGGGGCGTCCAGCAGTGCCTTGACCGTCTCCACGCGCACCATGCGCACCGGATCCGCCAGCAGCGGGATCAGCCGCTGCACACGTGCCCGGGGAGGAGCGGCGCGTTGAACCCCGATCGCCGCCGCGCGCACCAGGGGATCGTCATCCTCAAGCAGCCCGGCCAGGAACTCGGCGCTGTTGGCATCGCCCCCCTGAGACAAGAGCCAGAGTGCCGTTGCACGCACCAGCCCGGCCTGGTCCCGATCCTGGGCCAGAATGCGCAGCCCAGGCCCCGCCGCGACCGGATCGGCCCGCCCGGCCGCCAGCACCGTGCCGTAATGCGGACGTTTGGCCGCGTCGGGATACCGCTTGGCGATTTCGGCCGCCGCCCAGCCCGCATTCTGATCCGCATGGCAATCGGTACAGGCATCGGGCCCGCCGTTCACCGCCGCCAGATCCGGGCGCGGGATGCGGAAACTGTGATCGCGCCGACCGTCTATCCCCATGTAATCGCGCTCGATCATGTGGCAGGACTTGCATTCGGCCCCGGCAGAGCCCGCGGGATGGAATGTATGGGCGGGATCGTCGTAAAGCGCTGCTTTCAGGCTGGGAAAGCGCGAGTTCGCCGCCGGGGAATGGCACTGGGTACACAGGCTGTTATCCTCGGCCCGCAGCGTCGCGCTATGCGCGTCATGACAATCCAGACAGCCGACCCCGCGCTGATACATCTTCGATTGCAGGAACGAACCATAGACATAGACCTCGTCCAGGATCTGGCCGTCGGCGTGATAGAGACCGGGCCGCAACAGCGATAGCGTATAGGCGTCGTGATAGGGCGTTCCCGGTATCGGGTTGCCCTGCCCCATCGGCTCGCGCCGGGAATGGCACCCGGCGCATTGCTGGATCATTGCTTCGGTTCCAGCGGTTGCGAAATCCATGGCAAGCCCATAGCCCTCGGGCGGCAGCAGCGGGTCCTGCGGGCTCCGCTCGCGGGCGGTTTCGGCCCAGGCGACGTGTGTCGATCCGGGGCCATGGCAGGCCTCGCAGCCCACGCCGATCTCGGCCTGTTGCGAATGGTAGCTGTCGCTTGCCGCATCGTAATTCTTTTCGAACCCGGTTGCGTGACATTCGGCGCAGCGCCCGTTCCAGTTCTTGTAGGGGCCGGTCCAGTGCAGGCCGTCGTCCGGCGGCAGGTCCTGCTCGGGATAAAGGTGATACCAGCGCGCGCCGTCGACATCCCAGACCACGTCAAAGCTTTGGAGCCGTCCCGGTTGGGTCTCGATCAGGTATTGCTGAAGCGGCGCGATCCCGGCGACCGAGTGGATATCATGGGTCTTTTCGCTGCCGTCGGCCTCGGTGATGGTGACGCGAAACTGTGCGCCCGCGCGGCTGAACCGATAGCGTACCCCGTCATGTTCGAACTGGCTGTTGTCGAAATCGGCCAGCACGGTTTCGGGCGTGGGCAGGGTCCAGGCCAGCGCGTGATGCGAGCCTTGCCAGGCCTTGGCCGCGCCCTCGTGGCAGTTGGCGCAACTGGCCGAGCCGACGTAATCGGCGCTTGCGGTCTCTGTGTCACCGGTCTGCGCCAAAGATGGCATCGCCAGGCTGATACAGGCCAGAACCGCGACAAGGAGGGTACGAAACATGGGCGACTCCGGTTTGCGCGGTCAGCGCGGATTGAGCGGGGGCAACCCGGCCAGGTGATGATGGCCCGCGCGGTCGGGACTGTAAACCGCAAGTGCCCGGTCAAGCGCACGCCAGTCCGCCATATCGCCTCTGGGTGCAGGTCCATAGAGCGCCGCGCCGAGCGCCCTGAGCGCGCTGGCGATGGCCGGATCGCGGCGCGGGTCCGGGTCGCCAAGCCGCGCCGCCCACAGATCGAGTGCGGCCAACGTCGCCGACAGATCGCGCCGCCGCGCCGCGTCGATGGTCAAGGTGCGCGCGTGCGCAGGCGAGGCAAGATAGCGGCTACGCCGGTCCGCGCGCCAGCGTTTCCAGCGCCGCAGCGCTGGCCGGACGGCAAAAGCGACGACACCCAGCGTCAGCACCAGCACCAGTGCGCCCAGGATCAGCAGCTGTGGCGAAAGCTTGGGTGTATGGCGCGCGACGGGCGCGTCCACGGTCAGATCGACCCCTGGCACCGACGCCGTTTCCACCTGACCGGTCTCGAGGTTGTACCAGTCGAGCGTGACCGGCGGTGCCGCGCCGCTGCCGCCGCTTTGCGCCAGATAGGTCACCCGCTCGACCCGGCTGCCGCCCGGTTCGCCGCGCGTTTCGGTTTCGCTCAGCACCGGTTCCGATGGATAGACGGTCAGCCCGGTGACCGGTTCGACAGGCAACAACCCCGGCAGCAGCATCGCCGGTCCGCCCTCGATCGTAGCGGTCACTTCACGGATCACGCTGTCACCGGGGCCAAGGGGCGCTGTTGCCCCACTCAGATCTTGCGTCAACGTCAGCGCGCGGGCGGCGATGAACGGGTCAAGCCCCTCGGTGCCATCGGGCAGGACGCCGGTGATCGTGATTGCCTCAATTGGCACGACCTCTTCACGGGGGGCAGAGCTGTCGGGATCGGCCCAGGTCACGAACAGTTCCTGTGGCGGGATCACGAAGCGGCCCGGCACCAGCGGCGTGATCCGATAGCGCCGCGAGACCCCGGACCAGGTGTCGCGGTCAATCCGTTCGCTGATCGGGTTTGTTGCCCGTTCGGGCAGGCGAACCATCAGGTTCGGCGCCTCGAAGGTTGGGAAAACCACCGGCTTGGGCAACCATGTGGGCACCAGCACCGTGATGCGCAGGTCAAGCGGCTGGCCCGGTATCGTCTCGGCGGTCTCAAGCTCCACCGTCACGCGGGGCGCGTCCTGCGCGCGGGCCGGTCCCGTCACGATAAGCGAGAGCACCGCGAGGATCAGGTACAGCGCGCCTCTCATTGACCCGCCCCCGATGCCTCGAACCGGAACCGATAGCGCAGGAAATCCCCCGTTCGGGTGTCGACCGTGTTCATCCACTGGTCACTGGTCAGAATCGCCTCCTCACCGCGCGGTTGCCGGTCGGTTTGGGTGTCGACGCCCCGGTTGGCCTCGTTGTCAAACACCACGTCATCGGCGCCGATGCCGGTTTCTTCGCCCGTGTCCGAGGCCTCGCGGGCATCCTCGACATAGGTCACGATGCGCCGCGCAGTTTCCAGGTTCTCTGCCGCGCCGGGAAAGTCCGGGTCGCGCTCCATCGTGGCTTCAAAAGCGCGCACGCCGTCGCGATACTGGCGGTTCTTGATATGGGCGAGCCCCTGGGTAAAGGAGGCCTCGGGCGTCTCCAGCCGGTTCAGCACCTCGATCGCCTCGTCATAGCGCCCGGCCCGATAGAGCGCGTGACCCTTCCACATCGGATCGGCAAAGAGATCGCCCGCGCCCGTGAAATCGTTCCGGTTGAAGGCGCGATAGCCCTGCTGATCCGGTGTCAGGAACCAGTCGGCCAGCCCGTCGGCCCGTGCGGCACCAGGGTTGAGACCGACCGAGGCGACAAGGCAAAGCGCGCCCCAGCGCATGGTCCAGCCCTGCCGGAACCACAACAGCGCCAGCAGCGCGGCGGGCACCGCCAGCCACCAGCCGCGATCCTCCCAGGGCTGGCTGTCATCGTCCAGCAGCGCGCGGCGGTAATCGACATTCAGGATCCTGTCCAGCCGTTGCACGTCGCTGTCATCGGTGGTTGCGCGCACCACGGGCACCGTGCCAAGCCGGTCCAACCCGATATCCGAAACGCCATCGGGCAGCATCGCCAGAACGGTCGTCGCCGGACCCTCTCCAGCGGAGGCGAAGGCCCCCACATCGGCACTGTCCAGCCCGTCCGCCACGACCAGCACGCCGCCTACCCCTTCGGCGGCAAGGATCTCTTGCGCCAAAGACAGCGCGGCAGTGGCATTTGCCCCCTCCTGCGGCATCACATCGGGCGTCAAACCTTCCAGATAGGGCAGCATCACCTGCGCATCCTCGGTAAAGGGCAAGACCCGGTGCGCCGTCCCTGCATAGGCCACAAGGGCGGTGCGCGCCCCGGCGCGAAGCTCCAGCAGGTCGCGGATCTTGAACTTGGCGCGCTCCAGCCGGCTTGGCGCCAGATCGGGCGTCGTCATCGAAGGAGTGACCTCGAGCACGATCACCACAGGTCCGGTCTGAGCCAGGAAAGGATCGGCCTGCCGGGTCCAGGACGGGCCTGCGGCGCCGATCACCGTCAATGCCAGAACCACCGAAACATGGTCGATTGGCAAGAAGCGCCGGGCCGCGCCACCGCCCACGGTCAACGCCGCCAGCAGATGCGGCGCGATCCCCTCGGGCATTGGTGGCTTGCGGGTCGCCGCGCGCCGGTTCACCCACCACAGCGCCGCCAGCGGCACGAGCAGGAGCAGGAGCAGCGGGCGCAGGAAGTGGAATGCGGCAACCACCAGCCCGAGTTCAGAGAGCACGATCTCGCTCATGCTGCCCTCTGCCCTTTGCGGGGAAGGCTCAGCAGCCCCAGCGCCCCGATCCCGAGCGCAGCCGCCAGCCCAAGCAGCCATGAGGACAGTACCCTGCGCGGACGATACGACACTTGCTCGACCAGTCGGGGGGAAAGCGCGTCTATCCGCTGATAGACCCCGGCCAGCGCCTCTACGTCCGAGGCGAAAAAGGCGCTGCCGCCGGTGCGGCTGGCGATATCGGCCAGCGTGCGGGTATCGACGCGGTTGTCGCCGCTGGCCTCCGGGTCGCCGACTGCAATCGTGTGGATCTCGACCCCGCGCGCGCGGGCGATCTCGGCCGCGTTGAGCGGGCTCATCCGGCTGCCGGTATCGGCGCCGTCCGACAACAGGATCAACAGGCGCTGCTCGACTTCGCTGATTTCAAAGGTGCGAATGGCCAGACCGATCGCGTCGCCGATGGCGGTATGCGGGCCGGCCATGCCGACCTCGGTCTGCTCGACCAGTGCAGCGATGGTGGCCAGATCCTCGGTCAGTGGTGCCTGGAGAAAGGCCTGGGTTCCGAACACGATCAACGCAATCCGGTCGCCATCGCGCTCGGCCACGAAGCGGCTCACCACCTCTTTGACCGCATCCAGACGTTGCAACCGGGTGCCATCGGGGGCGGCGAAATCGACGATGTCCATCGAGCCCGAAATGTCGATGGCCAGCACCACATCTCGGGCCGAGCGGGTCATCTCGATCGGGGCGCCCAGCCGTTCGGGCCGTGCCAGCGCCAGCACCAGCAGCACCCAGACGGCAATCGCCACCGTCATCTGGAGCCGCGTTCGCCGCAGGATGACCGCGCCCTCTCCGGGTGCCGCCTCCGCCGCGCGCACAATCAGCCGAAAGAAGGGAAACCGCAACGCCGAGACCTGCTCGCGCCGCGCCGGCAGAAAGCGCCAGACCACAAGCGGCAACGGCAGGAGCAACAGCGCAAGTGGAAAGCCAAGGGCGATCATCGCGACACCTCGCGCCGATGGCGGCGGATCCAGCGTGCGGCCAGATCGGCGAGACCGGCGGGCGCGGTACTGCCCGACCGATAAGGGGCGCTGGCCAGTACCTGCCCCGGTCCTTGGGTGAATGCAGTGCCGCCGTCGTCAGTCTGGTCCAGAAAGGCCAGCCATTCGGTACCGCTCAGGCTGGCCACCTCGTGTCGCGGAAAGGCCACCAGCGCGGTGCGCCGAAGTACTTCGGCGATCGCCACCGGGTCGCTGCCCGCACGGTCGAGTGCCGCCAGCGCCTCGCGCCGGTAGCGATTGGCGTGATAATGGCACCACGAGCGCCAAAGCCCATAGACCACGGCAACGCCTGCAAGCACTGCCAGAACCGCCCAACCGGCGGTTTGCGGCATCATCGACACCGGCGGAGGTGGATCAGGGGGCACCAGTTGGTCAATCAGATCGACCAGCGTGACCGGCGTGTCCTGTCCCTGCTCGCTCATCTCGGGCCGAGCCCCATCAGACGTTTCATCTGGGTCAGGCTGTCCTCGGCCGAACTCAGCGGCAGTACCGGCACGCCAAAACGGCGCTGCCAGTCGAGCACCTCGGCCAGACGCCCCCGCGACATCTCGCGCAGGTCGCGGTGCACGGTCTTGTCTCCGGTGTCGATCTCGGCCTGAAGCTCGCCATCCGAGATCACCAGTTTCAACCCCTCGGGAACCTGATCAGAGACCGGGTCGGTCACCAGCCCCAGGATCAGGTCGTTATGGCGCGACAGGCCATTGACCAGCTTCTGCGTCAGCCCGTCGATCACGTCGAAATCGGAAAAGACAAGGATCAGGTGATTGCGCGGCGCGATCCGTCCCACCGCTTGCAACACGTCGTTCAGGCCGACCGGTGCCACCTTGGGGGCATCGGCCCGCAACAGCGCGTTGGCCCGCGTGATGGCCAGCAGCAACCGGTCAAGCGCGGCGCGGCTGCGCTGGGGCCGGATCTCGGCCAGGGTCTCGTCGCCAAAGACGATGCCGCCGACCCGGTCGCCCTGATCGAGAATGCGGAACGCGGCAAGTGCTGCGCATTCCGCCGCCGTCACCGATTTCATGTTCAGCACCGAACCGAAGAACATCGACATCCGCTGATCGACCACGATCAGCGTCGGGCGGTCTCGCTCTTCGGTAAAGACCCGGACATGCGGCTTGCCGGTGCGTGCCGTCACCTTCCAGTCGATCGAGCGGATATCGTCCGAAGGCAGGTAATCGCGCAACTCCTCGAAATTCAGCCCGCGCCCGCGCATCCGCGATGCGTGCCGCCCGTTCAGCGCGCTGCCGGCGGGTTGGCGTGGCAGAAAGCTGAGCGTCCGGGCGCGGCCTTCGAGCTTGCGCAGATGCACAAGATCCACATGCACGCGCGGATCGGTCTCTGGCTCTGCCGTTGGCAGGGCGGGCAGTGTACCGGTCCGTATGCGGGCGGCCCTGTCGAACATCGTGACGGTCCTAGGTCAGTGCAACTTGCGCGATCATCTCAGAAATCACCCGGTCCGGCGTGATCCCGTCGCCCATCGCCTCATAGGTCAATCCCAGCCGGTGGCGGAACACGTTGGGCGCCACCGCGCGAATATCGACGGGATCGACATAATCGCGCCCTTCCAGCCAGGCATGGGTGCGCCCGCATTTGTCAAGCGCCAGCGAGGCGCGCGGGCTGGCGCCCACCCCGATCCAGCGGCCCAGATCGGGGCCGAACCGGTCCGGGACCCGCGTCGCGTTGACCAGATCGGCCATGTAGCGTTCCATCGCGTCAGAGACGTGAATGCCAACGATCTCGCGCCGCGCCTCAAACACCGCCTCTTGCGAAATCGCGGGAGGACGTTCCTTTGCCACCTTGTCCTTGGGGGCATTGGCGGCAGCCTCTTCGCCACGCACGAGGCGGATCACCTTTACCTCGTCCTCGACAGGGGGATAGGTGATCATCACATGCATCAGGAACCGGTCCATCTGCGCCTCGGGCAAGGGATAGGTGCCCTCTTGTTCGATCGGGTTCTGGGTCGCCATCACCATGAACAGCGGCGGCATCTTGTGCGTGGTGCCGGAGACGGTCACCTGGCGCTCTTCCATTGCTTCCAGCAGCGCGGCTTGCACCTTGGCCGGGGCGCGGTTGATCTCGTCGGCCAGCACGATATTGGCAAAGATCGGTCCCGGCTCGAAGCGGAATTCCGACCCCTTGTCGGTCTGGTAATATACTTCGGTCCCGGTCACGTCCGAGGGCAACAGGTCGGGCGTGAACTGGATGCGGCTGAAATCGGTCTCGAGGTTCTTGGCCAGCGCCTTGATCGCGCGCGTCTTGGCCAGCCCCGGCAGGCCTTCGACCAGCAGGTTGCCATTCGCCAGAAGCCCGATCACCAGCATCCGGATCACGTCCTGCTGGCCGATGATCGCATCGCCCATGCGCGCAATCAGGGTGTCGATGTCATCGCGTGGCGTGCTGCCCATATACGGCTCCGTCGTTATCGGGATTCGTGGCCTTCCCCTCGCGGGGGCCGACACGGGTGGCGCCCGCCTGCCCGCCTCGGCAAGAAAAGACCGGCGGGAATACACCCGTCGGCCCTGATGGTATCAGATCAGTTCGAACTGGTGTTCGATGTCAGTTTCTCCAGCGCGGCACCCAGGTTGAAGCTGCCCGGCGACTGGCGCGGTGGGTAGTCCTTGTAGGTTTCCAGATGCTGGGTCACGAAGGCCACCGCCGGCAGCACCATGAACGCCCGGTCGAACCGCCACATGTCGTAATTGGCCGACTCATGATCCGCCCGCTCGAACGGGTCGCCCAGCAGATCGAACAGCTTGGGCAGGCGCAGTTCAAAGAACGGTTCCTGCCAGACCTCGAAGCCGTGGCCGCGCTGCTCCAGGAACACCATCTTCCAGCGGCCATAGCGCAGGTTGGCCAGATCGCCGTCATCGGTCCAGTAGAAGAACTCCTTGCGCGGGCCTTCCTCGACCTCGCCCGAGAAATAGGGCAGAAGGTTGTAGCCGTCGAGATGCACCTTGTATTCGCGCCCGATCGCGCTGTGACCAGTCAGAAGCTTGTCCTTGACATCGGTCTCGCCCACGGCCGCGAGGATGGTCGGCAGCATGTCCTCGTGCGAGAAGATGTCGTTATAGATGGTGCCCGGTTCGATGACGCCCGGCCACTTGATCAGGGTCGGCACACGATATCCGCCTTCCCAGTTCGAGTTCTTCTCGTTGCGGAAGGGGGTAGTGCCGCCATCCGGCCAGCTGAACACCTCGGCCCCGTTGTCCGAGGAATACATGATCACCGTGTTGTCAGCGATGCCCAACTCTTCGACCTTGTCGAGAACCTGGCCCACGTGACCGTCATGCTCGACCATGCCATCGGCATAGATACCCAGCCCGGTGACGCCATCGGATTCCGGCTTCAGGTGGGTGTTCACGTGCATCCGGGTGGTGTTGTACCACAGGAAGAACGGCTTGTCGGCGGCCACCGCGCGTTCCATGAAGTCGATGGCCGAGGCAGTCACCTCTTCGTCCACCGTCTCCATCCGCTTCTTGGTGAGCGGGCCGGTATCCTCGATTTGGCCATCCGAGGTTGCGCGAATGACGCCGCGCGGGCCGAAATTCTCGCGGAAACCGGGGATCTTGGGATAGTCGGGGTGTTCCGGCTCTTCCTCGGCATTCAGGTGGTAGAGATTGCCAAAGAACTCGTCAAAACCATGATTGGTCGGCAGATGCTCATCCAGGTCGCCCAGGTGGTTCTTGCCGTATTGGGCGGTCATGTAGCCGTGATTCTTGAGCAGGCCCGCGATGGTCGGGTCCTTCTCGGACAGACCTTCCTTGGCGCCCGGCAGCCCGACCTTGAGCAGACCGGTCCGCAGCGGGCTTTGCCCGGTGATGAAGGCCGCGCGCCCGGCGGTACAGCTCTGCTGGCCGTACCAATCGGTGAACAGCGCGCCCTCGGAGGCGATCCGGTCGATATTCGGCGTCCGATACCCCATCATGCCCCGGTTATAGGCTGACGTGTTCATCCAGCCCACGTCATCGCCCCAGATGATCAGGAAATTTGGTTTCTGATCCTGCGCGATCGCGAAACTTGGCGCGATCGCCATCGCTAGTGCAACTGCGGCCTGCACCGCTCGTTGCCTCATCCTCAATGTGGCAGCCACGAACCTTCTCCTTTTTGAACTGACCGGATGTCTCAAAATGGTATCAAGAAACGAATGTAGAAAAGTATCAATTGATTGCTTCGTGAAAATTCTCTCTTATTTTCTGAGGGTAACGGAACACCTCAAGGAGGGCTCATCATGCCTGTCGATCCGGCTCTCTTTGGAGACAGCGGGTGGTTCGCCGCGAGTCCCGAGAGCCTGCGCGACGCACTGGTAACAAGGGGTCAGTGGCGAAAATACGCGCCGGGGCAACGGGCCACGGGGGATGTCGAGGCGCCGCAGGCCGGTATGTTCGGTGTCTATCAGGGGACCTTCGACATCAAGACTCCGCGCGCAGACGGCGAACTGGTCACCTTTCATTCCCTTTCCCGCGGGCACTGGATCGGCGATATCTCGATCCTGTCGGAGCAAAACCAACTTGCCGTGATGGAGGCACGAGTCGCATCCGAAGTTCTGTTCGTTCCGGCCCCGGTGGTTCTCGACATCGTTGCACGGAATCCAGCCCATTATCGCGATTTCTACCGGCTGACCCGGCGCAACATGAACATCGCGATCGAGGCGCTGATCGGTCTGGTCGCCTCGGGCGCAAATCACAAGATCGCCTTTCGCCTGCTCCAGTTTGACCGCATGAATTGTGTTCCCGGCGGATGGTTCGACATGTCCCAGAATGACCTGGCCGAGATGCTTGGCCTGTCCATCGCCTCGGTCCGTCGCGGGTTGACAGAACTCGCCAGAGCAAATGCGATAGAACTGGGCTATGCCCGGATGCGTGTTCACAGGGCTAAGCTGGCTTCGTGGATCGAAACACACTGACGCCGGGGGGAACCTGTTCCAATCCGCTATACCGCCTTGCGGTTCAAGGCGTTGGCTCGGGCATCAACAAAAGGGGTTTGATATGGCGCACCCGAGAGGATTCGAACCTCTGGCCTCTGCCTTCGGAGGGCAGCGCTCTATCCAGCTGAGCTACGGGTGCCTGTGACCCGGGCTATACGGTATCGCCGCGGCCTCTGCAATCGTCAATCTGAGGATTTTTCTTGCCTTTGCCGCAACAGCTTCGCCAAATGCGCGGCATGGCTCGTACCCCCTCCCTGATGTTGCTGATCCTGCTGCAGGTCATTGTTTCCGCCGCTTCGCTGGTGGTCGAGATCGTGGCAGGCCGCATGCTGGCGCCCTATGTGGGCATGTCGCTTTATACGTGGACTTCGGTCATCGCGGTGGTGCTGGCAGGGTTTTCTTTGGGGCATTGGATCGGTGGTATCCTGGCCGAGCGTCCTGCCGCACGCGCACTGCGGCTGACTGGCTGGACACTTGTCGCAGCCGCCCTCACCACCGCCGTTGCGACGCTTCTTTTGCGCAGTCTTTCGGAGCCGGTGCTGGAACTGGTCGCACATCCGGTCTGGGGCATCGCGGCGCTGACGCTGGCAGTGTTCTTTCTGCCCTCCTGCTTTGCCGGGGTGCCCGCACCGGTATTGGCCGCGCTGTCGGTGCAGCGCAGCTCGGGCGCGGGCCGCGCCCTGGGGGCGATGTTTGCCGCCGGGGCCATCGGCGCCATTGCCGGAACCTTGCTGGCGGGGTTCGTTTTCATCTCCTGGCTTGGTTCGTCGCTCACGCTTATGGCGGTGACGGCGGTTTATGCCCTGTCGGCGCTGCTCTGTTTCCGCATCGGCGGCGGGCGATGGCTGGCACCTCTCGTGGCGCTGGGGTTGGTTCTGGCGTTAGCCGTGGCGGCGCTGGCTGCGCCCGATCCCTGCAGCCGCGAAAGCCGCTATTACTGTATTCGCGTCATCGAGTTGGGCACGCCCGAGGCGCCCGAGCGCCTGATGGTGATCGACCATCTGGGCCACGGGATCAGCGCCCGCGATGCGCCGCTGACCATGTATACCGACCATGCCGCCATGCTGGATGCGCTGGCCCGTATCCGGGCGCCGCGCCCCGATTTCTCGTCCTTCTTCATCGGCGGCGGGTCCTACTCGATCCCGCGCGCCTTTGCGCTGCGCGGTACCGGCCCGCGCGTGGTGGCCGAGATCGACCCCGAGGTGACACGCACTGCCGCCGAACAATTCTGGTTTGATCCGGCGAGCGCCGAGATTCTGCATGAGGACGCCCGCCGGGCGCTGCTGACCCGGACCGAGCGGCGCTATGACGTGATCCTGGGCGATGCCTTTACCGATGTGGCGGTGCCCGCCCATCTGGTGACGCGTGAATTCTTCGAACTGGCGCGCGACAGGCTGACCCCCGAAGGCACCTATCTGATGAACGTGATCGACTATCAGGATCGTTTGCAGGCACTGGCCGCGCTGGTGCATACGCTGGGCACAGCCTTTCCCATGGTCGAGGTCTGGACCAGCACCACCCCACCGCCACCGGGCGAGCGTGCGGTCTTTGTCCTGGTCGCGGGCAGCAACCCCACCCCGCATTCCCGTTTCGTCACCCGCGCCCCCGAGCCCACCGAATATGGCGCGCTCGCCCCGGACTGGGTGGCTCAACTGGCCACCATGGGCACGCTGCTGACTGACGA
Source organism: Ruegeria sp. YKSD163 (assembly GCF_059612905.1). NCBI lineage: Bacteria > Pseudomonadati > Pseudomonadota > Alphaproteobacteria > Rhodobacterales > Roseobacteraceae > Ruegeria > Ruegeria sp. YKSD163. The sequence continues at coordinate 139,531 of NZ_JBXWRM010000001.1, forward strand.
CTTCGCGCCGATCGACCGGCTGATCGGCCGCCCCGACTAAGCCCCTTCATTCCGCCGAAAATACTCCGGGGGGAGGTGACAAAATTCGACGAATTTTGTCAGCGGGGGCAGAGCCCCCCGAGCACCCTTGCCAATCGACGATCAGGCAAACAATTCATGCGCAAGTTCCAGAGCCTCGATCAACGTGTCCACCTCGGCGCGGGTATTGTAGAGGCCAAAGCTCGCCCGGCAGGTCGCGGTCACACCCAGATGTTCCATCAGCGGACCCGCGCAGTGATGGCCCGCGCGCACTGCGACACCCTTCTTGTCGAGGATGGTCGAAATGTCATGGGCATGTGCCGCTCCGTCCAGCGTGAAGGAAAAGATCGCCGCCTTGCCCGGCGCATGGCCCTGCACGTTCAGCCAGTTCAGCCCGGCAAAGCGGCTGGCCGCATAGTCGCGCAACCCGGCCTCATGGGCGGCGATGTTCTCCATCCCCAGCGCCATCATGTAGTCCAGCGCCACACCCATGCCGATGGTCTGTACGATGCCGGGCGTGCCGGCCTCGAACTTCATCGGCGGGTCGTTATAGATCACCGTATCCTTGGTGACCTCCTTGATCATGTCGCCGCCGCCCAGGAACGGGCGCATCTCGGCCAGTCGCTCGGCCCGGGCATAGATCGCGCCCGACCCCGAAGGACCATAGAGCTTGTGCCCGGTGATGGCGTAGAAATCGCAACCCAGATCCTGCACATCGACCGGCATATGCACCGCGCCCTGCGACCCATCGACCAGAACCGGGACGCCCTTGGCCCGGGCGCCCGCGCAGATGGATTTTACATCGACAACGGTGCCCAACACGTTGGAACACTGGGTGATCGCCACCAGTTTTGTCCGAGGGCCGATCGCGTCCAGCACCGCCTGAGGATCCAGCGACCCGTCGGCTTCCGGGTCGACCCATTTCAACACCACACCCTGCCGTTCGCGCAGGAAATGCCAGGGCACGATATTGGCGTGATGTTCCATGGTCGACAGCACGATCTCGTCACCGGCCTGCATAAGCGGCATCGCCCAGCCATAGGCGACCATATTGATCCCCTCGGTGGTGCCCGAGTTCAGCACGATCTCGTCCTCGGAACCCGCGTTCAGGAACCGCGCAACGATGCCGCGCACCGCCTCGTATTTCTCGGTCGCGAGATTGGACAGGAAATGCAACCCGCGATGCACATTGGCATATTCCTCGGCATAGCCACGGGTCACCGCGTCGATCACCGCCTGCGGTTTCTGGGCCGAGGCGCCGTTGTCGAGATAGGTCAGCGGCTTGCCGTTCACCTGGCGGGACAGGATCGGAAAATCGGCGCGGATACGGTCGACATCATACATAGGGGGTCGCTCCGGGGATTGGCCCTCCGACGAAGGACAACAGGACAAGTACGCCAACGGCGATGGCCAGAACCGACAGGATCAGCACCGCCGCCGCACGCATGAGGGAGTTCAGGCGATGCGCCTGATCGATGAAATGCAGGGTGACATACAGCGCCACCAGATTGGCAGCCAGCGCCAGAAATGCCGACAACAGCGGTACGGTCAGCGCCAAGAGCAGGGTGGCGGCCTGCACCACCACCAGCACCAGCTGGATCCAAACCATAACCGCCATCACGTCCCAGAAAGAGCCCTCGCCACCCAGCAGCCGCCCAATCCGGTGGATCGCCGCGATGGTCAGCACCAGCCCGCCGCCCATCAGCGCGCCGTAGCCCACCACGGATTGCGGAATGCCGGGCATGGCCATCGCGCCAAAGGCCATGTTGGACAGCCCATGCATCAGGCTGGCCAGCGCGACCGAGAGGGCCAGCGAAAGCCACAACACTTCGCGTCCGGGCTCGCGGTCCAGAATCACCCGCGCCGCATTGGCCGGATCGGTCACGGTAAGGGCGGCCAGCGACCGCAGCTCGGCAGATGTCATGGGGTGGGCCTCTGAGCTTCTCTGAGATTGGTTAGCCAGAACCAGGCAAAGACCGCAACCCATATCAGGCCGACCACGCTCAAAGCAGGGCCGGGCCCGATGAACCCGGCCACCAAACCGTTCAACAGCACCAGCGGGGTCGAGGCCAAGAGCGACCAGAACAGCGCCAGCCGCGCGCCATAGGCACTACCCTGCCCGCCCAGCACGCGCGCGACCCAATGGGACACAAGTGCGATGACATAGAAAAGCAGCGGTAGCAGGAACACACTGCCCAGCAGCGCGCCGCCCATCAGCATGTTCAGATCCGCCTGTTCCAGATGCGCCCGCCGCGCCAGCGCCGGCATTTGCGCGACAAAGGCGATGACGCAGAACGCCATCACAAAGGCCAGCGCGCGATCCTCGCGCTGGCCCATGTCCAGCAGGTGACGCATCACCCGCGCCGGCCCGCGATAGCTGGCCGCGATATCGCTGGTGACCGGCATCAGGCCCGCCGCGCCAGCCAGCCTTCGAGTCGTGAGACGATATCGGCGGCCAGAGCCTCGTCCTCGATCTCTTCGACGGCCTCTGCCAGAAAGGCGAGCGTCAGCAGATCGGTGGCCTCTTTTTGAGGCACGCCGCGCGAGCGCAGGTAGAACAGCGCGGTATCGTCGATGGCGCCACTGGTCGAGCCATGCGAACAGGCGACGTCATCGGCATAGATCTCCAGCTCGGGCTTGGCCAGGAACTGGCTGTCATCGTCCAAGAGCAGCGATTGGCTGATCTGATAGCCGTCGGTCTTCTGTGCGCCGGGCTGAACCAGGATCTTGCCCTGGAACACGCCGGTGGCGCCATTGCGCAGCACCTTCTTGAACACCTGGCGGCTTTCGCAATTCACCGCGTCATGGGTCACGAACACGGTATCGTCATGGTGGAAGTCACCATCGCCCACGCAGGCGCCGGCCACATGGGCCACGCCCTCGTCTCCGGTCAGCTCGACCACCTGCTCGTTGCGAGTCAGCACGCCGTTCACGGTCAGGGTAAAGGACTTGTAGACCGAGGCAGCGCCCAGCCGGGTGAACATATGCGTCACCGCGCGGCGTTCATGGTCGCGCCCCTGGGCGCGCACGTGATGCAGGGTGCCGCCATCGGCGATGTCGATCTCCATGCATTTGTTGAACCGCGAGGCGGCCGGGCCGTTTTCCAGGATCGTCACCTCGGCACCGCTTTCCACCCGGATCACGTGATGCAGCAGCGCATCCGAACTTTCCGAGGCATGCTTGTAGATCAGGCTGATCGGTTTCGACGGTTTGCCGGTCACGTGAATGGCGATGCCATCAGCGGCAAAGGCGGTGTTCAGCGCCGCCAACGGACGCGGTACAGGGGTCTGGCCGCGTTCTTCAAGAACGCCGTACAAGTCCTTGGCCCAATGGATATCCTTGCAACAGATATCCTCGATGCGCTCGATCTGGACACCGTCCATCTCCAGCGCATCCGACGCCTCGGCATCGAAAACCCCGTCGACAAAGACGATCTTGAGCCGATCGATGGCGTCGAACATCATCGGCTCGTCGGTGTGGAAGGTCGCGGCGCGCGGCGCCTCGGGCGCGATCAGCGTATCTGGACGGGTGTATTTCCAGTACTCGTCGCGCCGCCCGGGCACGCCCATTTCACGCAGCCGCGCCAAAGCGGCCTCGCGCGCGGACTGAGTGCAGCCGGCGGTGGGCAGCGTCAGCGTCGCCAGCAACGCCTCGGTCGCGGTCTGTTTCTGTGCAGGCACCCCCATCAGTTCACCTCGGCCAGGATATCGGCATAACCGTTGTTCTCGACCTCCAGCGCCAGCTCGGGACCGCCAGATTTCACGATGCGGCCATCGGCCATGATATGCACGACATCGGGTTTGATATGGTCCAGCAGGCGCTGATAATGGGTGATCACCAGAAAGCCGCGCCCGGCATCGCGCAGCGCGTTCACGCCCTCGGCCACCAGTTTCATCGCATCCACGTCAAGGCCCGAGTCGGTTTCGTCCAGGATGCACATCTTGGGTTCCAGCATGGCCATCTGCAGGATCTCGTTGCGCTTTTTCTCACCACCCGAAAAGCCCACGTTAACCGGACGTTTCAGCATATCGGCGTCGATCTTCAGCGCCTTGGCCTTGGCGCGGACTTCCTTCAGGAAGTCGGCGGCGCTCAGCTCGTCTTCGCCGCGCGCCTTACGTTGGGCGTTCACCGCGGTACGCAGAAACGTCATGTTGCCCACGCCGGGGATCTCGACCGGGTATTGAAAAGCCAGGAACAGGCCCGCGGCGGCGCGTTCCTCGGGCTCCATTTCCAGCAGATCGGCGCCCGACAGGGTGGCGGCGCCCTCGGTCACCTCATACCCGTCGCGGCCGGACAGAACATAGCTGAGCGTCGATTTGCCCGACCCGTTCGGCCCCATGATCGCATGCACCTTGCCCGCCTCGACGGTCAGGTCCACACCTTTGAGGATCTGCTTGTCCTCTTCTTCAAGTTTCACGTGCAGGTTTTTGATTTCAAGCATGATTTCCTCGTCTCATTTCGGTTCCGCCGCAGTGGCGGAGGCAGGGGTTTGGGCGCGCATATGCGCCGGGAAAGTGGTCAGCAGATCGGCGCGGGCGCGGGCGATGCCCTCGGCCCAGGCCAGTCCGTCGTCGTCTTTGAGGCCGCGCAGATGGGCGGATACCTCGTCCAGCGTCAGCGGCATGTCCAGCGGACGGCCCACCGAGGCGGCATAGTCGTAGTATTTCAGATGCTGCTGCCCGCCCGGCATCAGCCAGGTCGAAGGCACACCGCAGGCATCGGCCACGATCAACCCGTGCAGGCTGGCCGAGATCACATGCCGACAAGATGCAATGCGGCGGCAGACCTCAAGCGCGTCACCCGCGACGTCGATCAGTTCCAACGCCGGTTCTGCGTCCAGCAGTGCCGCCAGCGCCGGATCGGCCAGCATCGAGTGATGCGGCACCAGCGCGATCCGGTCATCGCGCGCGGGCAGCTCGCCCAACAGGTCGCCTACCAGCAGGCCGGGATCGCCAAAGGCGCGCATTCTCAGCCCCAAAAGATCGGCGCTGAGCGGTCCACGCAGCAACGCCACCTCGACATTCTCAAGAAACCCGATGGAGCCCACCGGATGTAACAGCCCCGCGCCCCAGATCACCGGCCGGCGCCCGTCGGGTGCCGGGTCGCCATAGTTGCGGCGCATCACCTGGATCAGCGAGCCGATGGCCAGCATCTCGCAGCCCTTGGGCCCGGCATGGCGCACCGCGCGGCCCGACACATGCGCCACCACCAGCGCCGACAGGGCGTCGCCGAAATTCGGCACGCCCTTCCACCAATAGAGGCGGATCGGATCCGATGAGACAGCGTTCACCCTAGTTCCCCTTCAGCATCCAGGCGGGCAGTGTGTCGACGAACTGCCCGGGCACCTCGGGTGCCGTCAGACCGCGTCGCACCAGCTCGTCCAGGCAGAACACGGTCAGGTCGAAACTGCCGAATACGCAGGCGGACACCACGGCCAGTTGCCGGACCTGCTCTGCCGTCCAATCCTCGATCGTTTCCGGGTCGCGGATATAGATCGCATCGCCATCCATCATCTGGCTGCGGATGGTCTTGTAGGGCAAGCGCGCGCTTTGCGAGTTGATCACCTGCCGTGACTTTGTGAACTGGAAGGTATGAAAGCGAAACCCCTGGTCGTGCAATTCCACATCCAGCGGCCCGAACAGCGGCTCGTCCTCGTAGATGCGATAGAACCGCACCTCGGGAATGATACAGATCGCCTCGGACAGTTTCTGGCGGCCGGTGCGGATCACGTCCAACTCGCCCCCCTGAATGTCGATCTTGAGCACATCCGGACGCGGCAGAGCCTCGTCGTCGAGATCGTCAAGCGCGATCAGTTCCATGTCAATCGGTTCGCGCCGCGAGTCGTGCCACTGCGGCTTGCCCAGATAGGTGACCGATTCCTTACGGATCGGAAACAGCGACCCCAGACCACTCAGCCGATGCGGATGGAACCGGCCCGGACCGGTCACCCCCACCGCCTGTTTCAGGTAATGGGTACCCGGACGCGGATCGGCCATCAGCGCATCGAACGAGGCCTGATCGGGTTCAAAGCCCCAGACCTCGCACCCGCCGAGGGTCAGCAACCGGTCATAGTCGGGCACATTGATCGGGTTGGCCCCCACATCTGTGATGCGCAGCGGCCGTTCGGGCGCGATGGCATCGGCCAGGAACGCATAGCGGCGCGCCAGCATCTGGTCTGCGCGGCTCAGCTGCGCGGCGGGTGCGATGTCTTCGGTACTCACGTCAATCCTCCCACAATCAGTCCAGCACGACGGCGGTGCCCGAAGCCGAGACCATCAGCATCGACTGGCCCACCACCTCGTAATCCAGATCGACGCCAACGACCGCATTGGCCCCCAGCGCGGCGGCGCGGCCCTCCAGCTCGGACAGCGCGGTTTCGCGGGCGTCCTGCAACTTGCTTTCATAGGCGCCAGAGCGGCCACCGACGATATCGGTGATCGAGGCAAAGACGTCGCGCACCACATTTGCGCCCATGATCGCCTCGCCCACCACGATGCCCTTGTAGGCGGTGATGCGGTGGCCTTCGACATTTGGGGTGGTGGTCACGATCATGGGTCGGGTCCTCGTTACGGTGTCACGTCAGGGGCTGGTCATGGTGCGGATCACCCGCAACAGCGCCGCGGGCGGGATCGGCTGCGGCTCGACCTGAAAGGCGGCCAGACGCCCGATCATCAGCGGCGCACCAAGGAAGTCCTCGACCTGATGTTGCCAGCGTCGCTGGCTGTAATCGTCAAAGAGCAGAGTCACGGGTCGGGTGATCGAAAAGGCGGTGGCCAGCGCACAACCGACCCGGAACCGCCCGTCCACCAGAACCACATCGGGATGCCGGAACCCGTCGGCGCGCCAGACCGCCAGCGGATAGTCGGGATAGCTGCGCCATTTGCTGTCCGAAACCGGATGCCCCCAGTCGCCGGTCGGGCCAATGTCGGTCCAGACGATGTTGACCTCGGTCCCCTCGGCGGGCGGGTTGGCGGCCAGCCAGGCCTTCATCATGCGGGCCCAGGTGCGGTCGCTTTCGACCGAGGTGACATGTTTGCCCGGCAGTTCGGCTGCGACCACGGTCGAGCCGCCCGACCCGTATTCCAGGATCACCTCGGCCTCTTTATAGGCCGTGCGCAACGCCTCTGCCTCTGCCGGGGGCATGGTCAGCTCTGGCCGCATCTGTTCGCCGGTCTGGTCGTCCACTGGCCTGATCCCTGCCGCAACGGTCCCCGTCGGGGGCCTTAGCCCACCGAGCCTTCGAGGCTGATCGCCACCAGCTGCTGCGCCTCCATGGCAAATTCCATCGGCAGCGCCTGCAACACGTCCTTGCAGAACCCGTTCACCACCAGTGCAACGGCCTCTTCCTCGTCCATCCCGCGCGAGCGGCAATAGAACAGCTGATCCTCGTCCACCTTGGACGTGGTCGCCTCGTGCTCGCAGCGCGACGAGTTGTTCTTGACCTCGATATAGGGCACCGTATGCGCCCCGCATTTGTCGCCGATCAGCAGGCTGTCGCACTGGGTATAGTTGCGACTGTTCCTGGCCTTGGGGTGCATCGAGACAAGGCCCCGATAGGTGTTCTGGGCCTTGCCCGCACTGATCCCCTTGGAGACGATGCGCGATTTGGTGTTCTTGCCCAGATGGATCATCTTGGTGCCGGTATCGGCCTGCTGCATGTTGTTGGCGATGGCGATGGAATAGAACTCGCCCTGACTGTCATCGCCGCGAAGGATGCAGGAGGGGTATTTCCAGGTCACAGCGGAACCGGTTTCCACCTGGGTCCACATCACCTTGGACCGGTCACCCCGGCAATCGGCGCGCTTGGTGACAAAGTTGTAGATGCCACCCTTGCCGTTCTCGTCGCCCGGATACCAGTTCTGGACGGTCGAGTATTTCACCTCGGCGTCTTCCTCGACGATGATCTCGACCACGGCGGCATGCAGCTGTGCGGTGTCGCGCTGGGGTGCGGTGCAGCCTTCGAGATAGCTGACATAGCTGCCCTTGTCGGCGATGATCAGGGTGCGTTCGAACTGGCCGGTATTCTCGGCGTTGATGCGGAAATAGGTGCTCAGCTCCATCGGGCAGCGCACGCCGGGCGGCACATAGACAAACGAGCCGTCCGAGAACACTGCAGAGTTCAACGTGGCATAGAAATTGTCGCTGACCGGCACCACGGTGCCCAGGTATTTCTTCACCAGTTCGGGGTGTTCGCGGATCGCCTCGGAGATCGAGCAGAAGATCACACCCGCCTTTTTCAGCTCGGCCTGAAACGTGGTGCCGACCGAAACGGAATCGAACACCGCGTCCACGGCGACCTTGCGACCCTCGGCGGGCGCGTTTTCAGCGCCTTCAACACCGGCGAGGATCATCTGTTCTTTCAGCGGGATGCCCAGCTTTTCATAGGTCGCCAGCAGCTTGGGGTCGACATCATCCAGCGATTTGGGCTTTTCGGTCATGCTCTTGGGGCGGGCATAGTAATACTGATCCTGAAAGTCGATTTCGGGATAGTTGACCATCGCCCATTTCGGCTCGGTCATGCCGGTCCAGCGCTCGAAGGCGGCCAGCCGCCATTCGGTCATCCATTCGGGCTCTTCATTCTTGCCCGAGATCAGGCGCACGATGTCAGGATTCACGCCCTTGGGGGCGTATTCCATCTCGATCTCGGTTTCCCAGCCGTATTTGTAGGTGCCCGCCTCGCGGACGGCATCCACCGTCTCCTGATCGACGCCTTCTTTTACCTGGGTCTGGTCCATTACGGCCATGAGAGCCCTCCTTCGCGCTGAGCGCGCTGTTTGTTCTGGTTCACGCGGCGCGCGCGCGGTGTTTCTTTTCTTTGTCCAGCCACGCTTCGGCAAAGCGCAGCACATCCGTTTCGGTCGTCTCGAGCCCCAGCGACACGCGGATCGCGCTTGTCGCCGTTGCCTCGTCAAACCCCATCGCCTGCAGCACCGCGCTGGCGCGGACCTTGCCGCTGGAACAGGCGCTGCCGGCGCTGATGGCAAATCCGGCCAGGTCCATCTGCATCACCTGCGTCTCGCCCTTCCAACCCGGCGTGGCCAGGCACAGGGTGTTCGGCAGGCGGGGCCGACCTTTCCCGACAAAAATAGTAGATTTAGCTCCGGCCTCAAGAGCATTTTCTAGAATATTTCTAAGTTTCTCGACGCGCTCCCAGACCCCGTCCGCCAGATTGCGCGCGGCGGCCTCGGCAGCGGCGCCAAAACCGGCGATGCCGATCACGTTCTCGGTGCCCGAGCGGCGCCCCATTTCCTGCCCGCCGCCCTTGATCTGCGCCGCAAGATCGGTGCCGCGCCGCATTACCAAAGCGCCGATCCCCTTGGGGCCGCCCAGCTTGTGCGCCGAGATCAGCGCCATTTCTGCCCCCAGCCAGTTGAAGGCGACGGGCAACTTGCCAAACCCCTGCGTCGCATCGGTCACCGCCAGTCCCTGCGGCAGGTCCTGAAGGAGACCGGTCTCGGAATTGGCCAGTTGCAGGGTCGATCGCGCAGGTTCCGCAACCGCAACAAAACCGTCGGCGGACACGGGTAAATCCTCTTTTATCCATGCTCTTACGGCATCATGTTCAAGCGCGCACCCATGCAAATCCCGGTTCTTGAGCGCCAGCGCGGCGGCCTCTGTCGCACCCGAAGTAAAGACGATGTCCGCCCCATCGGCGCCAAAGGCTGCCGCGATCTGCGCCCGCGCCTTTTCCACCACCGCCTTGGCCGCACGCCCCTCGGCATGGACCGAAGACGGGTTGCCACAGACATCCATCGCCGCGATCATCGCCGCCCGCGCCTCGGCGCGCAGCGGTGTGGTGGCATTGTGATCGAGGTAAACGCGCATCAGAGAGTCATCATTTCTTGGCGGTTGGGTCCAGATAGACTGACCCGGAAAAAATGGCAATCAAGGGTTCAGACAGGGCTAGTCGTCAACGACCGAAAACAGATTGGGCACCGCCGGACACGGCGCCAGATCGTTCTTCACCACATCCGACAGCCGCGTCTGGTGCAGGAACACATATACGTGCGCGCTCAACCCCTCCCACAGGCGGTTGGTCAGCGATTGTGCGCGACTGCCCGAGGAGGCGCCCGAGGCGCCCGCCCCCTTGTGCATGGCATTCACGGTCTCGTCCACGGCGGCGAGGATCTCGACCACACGGATCTCCGAGGCCGGGCGCGCCAGACGATAACCGCCGCCCGGACCGCGCACCGAGGCGACCAGATCGGCGCGCCGTAGCTTGACGAACAACTGCTCCAGATAAGGCAGCGAGATGTCCTGACGCTCGGAAATGTCGCCCAGCGTGACCAGTTTGTCCGCCGGTTGCAGCGCGATATCGGTCAACGCCACCATCGCATAGCGCCCCTTTGTCGATAGCTTCACGCTCCTGCCCTCCTCAACCGCGCCCAGATGCGCGAAATCATTGACCTTATCGCCCTCAGTGCGTATCTCCCACTGACAGCGTTGCCGGCACGCGGCACGTTACTTAGAACCATTCTAAGATGCCCGAGGGAATTCGTCAAGTTTAGCCCGGCATCTCAGACCGCGAGACAGGACGAAAGCACATATGCCCGAGGTGATTTTTCCCGGACCCGAAGGCCGCCTGGAAGGCCGCTACCACCCGCAAAAGGAAAAAGACGCACCCATTGCCATCGTGCTGCACCCGCATCCGCAATTTGGCGGCACCATGAACAACAAGGTCGTCTATAACCTTCATTACGCCTTTTACAATCTGGGTTTCACCGTGCTGCGGTTCAATTTCCGCGGGGTCGGGCGCAGCCAGGGCGAATATGATCAGGGCATCGGCGAGCTGAGCGATGCGGCCTCGGCGCTGGATTATCTGCAGTCGATGAACAACAACTCGAAACATTGCTGGGTCGCGGGCTTCTCCTTTGGCGCCTGGATCGGCATGCAGCTGCTGATGCGCCGCCCCGAGATCACCGGATTCATCAGCGTGGCGCCGCCGGCGAATATGTATGATTTTTCGTTCCTGGCGCCCTGCCCGTCTTCGGGCCTGATCATCAACGGCACCTCGGACCGCGTGGCGCCGCCCGCCGATACCCGCTCGCTGGTCAACAAGCTGCATGAACAAAAAGGCATCACCATCACCCATACCGAGGTCGAAGGCGCCGATCACTTCTTCCAGAACCAGCACATGGACACGATGATCACCAGCGTGACCGATTATGTGAAGCGTCGCCTGACCGAGACCTCGCGCTGATGGCGGGGACGATCGAGACGCTGGCCGCCAAACTGGCCGAGGACACGCTCAAGGCGATGGACCAGACCGGCGACGAGCGGCTCTATATGGAGATCGGCACGCAACTGGCTGCCTCCTCGCAGTCGCTGGAAGAGGCGTTTCTGACCGAGGTGCGCGTGCGGCTGGCCGAACGCGGCGCCCGCCGGGTGCTGGCGCGCCGCCTGGCCGAGTTGAAGGGCAAGGCGAAGGACAGTGAATGAGCGCGCGGCTTGACGCCCAGATCGCCTTTCTGAAACAGGCCGACAGGCTGAAAACGGTCGAGCGGGCCAATGTGCTACTCGATCTGTCGCGGCCTGAAAATTCCGCCGAACACAGTTGGCATCTGGCTCTCTGGGCACTGGTATTGGCGCCCTTTGCGGCACCGGATGTGGATGTGGACCGCGCCATTCGCATGCTGCTGCTGCATGATCTGGTCGAGATCGAGACCGGCGATCACCCGATCCACGAGGTGACAGACTGGCAGGCGGTGGAACGGGCCGAACGGGCGGCGGCGCGCAAACTGTTTAGCCTGTTGCCTCCCGATCAGGCGGCGGATTTCCATGCGCTCTGGACCGAATTCGAGGCCGATGAAACCGCCGATGCCCGCTATGCCAAGATGCTGGACCGCTGCCAGCCGATGTTTCAGGTGCTTTGCGCTGATACGCCCCGGCCTGACCATGTCGAGGTGGTGCGCGAGAATCTGAGCAGCGGGCGCGCGGCCTATCTGGCCCATGCTTTCCCCGAGGCGCATGCGCACGCGCGGGCTTTGCTTGACGGGGACCCGCCCGCGACGGGTGGTTTTGCCGACCGGCTGGAGTTTCTGGCCGAGGCGGATCAGCTGAAAACCGTGCTGCGCGCCTCGCGTCTGATGGATGACAGCCGGTTCGAAAACTCGGCCGAACACAGCTGGCACATCATGCTGTATGCTTGGGTTTTGGGGGAACATGCAGCCGCACCGGTCGATATCGACCGGGTGCTGCGCATGCTGCTGCTCCACGATCTGGTCGAGATCGACGCCGGCGACAACCCGATCCACGGCGATGTGGACCATGCCGCGCAAGAGGCCCTGGAGGCTGCCGCCGCCGAACGCCTATTTGGCCTGCTGCCCCGTGACCAGGGGGCCGGGCTGTGCGCGATCTGGCAGGAATTCGAAGCCGCCCAAAGCGCCGATGCCCTGTTCAGCAAGGCGGTGGACCGGGTGCAGACGCCAATCGCCAATCTGGAGAACGGTGGCGGCTCCTGGGTGACCTATGATGTCAGCCTGCCACAGTTGGTGGCGCGGGTCGGCACCCCGGTCAGCCGGGGCGCCCCGGGCCTATGGGACTGGTTGCTTCCGCAGCTCAGCGATTGCTTCACCCGCCTGGGCCTTCGGCTCTGACCGGATCAGACGCCGCGTGCGGGCCGGGGCTGCTCCAGTTCGGCGGCGGGAAGGGTCACATCGGCGCGCGGGGCAAAACCCAGACCGACCCCGACAACCAGCAATGCGGCAATGACGATGGCTTTCGCAAATGGTGTAAGCATGATGAACCTGAAAAAATAGGTGTGGTTGGAATAAGGTCAGGCTAACCCGCCCTGATCCATCGCACCAGTCAGGTTTTCATCACCCTAGGCCGCCCGGCCAAGATCCGCCGGTGCAAAATCACATTCCTGCACGCCTGAGGCGCCGATGCTCAGCATCCGCCCCGGACGCAGTTCGGTCCAGTCGCCTTCGTCCTGCTCCAACGGCTCCGAGACCACCGCCCAGCCCTGCCGGGCATTGCTGTAGCGGTAATAGACCGACGGCGCGATATGGTCCGAGGAGTAGCGCGCGGCATAAAGCGTCTGACCGTCGCTGAAGGCCGCCGACAGGCGCATATGCGGCGTGGTTCCATGAGCCCGGCTCAACGTTTCGAGACGCGCCACTGCGCGCGCCAGCGCGCCATGCGGATCGCTTTCCAGCCCCTCGCTCAGCGCCAGCAGGAACAGCACTTCGGAATCGGTGCTGCCCTTACGATAGGTATAGAACTCGTCAGCGATGGCCATGTCCGCCTGTTTGCGGAATGCCTCGAACCCGCCGACCTGGCCGTTATGCATGAACGACCACCGCCGCGCGGCAAAGGGATGGCAGTTGTTGCGGCTGATACACGACCCGGTCGAGGCGCGCACATGGCTGAGAAAGAGCCCCGAGCGCACGTGATGGGCCACCGCCCGCAGGTTCGGGTCGGACCAGGCCGGATAGACATCGCGATACAGCCCCGGTTCGGGCCGGGCGTCATACCAGGCCACGCCGAAACCGTCTCCATTGGTGGCGGTCTTGCATTCCTCGGCATGAGCGCTTTGCGCGATCAGCGAATGCCCCGGACGGGAAATGACATCTTCGAGAAAGATCGGGGTTCCATGATAGGCGGCCCAACGGCACATGGTTCGCTCTCCGGCTGGGGCGACTGCTCCCGCGCCCCACGGGTCCGGGGCAGCGGCCCCGTCTGATCGCTCTCATTATCCTGAGCGCGCCTTTCCGTCGAGTGAATCACCGCACAAGTACCTGTTCGAATATCCTCTATTTCCCTCCTCTGTCCCGACGCCGGAAATTGCGCTAGGTCGGGATCAGGGGCCGATGTCCCGCGAATCCCCGACATGGAGACCGCTCATGCCGATGCATTACATCTATCTGATCCTAGCGGTCGCAGCCGAGACCGTGGGAACCACCGCGCTACAGGCCAGCCAGCAATTCACCCGACTGGTGCCCTCGCTGATCGTGGTGGGGGGCTATGGCATCGCCTTTTTCCTGTTGTCGCTGACCCTGCGCCACATGCCGGTGGGTATTGTCTACGCGATCTGGTCAGGGTTGGGCATCGTGTTCATTGCCATCATCGGTCTGGTCGTGTTCGGCCAACGGCTGGATTTGCCCGCCATTCTGGGGATCTCGATGATCATGGCCGGCATCCTTGTCATCCACCTGTTCTCGGGCGCCTCGCCGCATTGATGCCGCGCCGCGGCGTATATCAGCGGAAAAGATGCATTTCCTCTGGCCTTTGGCCGGATCTCGGGCTATGCGCCGGGCCAACTCCCTTACAAAGGCGGACCTCATGGACCTGCGCAACATTGCGATCATCGCTCACGTGGACCACGGCAAGACGACGCTGGTGGATGAACTGCTGAAACAATCCGGTGCCTTTCGCGAGAACCAGGCCGTAGCCGAACGCGCCATGGACAGCAATGACCTGGAACGCGAGCGCGGGATCACCATTCTGGCCAAGGCGACCTCGGTCGAGTGGCGGGGCACCCGCATCAACATCGTCGACACCCCCGGCCACGCCGATTTCGGCGGCGAAGTCGAGCGCATCCTGAGCATGGTCGACGGCGTGGTTCTTCTGGTCGACGCCGCCGAAGGCCCGATGCCGCAGACCAAGTTCGTGACATCCAAGGCGCTGGCGCTGGGCCTGCGCCCTATCGTGGTGCTGAACAAGGTCGACAAGCCCGATGCCGAACCCGACCGGGCGCTGGACGAATGTTTCGACCTGTTCGCCAATCTGGGTGCCAATGACGAACAGCTTGATTTCCCGCATCTCTATGCCTCAGGGCGTTCGGGCTGGGCCGACACGGATCTGGACGGACCGCGCAAGGATCTGACGGCGCTGTTCGAACTGGTGGTGCGCCATGTGCCCGCCCCGGCACAGATCGCCCGCAAGGACGAGCCGTTCCGCATGCTGGCCACCACGCTGGGCAGCGACCCGTTCATCGGCCGCATCCTGACCGGCCGTGTGGAAAGCGGCACGCTCAAGGCGGGCGAGAGCCTGAAAGCGCTCAGCCGCGACGGCACCCAGATCGAAAGCTTCCGCGCCTCCAAGATCCTGGCCTTTCGCGGCCTGGGCCAACAGCCCATCGACGTGGCCGAAGCGGGCGATATCGTCACAATCGCCGGGATGAGCAAGGCCACCGTGGCCGACAGCCTGGTCAATCCTCAGGTGACCGAGGCCCTGCCCGCCCAGCCGATCGACCCGCCGACCATCTCGGTCACTTTCGGTATCAACGACAGCCCGCTGGCGGGCCGGGACGGAAAGAAGGTGCAAAGCCGGGTGATCCGCGACCGCCTGATGAAAGAGGCGGAATCGAATGTCGCCATCCGCGTCACCGACACGCCCGGCGGCGAGGCCTTCGAGGTCGCGGGCCGGGGTGAATTGCAGATGGGCGTGCTGATCGAGAACATGCGCCGCGAAGGGTTCGAACTCAGCATCTCGCGCCCGCAGGTCCTGTTCCGCGAGGAAGACGGCCAGCGACTGGAACCGGTCGAGGAAGTCACCATCGACGTGGATGACGAATATACCGGCGCGGTGATCGAAAAGGTGACCGGCCCCCGCAAGGGTGAACTGGTCGAGATGAAACCGGCGGGCGCCGGCAAGACGCGGATCATCGCGCATGTGCCCTCGCGCGGGCTCATTGGCTATCATGGCGAGTTCCTGACCGATACGCGCGGTACCGGCGTGCTGAACCGGGTGTTCCACGGCTGGACCCCGCACAAGGGCGCCATCCCGGGCCGGCGCGCAGGCGTGCTGATCTCGATGGAAAACGGCCAGTCGGTCGCCTATGCGCTGTGGAACCTCGAAGAGCGCGGCCGCATGTTCATCGGCCCGCAGACCGATGTCTACGAGGGGATGATCATCGGAGAACACAGCCGCGACAATGACCTGGAAGTGAACCCGCTCAAGGGCAAGAAACTGACCAACGTGCGTGCCTCGGGCACCGATGACGCGGTGCGGCTGACCCCGCATATCCAGTTCAGCCTGGAAGAGGCGATTGCCTATATCGACGATGACGAACTGGTCGAGGTGACCCCGACCACCATCCGCCTGCGCAAACGCTATCTCGACCCGCATGAACGCAAACGCATGGCCAAGGCAGCCAGCTGATAAAAAAAAGGGCGCCCGACAGGGCGCCCCTTTTTTGGTCTTGGTCCGGTCTGAGATTATTCGACGAATAATCTCGGACCCCGAAAATTCGCAGAATTTTCTTACTCGCTGGTCTCGACAACCATCAGTTCGCGTTCCGATGCGCCGCGCGCATGGTCCAGCGCCGCCTGGTATTCGGGCGAGTTGTAACAATCCACCGCCGCCTCGACGCTGGGAAATCTGGCGACCACGTTACGCGGACGCTCCTTGCCCTCAAGCTGAACGAAACGGCCACCCCGCGCGACAAATGTGCCGCCGTGTTTGGCAATGGCGGGCCCGGCCAGTTCGGCATATTTTCCATATGCTTCGGCGTCGGTCACCGTCACATGTGCAATCCAGAGTGCGCCCATCGTCTTATCCTCCCAATACCTGTTCCGCGGCCCTGATCGCCGCATCCGCGTTGCCTGCATCCTGACCGCCGCCCTGCGCCATGTCCGGGCGGCCACCACCGCCCTTGCCGCCAAGCGCCACGACCGCCGCCTTGACCAGATCCACAGCAGAAACACGGCCCGTCAGATCCTCGGTCACACCAGCCGCAACCGCCGCCTTGCCACCAGTATCGGCGATCAGCAGCACCGCGCCCGAACCCAAACGGTCCTTATGCTCGTCAATCAGAGCTGGCAGATCCTTGCCCGACACGCCGGTCAGCACCTGCGCCAGGAAGGGCACACCACCCACATCGCGCGCCACAGCGCCACCACCCTGCCCGGCCCCTCCGGCCATGGCGAGATCGCGGCGCAGTTGCGCCACCTCGTTCTGCAGGGTTTTGCGCTCGTCCAACAGCGCCCGCACCCGCTCGGCCACCTCGGCCGGTTGCGCCTTGAGCATCGCTGTCACCTCGGACAGACGACCAACCTCCTGCGACAGGTGTTCGAACGCGGCCTGCCCGGTCAGCGCCTCGATACGTCGCACCCCGGCGCTTGACGCGCTGTCGCCCAGAAGCACGAACATGCCGATATCGCCGGTCTGCGCCACATGGGTGCCGCCGCACAGCTCGATCGACCAGGTCTTGCCATCGCTGCCCTTGCCGGTCTCGGCCCGGCCCATCGACACCACCCGCACCTCGTCTCCGTATTTCTCGCCAAACAGCGCCTGCGCGCCGATGGCGCGGGCATCGTCGGGCGTCATGATCCGCGTCTCAACACGCGAGTTCTGCCGGATGAACCGGTTCACCTCGGTCCCGACCTGGGTCAGTTCCGCCTCGCTCAGCGCCTTGGCATGGCTGAAGTCGAACCGCAGCCGGTCGGCGGCGTTCAGCGAGCCGCGCTGGGCCACATGATCGCCCAATGCCTCGCGCAGCGCCTCGTGCAACAGGTGCGTGGCCGAGTGGTTGGCCCGGATCGCGCTGCGGCGGGCATGATCCACTTCCAGTTCGACCGCATCGCCCTTGGCCAGCGCGCCGCGCTCCATGGTCACCTTATGGGCATAGACCTTGCCATCGGCGAACTTGCGCGTGTCCTCGACCAACGCCACGTGGTCGCGGTTTTCCAGCCGCCGGATCACGCCTGTATCGCCGACCTGGCCACCGGATTCGCCATAAAAAGGCGTCTGGTTGGTCACCACCCAGCCACTGCCGCCCTCGGCGATCTTGTCACTCAGCGCGCCATCAACTACCAGGGCCAGCGCCTGGCCCTCGGCCTTTTCGGTGTCATAGCCCAGGAAATCGGTCGCGCCCGCGATATCCAGCACATCGAACCAGACCGCGTTATCCGCCGCCTCGCCCGAGCCCGCCCAGGCGGCGCGCGCCTTGGCCTTCTGCTCGGCCATGGCCGCATCGAACCCGTCGGTATCGACCTTGCGGCCCTTTTCGCGCAGCGCATCCTGCGTCAGGTCCAGCGGAAAGCCATAAGTGTCATACAGCTTGAACGCCGCCTCGCCCGGCAGCGGCGCCTCTTCGGGCAGTGCGGCCAACTCGTCATCCAGCAGTTTCAGACCACGGTCCAGCGTCTGCTTGAACCGGGTCTCTTCCAGCAAGAGCGTTTCCTCGATCAGCGCCTGCGCCCGGCCCAACTCTGGATAGGCCGCGCCCATCTGGCCGACCAGCGTGCGCACCAACCGGTGCATCACCGGTTCCTTGGCGCCCAGCAGATGCGCATGCCGCATCGCCCGCCGCATGATCCGGCGCAGGACATAGCCACGCCCGTCATTGCTAGGCATCACGCCATCCGCGATCAGGAACGAGGTCGAACGCAGGTGATCGGCGATCACCCGGTGATGCACGTTCTGGTCGCCATAGGGATCGACACTGGTGGCATCGGCCGAGGCCTCGATCAATGCCTTGAACAGGTCGGTGTCATAGTTGTCATGGCTGCCCTGAAGCAGCGCGCCGATCCGCTCCAGCCCCATGCCCGTGTCGATCGACTGCATGTCGAGATCGACCATCGAACCGTCCTCGAACTTCTCGTTCTGCATGAAAACGATGTTCCAGATCTCGATGAACCGGTCGCCATCCTCTTCCGGGCTGCCCGGAGGGCCGCCCCAGATATGGTCGCCATGATCATAGAAAATCTCGGTGCAAGGGCCGCAGGGGCCGGTCGGACCCATCTGCCAGAAATTGTCCGAGGTGGCGATGCGGATGATCCGGTCCTCGGGCACGCCCACCTTCTTCCAGATCTCGAAGGCCTCGTCATCGGTGTGATAGACCGTGGTATATAGCTTGTCCTTGGGAATGTCGAAATCGCGGGTGATCAGTTCCCAGGCAAAAGGGATCGCCTCGGATTTGAAGTAGTCGCCAAAGGAGAAGTTGCCGAGCATTTCGAAAAACGTGTGATGCCGGGCGGTATAACCCACATTGTCGAGGTCATTGTGCTTGCCGCCCGCCCGCACGCATTTCTGTGCGGTGGTGGCGCGGACATAGTCACGCTTGTCTACCCCGGTAAAGCAGTTCTTGAACTGCACCATGCCCGAGTTGGTGAACATCAGCGTCGGGTCGTTGCGCGGCACCAGCGGGCTGGACGGGACGATCGTATGCCCCTGCTTCGCGAAATAGTTCAGAAAGGTCGATCGGATATCGTTCAGGCTGGGCATTCTGGCTCTCTCGGCGCGAATTCGACAAGGTCTGAGCCGGTTTAGCCGCAGCGTAAGCGATAGTCCACTCCTCGCAGCCGCAGCGCAGAAAAATGGGGCGCCCGCCATTGGACGCCCCTGTTGTCAGATTGCCGTGCCGCGGGTCCGGTCAGGCTTCGAGGATATCCTCGCTATCCTCGGTCATGTCGAACTCCAGCCCGTGCGCGGCGCGGATCTTGTCTTCGATCGCCAGCGCAATCGACTGGTTTTCCTTGAGAAAGGTCTTGGCGTTCTCGCGGCCCTGGCCGATCCGCTCATCCCCGTAAGAGAACCAGCTGCCGGATTTCTCGACCACGCCGGCCTTGACGCCCAGATCCAGCAACTCACCGGTCTTCGAGATACCCTCACCATACATGATGTCGAACTCGACCTGCTTGAAGGGCGGTGCCACCTTGTTCTTGACCACCTTGACGCGGGTGGCGTTGCCCACCACCTCGTCGCGATCCTTGATGGCGCCGATACGGCGGATATCCAGGCGGACCGAGCTATAGAATTTCAGCGCGTTGCCACCGGTGGTGGTTTCCGGGCTGCCGAACATCACGCCGATCTTCATCCGGATCTGGTTGATAAAGATCACCATGCATTTCGAGCGGCTGATCGAGCCGGTCAGCTTGCGCATGGCCTGGCTCATCAGGCGGGCCTGCACGCCGACGCTGGAATCGCCCATGTCGCCTTCAAGTTCCGATTTCGGGGTCAGCGCGGCGACCGAATCGACCACGACCATGTTGACCGCGCCCGAGCGCACCAGCGTATCGGTGATCTCCAGCGCCTGTTCACCGGTGTCGGGCTGGCTGATCAACAGCTCGTTCAGATCGACGCCCAACTTGCGCGCGTATTGCGGGTCGAGCGCGTGTTCGGCATCGACAAAGGCGCAAACACCGCCGCGCTTTTGCTGCTCTGCAATGCAATGCAGGGTCAGCGTGGTCTTGCCCGAGCTTTCCGGCCCGTAAATCTCGACAATCCGTCCCATCGGCAGACCACCGATTCCCAGCGCGATATCCAACCCCAGCGAGCCGGTCGAACTTGCCTCGATCTCCTGAATGGCGTTCTCACCGCCAAGTTTCATGATCGAGCCTTTGCCGAACTGCCGTTCGATCTGGGCCAGGGCACTGTCCAGCGCCTTTTGCTTGTCCGCGTTCTGTTTGCTGCTCATCGTCAGAAGATCCGCCATTATCCTGTCCCCTTCCTTTTGTCACACGCCGTCACGGGCGGCAATCGGGTCTTTGTTCACCTCTTGTTCCTTATGAGATCAAAAGAAGAACATTTCAAACAAAATCTTTCTTATTCACTCTTTTCCAATTGTGTTAAGGAGTGGTTTACGTTGGACAGGTTTCATGTGTCATGCAGCAGGGACGGAGAGCAGATGCTTGTTTTCTTTAAGGAAAGACTTGTGCTCCTCTCTGTCCCCAAGACCGGAACCACCGCTTATCAGACCGCGCTGCGTGCCCGCGCTGACATTGTCGTGTCCGACCCGCCCGAGTTGAAACATGCGCCCATTTACCGCTATGACCGGTTCTTTCGGCCGATTTTCGAGAAGATGTTCGGGGTCGAGATGGAGATCATGGCGGTGGTGCGCGAGCCGGTCGAGTGGCTCGGCAGCTGGTATCGCTATCGCCAGCGCCCTTTCATGCAGGGCAAACCGAACGCGACCCATGGCATCAGCTTCGATGAATTCGTGACCGCCTATATGCAGGGCAAGCGCCCAGGGTTTGCCAATGTCGGCTCCCAGGCGCGGTTTCTGACACCGCGTCCCAATGGCTGTACCGTCAGCCATCTGTTCAGATACGAGAACCAGCCGGGCATTCGCACCTTTCTGCAAGACCGCTTGCAGACCGAGATCGCTCCAGCCCGTGAAAACGTCTCGCCCGATCTGCCGCTTGAGCTATCCCCCGACATCGCCGAGCGGCTGCGACGCAAATGCGCCGACGAGTTCGAGTTGCACGCGCGCGCGATCTGATCTGCCTCAATGAAGCTGCTGGTGCACCGTTTCGGTCAGTTGTGTCAGCGAGAAGGGTTTCGGCAGAAAGACCGAATTCGGCAACGCGCTGTCTGTTTCGCCAAACGCGCCCTCGGAATAGCCCGAAACAAACACCACCCGCACGTCGGGACGCTCTTCGCGCGCCTTGCGCACCCAGGTCGGCCCGTCCAGGCCCGGCATCACCACATCGGTGACAAAGACATCGACGGCCAGATCGGGGTCCTCAAGCAGGCGGAGCGCCTCTTCGGCCGAATCCGCCTCGATCACCGTATAGCCGCGCAGTCGCAGTGCGCGCGAGGCAAAGGCGCGCACCGGTGCCTCATCCTCGACCAGCAACACCACGCCCGCGCCATGTGTGGCCATACGTTTCTCGGTGAGAAGCGGCGCCTGTCGCACCTCGTTCGCCACCGCCTGATAAGCAGGCAGATAGAGGGTAAATTCGGTTCCTTTGCCTAACACGCTGTCAACAAAAATGAACCCGCCGGTCTGTTTGACGATCCCATAGACGGTTGAAAGGCCCAGACCAGTGCCCTCACCAGTGCGCTTGGTGGTATAAAAAGGTTCGAAAATCTTTTGCAGCTTGTCCGGCTCGATCCCCATCCCCTCGTCGCGCACCTTGACGGAGACATACTCGCCGATCGGCAGCGTGGCGCGGTCGCGCTCCAATGGTTCATCCAGCGTCAAGACCTCGGTCTCGATGCGAATCTCGCCACCCTGGGGCATCGCATCGCGGGCGTTGACCACGAGATTCATCAATACCTGTTCCAGCTGCCGTTTATCGGCGCGCACCGATTTCAATACCGGATCGTGACTGAGTGTCAGCGTCACCTTTTCCCCCACCAGCCGGTTCAGCAGGTGGATCAGATCAGCAAGCGTGTCACGCAGGTCCAGCACCTCTGGGCGCAGGGTCTGTTTTCGGGAAAAGGCGAGCAACTGGCTGACCAGTGCCGCAGCGCGATTGGCGTTCTGGTTGATCTGCACCAGATCGCCATAGTCCGGGTCACCCTGATCGTGCCGCAGCAACAGCAGATCGCAATGGCCCGAGATCGCCGTCAGCAGATTGTTGAAATCATGCGCCACACCACCAGCAAGCTGGCCCACCGCCTGCATCTTCTGGCTTTGTACGAACTGAGCCTCAAGCGTTTTCAATTCGGTCGCGTCGTTCAGGACCGCGATCAACCCGGTCTGGCCACCCTCATTGATCGGGCTCAGCGTCACCTGCACGAACATCTCGCTGTCGCGCCCGCTGAGCCGGAGAAACTCTGACCGGGGCGCCCCCGCCTCTTCGACCGTTTGCCGCAGCCAGTCGGGGATCGGTCGTCCAAGGCCCAGCATCAACTGGTCCAGCATCGTATCCGGTTCAACCGGACCGCCCAGCAAGTCCTGCGCCAAGCGGTTGACCTCCAGCACCTTGCCCGATGCCGTCAGACGCATCATCGCGACCGGCAAAGTGGCAAAATCAGGCGCCTTGCCCTGCCCCATCTCGCCCTTGACCGGGATCAGGAACAGTTCTTGCCGGCCCGGACTGTTTGAGATCTCGACCACGATCGCGGGCGCGCTGCCCGCGCCCGTGCTGACATGATTGATTTCACCGGGCCTGTAAGGCAGCTGCAGGAACAACCGGTCGAGCGATTTCACCCGCGAGCCGATAAACGCGCGCGCCGCTTCGTTCATGAACAGCACCGCGCCCGAGCGCCCGATGGTCAGCATCGGAAATGGCAGGTTGTCGGCGCGGCTGCTGGCGGCGGTGCGATCAGTGATATCCTCGACTCGCCAAAGAAATCCAACGTCGCCCAGCACATGCACCGACAGGCGGATATGGCCGCGCCGGGTCACCACGTCCTCACGTGCGTTGCCGTCGACCCGCGCCCTGCACTGCAAACGGTACAGCACCGCCGAGGGGTTGCCAAAGATCGACCGCAGCGTTGCAGCAAGCGTTTCATCGCTGGCGCCCGAAAACCGGATTGAGGCCGCGGCATTTCGCGCCTGAATGGCTCCCTCGTCATCGGTGACAAAGCTGGGAGTTGCGTCCTTATCGATAAACCCCGCCAACATCTGGCGCATCTGTCCTTCGACCCCACGGGCATGGCTGCTTTGGTAGAGCAGCAATCCGGTGACCAGGATCGAGGAGCCCCCCGCGGCGAACAGCGCCTTTTGCACGAAACCAGACAGGTCCCAGAACACCGCCGCACCAAAGGCCGCCAGCGCCAGCAGCAGCATCGCCGCCACCCGCGCGCGGGTACTGCGCGGGTTGTTCTGCGCAGGTGAGATCGAGGCGGTGAATTCGGTCACATTCCGGCTCCGGCATCTGAGTCGTCAGGACTTTGTCACCCATCAAGAGTTAAGCCGGCTTTAACACGACCAAAATCTTTACGCCCCAACTATACCTATAGTTGCTAAAGCTCGAACTCCAATCTCGTCAAGAGTGTAAGAAAAAATCCATCCGTCCCTGACAACACGTTCCAGCGCTGGCTTTTGACCACCTGCCAGCCCCCCGCTCGCAGGAACGCATCGACCGCTCCTTCGTTTTCCTCGTCCAGCATCGAGCAGGTGGCATAGGCCAGTACCCCGCCCGGCGCGGTCAGCGCAGCGGCGCGATGCAGGATCTCGCGCTGCACCGTCAGTAAGGCGGTGAATTTCTCTTCGGTCAGGTCCCACTTGCCAGCAGGCGCCCTGCGCCAAGAGCCGCTGCCCGAACAGGGCGCATCGGCCAGCACCAGGTCGAAAGGCGCCGCATTTGTCGCCTCGTCAGTATCGAGCAGGCGCACCGGCGCACCGGCCCGGGCCGCGCGCGTCGGCAGGTCGCGCATGCGCTGCGGGGCGGCGTCATGGGCGAACACCTCGATCCCCGGAACCGCCGCCAGCGCCAACGTCTTGCCCCCGCCCCCGGCGCAATAGTCAAGCACGCGCATGCCCGGTGCCAGCGGCAGCGTAGCCACGATGGCCTGGCTGGCGGCATCCTGCAACTCGACCAACCCGTCCAGATAGGCGGTCGAGCGGGCGATACCACGGGCGCCTTCGGTCACTTCAAGCGCGGTTTCGCAGGCGGGATGCGGCTGGGCGATGATCCCCTCACCTGCCAATGCCGCGATGGCGCTGGCGCGGTCGGTGCGGGCGGTATTGACCCGCAGATGCACCGGAGCGCGGCTCTGCATGACTTCGCCCGCCTGTTGCGCCTGTGCGCCCAGGCTGGCCTGGAACCGGGGCCAGAGCCAGTCGGGTATATCCGCCGCTTCGGCCCCCGGCGCGGGGTCGCGTCCACCGGCCTGTTCCTCGGGTGTCAGCGGCGCGGGTGCATGGCCTATACCGGTAAACAGATCCGCAACCGCCAAGCCCTGCGCCCGGCACAGGCCCAGGATCAGGCCGCGCCCGGTCTTGGCCCCGCCACGCGCCGCAAAGGAGCGTCGGGCGCGCAGCGCGTCGAACACATGGTCACGCAGCGCCGCGCGATCCTTGGACCCGGCAAACCGTGAGCGCCGCGCCCAGCCGGTCAACGCCTGTTCGGCGGGCTTGCCGGCCAGGATCTCGTCCAGAACCTCGATCGCGGCCTGAAGCCGGGCGGCGGGGGTCATCTCTCAGGTCTCCAGTTTCGCAAAGCCGTCACCAGCGCGATCTAACCGAGCGAATTTGGCACCGATCAGGTGACTGCCCGACCAGACGAGGTTGCGCTCGGCAATCTCTGCCAGTGCCGCGCTCCGGCTGGCGAGGGCCTGCGCCGGGTCCACGTCGAATTGGGTGGCGTTTGCTGGATCGGGCAATTGCAGCGCCTCGGAATGCAGGATGTCACCGGCCAGCACCAGATCGTCGCCGATCCGCAGACCGAAATGACCGGGCGTGTGCCCCGGCAAGGCCCAGACCCGGACATCCGCACCCAGATCCGCATCCGAGCCGACCAGCCGGAGGCGGTCGGCGCAGGCCGTTAGCACCTGGGCACCGGGAGCCTCTGTGTCGCGCCAATGCGCAGCCTCAGCGGGATGCAGCAGGATCTCGGCATCGGAAAACAGCGCCGCGCCCGGCCCCAGGAGCCCGCCGCAATGATCGGCATGCAGATGGGTCAGGATCAACCGGCTGATATCGCCCGGCGCGAGTCCGGCCTGGGCCAGAAGCGTGGGCAATTGTCCACCCTCGGGCCCGCAAATGGTGCCGCAACCGGTATCGACCAGCCAGATGCGACCATCGTCATGGCGCATCAGATAGGCGTTGAACTCGGTCACTGCCGCGCTCAGGCCCGCCGCGCCCAGCAACTCGGCCTGCCGGGCGGGGGCGACATTGGCAAACACATCTGTGCTAAAGGTCATGCCGCCATCGACCAGACAGTCAACCCGCCACGGGCCGCTGCGGACGCTGTCCACCGGATCCATCATCCGATCCGGTAGTTCGGGCTTTCGCGGGTGATCTGCACGTCGTGCACATGGCTTTCCTTGAGCCCCGCGCCGGTGATCTTCACGAACTGGCAGTTCTGGCGCATCTCACCCACGGTGGCGCAGCCGGTATAGCCCATCGCGGCACGCAACCCGCCCACCAGCTGGTGGATCACCGCACTGGCCGAACCCTTGTAGGGTACCTGCCCCTCGATCCCTTCGGGCACCAACTTGTCGCTGGCCGCGTCCTTCTGGAAATAGCGGTCGGCCGAGCCGCGCGCCATTGCGCCAAGGCTGCCCATGCCACGATAGCTTTTGAAGCTACGCCCTTGATACAGAATGACTTCTCCCGGGCTTTCATCGGTGCCCGCGATCATCGAACCGACCATGGCACAGGATGCGCCCGCCGCGATCGCCTTGGCGAAATCGCCCGAGAACTTGATACCGCCATCAGCGATCACAGGCACGTCGCCCGCCGCCTGGGCGCAATCCATGATCGCAGTCAGCTGCGGCACGCCGACACCGGCCACCATCCGCGTGGTACAGATCGAGCCCGGCCCGATGCCCACCTTGACCGCATCCGCACCGGCGTCGATCAGCGCCTTGGTGGCGTCTGCCGTGGCGACGTTGCCCGCGATCACCTGTACCATGTTCGACTGTTGCTTGATCCGGCGCACCGCGTCGATCACACCCGCCGAATGCCCATGCGCGGTGTCGACCACCACGATATCGACGCCCGCGTCGATCAGCGCCTCGGAGCGGGCAAAGCCGCTGTCGCCGACCGAGCTGGCCGCCGCCACCCGCAGACGGCCCAGATGGTCCTTGCAGGCGGTCGGGTTCAGCACCGCCTGTTCGGTGTCTTTCAGCGTCAGCAGGCCGGTCAGCCGCCCCTGCCCGTCATGCACCAGCAGTTTCTCGATCCGGCGCGCGCGCATCAGGCTTTTGGCCTCGTCCAGATCGGCAGGTTCGGCCAGCATTGCTAGGTCGTTTGTGGTCATCACCGCGCTGACCGGCATGTCATCGCTGGTGGCAAAGCGCATGTCACGGTTGGTGACGATGCCGACGATATGGCCACGGTCGTCCGTGACCGGGAAGCCGGTGAAATTATAGCGCTCCACCAAGGCCTTGGCGTCGGCAATGGTCTGATCCGGGCGCAGGGTGACGGGGTTGTAGACAATGCCGCTCTCGAACCGTTTGACCCGGCGCACTTCGCGTGCCTGCTCATCCACGCTCAGGTTCTTGTGGATCACGCCCATGCCACCGGCCTGGGCCATGGCAATGGCCATGCGCGCCTCGGTCACCGTGTCCATGGCCGAACTCAGAAGCGGTATGTTCAGCTTGATCTCGCGCGTCACGCGGGTTCTGGTGTCGGCGGTCGACGGCAGCACCGACGAGGCCGCCGGAACCAGTAGAACATCGTCAAAGGTGAGAGCCTCACGAATCTGCATTTGCGGTCCCCATGCATAATCCCGTTTGGCGGTGACCCTATGGCACAGTTATCCACCGGGTAAAAGGGCCAGCGCGCAGAAAACGGACGCGCCCGACCCTGATCTGTGTCAAGGCATCGTCACGCGGGCGCGCTAACCCTGCAACACGCGCGAATTGAGAAAGGAAACGCCCATGTCCGGCCCCCTCAGCGGAACCCTTGTTCTGGACCTGACCCATGTTCTGGCGGGGCCATTTGCCAGCATGACACTGGCCGATCTGGGTGCCCGCGTAATCAAGGTCGAACGCCCCGGACAGGGCGACGACACCCGCGCCTTTCCCCCCTTCAAAGACGGCAAGAGCGCCTATTTCGCCACCATCAACCATGGCAAGGAAAGCATGGCGTTGGACCTCAAGGCGCCCGAGGACCGGGCCATTTTCGACCGGTTGCTGGCGCGGGCCGATATCCTTCTGGAAAACTACCGCCCCGGCGTGATGGAGCGGCTGGGTTACGGCTGGGAGGCGCTGCATGAACGCTTTCCAAAGCTGATATATGGCGCCGTCTCGGGCTTTGGCCATACCGGCCCCGAGGCGCAGCGCCCAGCCTATGACATGGTGGTACAGGCGCGCGGCGGCGTGATGTCGATCACCGGCGAGCGTGACCGCGAACCGGTGCGCGTCGGCGCCTCGATCGGCGATATCGTGGCGGGCATGTATCTGGTGCAGGGGGTGATGGCCGCCCTGTTGCAGGTGGAACGCGGCGGCGCAGGACAAAAGATCGACGTGGCGATGCTCGACAGCCAGCTGGCGCTTCTGGAACATGCCATCGCCATCACCAGCGTCACCGGCGAGCCGCCGCGCCCCTCGGGCGCGCGGCATCCCTCGATCACCCCGTTCGAGACCTTTCACGCCGAGGATGGGCTTTTCGTCATCGCCGCCGGCAATGACGGCCTGTTTGCCCGGCTCTGCGACGCGCTGGACCTGCCGCTGGCGGATGATCCGCGCTTTGCCACCAACCCGGCCCGCTGCCAGAATGCGCGGCTTTTGAAACGGCTGATCGAGGCGGTGACCCTCGACCGGCCCAAGGCGCATTGGATCGACACCTTGACCCGCGCGGGCATTCCCACCGGCCCGATCCAGAACGTGGCCGAGGTGCTGAACGATCCGCAGATCCGCGCCCGCAACATGGTGGTCGATGTGCTGGGACCCGATGGCGCCCCGGCCTATACCGCTGCTGGCAACCCGATCAAGATGACCGACTTGCCCGACCCGGCCACCCGCGCCCCGGCGCCGGATCTGGATGCGGATCGGGCCGCGATTCTGGATTGGCTCGACAAAGACGCAGCCGACTGAACCCACATCCAGGCCACATCTTTTTGCGGTAAATGCCGCCACCGGACAGGAAAATGCCGCGCGTCGCCTTTCCGTTGGCTCAAAACACAATATTGTCGCGCACAATCGGTACTCCGGAAGGCAGAAAGTCATGAGCAGCGATCCCCTCGTCGTATTCACCCCCTCGGGCAAGCGCGGGCACTTTCCCGTCGGCACTCCCATTCTGACTGCGGCGCGGCAGTTGGGGGTCGATCTCGATTCGGTCTGCGGCGGGCGCGGCATCTGTTCTAAATGCCAGATCACCCCGTCCTATGGTGAATTTCCCAAACATGGTGTCACCGTGCGTGACGGCGCACTTAGCGAATGGAACGCGGTCGAGCAGCGCTACAAGGACAAGCGCGGGCTGATCGACGGGCGCCGGCTGGGTTGTCAGGCCACTGTACAGGGCGATGTGGTGATCGACGTGCCGCCTGAAAGCCAGGTCCACCGCCAGGTGGTGCGCAAGCGGGCCGAGGCGCGAAAGATCACCATGAACCCTTCGACCCGGCTGTTCTATGTCGAGGTCGAAGAACCCGACATGCACAAGCCAACCGGCGACATGGAACGCCTGATCGCGGCGCTTTCCGAGCAATGGCAGCTGACCGGCGTGCAGACCGACCTGCATATCCTGCACCAGTTGCAGCCGGTGCTGCGCAAAGGCGGCTGGAAAGTCACCGTGGCGGTGCATCTGGGCGATGCCAGCCACCCGCCCAAGATCATGCATATCTGGCCCGGTTATTACGACGGCACCGTCTATGGGCTGGCGGTCGATCTCGGATCGACCACCATCGCCGCGCATCTGTGCGACCTGCACAGCGGCGAGGTTGTGGCCTCGTCGGGCATCATGAACCCGCAGATCCGCTTTGGCGAAGATCTGATGAGCCGGGTCAGCTATTCGATGATGAACAAGGGCGGCGACCAGGAGATGACCCGTGCGGTGCGCGAGGGGATGAACGCGCTGTTCACCCAGATCGCCGCAGAGGCCGGGATCGACAAGGCGCTGATCGTGGATGCGGTGTTTGTCTGCAACCCGGTCATGCATCACCTGTTCCTGGGGATAGACCCGTTCGAACTGGGCCAGGCGCCCTTTGCGCTGGCCACCTCGGACGCTCTGTCGCTGCGGGCCTGGGAACTGGATCTGAACATCCACCCCGCCGCGCGGGTCTATATCCTGCCCTGTATCGCGGGCCATGTGGGCGCCGATGCCGCCGCCGTCGCCCTGTCCGAGGCGCCCGACAAGTCCGAGGATCTGGTGCTGGTGGTCGATGTGGGCACCAATGCCGAGATCCTGCTGGGCAACAAGGACAAGGTGCTGGCCTGCTCCTCGCCCACCGGCCCGGCCTTTGAAGGCGCACAGATCTCCAGCGGCCAGCGCGCCGCCCCCGGCGCCATCGAACGGGTCGAGATCGACCCGATCACCAAGGAACCGCGTTTCCGCGTGATCGGTTCGGAAATCTGGTCCGATCAGGAAGGTTTTGCCGAAGCGATCGCAACCACCGGCATCACCGGCATCTGCGGCTCGGGCATCATCGAGGTGGTGGCCGAGATGCGCATGGCGGGTATTCTGGACGCCTCGGGCCTGATTGGCTCGGCCGAACAGACCGGCTCGGCCCGCTGCATTCAGGACGGACGCACCAATGCCTACCTGCTTTGGGACGGCTCAGCCGATGGCGGCCCGACCATCACCGTCACCAACCCCGATGTACGCGCCATCCAGATGGCCAAGGCGGCGCTCTACTCGGGTGCCCGCCTGCTGATGGACAAGCTGGAGGTCGACAAGGTGGACCGGGTGGTGCTGGCCGGGGCGTTTGGCGCCCATATCTCGGCCAAGCACGCGATGGTGCTGGGCATGATCCCCGATTGCCCGCTGGACAAAGTCACCAGCGCAGGCAACGCGGCGGGCACCGGCGCGCGGATCGCTCTGTTGAACACTGACGCCCGGACCGAGATCGAGGCCACCGTGCGCGCCATCGAAAAGGTGGAAACCGCGGTCGAACGCCGGTTCCAGGAGCATTTCGTAAATGCCTCGGCGATCCCGAACTCGGTGGAACCCTTCCCGGAACTGGCCAAGGTCCTGACCCTGCCCAAGGTCTCGTTCAACACCGGGGGTGGTGACGACGAGGGGTCTGGCCGCCGTCGCCGCCGCAGGGCATGATACCTTCCCAAAGGGAGGTATCATGACAGAGACAAACCAGGATCAGGCCGAGTATTGGGGCAAATCCGCCTCGGGCATGAAATGGCTGACCTTCGAGGAGCAGATCGCGGCCTCCTTCGCGCCGGTCGTCGATCTTCTGCTTGATCGCGCGGAGTTGAAGCCGGGCCAGCGCGTTCTGGATATCGGTTGCGGTCTGGGTGACGTCACCCTGGCCGCGTCGCGCGCGGTCGGGCCGGCGGGTCATGTGCTGGGTGTCGATATCTCGCCGCCGTTCCTCGACCGGGCCCGGGAGCGGGCCAGCGGCATGAACAACGTGGACTTTGCCCTCGCCGACGCCCAGACCGAGGCCTTTCCGCCCGCAGCGCGCGACGCCATGATTTCACGTTTCGGTATGATGTTCTTTTCCGACAACGCTGCCGCCTTCGCCAATATCGCCCATGCTCTGAAACCCGACGGGCGCATGACCTTTGCCGCCTGGGGGCCGCTGGCCGGAAACCCCTGGTTCTACATTCCCCACCGCGCGGCCACCGACCGGCTGGGCCAGATGCCCAAGGCAGACCGCAACGCACCGGGGCCTCTGGCCTTTCACGACATTGACCGCGTCACCGGCTTCATGGCCGAAGCCGGTCTTGCCGATATCGAGGCCCATGCCGTTGAAGTTAAGCTGACCCCGCCCGGCGGGTTGGAGGGGGCCTCGGCGCTCTGCACCCGGTTGGGACCAGCCGCGCGGGTCCTGGCGCATTTCAACGGCACCGAGGCGGACGAAGCCGCGATCCGCGACGCGGTCAGCACTGCGCTCGAACCTTACGTCGAAGACGGCCGGATCCTCATGCCCGCCACCATCAACCTGTTCCAGGCCCGGCGCGCCGGAACCGCTTGACGCGGCTCCGGCCATTGCGTATTCGAACCCGGTGAGCGCGGGTATGGTGTAGTGGTAGCGCGCCGGCTTCCCAAGCCTGAAGTGCGGGTTCGATTCCCGCTACCCGCTCCAATCTTTCTGGCAGAGAACCCGATGCAGCTGTTTTCCGACACGGAAAACAGCCCGGAAAACATGTGTTTTCCGGGCCGGAAATCCCCGATTTCCGGTTCCGCCCGGCTCAGCCGGTCAGGACATCCTTGAACTGATCCCGCAGCGTCCGTTTCAGCACCTTGCCGGTGGCGTTCAGTGGCAGCGCGTCCACAAAGACGACGCGGTCGGGCACTTGCCATTTGGCGATCTTGCCGTCGAAGAAGGCCAGCAGTTCCGCCTCGTCGGGCGTCTCTCCCTCGGCGCTCACCGCCACCAGAAGCGGGCGTTCGTCCCATTTCGGATGCGGAACACCGATCACCGCGGCGGTGGCCAGTTTCGGATGCGCCACGGCGATATTCTCCAGCTCGACCGAGCTGATCCATTCGCCGCCCGACTTGATGATATCCTTGGATCGGTCCCGGATCGTCATATATCCGTCGCGGTCCAGCGTTGCCACATCGCCGGTGGCGAACCAGCCATCCGACAGGATCGGCTGGTCCTGCAACTGGAAATAACTGTCCAGCACCCAATGACCACGTACCATCAGGTCGCCCTGGGTCTGGCCGTCATTGGGCAACTGGTTACCGTCGTCATCGACGATCTTCAGTTCGACCCCATAGGGCGGACGGCCCTGGTTCTCGCGCAGCTTGTGCTGTGCCTCGACCGGCAGTTCCGCGTGTTTTGCCAATGGCTGGTTGGTGGTGCCCAGCGGGCTCATCTCGGACATGCCCCAGGCATGCACCGTATCGACGCCGTAGCGGTCGCGGAATTCGGCGATCATCGAGGGCGGACAGGCCGCGCCGCCGATCACCGTGCGGGCAAGGCTCTCCAGCTTGCTGCCCTTGGCCCGTGCTGTCGTCAGCAGGCCCTGCCAGATGGTCGGCACCCCCAGCGCGATGGTCACGCCATACTGGTCGATCAGCCCCACCAGCGCCTCGCCATGCAGATCCGGCCCCGGCAGCACCATGCACGAGCCTGACATGGCACAGGCATAGGGCGTGCCCCAGGCGTTGACATGGAACATCGGCACCACCGGCATCACTACGTCGCGCGCAGAAAAGCCGATGCAATCGCGGGTGTTCGACCCGAAACTGTGCAGCATCGTCGAACGGTGAGAATAGAGCACACCCTTGGGGTTGCCCGTGGTGCCCGAGGTGTAGCACAGGCTCGATGCCGTGCGCTCGTCCAGATCGGGCCATTCAAAACCCGCATCCCCGGTAGCGATAAATTCGTCGTAGAATTCCAGCCCCTCGATCCGCGCCGCAGCCGCCTCGTCGCGCGGCCCCATCAGAATCAGCCGTTCGACGGTGGAAAGTTCGCCGCGAATCCCCTCTACCAGAGGCAGGAAGGTGGCGTCGAAAAACAGGATACGATCCTCGGCATGGTTGAGGATATAGACCAGCTGTTCGGGGAACAGGCGCGGGTTGATCGTGTGCAGCACGAATCCGGCGCCGGACACGCCGTAATACAGCTCCAGATGCCGCCGGTTGTTCCAGGCGAGCGTTGCCACCCGTGACTGTGGCGCCAGCCCGGCCCCGCTCAACGCCGAACCGAGACAACGGGCATTGGCCGCGACCCCGGCCCAATTGGTCTCCTCGACCCCACCCTCGGTATTGACCGACCAGATCGGCGCCTCGCCATGATAGCGCGCAGCATGGTCGATCAGCGACGAGATCAGCAGCGGCTGATACATCATCTGTCCCAGCATTATCGGGTTCCTTCCCTGTTCTTCGCGTGACGGCCGCACCCCGGCGCGACGTCACAAGCATCCTCATCGTGGCCGCGTCGACGCGACCCCGCCCAATGCCGAACCCTGCCAAGCAGCGGACCGGGTGACAATAACTTTGTGTTCGTTTGACGGGCCGGAACCCTACGTCAGCCCGGGGTCACGATGACGCAGAGCATAGGCCACCAGCGCGGCGGTCGACCCATCCTTGCCGGTGGCAGGTTCAGCTCCCTCGACAATGGGGCCCAGAGAGGTCGCCAGTTCCTTGCCCAGCTCGACCCCCCATTGATCGAACGAGTTGATGCCAAGGATCACGCCTTCGACAAACACCCGGTGCTCGTAAAGCGCCACGATCCTGCCCAGCATGTCGGGCGTCAGTTGCGGATAGATCAGCGTGGTCGAAGGGCGGTTTCCCTCGAACACCCGATGACGGGCCTGGCGGTCGAGCTCGGCATCGTCATAGCACCGGCCCGCGACGATGGCGCGTGCCTCGGACAGGGACCGGCCCCGCATCAGCGCTTCGGACTGGGCCACGCAATTGGCCAGCAGGAGGCGGTGGTGGTGGTCCAGCTCCGGCTCGTGTCCGCGGGCGGCCACCATGAATTCACAAGGAACGACCTGACGCCCCTGATGGATCAGTTGATAGAATGCGTGCTGCCCATTGGTGCCCGGCTCGCCCCAGACGATGGGACCGGCGGCCTGATCCAGCGCGGTGCCGTCCATCGCAACCGATTTGCCGTTCGATTCCATTTCGAGTTGCTGGAAATAGGCCGGTAGACGTGCAAGCCGCTGGTCATAGGGCAGCACCGCGCGACTGGGATAACCGCAGACCTGATGATGCCAGATACCGGTCAAGGCCAGCATCACAGGCATGTTCTCGTGCCAGGGCGTGCTGCGGAAATGGTCGTCCATTGCCTGCCCACCGCGCAGAAAGGCGTCGAAATCGTCTGGGCCGATCGCAATCATCAGGCTCAGCCCGATCGGTCCCCACATCGAGT
The DNA here is from genome assembly GCF_059612905.1 of Ruegeria sp. YKSD163. NCBI lineage: Bacteria > Pseudomonadati > Pseudomonadota > Alphaproteobacteria > Rhodobacterales > Roseobacteraceae > Ruegeria > Ruegeria sp. YKSD163. Next base: position 173,781 of record NZ_JBXWRM010000001.1, read on the forward strand.
AGCGCCCGCCGACCCAGTCGGCGAAGCCAAAGACATGCGCGTCCGGGATGCCGAAATCGGCGGTTCTGTCCGTCGCACTGGAGAGCGCCGCGAATTGCCGTGCCGGGTCGCCGCCGCCGCGCTGCATCCAGTCGCGGGCAGTGCGGGCATTGGTCATCGTCTCGATGGTGGTGAAGGTCTTGGAGGCGACGATCACCAGAGTGCGCGTCGGATCCAGCCCCCGCAGCGTATCCGCGATATGAGCCCCATCCACGTTCGAGACGAAATGGCAGCGTGGCCCGTCGTGATAGGGTGCCAGCGCCAGCGTGGCCATCGCCGGTCCCAGATCGGAACCACCGATACCGATATTGACCACATCGGTAAAAGCCCCCCCTGCTCCGCTCAACCCTCCGTTTCGCACCGCATCGGTAAAGGCCCTCATCCGCGCCAGGGTCGCGCGCACTTCAGGCATCACGTCGCTGCCATCCACAAGGACCGGCCCGCCATCCAGATTGCGCAGTGCCGTATGCAACACCGCGCGGCCTTCGGTCTCGTTGATCGGTTTGCCCGAGAACATCGCCTCGCGGCGCGCGGCCAACCCGGCCCGCTCGCAGAGCGCGATCAGCGCGGCCCGGATATCCGCGTCGATCAGGGTCTTGGAGTAATCCAGTCGCATCTCGTCCAGATCGGCGCTGAACCGTTCGGCCCGGCTGGGATCCGCGGCGAAAAGATCGAGGATGCGGCGGCCCGACCGGTCAGCGTGAAGCGCGTTCAACTCTTGAAACATGGAAGAAACCTATTCCGCCCAATGGACAGTGATACTGTCCAAAACCGCCGCGATCGGCGCCTCTTCGGGATGCATCGACATGGCCCGCTCAAGTGCGTTGCGCTTGGCGGCGCCATAGATGATCAGGTGCTTTGACAGCGCCCCGTTCAGCACCGGGGCGGTCAACGTGATCCGGGCCTCGGGCTGGGTTTCAGGCCGGGCGACAGCCAGAGTCGGCGCGTCCCCATCCAGCGCTGCCTCAAGCCCCGGCATACCGGGAAAGAGCGAGGCAGTGTGCATGTCCTCGCCCATGCCCAGCACCAGTACCGACAGCGGCAGCACCGGGGTCAGCAGCGTCTCGATCTCGGCCAGACAATCCTCGGGCTCGGCGCCGGGCAGGTAAAGCGGCAGATAGCTGGCGCTGGCGGCGCGGTTGACCAGCAACTGCTGCGCGATCAGCCGGGCATTGGCGCGCGGATGGTCCTGCGGCACGCAGCGCTCATCGGTCGGCAGCACCATGACTCGGTGCCAGTCCAGATCGGCGGCGCAGAGCACGTCGAAGACCGGGCCGGGCGTGGTGCCGCCCGCCACTGCCAGCGTGGCGCGGTCATGGGTCAGCAGTGTCGCCTCCAACTCTCCGGCCAGGCGGTTGGCGAGGTCGATAGCGAGCATTTCGCGGTCGGGATAGTCTTGGATATTCATGGGTTTATCCCCTGCCAGCGGCGACCGTCGCGTCTCATCAGCAGCTCGGCGTCGCCGGGGCCGGTGCTGCCGCAATCATAGGGTTTGGGCACATCGCCACGGGCCTGCCAGCCCGCAATGATCGGGTCGGTCCAGGCCCAGGCGGCCTCGACCTCGTCGCCGCGCATGAAAAGGGTCTGGTTGCCCCGGATCACATCCATGATCAGCCGTTCATATGCATCGGGCGGGTTCTGGTTCTCGGGCCCCAGCGCCTTGGCGAAACTCATGTCCAGAGGCACCTCGACCAGCCGCATGCCGCCCGGTCCAGGCTCTTTGATCGTCACCTTCAGCGTGATGCCCTCGTTGGGTTGCAGCCGGATCGACAACACATTGGCATGTCGCCCAGCCTCTTCGCCAAAGATCGAATGGGGCGCGTCCTTGAACATCACGTTGATGACCGAGGACCGCGCCACCAACCGTTTGCCCGTACGCAGGTAGAAAGGCGTGCCAGCCCATCGCCAGTTGCTGATATGGGCGCGCAGCGCGATATAGCTTTCTGTGATCGAGCGCGGATCGCCCACTTCATCGCGATAGCCCTGCCCGGCACCGCCCACCGGCACCGCATATTGACCGCGCACGATATGGTGCGGCTTTACCGGGTCCAGTGCCCGGATCACCTTGAGCTTTTCATCGCGCACCGCGTCTGGGTCGAACTTGGCCGGCGGTTCCATGGCGATCAGGCACAACAGTTGCATCAGGTGATTCTGCATCATGTCGCGCATGGCGCCGGCCCGGTCGTAGTAATCGGCCCGGCCGCCAACGCCCACGGTCTCGGCCACGGTGATCTGGATATGGTCGACATACTGGCTGTTCCAGAGCGGTTCGAACAGCATGTTGCCAAAGCGCACTGCCATCAGGTTCTGTACCGTCTCCTTGCCCAGGTAATGGTCGATCCGATAGATCTGGCGTTCATGGAAATGCGCGGCCAGAGTGGCGTTCAGCGCCTGCGCGCTGGCCAGATCGTGACCAAAGGGTTTCTCGACCACGATGCGGGTATCCTGGCTGACCAGCCCGTGCTGATGCAGCCGTTCGGTCAGCGCACCAAAAAGACCCGGCCCGACCGAGAAATAGAAGGCACGAACGCCCTGCCCCAATGCCGCGGCCAGCCCGTCCCAGCCCTCCGGTCGGGTGGCATCCAGCGCCATGTAGTCGAGCCGGGCCAGAAACCGGTTGAGCGCATCGGGCGATTGCACCGCCTCGGGCCACAGCTCGCGCAGACCCTGCGCGATCAGGGCGCGATAGGCCTCGGCGTCCATGTCCTGACGCGCGACGCCGATGATACGGTTGCCCTCGGGCATCTGCCCTGCAACCGAGCGCCGGAACAGCGCCGGCAGGATCTTGCGGCGGGCAAGATCACCGGTGCCGCCAAAAACGACCAGATCGAAAGGTTCTACCGGGATGATGCGCGATACCATGGCTGCTCCTTACCGTTTTGCCGGGGTTCTGTCCACTGTTAGCGCAAACAATTCGAACCTCTCCCGGCATCACAAGCCCGTCAAACCATCTGATCCCGCTTTCTTTTCCCGCTACATTACTGCTAGATCAAGCCAATATGCAGGCACAGGCAGGATTGATGAAGGATCACGCGCAACAGACCGCCAATATCGGCAAGTTTCAGGACAGTTTCGTGACAGCGGACGGCCAGCAACGGGCCAGCGTGGCCCTGAGCCGACCCGAGACGCTGTGGTTCAACACGGGCACCCTGTGCAATATCGAATGCGCCAATTGCTATATCCTGTCGAGCCCGAAAAACGACGCGCTGGTCTATATGACCACCGATGAGGTCACCGGTTATCTGGACCAGATCAAGGCGCGCGGTTGGCCGATACGAGAGATCGGGTTCACCGGTGGCGAACCCTTCATGAATCCGCAGATCATCGGCATGGCGCGGGCGGCGCTGGAACGCGGGTTCGAGGTGCTGATCCTGACCAATGCGATGCGCCCCATGATGCGCAAGGCGATGCGGCAGGGGGTGGCGGCGCTGGTGCGCGAGTTCGGCGACAGGCTGACCCTGCGGATCTCGGTCGATCATTACAGCGCGCATTTTCACGACGCCGAACGCGGGCCGGGCAGCTTCGCCAGGACGCTGGCAGGGATGGCCTGGCTGCGCGATGCCGGTGCGCGAATGACCGTGGCCGGGCGCACCGTCTGGGGAGAGAGCGAGGCAGAGGCGCGTGCGGGATATGCCGCGCTCTATGCCGAACACGGGTTTTCCATTGACGCCGCCGATCCCGGCCAGACCGTGCTGTTCCCCGAGATGGACGAACGGGTCGAGGTGCCCGAGATTACCACAGCCTGCTGGGGCATCCTGGGCAAGTCGCCCGACACGCTGATGTGCGCCAGTTCGCGCATGGTGGTGAAACGCAAGGGTGCGGCGCATCCTGTGGTGCTGGCCTGCACCCTGTTGCCCTATGCCCCCGAATTCGAACTGGGCGAGACCCTGGCCGAGGCCGAACGCCCGGTGCAGCTGAACCACCCCCATTGCGCCAAGTTTTGCGTTCTGGGCGGAGCCAGCTGCTCGGCCTGAGGGTCGGGCGGAGTATCGGTTCAGTGCAGCCGGAACTCGCCCACCACGTTGCGCCACTCGCCCGGCGAAATCATCTTGCGGTGAGTGAAACGCACCGAATGCAGCGGGCCGTCGATTTCGCGCTGCCAGAACTCGATGAAGCCGAACAGCCTGGGATGGTCCGGCGCAAGGTCGTAATCCTGCCAGACAAAGGTATTCAGCACATGGATATGGTCCGGCATGTGATAGAAGAATTCCGCCGTGGTCAGCCCATACCCCTTCAGCATCAGCTCGGTTTCTGTTGCGCTCATTTTGAACCTCCAGTTACCCCCGGTTCAGTCAGGATGCCTGATTCTAATAATAAATCCATAAAAACAGTATGTTGGCAATGTGGCGCCGTGGCTGCCAGCCTAATTTCGCTCTATGCATTGCACCTTATGTACGGGGTCTGTTAAGATGCGCCCACAATATATAGAACCTGCACAAGAAACGGGCAGTTTACGTGAGCGATACGCCAGAAACCCCTGAAAACGAAGACGAAACCCCCATCGCGCGCAGCGCCTATGTGGGGCCGACCGTTTCCATCGAATCCGAGATGCGGACCTCGTATCTCGACTATGCGATGTCGGTCATCGTCAGCCGTGCCATCCCCGATCTGCGCGACGGGCTGAAACCGGTGCATCGGCGAATCCTCTATGCCATGCACGAGACCGGCAACGGCCATGACAAGCCCTATCGCAAATCGGCGCGTCCGGTGGGCGATGTGATGGGTAAATACCACCCGCATGGCGACTCGGCGATCTATGACGCGCTGGTGCGGATGGCGCAGGATTTCTCGATGTCGCTGCCGCTTCTGGACGGTCAGGGCAACTTCGGCTCGATGGACGGCGATAACCCCGCCGCCATGCGTTATACCGAAGTGCGGATGGACAAGCCCGCCGCCTTTCTGCTGAGCGATATCGACAAGGAAACCGTCGATTTCCAGGACAACTACGATGGCAAGGACCGTGAACCCACGGTGCTGCCGGCGCGCTTCCCCAACATGCTGGTCAACGGCGCCGGCGGCATCGCCGTCGGCATGGCAACGAACATCCCGCCCCACAACCTGGGCGAGGTGGTGGATGCCACCCTGGCGCTGATCGACGATCCGGACCTGACCAGCGAGCAGCTGATCGACTATGTACCGGGCCCCGATTTCCCCACCGGAGGCGTGATGCTGGGCCGCTCGGGTGCGCGCAAGGCCTATCTGGAGGGGCGCGGCAGCGTCATCATCCGCGCCAAGACCCGCGTCGAAGAGCTGCGGAAGGACCGCTATGCCATCATCGTGGACGAGATCCCCTATCAGGTGAACAAGGCCGCGATGATCGAAAAGATCGCCGAGGCGGTGCGCGAGAAGCGTATCGAAGGCGTCGCCCATGTACAGGACGAAAGCGACCGCAACGGCGTGCGCGTGGTGGTGGAACTCAAACGCGACGCGACGCCCGAGGTGGTTCTGAACCAGCTCTACCGCTTCTCACCGATGCAGACCTCGTTTGGCTGCAACATGCTGGCGCTTAATGGCGGCCGGCCCGAACAGCTGACCCTGCGCCGCTTTCTCACCTGTTTCATCGACTTCCGCGAGGAAGTGGTCGCCCGCCGTACAGCCTATGAGCTGCGCAAGGCGCGCGAACGCAGCCATATCCTGTGCGGCCTGGCGGTTGCGGTGTCGAATGTCGATGAGGTGGTCGCCACCATCCGTTCGTCTGCCGATGCCGCGGATGCGCGCGAGAAACTGATGACGCGGCGCTGGCCCGCCGCCGAGATCGCCGGATACCTGCGATTGATCGACGATCCGCTGTCCAAGATGAACGAGGACGGCACCTATAACCTGACCGAGGTGCAGGCCCGCGCCATCCTTGACCTGCGCTTGCAGCGCTTGACCCAGCTGGGGGTCAAGGAAGTCACTGACGAGCTCGAGGTTCTTGCTGGCAAGATCAAGGAATACCTAGAGATTCTGGGATCGCGCGAGCGGATCATGGGGATCATCGCCGACGAGCTGCGAGAAGTTCGCGAGCAATTCGCCGTGCCCCGCCGCACCGAGATCGTCGACTGGGCCGGCGACATGGACGACGAGGACCTTATCGAGCGCGAGGACATGGTGGTGACCGTGACCTCGGGCGGCTATATCAAGCGTACCCCGCTTGCCGATTTTCGTGCCCAGAAACGCGGTGGCAAGGGTCTGAGCGGCATGCAGACCAAGGAAGAGGACGTGGTCACCACCCTCTTCGTGGCCAATACACATACGCAGCTTCTGTTTTTTACCACCGATGGCATGGTCTACAAGCTCAAGACCTGGCGCCTGCCGCAATCGGGGCGCACCGGCAAAGGCAAGGCGATCGTCAACATCCTGCCCATTCCCACCGGTGTCTCGATCGCCGCGATCATGCCGGTCGATGTGCCGGACGAAGAGTGGGAAAACCTGCAAATCGTGTTTGCAACCACTGGCGGAGACGTGCGCCGGAACCGGCTGTCGGATTTCACCAATGTGCGTCGCAATGGCAAGATCGCGATGAAACTGCCCGAAGACGGGTCCATTCGTCTGGTCAATGCGCGCATCTGTTCCGAAGACGATGACGTGTTGCTGGTGACCAACTCGGGTCGGGCGATCCGCTTCCGGTCCACCGATGTGCGCGTTTTCAACTCGCGCGAATCCACCGGTGTGCGCGGGATCAGGCTGGTCAATACGGGGGATGAGGTCGTCTCCATGTCGGTGATCCGTCATTTCAGCGCCGAACCGTGGGAGCGCAATGCCTTCATCAAACGGTTCCGGGGTGAACTGGGCAATGATGTGACCGAGGACGACGCCAGCGATGACGCCGAAGGCGAAGTCGCCGAAGGCACCCTGTCCGAGGAACGCTATCAAGAGATGCTGGCCGCCAATGATCTGCTGGTGACCATCAACCGCGCGGGCATCGGCAATCTGACCTCGGCCCATGATTACCGCGTCAGCGGGCGCGGCGGCCAGGGGGTCGGCGCGATGCGGGGCGGCGCCATTGTCGCCACCTTCCCGGTCGAGCTTGAGGATCAGATCATGCTGGCGACCTCCAAGGGCCAGTCGATCCGCTGTCCGGTCAAAGGCATCTCTTTCCGCTCGCGTGGTGCCGGTGGTGTCCGGGTCTTCAACACCGGCAAGGGTGAAGAGGTCGTCAGCGTCGCCTGGATCGCCGAACGGGACGACGAGGAAGAGGACGGCGCAGAGTAACCACGCCGAACAAGTTGAAAAAGGGCGCGGGACACCGCGCCTTTTTGCCTTTTAACCAGTTGGAAATTGCTTATGCGGCAATCTGGCCCGAACGGTCACATAGGACGTTCCGGTCATGAACCTCTACCATTGCGCAATCGACCTGAAACACGAGGCCAAGGCACTGGCCTTTGCCGCGGCACTTGAACATTGGATGCAGTATCTCAAGGCACGCGGTGTGGTGCGCGACTGGCGGCTGTTGCGGCGCAAGCTGAACCTGGCCGCCGACAGCTGCCGTGATTTCCTGCTTGAAATCGAGTTTGACGACATGAGCCAACTCGACCGTGCCTTTCGGGTGCTTGGCGAGCATGACGAAGAGGTCGAGCGTCTCTATGGCGCGGTAACGGCCCTGATCGCCCGGTCCGACTTTGGCCTCTACCGCCCCTTCCCGGATCCCGAGCGGGCCGAGCGCATGGCGCTGCTTTAGAAAAGCAATGCCCCGAGAACATAAAGTGCCATGAAGATCACGATCAGGGATCCGATGGTGTAAAACGTCGCCCGGATATCGTGGGTCTGTTTCGTCGCATAGGCCACAGCATGCGCAGCGCGTGCCGCGACGAAACCGTACATAAGGACCTGCGCCAGCCACAAGGGCGGCGCGACCATGACCATCAGAAACCCCGCCATCCAGAAACCGGGAATATTCTCCAGATCGTTGCGGTGCATCCGGCGCGACCGATCGACATAGTCGTCAATCTCCAGCTGCTCGGGACGCGGGTTCGGGTTCAGCGGCGTCTTGCGCAGATCCTCGGGACTGACAAAACCTCCATCCTTTCGCATCATGCGAATGACGGTCATCCAGCCCTGCCCCATGATCTTGAGCACCATCAGAGCGGACGCAATCGCATAGGTCACGAAAACCGGGTTCTCCAACGTCAGATAGTCCAAGATCGCACCTCTTTTTCGACATCCTATCACGAACCAGGATGGTGTTCACCCTGGCCGGGATCACCCGAATTTCGAGCCCGCTCAGAGCCCGTAAAGCGCGCTGAACTTGGCCTCGAGATACTCAAGCAGAGGTTCGGGCCCTGGCTCGATGCCGCTGGCTCGTGCGATCACCTCGCGCGGGGCATACAGGCCGCCATGACGCTGCACCCGATCTGCCAGCCAGCCGGTCGCCGCGGCTGTGTCACCCTGCGCCAGATCCGTCTCAAGACCCGGCACCGCCTGACGCAACGCTTGATAGAGACAGCCGGCATAAACATTGCCCAACGCATAGGTCGGGAAATAGCCGAACAGGCCCACCGACCAGTGCACATCCTGCAAACACCCGTTCGAGGGCTTGTCCACCTGATAGCCGAAATCGGCGGCAAAGCGATCGTTCCAGGCGGCCTCCAGATCGTCGACCGTCAGATCTCCTGCCATCAGCGCCCGCTCCAGATCGAAACGCAGCATGATATGCAGGTTATACTGCACCTCGTCCGCCTCGGTGCGGATATAGCCGCGGTGCACCGTGTTGACGGCGGCATAGAACGCATCCTCATCCGCAATCCCGAAATCGCCAAACGCCTCGCGCATCTGGGCAAACAGCCAACCGGTATAGGCGCGGCTGCGGCCCAGCTGGTTCTCGTAAATCCGGCTCTGGCTTTCATGCACCCCCATCGACACGCCGCGTCCCAGCGGGGTCAGCAGATAGGCGCGGTCGATATTCTGCTCATAGGCCGCGTGGCCCACTTCGTGAATGGTCGAGTAGAAACAGTTGAACGGATCGGCCGGATTGGTCCGCGTGGTGATCCGCACATCGAGACCGGAACCGGAACTGAACGGATGCACCGCCTTGTCGACCCGGCCATGCGCCATGTCATAGCCAAAGCTGCGCGCCAATTGCCGGCTGAGCTTCATCTGGGCGGACTCGTCGAACTCCCCCTCCAGCCGTTGTGGCATCGGGCGGTCCAGCACCGCAGAACGCAGCGCCACCAGGCGCGGGCGCATGGTGTCAAAGGTCTCGGCGATCTGGGCCGCACTGGTGGCAGGCTCGTATTCCTCCAACAGCGCGTCATAGAGATCGCCGCCCTGGGCCAGCGCCTGCCCCTCTTCGCGGCGCAGCGCGACGACCTCCTTCAGCACGGGCAGAAACGCCGCCACGTCCTCGGTCGCCCGCGCCTCGGCCCAGATGCCTTGCGCCCGCGCCGTGGTGCGGGCCAGCGCGCGGGCCAGATCGGCGGGCACGCGCGCGGTCCGATCAAAGCTGCGTCGGATCTCGCGCAGCTGCGCGGCGCCGGCCTCGTCCGGCGCCGCGGCCGCCGCCAGCCAGTCGCCCACCTGCGGGTCGGTGCGACGGGCATGCAGCACACCGGCGATGGCGGCGCTTTCCTCGGCCCGTTGCGGCGCCGCACCGCGCGGCATCATTGTTTCCTGATCCCAGCCCAGCCGCCCGGCGATCTGGTCCAGCGCCGCCGTCTCGCGGGCATGCGCCATCAACTGTTCGAATGCGCTCATGATGTCTTATCCCCGGATAGAGGTTGCAATCGGATAGGCGCAGAGGAACCGCGCCCGCAGGATCAGCACAAAAACCCCAACCGCCAGCAACTGGTGCAGGATGGCGATCTGCCAGGGCGCGGCATATAGGACGGTGACGATGCCCAGCACCACCTGCAGGCCCAACGCTGCAAAGCCTGCGTTGAAGGCAAAACGGGTTTGCGCATGCGCGCTGCGGCGCCCACGCAGCCAGGCCATCACCCCGTAGGCCAGCAGCAGATAGCCGACGATACGGTGGATGAACTGCACCAGACCTGGGTTTTCAAAGAAGTTGCGCCAGACTGGGCTCAGCTCCAACGGGTCGGGCGGGATCACCTGCCCCGCCATCAGCGGCCAGTCGACATAGTTGCGCCCGGCATCGAGGCCCGCCACCAGCGCGCCGATCAGGATTTGCAGGAATGCAAGATGCAGCCAGCCCGTGGCCAGACCGAACAGCCGCGCCTCCTTGGCACGGCGGGCCTGCATCAGATCGCGCTCGCTGCGCCCCAGTTGCAGGATGTACCAGGTCAATAGGCCCAGAATGACAAAGGCCAGTCCCAGATGCGTGGCCAGCCGGTAGGACGCGACCGAGGTCATGCCCTCGCCCTGGGTCACGCCCGAGGCGACCATCCACCAGCCGACCGCGCCCTGCACCCCGCCCAGCACGCCGGGCAAGACCAGCCGTCCGGTCCAGCCAGCGGGGATCTTGCGCGCGATCAAAAAGCCGAAGAACCCCAGCGCCCAGACCAGTCCGATCACCCGGCCCAGCTGCCGGTGCCCCCATTCCCACCAGTAGATCGACTTGAAATCGGCCAGTTCCATCCACTGGTTCTGCAAGCGCCACTGGTCGATCTGCTTGTACTTGTCGAATTCCGCCTGCCAGTCGGCCTCGCTCAGCGGCGGCACAGCCCCCGTGACCGGACGCCATTCGGTGATCGACAGCCCGCTATCAGTCAGCCGGGTCAGCCCGCCCACCACGATCATCGCCACCACCAGTGCAAAGAGCACCGCCAGCCAGGCCCGGATCGCGCCGCGCGCGCCGCCCCGTCCCCGGTCGATCATGCCGGGCTGCGCCGCCGCCGCCCGCGTTCCGTCCGAGACCTCTTCAAAGATGCTGCGCTTGCCGCTCATGCCATCCTCATTCCTGTCGCTTTGACTGCAAGCTAGGCCTCGGGCGCGCCAAGGTCCAGCACCCGGCTCAGCCGCGTTCCTTCCAGCGGACCATCTGCCGCATGATCCCGTGCAGCATCTGCACATCCGCGCGGGTCAGCCGCATCCGGCTCCACAGGTTGCGCAGGTTCTGCTGCATGCCTTCGGCCTTTTCGGGAGGAAAGAAGAAGCCCGCCTCGTCCAGCCGCTGCTCGTAATGCTCGGCCAGCTTCTCGATCTCCAGACCGGTGGCCCACTCGCCCTTGGGGCCGGGCGTGTCTGACAGATGCACCACGTCCCCGGTCTGGCGCATCCACTCATAGGCCACCAGCAAAACGCATTGGCCAAGGTTCAACGAGGCATAATCGGGGTTCACCGGCACGGTGATGATCGCATTGGCGCGCGAAATATCATCGTTTTCCAGCCCGGCCCGTTCCGGCCCGAACAGCACCGCCACCTTCTCTCCCGCCGCCAGTTTCTCGGCGGCCAGCTGCATGGCGCGCTCGGGGCTGAACACCGGCTTGGTCATCTCGCGCGGACGCGCGGTGGTGGCAAAGACATAGGTGCAATCCGCCAGCGCGCCCGGCAGATCGTCATAAAGCTGCGCCTCGTCCAGCAGCCGCCCCGCACCCGAGGACATGGCCACCGCCCGGCTGTTGGGCCAGCCATCGCGCGGCGCCACGATGCGCATCCGGTCCAGACCGAAATTCCACATCGCCCGCGCGGCGGCACCGATATTCTCTCCCATCTGCGGCCGCACAAGCACGATTGCGGGCTGCGCCTTGTCGCTGGGCATGTCTCACCTCCGAATGCTGTGCCCGCTCTAGCGCCCGGCGACCTGATGGACAAGACCGCCCCTGCCCTTCATTCCGCTACAAATACTCCGGGGGACAGAACAAAATTCGACGAATTTTGTTCGCCCCGGGGGCGGAGCCCCCGAATTGGGATCCTGTGCGGAGCCCCCGGAAACCAGCCCTTGACCAGAAGCCCCTTCGCCATATTCCCATTCGCCGTCCGATCGGCTAAACCGCAGCAACTCCAGACCAGAGGTCCCGCCATGGAAACCCCCGAACAGCCGCAGCTTTATCTGATCACCCCACCCAGCATCGACCTCGACTTGTTTCCCGACCAATTGGCGCGTGTCCTCGACGGGGCCGATATAGCCTGCATCCGCCTGGCCCTGGCCAGCCGGGACGAGGATCTGCTGTCACGCGCGGCGGACGCCTGCCGCGAGGTCGCCCATGCGCGCGATATCGCGCTGGTGATTGCCGATCACGTGCTGCTGGCCCAGCGGCTGGGGCTGGATGGGGTGCATCTGTCGGATGCCGCCCGCTCGGTCCGCAGCGCCCGCAAGGAACTGGGCGCCGATGCCATTGTCGGCAGTTTCTGCGGCACATCTCGCCATGACGGGATGAACGCGGGCGAGGCCGGGGCCGATTACGTGGCCTTTGGTCCGGTGGGCGCGCATGGGCTCGATGACGGCAGTGTGGTCGATCCCGAACTCTTTGAATGGTGGTCGGCGGTGATCGAGGTTCCGGTGGTGGCCGAGGGTGGACTGACGCCCGAGATGGTGCGCAGTCTGTCCGCGCAGACCGATTTCTTTGGCATCGGCGACGAGATTTGGGGCGCCGAGGACCCGCTGGCCGCGCTCAAGACACTGACGGCGGCGATGGGCCGGGACTAGGCCAGCAGAGTCCGTTCCACCACCCAATACGCGCCGATCATCGCAATCAGCATCGAGGCCGGGATCGCGATGCGACCCCGGTACCAGCGCCGGTTGCGAAACCACAGGCCGACGCTCAGGAACGCGGCGGCGATCACCGCCAGCTGGCCCAGCTCGACCCCGATGTTGAAACCCAAGAGTGCCGGCAGGAACTGACCGGCGGGCAGGCCGAATTCCTCCAGCACGCCGGCAAAACCCAGCCCGTGCAGCAGACCGAAGCCAAAGACCATCACCGGACGCCAGGCATGCAGGCGGCGCACCAGGATGTTTTCCAGCGCGACAAATGTGATCGAGGCGGCGATCAGCGGCTCGACAATCGCCGGTTCCACCCGGATCGTCCCCGTCGCCCCCAGCGCCAGCGTCAGCGTATGTGCCAGCGTAAAGGCGCTGATCTGCCACAGCAGCGGCCGTAGTCGCGGCGACAGGAAAAACAGGCCCAAGACAAACAGGATATGATCCAGCCCCTTGGGCAGGATATGGGTGAAGCCCACCGGAATGTAGGCCTGAAAGGTCTCGAGCGGCCCCAGCGCCGCGCCGCCTGCCAGCGGGATGGGCGGGCTGCTTTCACCGCCCTGAAGGTAGCCGGTATAGGGATCGTCGACCCCTTGTTGGCGCAACACCAGCGCGCCCGCTCCACTGGGCCAGGTCAGTGTCAGGCTGGCCGCGCCAGCGGGCAGATATGCGGTGAGCAGCAGGTGCGAGACACGTGGCAGGTCGGGATTGCCGACGACCGGAATGCGCGCACCTTCATAGGACAGTTCCAACGGCACGCCACCGGCGTTGAGACTCAGCTGTTCCTTCCAGGCGACGGCGAAATCCCGCACCTTCGGCTCCAACTCGGCCGCGCCCATGGCACGTAGCTGGTCATAACTGTCCGACCCATCAGAATCGTCGGTATCGCCCAGCCCATCCAGGTCGATCCCGGCCACAAAGGCTTCGACGTTTAGACGCAGATCAAGGATGACTGTCTCATTTTCGACCCGCAGATCGGCAACCGTGGGCGTGACCTCATGGGCGCTGGCCCCCTCTGTAAGCGGGCTTGACAGCAGCGCCACAAGCGCCAGCTTGAACAGCACCGCCAAAAAGGCTCCGCCCATGTTCCGCATCCTTGTCCCTCTCCTCTGCCTCATGTTTGTTGCCCGGGTCGGGCTTGCTCATGAGTTTTGGATCGAACCCCATGAATATCAAGTGGAAACCGGAGCTGAACTGGTGGCCGACCTGCGCGTGGGAGAGCGGTTCGAGGGCGCCGCGCAAGTTTTCTTTCCCGACCGCGCCCCCCGATCCGAGATCCGGGTCGGCGGCGAAATCAGACCCTATGCAGGGAGAATGGGCGATGTTCCGGCGATCGGGCTGGTGGCCGACGCGTCGGGCCTGTGGGTGCTGGTGCACGAGACCAGCCCCAGCAGCGTGAAATACAAGGAATGGCAGAAATTCGCGGATTTCGCCGCCCATAAGGACATCCCCGACATAAAGGCCCGGCACGAGGCGCTCGGCCTGCCGCCGGTCGATTTCTTCGAGACCTATACCCGCCACGTCAAGGCGCTGGTCGGGGTTGGCGCCGCGGAGGGCAAAGATGGCGAAACCGGGATGGAGACCGAATTCGTCGCGCTCACCAACCCCTACACCGACGATCTTTCAGACGGCATGCAGGTGCTGCTGCTCTATCAGGGTCAGCCACGCCCGGATGCGCAGGTCGAGATATTCGCACGCGCGCCCGATGGCGCTGTCACCGTGGATCTCGCCCGCACCGATGCGACGGGGCACGCCACCCTGCCCGTCTTGCCCGGATACAACTATCTGCTCGATGCGGTGGTCCTGCGCCCCGCGCCCGAAGGGGAACGCGCGGTCTGGCAATCGCTCTGGGCCGGGCTCAGCTTTGCGGTGCCCGTACGCTGACAGGCGCGCTACGCTTGAACGGCCGTTTCTCCTGTGCATTCTTGGATCGGAGAGATTTCGTTGACCCGGTATTCACCCAAGCCTCAGGAGCGGCCACCTTGTCCAGCAAGTTCATCATCCATCACATTCCAGTCTGCCCATTTTCACAACGGATCGAGATACTTCTTGCCCTGCGAGGTCTGACCGATGCGGTCGAGTTCCGCGTTGTCGACATCACCCGACCACGTGATCCCGAGCTTTTGACGAAGACCCGCGGAACCACTGCCCTGCCGGTGCTGGAAACGCCGGACGGCAAGATCATCAAGGAAAGCCTCGTCATTCTGCGCTATCTCGACGAGGTTCTGCCCGGCGCGCCCTTGCGGCGCCGCGATCCGGCGGAACATGCGATCGAATCCATGCTGATCGCCAAGGAGGGCGCGTTTGTCACCGCGGGATATCTCTACGTGATGAATCAGGACCGATCACAGCGCGCGGCGCATCTGGACCGGCTGCTGGGCCTCTATCGCGGCCTCGATGATTTTCTTGTCGAACACAATCCCAAAGGCACATGGCTGTTTGATGCGTTCGGACTGGCCGAGGCGGTTTTCGCTCCGATCTTCAAACGGTTCTGGTTCCTGGATTATTACGAGGATTTCACGCTGCCCGACGATCCGGCCTATGACCGGGTGCGCGTCTGGCGCGAGGCCTGCATGGCGCATCCCGCTACCGATCAGGTGAGCGAGGAAGAAATCGTGAAGCTTTATTACGATTACGCGCTTGGCGCCGGGAACGGCGCGCTGGTCGATGGGCGCACGGTGTCGAGTTTCGCCTTCGAACCGGACTGGCGGTCACGGCCATGGCCTCCGCGCGAGAAATATGATGGCACCGCCTCGGACGCGGCACTTGGCCTCGTATCCGCCTGAGCGGGATGTGCAAGCCCGCTTGCACCTGCCTGCGCCCTGCGGCATGAGGGCAGAATGACCCAAACCTCGGATATCCTCTGCATCGGCTCGGTCCTTTGGGACGTGATCGGACGCTCGGCCAGCCATATGCGGCAGGGCTCGGACGTGCCGGGCCGCATCACCCGCCTGCCCGGTGGCGTCGCCATGAACATCGCCATGACGCTGGCGCGCTTCGGCATGCGCCCCACCCTGCTCACCGCCATCGGCCGCGATGCCGAGGGGGACGAGCTGATCCGTGCCTGTACCCAGATGGGCATGAACACCGATCACGTCTATCGCTCGGAGGACCTGCCCACCGACCGTTACATGGCGGTCGAGGGCGCCAACGGGCTGATCGCCGCCATCGCCGATGCCCATTCACTCGAGGCGGCGGGTGCCAAGATCCTGCGCCCGATACTGGACGGGCCGCTGGGCAATGCCGCCGCACCCCATGCCGGGCCGGTGGCGCTGGATGGCAACCTGACCCTGTCGCTGCTGGAAGAGATCGCACACAGCCCCGCCTTTGCCCGCGCCGACCTGCGGGTGGCCCCGGCTTCGCCCGGCAAGGCCGAGCGGTTGCTGCCCTTTGTGCGTCAGGGTCGTGCCACGCTCTATGTCAATCTCGAGGAGGCGGGCCTGCTCTGCCAGACCGAGTTCACCGACTCCGCCAGCGCCGCCCAAACCCTGCTTGAGCGCGGCGCCCAGCGGGTTCTGGTCACCGATGGCGGACGCTCGGCCAGCGAGGGCGACGCCAACCGCCTGATCACCCAGACCCCGCCCGCCGTTCTGGTCACCCGCGTGACCGGCGCGGGCGACACGTTCATGGCGGCCCATATCGCCGCCGAGGCGCAGGGCGCCGACCGCGACAGCGCTCTGTCGCGCGCGCTGCATGCCGCCGCAACCTATGTATCCGGAGAGACCCCCCTGTGATCGACCTGCACCTGTCCGCCGAGGTTCACGCCGCCCGTGTCGCGGGCACCCCTATCGTGGCGCTGGAAAGCACCATCATCACCCATGGCATGCCCTATCCGCAGAATGTCGAGACCGCCCGCGCAGTCGAACAGGACATCCGCGACGCCGGCGCGGTGCCCGCCACCATCGCGGTGATCGAGGGGCGGCTGCATGTGGGGCTGGAACCCGATCAGCTTGATACGCTGGGTCAGGCGCAGGGGGTGGCGAAACTCTCGCGCGCCGACATGGCCGCCTGTATCGCCACCGGCGGCACCGGCGCCACCACCGTGGCCGCCACCATGATCGCCGCCCGCTTTGCCGGGATCGAGGTGTTTGCCACCGGCGGCATCGGTGGCGTGCACAAGGGGGCCGAGCACAGCTTTGACATCTCGGCAGACCTGCACGAATTGGCCCAGACCCCGGTCACCGTGGTTGCCGCCGGGGCCAAGGCCATTCTCGACCTGCCCAAGACGCTTGAGGTGCTGGAAACCCTGGGCGTGCCGGTCATCGCCTATGGGCAGGACAGCTTTCCCGCCTTCTGGTCGGCCACCTCGGACCTGCCCGCGCCGCTCAGGATGGAGGACAGCGCCAGCATCGCCCGCGCCCATGCCACTCGCCGCGCGCTGGGCCTGCCGGGCGGCCAACTGGTCGCCAATCCGATCCCGACTGTCGACCAGATCGCTGCCGAGGATCTGGCCCCGGTCATCGCCGAGGCGCAGGCCCAAGCCGATGCGCAGGGCATTTCCGGCAAGGCGGTCACCCCCTTCCTGCTGCAGGCGATCTTCGAGGCAACCGGGGGCCGCTCGCTGACGGCGAATATCGCGCTGGTGCGCAACAATGCGCGCCTGGCCGCGAAAATCGCCCGGGATCTGATCGCGCTGGGCGGCTGAGGGCGGTTTCCTCACCCCCCCATTGCGGGCGCGCGGCGGAATGACTACGTTCGCCCACAAACGCGCGGACGGACCCGATGAACACACCCTTTGACGAAGAACCTCACCACGTGAAACCGCGCCGCTTTGCCGGGCTGCGCGCCTCGTTCCTGACCGGCATCGTGGTGATCGCACCGGTCAGCCTGACCATCTGGCTGTTCTGGTCCGTGGTCGGCTGGGTCGACAGTTTCGTTCTGCCGCTGGTGCCGCATCAATTCCGCCCCGAACAGTATATCGGCATCAACCTGCGCGGTGTCGGGGTCATCTTCCTGCTGGTCTTCACCATTCTGGTGGGCTGGATCGCCAAGGGTATCATCGGCCGCTCGCTGATCCAGTATGCCGAGGGGCTGGTCGACCGGATGCCCGTGGTGCGCTCGGTCTATTCCGGGATCAAGCAAATCTCGGAGACGGTGTTTGCCCAGACCGAACGCAGTTTCGAACAGGCCTGCCTGATCCAGTATCCACGCCGGGGCATCTGGGCCATCGGCTTCGTCTCGACCACCGCCAAGGGCGAGATCGCCGACAAGGCCGAGACCGGCGGCCGGTTGATGAGCGTGTTTGTCCCCACCACGCCCAACCCGACCTCGGGCTTTCTGCTCTATTTCCCCGAAGAGGACGTGATCATCCTCGACATGACGGTCGAGGACGCGGCCAAGCTGGTGATCTCGGCGGGCCTTGTCTATCCCAACGACAAGCAAAAGAGCGACGAGTGAGCGTCATTCGCGCCGCCCGGCCCGAAGACGCCGCCCCGCTGGCGGCGCTCTCGATCGAGGTCTGGCTGGCCACCTATGTCAAACACGGTGTGCGGGCGGATTATGCCGACTATGTCCTGACCACCTTCACCCCCACCGCCATGGAGGCGCTGATCGCCGCCTCCGACAGCACGGTGCTGGTGGCCGATTGCGCCGAGGGGATCGGCGGCTACCTCCATCTCCGGTATGACAGCCCGGCCCCGGCGGGCAATGCCCAAGTCGAGATCGACAAGCTCTATGTGCAACCACGCCATCAGGCCGCCGGGCTGGGCCGTGAGCTGTTACAGGCAGGACTGGAGAGGTTGGCCCCAGGCACGCCCGCCTGGCTGATGGTCAGCTCTGAAAACGAACCTGCGCTGCGGTTCTACCGCGCGCGTGGATTTGCCCATGTGGGCGACACCCATTTTCGGCTGAACGAGAACGCCTATCTGAACCATGTGTTCCAGATCGAGGCCGGGGCCTAGCCGAACATCGCCTCCATATCGACAGTCGAGCGCTGGCCCAAGTCGTCCTTATGGGCATCCAGAAACGAATCCGCCGCCGTCCGGCCCGCCTGTTTCAGCCGATCCAGGATCTGGGGCAGCGGCACCACTTTGGTTGCCACCGACAGGCTGTTCATCAGCGCGTCATCGGCGATCATGTGAACCAGGACCCGGCTCATCCGGCCCCGCTCCAGCGTGCCATCCTCCAGCAGGCGCTGCACGAAGTGGATCGCCCGCAACTCGCGCAACAGGGACGAGTTGAAGCTGATCTCGTTGATCCGGTTCTGGATCTGCTGCGGCGTGACCGGCAGCGCGTCGCGCTCCAGCGGGTTGATGTTGACGATCACCACATCGTCGGGCAGGTCGCGGTTGAAGAGCGGAAACAGCGCCGGATTGCCGGTATAGCCGCCATCCCAATAGGCCTCGCGCCGCCCGGTCTCGGGATCGTCGATCTCGATCGCCTGAAACAGGGTCGGAAGGCAGGCCGAGGCGAGGATGGCGTCGGTGCTGATCTCTTCCTCGGCAAAAACCCGGATCTTGCCGGTGCGCACACGGGTGGCGCAGATGTAGAGCTTTGGCCCCTCATGAGCGCAGACATTGGCGAAATCCAGCGCCTCGACCACCGGGCGCAGCGGGTTGCCGTAGAATGGCCCATAGGCATAGGGCGACACCAGCCGCGACCATGTTTCGGCCAGGGCAAAGGGGGCGGAATATTCCAGCATCCGGGCCAGCTGCGCCGGATCCCCGGCCCCCAGCCAGCCGCTGATCCGGTCGTCGTTGACCGCGCCCATGCGTCGCCAGACCCGGTCAAGTGCTGCGCGGGCGCCCTCTCGCCCTCCGGCCACCATGCCGGCCTTGAAGGCGGCCCCGTTCAGCGCCCCGGCCGAGGTTCCGGTGATCGCCGCCACCTCGACATCCGGCTCGTCCAGCAAGCGGTCGAGCACGCCCCAGGTAAAAGCGCCATGCGCGCCACCTCCCTGCAAGGCCAGATTGATCCGACGCACCGCGATCCCCTCTTCATTTCGCTACAAATACTCCGGGGGGAGGCAACAAAATTCTGCGAATTTTGTGCCGGGGGGCAGAGGCCCCCTCCGCCCTCGGCTCAAAGTGCGGTCCAGCCGCCATCGACACTGATCGTGGTGCCGGTGATCTGGGCCGCCGCATCGGAACACAGGAACACGGCGGTGCCGCCCAATTGTTCGACAGTGGCAAATTCCTTGGACGGCTGCCGCTCCAGCATGACCTTCTTGATCACGTCCTCGCGGCTCATCCCGTATTTCTCCATCGTGTCGGGGATCTGCGCCTCGACCAGCGGGGTAAGCACATAACCGGGGCAGATGGCGTTGCAGGTGATCGGCTCCTGCGCGGTTTCCAGCGCCACGGTCTTGGTCATGCCAACCACCCCATGCTTGGCGGCCACATAAGCCGCCTTGAAGGGCGAGGCGGTCAGGCCATGGGCCGAGGCGATGTTGACGATCCGGCCCCAGCCCGCCTCGCGCATCATCGGCAGTGCGGCGGCCATGGTGTGAAAGGCCGAATTCATGTTGATCGCGATGATGGCATCCCATTTTTCCTGCGGGAACTCGTCGATCGGCGCCACATGCTGGATACCGGCATTATTGATCAGGATGTCGCAGCGCCCGGCCTGCGCGATCAGCGCCCGGCACTCCGCTCCCCTGGACATGTCGGCTTTGACGTAGCGGGCGGCCACGCCGAATTCATCGGCGAGACCTGCGGCCAAGGCGTGATCCTCGTCGCGGTCGGTGAAGGAGTTCAGAACCACATCGGCTCCCGCCCGGGCCAGTTCACGGGCAATCCCCAGGCCGATGCCTGAATTCGATCCGGTAACGATAGCGGTCTTGCCGTTCAGCGACATGTCTTTCCCTCTCTGAAACAGGTTCTGTCGCGCAACACCCTGCCATGCTGCACCTGCAAAGAAAACGGGTATTTCCGGGGGCGGTGAGAGAAAGGGGGGCGGAGCCCCCCGCCACAAAATTCGTAGAATTTTGTCACCTCCCCCCGAAGTATTTCGGGCGAAGTGAAGTGCGCATGGCTGTGCGGGTTTTTGCTGCTGCGCTATCTGAGCTGCCAAAAAAAACGCCCGCACAAGGCGGGCGTTAAGTTATTGAGGCAGGTTTCATACAGGCAAGAAACCTATCGAGCAGTGACCCCTTTATAAGCAATTCCGCGCCCGCATCCAAGCTAAAAGTTTGAAAAGACGTGAAACCATCGTTAGAGTGAGGGTCAAGAAAATAAGGCCCGAGCAGGATTGTTGCGCAAGTGCGACCAGATTATTTCCGACAGTTCCGCCTGCTGACGGCGGGAATCGCCTTTCTATTGGGCACCAGTTTAGCCAATGCAGAATCACGTCATGCCATAGCTATGTATGGCGAGCCTGCCTTGCCACCGGATTTTGTGTCCCTGCCCTATGCCAACCCGGACGCGCCCAAGGGCGGGCGCGTAGTGTTCGGCAACACCGGCGGCTTTGACAGCCTCAATCCTTTTGCCCAGAAAGGCACCTTTCCCTGGCAGATGCCCTTCTGGTCGTATGAGAGCCTGATGGGCCGGTCTTGGGACGAACCCTTCACGCTTTACGGTCTTTTGGCCGAATCGGTCGAAGTGCCGCCGGACCGCGCATGGGTCGAATTCACCCTGCGAGAAGAGGCCCGATTCTCGGATGGCAGCCCGGTCACGGTCGAGGATGTGATCTGGTCCTACCAGACCCTGGGCACCGAGGGGCATCTGCGCTATCGCGGTTTCTGGTCGCGCATCGCCCATATCGAAGCCACCGGGCCGCGCAGCGTTCGGATCACCTTCGCCGATGACGACCGCGAACTGGCCATGCTGGCCGGTCTGCGCCCGATCCTGCAAAAGGAACAATGGCAGGGTCGCAGCCTGGCCGAGGGCAGCATCCACGACATCCCCATCGGCACCGGCCCTTATGTGGTCTCGACTTATGAGCCGGGGCGCTACGTGAGCTTTGCCCGCAATCCCGACTATTGGGGCGCCGATCTCGGCTTTCGCCGCGGCACGATGAATTTCGACGAAATGCGGATCGACTTTTTCGGCGACGGCACGGTGCTGATGGAGGCATTCAAGGCCGGCGAACTGAGTGCCATTCGCGAGTTCAACGCCCAGAAATGGGACAGCGCCTATGATTTCCCGGCCGCCCAGCGTGGCGATGTGATCAAGACCGAGATCGCCCATGGCAAACCTTCGGGGATGACCGGTTTCGTGATCAACACCCGGCGCGCACCCTTCGATGACTGGCGCCTGCGCGAGGCGCTGCTGTTGGCCTTCAACTTCGAATTCATCAACGACACGGTGACCGGTGGGGTGATGCCGCGCATCACCTCGTATTTCTCGGGCACCGATCTGGCCTATCGGCCCGGTCCCGCCAGCGGGCGCGAGGCCGAGTTGCTGGCCCCCTTTGCCGCGGATCTGCCGCCCGGCACGCTCGAAGGCTATGCCCTGCCCCAGGGCGATGGCACCGCGCGCAACCGCGCCAATCTGCGCCGTGCCGCGCAATTGCTGGAACAGGCCGGGTTCCGCATCGAGCAGGGTCAGCTGCTGGGGCCAGACGATGCGCCGCTGGCGCTGCGGTTTCTGCTGCGCCAGGGCGACAGCGACATGCAGACGGTGCTCGAGATCTATACCCGCGCGCTGGAGCGGCTGGGCATCTCGGCCCAGATCGAAAAGGTGGACAACGCCCAATATACCGCCCGCGTGGCCGAGCTGGATTTCGACCTGACCCCTTTCCGCCGTGACCTGTCGCTGTCGCCCGGTAACGAGCAAAGGCTCTATTGGGGCTCGCAAAGCGCGGGTCAGCCGGGCAGCCGCAACCTGATGGGCGCGGCTTCTCCCGCCATCGACGCCATGATCGACGCCATGCTCGCGGCCACCACGCAGGAGGAGATGACCGAGGCAACCCGCGCGCTGGATCGGGTCTTAACCGCTGGACGCTATGTGATCCCGATCTGGCGCTTCGATGTGGGACGCATCGCCCATATCAGGCAGCTGCGCTTTCCGCCCAATCCACCGATCTATGGCGACGGGCCGCAATACATGCCGGATGTCTGGTGGTATCAGGACTGATCCGACGGCACTCGCCAAAGGTGTGACTCCAGCAAATATTCGCCCAAATGTCGTGCGGCGTTTTGCCCGGTGCTTGCAAAGCTGTTACATTTCTAGGCTGAGACAAGGGAGGAGCGTTTCCGTCAACCACCCACGAAGGAATGCTCAGCGATGTTGACCTGGACCGACCTGACACAGGATTGGGCAAGCGCCTTTGCCCGGGCAAAGCGCCGGTTTCCCAATCTGGATGATAGTGACATGCCGTTCCTGAAGCTCGACCGCGGCCGATTCGAAGCCTATCTGGCCGACCGCCACAACCTGACCCTGTCAGAAGCGCGCGAGGAGCTGGAGGATTTTCTCTATGTCGAAACGCTCAGCCGCGAACTTGATGACTAGGCGTTGCCTCAGGTCAGCGATGTGACCCACAGGATGGTGGCGTCCTCGTCACTGACCGACACCACGTTATGGCCCATCGAGGCATCGTAATAGGCGCTGTCGCCCCGGCGCATCTCGATCGGTTCGTAGAATTCGGTATAAAGCCGGATCACTCCGGTCAGCACATACAGGAACTCTTCGCCGTCATGGCGGACCCAACCGTCGAATTCCTCCATCGTGCGGGCGCGGACGCGGGCGCGATAGGGTAGCATCTGTTTCTTGGTCAGGCTGTCGGCCAGCAGCTCGTGTTCATAGGTGGCGGTGGCATGGCCCGCGCCCGAACCCGATTTGGTCACCGTCATGCGCCCGTTCACCTGTCCCTTTTGCGGCGGGGTGAACAGCTGGGGCACCGAGATTTGCAGCCCCACCGCCAGCTTCTTGAGCGCCTCATAGGTGGGCGACATCTGGCCGTTCTCGATCTTGCTCAGCGTCGAGCGGGCCAGACCGGCCTGGCTGGCCGCTTGTTCCAGCGTCCAGTCGCGGGCCTTGCGCAGCTCGCGCACGCGTGCGCCCAGATCCAGCGGTTCGGCCTCGGCCTCGGCGCCGTTTTCACGGGCGATACGGATCAGGGATGACGGGTCGCGCTTGGTCATGACCGGTCTATAGGCGCAGCCACGCCCGCTTGCAACGGGCGCGGTGTCAGGCTAGCCAAGGCCATGCTGTCGATCTTTGACCAAGGGCCGCCGCAGCCCTGCCCCGCCCCGTTCAACCTGGCCGCCCACGTGATGCGCCATGCCCGCCGCCAGCCCGACAAGGTGGCGCTGTCGGTGCTGCGCCCCGGTGGAGCCGAGGATTGGAGTTATGCCCGACTGGAGCATGCCATTCTGGGCACCGCGACGGGGCTGTTGCAAGCGGGGCTGGCGCCCGGTGACATCGTGCTGATGCGGCTGGGAAACACGGTCGAATTTCCGATCGCCTATCTGGGCGCCATCGCGGCAGGGATTGTGCCGGTGCCAACCTCGTCGCAACTAACCGAGCCAGAGACCGCGCGCATGATCGCCGATCTGGCGCCCGCCGCCATCCTGCGCGCGCCCGATGTGGCCTGTGCCCCGCATCCCAAACAGATCGGCATCGAGGCGCTGAACGCGATGCACGCCCTGCCGCCCGCCGACTATGCGCTGGGCGACCCCGAGCGGCTGGCCTATGCGGTCTATACGTCGGGCACCTCGGGCAAGCCGCGCGCCGTGGCCCATGCCCATCGCGCCATCTGGGCACGGCAGATGATGGTCGAGGGCTGGTATGGGCTGACGCCCGAAGACCGGCTGTGCCATGCGGGCGCCTTCAACTGGACCTATACGTTGGGCACCGGATTGATGGACCCCTGGGCCATCGGCGCCACCGCGCTGATCCCCGAACCCGGCACCGATATCGCCGCCCTGCCCGGCCTGCTGGCCGCCCATGGCGCCACCCTCTTTGCCGCAGCACCCGGTGTGTTTCGCAAGATGCTGCACGGGACGGGCTTGCTCGACCTGCCCGCTTTGCGCCATGGCCTGTGCGCGGGCGAAAAACTGCCCCGTGCCTTGCACGAAAGCTGGACCCGCGCCACCGGGACCGAGCTGTACGAGGCGTTCGGAATGTCCGAATGCTCCACCTTCATCTCTTCCAGCCCCGCCCATCCGGCGCGTGGTGACGCTCTGGGACAGCCGCAGGTGGGCCGCCGCGTCGCCATCCTCGGCCCCGACGGGCCGGTGCCGCAGGGCCAGCCCGGCACCATCGCGGTGCATCGGGGCGACCCCGGCCTGATGCTGGGTTATCTGAACGCGCCCGACGAAGCCGCCGCCCGGATGCAGGGCGACTGGTTCCTGACCGGCGATCAGGGTGCCATGGCCATCGACGGGCAGATCACCTATCTGGGCCGCGACGATGACATGATGAATGCGGGCGGCTATCGCGTCTCGCCGGTCGAGGTCGAGGCCGCGCTGATCCGCTTTCCCGGCATCGAGCAGGTCGGCGCCGCCGCCGTCGAGGTGAAACCCGACACCTATATCATCGCCGCCTTCTATACCGGCCCCGCCGAACTGGACGCGGGCGCGCTGAGCACCTATGTCGAGGCCAATCTGGCCCGCTACAAGCAGCCGCGCGCCTTTGTGCATCTTCCGGCGCTGCCCACGGGTGGCAATGGCAAACTCCTGCGCCGGGCGCTCCCGGCCTATTTCAAGGCCCCGCAACCATGACCCAGACCGTCAAGCTCGACATCCTGTCCGATCCGATCTGCCCCTGGTGCTATATCGGCAAGACCCAGCTGGACAAGGCGCTGGCGGCGATCCCGGATCATCCCTTTGTCATCGAATGGCACCCCTTCCAGCTCAACCCCGACATGGCCCCCGAGGGCATGGACCGGCGCGAGTATCTGGAGCGCAAGTTCGGCGGCAAGGAGGGCGCGGTGCGCGCCTATGCGCCGGTGGTGGAACATGCCGAAAAGGCCGGGCTGGCGATTGACTTCGAGGCGATGCAGCGCACCCCGAACACGCTGGACGCCCATCGCCTGATTCACTGGGCCGGGGTCGAGGGCAAGCAGACAGAGGCCGTCGATGCTCTCTTTGCCGCCTATTTCACCGAAGGTCGCGATATCGGCGACGCCGAGGTGCTGGCCGATATCGCCGACAGTATCGGCATGGATGCCGCCGTGGTCCTGAAACTGCTGAAATCGGATGCCGACCGCGACGATATCGCCAAGCGCGACAGCCATTCGCGCGAGATGGGGGTCAGCTCGGTCCCGACCTTCATCGTTGCCAACCAGCACGCGGTTCCGGGCGCGCAGCCGCCGGAGTTGTGGGAACAGGTGATCCGCGAAATCATGTCTCAGATCGAGACCACCTCCGCATGAACGCACAGATATCTGTGCGGTTCTGAACTGGTCCCCTCTGCCCGCCCATGTTAGCGCCAAAGCAGAGGAGACCCCCAGATGGCAGACCGGATGTCCAAGGCCGAATTCATCGCCCTGATCGCGATGATGTTCGCAACCATCGCCTTTTCCATCGACTCGATGCTGCCCGCCCTGCCCGAGATCGGGCAGGAACTGAGCCCCGATGCGGTGAACCGGGCGCAGCTGATCCTGACCTCTTTTGTGTTGGGCATGGGCATAGGCACGTTCTTTACCGGTCCGCTGTCGGATGCCTTTGGCCGCAAGCCGGTGATCTATGGCGGTGCGGCGCTTTACATCCTGGCCAGCGCGGTAGCCTTGTTCAGTTCGTCGCTCGAACTTGTGCTGGCTGCCCGTGTCGCCCAGGGACTGGGTGCTGCCGGGCCGCGCGTGGTGGCAATGGCCGTGGTGCGCGACCTTTATGCCGGGCGCCAGATGGCACGGATCGTGTCGATTGCGATGCTGATCTTTACCCTGGTGCCGGCGGTGGCACCGCTGTTGGGCGCGGGCGTGATCGCGCTGGTCGGCTGGCGCGGCATATTCCTCTCGTTCATCCTGTTCTCTACCATTGTTGTGCTGTGGATGGGGCTGCGCCTGCCGGAATCGCTGCCGGTCGAGAACCGCCGCCCGTTTCGCGGCCCGCTATTGGCCGATGCGGTGCGCCAGATGTTCGCCCATCCCACGGTGCGCCTGTCGATCATGGTGCAGACGCTGTGCATGGGCACGCTCTTTACCATGCTGACCATGGTGCAGCCGGTCTATGACGTGATCCACGACCGCGCCGACAGCTTTCCCTTCTGGTTCGCGTTGGTGGCGCTGATCTCGGGCTCGGCCAGCCTGCTCAACGCGGCGCTGGTGGTGCGGCTTGGCATGCGCCGAATGGTAACCTGGTCGCTGGGCGCACAGATCGTATTCACCACCGCCATGATCGTCAGCGGCTGGGTCGAGATGTCTCCCGACGCGCGGTTCGGCCTGTTCGTGGCCTGGCAGACGGCGGTGTTCTTCATGGCCGGCACCACGCTGGGCAATCTGAACGCCATCGCGATGGAGCCGATGGGCCATATCGCTGGCATGGCAGCCTCGGTCATCGGAGCAGTCGCCACCGTGCTCGCCGCCGCCATCGCCGCCCCTGTGGGCCTGCTGTTTGACGGCTCGATGGCACCGCTGACCACCGGTATCCTGATCATGTGCGCGCTAGGCTTTGCCCTGATGCTGCATATGGGCCGGATCGAGGAGCGGGCGATCGCCTGACCTTTTCCTGCCGCGCGGCCTGTTCTAGTCTCAGGCTGAAAGCAAAGGGAGGTGAGGATGAGCGATTACGGCTATGATCTGGGCAACTACAGCTGCCCAGTGACCACCACCGCGCCCCAGGCGCAGCTGTGGTTCGACCGGGGCCTGATCTGGACCTATGGCTATAACCATGCCGAGGCCGCAGCCTGTTTCCGCCGCGCGCTGGAACATGACCCGGATTGCGCCATGGCCCATTGGGGCCTCGCCTATGCCAGCGGCCCAAATTACAACATGCCGTGGGAGCGTTGGGACAGCGCCACCCGGGCCGAGGCGCTGGCCACGTCCTTTGATGCAAGCCAGGCCGCGCTGGCGCGGGTCGAGGGCGGCACACTGGTTGAACAGGCGCTGATCCGCGCCCTGCCCGCACGCTATCCTCAGCGAGAGTTGGACGCGGACATGCACCGCTGGGACCACGATTTTGCCGACGCCATGCGCACCGCCTTTGCCGCGCATCCCGATCACCTCGACCTGCGCGCGATCTATGCCGAAAGCCTGCTGAACCTGACCCCATGGAAGATGTGGGATCTGGCCACCGGCCAGCCCGCCCCCGGTGCCGCCACGCGAGAGGCGCAGGAGGTACTGGAAACCGCCCTGAGTGACGCCCCGGGCGCGATGAGCCATCCGGGGCTTCTGCACCTCTATGTGCACCTGATGGAGATGTCGCCCACCCCCGAAAAGGCGCTGAAGGCAGCGGATGTGCTGCGCACACTGGTGCCCGATGCTGGCCACCTGGTGCATATGCCCACCCATATCGACGTGCTTTGCGGCCAATATCACGATGTCGTCCACTGGAACCGCCGCGCCACGCTGGCCGACCGCAAGTATCTCGACCGCGAGGGCGCGTTCAACATCTATACCGGCTATCGCATCCACAATTGCCATTTCGCCATCTATGGCGCCCTGTTCCTGGGCCAGATGCAACCGGCGCTGGAGGCCAATCGCGATCTCTGGGCCTCGGTCCCCGAAGAGATGCTGCGCATGGAAAGCCCGCCGATGGCGGATTATTTCGAGAGCTACATGGCGATGGGGCCGCATATCCTGATCCGGTTCGGCCGCTGGGACGAGGCCATCGCGCTGGAACCGCCCGCCGATCCGGATCTCTACCGCACGCTTACCGCTACCGTGCATTACGCCCGTGCCGTCGCCTTTGCCGCCACCGGCCGCGTGACCGAGGCAGAGGCCGAGGAACAGGTGTTCCTGAGCGCTGCGGCCCGGGTGCCCGAAAGCCGGTTGCTGCACAACAACCGCGTCATCGACCTTCTTGATATTGCCAAAGAAATGTTGCGCGGCGAGATCGAATACCGGAAGGGCAACTACGATCTGGCCTATACCCATCTGCGACGCTCGGTCGAATTGGACGACAATCTGCCTTATGACGAGCCCTGGGGCTGGATGCAGCCCACGCGCCACGCCCTGGGCGCGCTGCTGTTCGAACAGGGCCATACCGACGAGGCCGAGGCAGTCTACCGCGCTGATCTGGGCCTGGGCGGCCAGTTGAGCCGCGCCGCCGTTCATCCAGATAATATATGGAGTCTAAAAGGTTTGCACGATTGTCTGAAAGCGCGTGGCGAAACGGTCGAGATCGTCCAGATCCGCCAGCGGCTTGACTTGGCGCTGGCGCGGGCCGATCGCGCGGTCGGCGCTTCGTGTTTCTGCGCTCAGGCGGCGATGCGGGCGGCCGAGTGACGATGAGAGTACTGATCCTGTCACTGGTCCTGTTTCTGGCCCAGCCCGCACTGGCCCAGCGGCAGAGCTTTGTCCCCCGGGACGAGGCCTTGGCAAATACTGAGGTTCTTGCCCTGCGCGACAGTCTGCGCACAGCAGTCGCCGTGCGCGATCTTGACGGGCTGGCCGCCGCAGCCTGCCCCGATCTTAGCCTCAGCGACGACGGCCCGGGCGGTCCGGACGAATTGCGCCAGATGCTGACCCCATCGGGCACCAATCCCCAAAGCGCGGTCGACAACCGGTGGCAGGCGCTGGCCGAAACACTGGCCGCGCCGGGATATTTCGATGCCGAGGGCGAGTTCTGGATGCCCTATCACTGGCGCATCCAGTTGCCCGCCAGGATCGATCCGACACAGGCCTTTTTCGTCGATGGCGAGAATGTAAACCTGCGCAAGGCCCCGGACCGAAGCGGGGATATCCTGACGCGGGTCAGTTTCGAGGTGGTACTTGTCGCCGGGTTCGACCCCGAGGCCGAGTTTCGTGCCGTGATCCTGTCAGACAGCACACGCGGCTATCTGCATCGCGATTACCTGACACCGATGTCAGGAGCCCGCGCGGCTCTGGTCCAGTCGCCAGAGGGCATCTGGCAACTTTGCACATTCACCACCGGGCGTTGACCACGCGGGGGCAAAATCTTCGACGAAGATTTTGCATGCAGATTTTCACTTGAAAATCTGCGCGCTACGCCTTGCTCTTCTTCTCCGCCGCGACCTTTTCGGCCAGATCCCGGGCCACCGCAAAGGCACCCTTGATCTTGTCCGCATCCGACCGCCAGTCCCGCCGCACCACGATCTTGTTGTCCTTGATCTTGGCCAGACCCTTTTGCGCCTGAATGAACTCGACCAGCCCCGCTGGCGAGGCGAACTTGTCGTTGTGGAACTGGATGGTCGCGCCTTTTGGCCCGCCGTCCAGCTTGGCGATGCCTGCGCGCTTGCACATGGCCTTGATCCGCACCACCAGAAGCAGCGTGTTCACCTCCTTCGGCAGCTTGCCAAACCGGTCGATCAGTTCGGCGGCAAAGCCTTCCAGCTCCACCTTGGTACTGAGCGATGAAAGCCGCCGGTAGAGACCCAGCCGCACGTCCAGATCGGGCACATAGTCCTCGGGGATCAGCACCGGCACGCCCAGATTGATCTGCGGCGCCCATTGGTCGTCGGCCTCGCTCAGCCCCTCCATCTGGCCGCTGCGGATCTTGGCGATCGCCTCTTCCAGCATCGACTGATAGAGTTCATAGCCCACATCGGGCATCTGGCCCGATTGTTCCTCGCCCAGGAGGTTGCCGGCACCGCGAATATCGAGGTCCTGCGAGGCCAGCGAGAACCCGGCGCCCAGCGTGTCGAGCGAGGCCAGCACCCGCAGCCGCTTTTCTGCGGCAGGGGTCAGGCGCACCCTCGGTTTGGTGGTCAGATAGGCATAGGCGCGCGCCTTGGACCGGCCCACGCGGCCCCGGATCTGGTAAAGCTGTGCCAGTCCGAACATATCGGCCCGATGCACGACCATCGTGTTGGCGGTGGGGATGTCCAGCCCGCTTTCGACGATGGTCGTCGCCAGCAGCACATCGTATTTGCCGTCGTAGAACGCGTTCATCCGGTCGTCGAGCTCGCCCGCCGCCATCTGGCCATGCGCCACCACATAGGTCAGTTCCGGCAACTGTTCCTTCAGGAACGCCTCGATATCCGGCAGATCGGTGATGCGCGGCACCACATAAAAGCTCTGCCCACCCCGGTAATGCTCGCGCAGCAGCGCCTCGCGGATGGTGACCGCGTCGAATTCGCTGACATAGGTGCGGATGGCCAGCCGGTCGATCGGCGGCGTGCCGATAATCGAGAGATCCCGCACGCCGGTCAGACTCAGTTGCAGGGTGCGCGGGATCGGTGTGGCCGTCAGCGTCAGCACATGCACGTCCGAGCGCAACTGTTTCAACCGCTCCTTGTGACCGACGCCGAAATGCTGCTCCTCGTCGATGATGAGCAGACCGAGATTCTGGAACCGGATGCCCTTGGCCAACAGCGCATGGGTGCCGATCACGATATCCACCGTGCCGCGCGCCAACCCCTCGCGGGTCTGCTGCGCCTCCTTGGCCGAGATGAAACGGCTGAGTTGACGCACCTCCAGCGGAAAGCCCCGGAACCGGTCGCGGAAGCTGGCGGCATGCTGGCGGGCCAACAGCGTGGTGGGTGCGATCACCGCCACCTGCAGCCCGGACATGGCCGCAACAAAAGCCGCGCGCATGGCCACCTCGGTCTTGCCAAAGCCGACATCGCCGCAGATCAGGCGATCCATCGGCATGCCCGAATGCAGATCGTCCATCACGTCACCAATGGCGCGCAGCTGGTCGTCGGTCTCCTGATAGGGAAAGCGGGCGCTAAAATCCTCCCAGGCATGCGGTGGCGGGTCCATCACCGGCGCCTTACGCAGGGCACGCTCGGCGGCCACCCGGATCAGCCGGTCAGCCATCTCGCGAATGCGTTCCTTCAGCTTGGCCTTCTTGGCCTGCCAGGCACCGCCACCCAGCCGGTCGAGCAGCCCCTCTTCATGGCCGTATTTCGACAAGAGCTCGATGTTCTCGACCGGCAGGTACAGCCGCGCCTCCTCGGCATAGTCGAGCGCGATACACTCATGGGCGGCACCGGCGGCGGTGATCACCTCGAGCCCGCGATAGCGCCCGATGCCGTGATCCACATGCACCACCAGATCGCCGGGGGTCAGCGACTGGGTCTCGGTCAGGAAATTCTCGGCCTTGCGACGCTTCTTGGGCTGGCGGATCAGCCGGTCGCCCAGCACGTCCTGTTCCGAGATCACCGTCAGGCCAGGCGCCTCGAACCCGTGTTCCAGCGCCCAGACCGCCAGATGCAGGCCGCGCTTGCCAATGCGCGTGCCGTTGGTCACCGGGATCGCCTCGGCCAGGCCCTCATCTTCGATCAGGCCGGTCAGACGCTCGCGCGCGCCTTCGGAATACGAGGCGATCAGCACCGGACCATCCGCCAGTCGGACCTTAAGATGCTCCGCCAAGGCCCCAAACAGGCTGACGTTTTCCAGTGCGCGCTCAGGCGAGAAATTGCGCCCGATCCGGCCGCCCGCGTCGATCACACCGGGGCCGCTGGCCTGCGGCAGCGGGTTGAACTGCATCACCCGCCGATCCGCCAGCAGCGCCGACCAACCCGCGTCGTCAAGGTAAAGCAACCCCGGCGGCAAGGGTTTATAGACACTGTCCATCCGGGACCGGTCCGTCATGGCCAGACGGCGGGTTTCGTACTGGTCCTGGATACTGTCCCAGCGCGCCAGCCGGGTCGGTGTCACTTGATCGTCCAGCGTCACAGTGGCACCGGGCAGATAGTCGAACAGGGTTTCAAGCTGCTCGTGAAAGAAGGGCAGCCAGTGTTCGACACCCTGATGCTTGCGCCCGGCACTCACCGCCTCGTAGAGCGGATCGTCGCTGCCGGCGGCGCCGAACTCGATGCGATAGTTCTGGCGGAACCGGGTGATGGCCGCCTCGTCCAGAATGACCTCGCTGACCGGGGCCAGTTCGATCAGGTCGAGTTTCTCGGTGGTACGCTGGGTGGCGGGGTCGAAGCGGCGGGCGCCGTCCAGCACATCGCCGAAGAAATCCAGCCGCACCGGCCCGCTGTCACCGGGCGGATAGATGTCGATGATACCGCCCCGGATCGCGTAATCGCCGGGCTCCATCACCGTGGGGCTCTGGCTGAACCCCATGCGGACAAGGAACTGCCTTAGCGCCTGTTCATCCACGCGCCGCCCGACCTGGGCGCTGAACGCCGCCTCGCGCAGCAGGTCGCGCGCGGGCACCCGCTGGGTTGCCGCGTTGAGCGTGGTCAACAGCACGAAACGGTCCGGCATCTGGTGCACCAGCGCCGCCAGCGTCGCCATCCGCGCGGCCGAAACATCGGCATTGGGCGAGACCCGATCATAAGGCAGGCAATCCCAGCTTGGGAACACAAAGACCGGAAGGTCGGGCGCGAAAAAGGCCAGCGCCGCCCGCATCGCCTCCAGCCGCTTGTCGTCGCGGGCCACATGCAACACCGGGCCACCCGCGCGGGCGACCTCGTTCAGGATCAGCCGCGCGTCAAAGCCTTCGGGCGCGCCGCCCACCAGCACATGGTTCGGTGCCGTCATCGTGACTTGCCCCTGTCCGTTTCCGTCCGTCTAGCCCAGAACCCCGATAGACAGGTTCTGATACATTCCCCAAAGCGAGGTGAAGAAGATCGACACCATGCCGATGACCTGGATGTATATCCGACAACGCCCGATGGCCCGCGCCAGTTCCTCTCCCGTCAAAACCTGCCCACGTACCCGTCGCGCCGTCGACAAGTTCAACAGCGCCACCAGCGACATCGGAAAGGCCAGCAGGAACACCGCCTGCGCGAATTCCATCCTGTAAAAGAACCCAAGCATCGCCAGCGCCGACAGGGTGAAACAGCAAAAGGCAAAGATCCACAGTCCGGCGGTGTCGACGATATATAGCATGCGGTTCACATTGACCCGCGCGATATCGTCCAGATCCTGCGCCGCCTGCCCGCCGACCCGGCGGGCGCGGGTCACCATGTCATAGGGCACGCCCAGAACCCAGTGGCTGGCCGAGGACCAGACCACCGCCAGCGCGATCCAGAACCACAGGTTCGAGAAGCTGCGCATGTCGATAAGTTCGAAGATCGAGGAATACCAATCCAAACGCTCTGCCCTTCCCTCTGGCCGTCACCGCGGCCTTCTATCCCGCTTGCGCGGCCATTGGTACCCTTGTGACCGGATCAATTCCATGCCACCCAATGCACAAATGTGCAAGGAGAGCCATGCATGACCCCAACCGTCGCCGCCTTTCCCGCCGCCCGTTTCCGGCGCGCCCGCAAATCGCCCGCGCTGCGCGCGCTGGTGCGCGAGAATTCCCTTGGCGTCGACGATCTAATCTGGCCGGTTTTCGTGCGCGACGGCGAAGGGATCGAGGAACCGGTGCCCTCGATGCCCGGCGTGATGCGCCGCTCGGTCGACAAGATCGCGCAGGCTGCGGTCGAGGCGCAGGCGCTCGGCATCCCCGCCATCTGCCTGTTCCCCTACACCGATGCTGCGCTGAAGACCGAGGATTGCGCCGAGGCCTGGAGCCCCGACAACCTGTCCAACCGCGCCATCCGTGCCATCAAGGCCGCTGCCCCCGAGATCGCGGTGATGACCGATGTGGCGCTCGACCCCTATAACATCAACGGCCATGACGGTTATGTGGTAGAGGGTGAGATCGTCAATGACGAAACCGTCGAGGCGCTGGTGAAGATGACGCTTGCCCAGGCCGAGGCAGGCGCCGATATCATCGGCCCCTCGGACATGATGGACGGGCGTATCGGCGCCATGCGGCAGGCGCTTGAGGCGGCCGGGCATCGCAACGTCCTGATCCTCAGCTATGCCGCCAAATATGCCAGCGCTTTTTATGGGCCGTTCCGCGACGCGGTCGGTGCCTCGGGCGCGCTGACCGGCGACAAGAAGACATATCAGATGGATCCGGGCAACAGCGACGAGGCGCTGCGCCTGATCCAGCGCGACTTGAGCGAAGGCGCCGATATGGTGATGATCAAGCCCGGGCTGGCCTATCTGGATATCTGCCACCGGGTGAAGCAGAGCTTTGGCGCTCCCACCTATGCCTATCAGGTCTCGGGTGAATACGCGATGATCCGGGCGGCGGCGCAGAATGGCTGGATCGACGGCGAAAAGGTGATGCTGGAAAGCCTGTTGGCCTTCAAGCGCGCCGGTTGCGACGGCATCCTGACCTATTTTGCCCCCGAAGTGGCCCGCATCCTGCAAGGCTGACAGCGCGGGCAATCGGCCCGACGGGCGATA
Source organism: Ruegeria sp. YKSD163 (assembly GCF_059612905.1). Taxonomy (NCBI): domain Bacteria; kingdom Pseudomonadati; phylum Pseudomonadota; class Alphaproteobacteria; order Rhodobacterales; family Roseobacteraceae; genus Ruegeria; species Ruegeria sp. YKSD163. Next base: position 208,540 of record NZ_JBXWRM010000001.1, read on the forward strand.
TCCCGCGCAAACAGGGCAGTTGTTTGGTGACAGCCGGGCCCGTTCGGCGTAATGTCGCGGCCAAGACCGGGAAAATCCGGCTTGTCAGGCAACAATACAGAGATCGAGAGATATGAGCAGTATCCACCCTCCCCGACTGACCCGTCGTGGCTTTGCCCTTGGCATGGCCGGTTTGACCGTGACCGCCGCCTGCGGCAATGGCGTCGGCAATTCCAATGCCTCGCAGATCGACGCACGCGTCAACGCCACCCTGACCGAGATGTATGCCCAGTTTCCCAACACGGTCGAGATCTCGCAAAAGTCAGCAGGCATGCTGGTGATGCCGCTCCTGACCGAGGCCGGTTTCGTCTTTGGCGGCGGCTATGGGCGTGGCGCCCTGCGCATCGACGGGGTGACGGTTGATTATTACTCGGCCGTCAAGGGCAGTGCCGGCTTGCAGGTGGGTGCCCAGCAATATGCCCATGTCCTTTTCTTCATGACCCAGGCCGCGCTTAGCGAATTCCGCCGGTCGAGTGGCTGGGCGGCGGGGGCCGATCTGGAATACGTGGTCAGCGATCAAGGCGACTCTCTGGCCGCCGATACCAATACGCTCCGCTCGCCGATCCTGGCGGCAGTGTTTGGCCGCGCAGGCCTGCGCGTGGGCGCGACGTTGGAAGGCACCAAATACACCCGCATCATTCCCTGATCAAGGTGCGCTACGTGGTCCCGACCGGGTCCTGATCCATCGCAGGGGCGGCCGCCGAGCCGCCCTTTCGTTTTCTCTGCCAATCCCCTAATGTCGCTCGGGAAATCCGAGTTCGGGGAAATCACGGGTCGCTCATGGGTCTGCTCTTTCGCTGGCTACTTCGCCTTGCCGCCGGTCTGATCGCAATTGCCGTCGCGGCTGTGGTGCTGATCTATTATCTGGCCGGTCAATCGCTGCCTGAATACGACCAGACACAAGAGGTGGCCGGGCTGACCGCGCCGGTCGAGATTGTGCGCGACACCCATAACGTGCCGCATATCTTTGGCAGTTCCGACCCGGACGTATTCTTTGGCCTCGGCTATGCCCATGCACAGGACAGGCTGTGGCAAATGACCATGCTGCGCCGCACCGTGCAGGGGCGCCTCTCCGAGGTTTTCGGCCCGCGCACCGTCGGCATAGACCGCCTCTTGCGGCGGCTTGACCTTTATCGGCTGGCGCAACAATCGGTCGGCGCCCAGGACGCCTATGCCACCGCTGCCCTCAAGGCCTATGCGGCAGGTGTAAACGCGCGCCTGGCCGAGATCAACGACGAGGCACTGGGCCGCGGCGCGCCAGAGATGTTCCTGTTCAACGCCCCCGTCGCCCCCTGGCAACCTGCCGACAGCCTGGCCATCATCAAGCTGATGGGGCTGCAACTGTCGGGCCATCTGGAGGAGGAGGTGCTGCGCGCCCGCACTTCGCTGATGCTGAGCGATCCCGCGCGGCTGGCCGATATCCTGCCTGACGCGCCAGGTACCGGCACCGCCGCGCTGCCGGAATATGCGGACCTGTTCCCGGACCTGCCCCGCTATGCCGCCGCGCGCGAAACACCACGCGATCCGCTGTCGCCCTTGCCGCGCCGGGGCCTGGCCGGAGCGTCGAATGCCTGGGCAGCGGCGCCCTCGCGCTCGGCCAGCGGCGGCACTCTGCTCGCCAATGATCCGCATCTGGGCTTTGCCGCGCCGTCGACATGGTATCTGGCACGGCTGGAACTGGCCAAGGGCGGCGTGATCGGCGGCACCATTCCCGGCATGCCCGCGGTTCTGCTGGGACGCAGCGAGCGGCTGGGCTGGGGCCTGACCTCGTCCTACATGGACGATCAGGACCTGTTCGTGGAAAAGCTGAACCCCGAGAACCCCGAGGAATACCTGACCCCGGACGGCTACAAAGCCTTTGAAAGCCGCCCCTCGATCATCGAGATCAAGGGCGCCGCCCCGATCACGCTGACCCTGCGCTGGACAGAGAACGGGCCGGTCCTGCCCGGCAGCGTCTATGACCTGGAGACCATCACTCCGCCTGGCCATGTGATGTCGCTGGGCTGGACCGTGCTTAACCCCCGCGACACCTCGATGTCGGCGGCTCTGGCACTGGTCAATGCCGGCACGGTGCACGAGGCGATCCGCGCGACCGAGACCTATATCGGTCCCTCGCAGAACCTGACGCTGGCCGACCGCGAGACCGTGGCGCTGAAGATGGTGGGCGCGGTGCCCCGCCGTGACTCGCGCCATCAAAGCCAGGGTCGCCTGCCCGCACAGGGCTGGCGGGCCGAGAACCGCTGGCAGGGCCGGATGCCCTATGCGTCGAACCCGGAATTCGTCGGCCCCGTGGGCGGCATTCTGGGCAATACCAACAACAAGCTGCTGGAACGTCCCTTTCCCAACCATATCTCGTTTGTGTGGGGCGATACCCAGCGGGTGACCCGCTGGCAGAGGCTCATGCAATCGCGCGAGGTGCATACCCGCGACAGTTTCATCGAGGCGCAACAGGACCCGGTCAGCCCGGCGGCGCGCACCCTGCTGCCGCTCATTGGCGCCGATCTGTGGTTTACCGGCGAGGCCGCGCCCGAGGGCACGCCCGAACGCCAGCGCCAGATCGCCCTGACCATTCTTGCCGAATGGAACGGCGAGATGAACGAACACCTGCCCGAGCCGTTGATCTATGCCGCCTGGCTGCGCGCCCTGCAAAAGCGGTTGATCACCGACGAGCTGGGGCCACTGGCCGCTGAATTCAAACATGTCGAGCCGCTGTTCATCGAACGGGTGTTCCGCGACATCGACGGCGCCGCGGTCTGGTGCGATATCCGCCAGAGCGCGCCCAGGGAAAGCTGCACCGAGATCGCCCGGCTGGCGCTGGACGATGCGCTGGTCTGGATCGGCGAGCGATATGGCACCGCGCTGGAAAGCCTGCGCTGGGGTGACGCGCACCAGGCCACCCATGACCACCCGGTCCTGGGCGAGGTGCCGGTTCTGCGCTATTTCGTGAATATCCGGCAATCGACCAGTGGCGGCGACCACACGCTGCAACGCGGACGCACTTCGGGCGAGGATCCGGACCCGTTCCGCAATGTGCATGGCGCAGGCTATCGCGGGGTCTACGATTTCGCCGATCCCGACAGTTCGGTCTTTGTCATCTCGACCGGGCAATCGGGGCATTTCCTGTCCCGCTATTATGACGATCAGGCACAGTTGTGGCGGCGCGGCGAATATATCCCGATGTCGCTGGATGCTGATCTGGCACGCGCGGCGGCGGTGGGGGTGACCCGGCTGCTGCCCGCTCCCGAATGAGGATGGAGGGCTATGCCGCCGATCTGATCGCGCTGGGGCTGTTGTTCCTGGCCGGTCTGGCTGCCGATCAGCTGGGCGCCCGCAGCCGGTTGCCGCGGGTGACGCTGCTGTTGTTCTGCGGGCTGATGGCCGGTTCGGCGGGGTTTGACCTGATCCCAGAGAGCCTCGCCGCCGTCTATCCAATCGTGTCGGTCATCGCACTCAGCATGGTGGCGTTCCTCTTGGGGGGAGAACTGTCGCTGCGCACGCTCAGCGCCCATGGCCGCGCCATCGTGGTGATCTCGCTGATGGTGGTGATGGTGACGCAGCTCACCGTTTCGGCCGGGCTGGCGCTGATCGGCATGCCGCTGGCGGCGGCGCTGATCGTGGGGGCGCTGGCCACCGCCACCGATCCGGCGGCGACGCTCGACGTAATCCGGCAGGGCCAAGCCACCGGAGATTTCCCCCGCAGGCTCAAGGGCATTGTTGCCATCGACGACGCCTGGGGCGTGTTGCTCTTTGCGCTGGTGGCGGTACTGGCCGGAGCGGTCGAAGGGAACGGGTCCGGCCCCGGCCTGCTGGGCGGCGCGCTGGTCGAGATCGTGGGTTCGGTCGCGCTGGGCCTGGCCGTCGGTCTGCCCGGCGCCTATCTGACCGGGCGCCTATCGGGTGGCGAGCCGCTCAGAATCGAGGCGCTGGGGCTGGTGTTCCTGACCGCGGGCCTGTCACTCTGGCTGGAACTCTCCTATCTGATCGCGGGGATGACGGCGGGCGCGGTGATCGTCAACCTGGCCCATCACCACAAGCGGGCCTTTCGCGAGATCGAGCATTTCGAATGGCCGTTCATGATCGTGTTCTTCATCCTGGCAGGCGCCACGCTGGACCTCGGCGCGCTCTGGGCGGTGGGTCCCCTGCTGATGGGCTATGTGGCGCTTCGGGTGCTGGGCCGGGTAATGGGCGGCTGGGCCGGGGCCAAGCTGGCCGGAACCGCGCAAGCCGAACGCCCGTGGTACGGCCCGGCCCTGCTGCCGCAGGCCGGGGTTGCCATCGGCATGGCGTTGATCGCGGGTGATCTGTTTCCCCAATACGCGGATATGATCACGGCGCTGGCCATCGGCGCCACCGTGGTGTTTGAACTGGCCGGACCGCTTGCCGCCGCCTATGCACTTCGCCGTGTCAGCGGTAGCGGGGATCAGAGCGCAGCGTAGCGCGCCGCCTGCTGCGGGGTCCACAGCACCGTCAGGCGGAACCCGTCCTCGGTCTGTTCTTCTGCCTGAACAACATCCTGCGCGAACAGCCACGCGCGCCGCTTGCCCTCGGCAAAGCCCAGGGTCAGCACCGCCTCGCTGCGGGTTTCAGCCAACGCTTCGGCGATGGCCGACAACAGAGGCTCCAACCCCTCGCCCGTCACCGCCGACACTGCAAACAGCGACCCATCGCGCGCGGTCCGCTCGCGCAGCGCCGCGCGCTTGTCGGGGTCGAGCAGATCGACCTTGTTCCAGACCTCGAATTTCGGCCGCCCCTCGTCCACCCCGAGCGAGGCCAGAATGGCCTCGACATCGCGCGCCTGTTCCTCGGTCGCGGCATGACTGATATCGCGCACGTGAACGATGAGATCGGCCGCCAGCACCTCTTCGAGTGTGGCGCGGAAGGCGGCCACCAACTCGGTCGGCAGATCCGAGATGAAGCCCACCGTGTCACTCAGGATCACTTCGGGCCCGTCGGGCAGAACCACCCGCCGCATGGTCGGGTCGAGCGTGGCGAACAGCATGTCCTTGGCCATCACCTCGGCCCCGGTCAGCCGGTTGAACAGGGTCGATTTGCCCGCGTTGGTATATCCCACCAGCGCCACGATCGGATAGGGTACCTTGGCGCGCGCCTTGCGGTGCAGCTCGCGGGTCTTGACCACCTTGTCGAGCTGCCGCTTGAGCCGCACCAGCTGTTCGTCGATGGCCCGCCGGTCGGCCTCGATCTGGGTTTCCCCCGGACCGCCCACAAAACCCAGACCGCCGCGCTGACGCTCCAGGTGGGTCCAGGCGCGCACCAGCCGGGTCCGCTGATAGCTGAGTGCCGCCATCTCGACCTGCAAAACGCCTTCGCGGGTACGTGCGCGGTCGCTGAAGATTTCCAGGATCAGGCCGGTCCGGTCGAGTATCTTGACCTTCCACGCCTTTTCCAGATTGCGCTGCTGTACCGGGGAAAGCGGCCCGTCGATCAGAACCAGCTCGACCTCGTTGTCGTGAAACAGGGTGGCCAGTTCCTCAACCTTGCCCGATCCGAACAGGTGGCCGGGATGCGGTTTGGCCAGGCGCACAATACCCGATCCGGCGACGTCGAGATCCGGCAATGCCGCGGCCAAAGCCACGGCTTCTTCCAGCGCCGGAACCGGGTCGCGGCGGTCAAGGTCGGATTTGAGTTCGGGGTGCAGCACCCAGGCCCGGGTGCGCGCCCGATCATGTTCCATCAATTGGCGTCTTCGCCCTCATACAGGCTGATCGGCTGGGCAGGCATGATGGTCGAGATCGCATGCTTGTAAACCAGCTGCGACTGTCCGTCGCGGCGCAGCAACACGCAGAAATTGTCGAACCAGGTGATCACACCCTGCAATTTCACACCGTTGATCAGGAAAATCGTGACCGGAACCTTGGTCTTTCTGACGTGATTCAGGAATGCGTCCTGCAGATTTTGTCTGTCCGAAGCCATTTTTGTTCAATCTCGCCTTTGTTCTTGCAACGCGATGCGGACCAACGCGCTCCCTCAGGCGGAGTATGTCGCGCGAATTTGGGATATGCCAGCCGAAAATATAGGTTATCTGCGAAAGCACCGGCTGCGCCCGGCGCTCAGTTCCGCCACAGCGCCGGGGTAATCAGCGCGATAAAGGCCAGCGTTTCCAGCCGTCCGATGATCATCGCGCCGCTCAGGATCAGCTTGGCCGCGGCTGGCATCTCGATCAGGCGGATCGGCGCTTCGGCGCCGATCTCGATCAGCGGGCCGGTGGTGCTGAGCGAGGCAATGCTGAGCACCATGGCAGTTTCGAAATCCGACCCCGCCGCCGCCAGTGCCATCGCGATCGCCGCCAGCGAAATGGCAAACAGCATGAAGAACACCCATGCGATAAAGGCTCCGTCACGCTGGATGCGGCGATTGCGTCCGGTCGCGGAACTGACCGACGAAGGATGCACCAGCCGCTGCATCTCGCGCATGCCGTTGAGATAGAGCGCGTAAACCCGCAACAGCTTGACCCCGCCAGCGGTGGTGGCAACACCGCCGCCGATCACCGACAGGCCCAGAAGGATCATCCCCGGCGTGCCCAGTCCGGACCACTGCCGTGCTTCGGCCCAGTCGGTCGATTCGAAACCGGTGGTCGTCAGAAAGGACATCACCGTGAACAGGCTGCCCCAGAGCGCCCTGAGCGCCAGCGCGAGGTTTTCGCTCGACGCGATCTCGAAGGCACCGGACCAGTGACGCAGGAACAACAGCGCCGGCACCCCGATCAGGATCAGCAGGCCGATGCGAAACTCGGGGTCCTGATCCAGCCGGGCATGGCCGCGCATGGCGGTATCCGACGAGAAGGTGAGCCGCGACAGGGCGAAGAACATGAACAAGAACAGGATCGCCTCGCCCGTCAGGCCCGAGGCACTGCCCGACAACCCGCCTACCGGCGAGATGCCCGAGGTCGCCATGACCGACATCGCGTGACAGATCGCCACCAGACCGGGATCACCCGCCGCCAGCAGCAGGATTGCCACCACCAGCGTCAGACCGGCATAGACCGGCGCCAGCGTCGCCGCGATTCGGATCAGCCTGCCGCGCGGATCGACGCTTTCGCCCTGCCCGACCAGCACCCGGCCCGGCTGTCCCTGGGCCGTCACCTCGAACCCGCCCAGCGATAGCGGCGCCAGGATGGCCGAGGCGGCGATCCACATCACCAGCCCGCCCAGCCAGCCAACCTGCGCCCGCCACAGATGCAGCGTCTCGCTCAACCGTCCGGGGTCGGGAAACATCTCGGCGCCAGTGGTGGTGATGGCGCTGACCATCTCGAAATAAGAGTTCAGGAAACTCGTGGTCTTCAGCGCGTCGTGAAACGGCACCGCCAGAAACAGCGGCAACAACGCAAAGGTGGACAACAGCGCCGCCAGCTGCCCCAGCACCCCGTGGCGCGACGGGCGTCCGGCCCGCGCCAGCGCGATGGTGGTGACGGTCACCAGCCCCAGAATGCCGGAATAGAAGAACGAGCGCGAGGTGGGATGATCGTTCAATGTCAGGGCATAGGCCGCGGGCACCCACATCATGACCGAGAACAGGCCCCAGATCAGCAGGGCCAGCGGCAGTTGCCGCAACAGGCCGGTATCCTCTTTGAGCCCGCGCCGTGCCATCAGAAGAAGTCGATCGAGACCTGCATCAGCCGCTCGACCTCGGGCACGTCGTCGGCCATGGCGAATATGGCGATCACGTCCCCCTCCTCGACTCGCATCTCTCCGGTCGGGCGCACCACCTTGCCCTGTTTGCGCACCGCACCCACCAGAACGCCCTCGGGAAAGTCGATGTCGCGCAGGCGCTGACCCGCCATGGGTGAGGTCGACAGCACCTCGGCCTCGATCACCTCGGCCTCGGCATCGCCGATGGAATAGACCTGCCGCACCCGCCCGTGCCGGATATGACGCAGGATCGAGCTGACGGTGGTGGCGCGCGGGTTGATATAGGCGTCGATCCCCAGCGGCGGCATCAGCGCCACCAGGGTCGGGTCGTTGATCAGCGCAATCGCCAGCCGGCAGCCCTCGGCTTTGGCGCGCACGGCAGCCAACATGTTGGTGCGGTCATCGTCGGTCACCGCCAGCATCGCATCGGCACGCGAGATACCGGCCTCGGCCAGCAGGCCCGCATCCATACCATCGCCATGCAGCACGATCGTGCGTTCCAGCGCCTCGGCGGCGCGTTCGGCATTGCCCCGGTCGCGCTCGATCACCTTGGCATGAATACGGGTCTTGTGCTCTTCCAGCGCGCGGGCCACTTCGAGGCCCACGTTCCCGCCGCCCACAATCACAACACGATCCTGCTTTTTATATGTTTTGCCAAAGACTTCCATGGTTCTGTTGACGTCATCCACATGACAGAAGACATAGCATTCGTCGCCTGCGAAGATCTGGTCTCCAGGTTCCGGGGCAAACAGCGTGCCTTCGCGCCGGATCCCTACAACGATGGCGCGCAGGGTGGAAAACAGGTCGGTCAGCTGGCGCAGCGGCGTATTGATGACCGGGCTTTCCTCGTCCACCGACAGGCCGATCAGTTGCGCCTGACCGTCCATGAAGGTCTCGGTATCAAAGGCTGAGGGTGCCGACAGGCGCCGCATGGCGGCGGCGGCCACCTCACGTTCGGGGCTGATCACCACGTCAATGGGCAGATGTTCGCGCCGGTAAAGATCGGAATAGATGGCGTTGAGATAGGATTTTGAGCGCAGCCGCGCGATCTTGCGTTGGATGCCGAATACTGAATGGGCCACCTGGCAGGTGACCATGTTGACCTCGTCGGAATAAGTAGCCGCGATGATCATGTCCGCGTCACGCGCGCCCGCCCGTTCCAGCACATCGGGGTAGGAGGCGAAACCGGCAATTCCCTGCACGTCCAGCGTCTCGGTCGCACGGCGCACCAGATCGGGGTTGTTGTCCACCACGGTCACGTCGTTCAGTTCGCCCGACAGATGCCGTGCGATCTGCCATCCGACCTGCCCGGCCCCACAGATGATGACCTTCATTCCCTGGCCCCTTTTGCCTGAGGGTTTTTGAATGACAGAAGGCCGGGACAGGGTCAATTCAATTGTCAGACGCCGAATTCAGTGCCACTCTGACATGCATGAAACTCTGGACCCTGCCCCTTGCCGCCACAGTGATTCTAACGGGTTGCGGCCCGCTTTCGATCTATTACCGCGAGGGCGTCAGCGTCACGCGGCAACAGTCGGATACGCTTGATTGCGAGGTCAAGGCGCTGCGCGATGCGCCGGTGGCCAATCAGGTCCGGCAAAGCCCGCCGATCTTTTATCCGGGGCGCACCGTCTGCAACTCTGCCGGTCAGTGTTACACCACGCCGGGCAACTGGGTGCCGGGCAATGTCTATACCGTCGACGCCAATTCCGGCTTGCGCGCCCGTGTCGAACAGCAATGCATGGCCGCCAAGGGCTATGCCCCGGTCGAACTGCCCCGATGCAGCGAGGCGGTGGCTGCCCAGGTACAGCCGGTGCGCGGCGCCAAGTTGCCGGCGCTGGGTCCGAATTCCTGCGTGGTGACCTATCAAGACGGCTCGTATCAGGTGGTCACGCCCAGGCCCGCGGGCTAGGGGCGCGACCGCTCCCCTTACTCGGCGGCCTCCACCTCTTCTTCGTCCATATGTGCCACGCGGGCGCCCGACTTGCTGGAGGTGACCACGCCCAACGATTTCAGCTTGCGGTGCAGCGCGCTGCGCTCCATCCCGACGAAACTGGCGGTGCGGCTGATATTGCCGCCGAACCGGTTGATCTGGGTCAGCAGGTATTCGCGCTCGAACGCCTCGCGCGCCTCGCGCAACGGCAGCGTCGCCAGCGCGCCCGACAACACCACCCGGCCCTCTTCGGCGGCCTTGTCCTCGTCGCTGGGCAACTCGCGCGCCTCGATGGCACCGGTGCCCTCGCCCAGGATCAACACCCGTTCGATCAGGTTCTTGAGCTGGCGCACATTGCCCGGCCAGGACATGGTCTGCATCAACGCGACCGCCTCGTCACTCAACTCGCGCAGTGGGAGGCCCTGGCTCTGGTGGCATTGTTCGATAAAATAGCCTGCCAGAACCGGAATATCCTCGCGCCGGTCCTCAAGAGAGGGCACCGCGATCGGCACCACGTTCAGACGGTGATACAGCTCCTGGCGGAAGCGTTCGGCCTGAATCTCGGCCTCGAGATCGCGGTTGGTGGACGAGATCACCCGCAGATCGACCCGCACCTTGTCGGTGCCGCCGACGCGCTGGAATTGCTGATCCACCAGCACCCGCAGGATTTTCGACTGGGTTCCGGACGGCATGTCCGCCACTTCGTCAAAGAACACCACACCACCATGGGCCTGTTCCAGCAGACCGGGTTCGACACCACGCTCCTGGCTTTCACGACCGAACAGCATCTCTTCCATCCGCTCCGGCTCGACCCCGGCGCAGTTGACGGTGACAAAGGGCGCATTGGCACGGTTGGAATGGGCATGGATATAGCGCGCCGCAATCTCCTTGCCCGCACCCGCCGGCCCGCGCAACATCACCCGGCCATTGGATTTGGTCACCTTGTCGAGCTGGCCGATCATGGTGCGGAACGCTGCCGACTGGCCGATCATCTCGGCGCTGGTCACTTCGCGGCGTTTCAGTTGCGCATTCTCGCGGCGCAAGCGTGAAGTTTCCATCGCGCGGCGGATCACCACCATCAACTGGTCGATATTGAACGGTTTCTCGATGAAATCATAAGCGCCCTGCTTGATCGCGGCCACCGCGATTTCGATATTGCCGTGCCCCGAGATGATCACTACCGGGACATCCGGGTTGTCACGTTTCACGGTCTTGAGGATGTCGATTCCATCCATCCGGCTGTCCTTCAGCCAGATGTCGAGGATCAACAGACCCGGTGGTTCAGAGTTTATTTCGGCCATGCATTCATCGGACGTGCCCGCCAAACGGGTGGTATAGCCCTCGTCCTCGAGAATATCCGAGACCAATTCCCGAATGTCGCGTTCGTCATCAACGATCAGAATATCACTCATGTCGGTCCTGCTTTCGCCTTGTTTCTGGCCGCCTGTCTCTGCATGGCGGATCTGGAGGCCGGGTCGTAGCCCGGCAGTCGGATAACGGCCATGGCGCCGAAATGGTCCTGGCCGTCAAAGACGGGCGCATCCTCCAGATGCAGCGTCCCGCCATGTTCCTCGATGATCTTCTTGACGATGGGCAGGCCCAGCCCGGTGCCCTCGTCGCGGGTGGTGACATAAGGTTCGAACAGGCGCGCCCTGTCCTCGGGCAGGCCGATCCCGTTGTCGGCAATGGTGATCTGGCTGCCATCGGCATCGCCCGACAGGGTCACCCGTATCTCGGGGGAAAGATTGCCAGGTACGCCCTTTTTAATCAGACTTTCAATCGCTTCACCCGCGTTCTTGATCAGGTTCGTCAGCGCCTGGCTGAGCATGGTAGCATCCACATTGCCCATCAGGGGCGCATCGGGCAGATCGGCACTGATGCGCACATCCGGCTGACCGGTCTGTTGCAGCAGCACCGCGTCGCGCACCAGCCGGGTCAGATTCTCTTCGTGCCGGTCGGGTTCGGGCATGCGGGCGAATTTCGAGAATTCGTCAACTATGCGGCGCAGGTCGTTGGTCTGGCGCACGATCACATCGGTCATAGATTCCAGGCTGTCGCAATCGGCCTCGTCCAGCTTGCGCGAGAACTTGCGCTTGATGCGCTCGGCGCTCAGTTGGATGGGGGTCAGCGGGTTCTTGATCTCATGCGCGATGCGCCGGGCCACATCGCCCCAGGCCGCCATCCGCTGGGCGCTGACCAGGTCGGTGACATCGTCAAAGGCGACCACGTAGCCTTCCAGCGTGTCATCCTCGCCGCGCCGGGTGGACATGCGGACCAGCAGGTTTTCCAGCTGCCCCTTGCGGGTCACCTTGATCTCGGCCTGCACGGTTTCCTGCGCGGTCCCGACAAGGCTCTCGAACAAGGGCACGAACTCGGGCACAGCCACCGCCAGGTCGAGGCTTTGTTCATCGCCCGACCAGTCGAGCAGCCGTTCGGCCGAGCGGTTGACGAAGGTCACCCGCCCCTGCGCGTCCAGCCCGACCACGCCCGAAGTGACCGAGCTGAGCACGGAATCGAACAACCGCCGGCGGCGTTCGATCTGGTGGGTGTTTTCCAAAAGCGTGTCGCGTTGTCCCTTCAACTGGCGTGTCATCTGGTTGAAGTACCGCCCCAGCATGGCGATCTCGTCGTCACCCTGTTCCTCGGGCACCTGTACGCTCAGATCGCCGCCCCCGACCCGCTGCGCCGCCGTGGTCAACCGCCCCACCGGGCGCGACAGGCGTTCGGCGAACCACAGGCCCAGCCAGACCGCGGCCAGGATCAGGATCACCGCAAAGCCCAGATACAGCAGGCCGAATTCGAACAGCACCCGACCCCGTTCATTCTCGAGCTGCTGGTACAGGTGCACCGTTTCCTTGGTATCGTCGAGCAGGTTGAGGATCTCGCCATCCACCTCTCGGCTGACATAGAGATAACGGTCAGGATAGGCCTGAAGCATCACCAGCGCGCGAAATTCGCTGTTGTCCCAATCCTGGATGATGACATGACCGTTGGTCTGGGCGGCGCGGAACTGGTCGGGCGCGGGTTGCTCGTAATCGAACTGATAGGACCGGTCGCCACGCGCCCTGATCTCGCCGCCGCCGTCCACCACGTAAGCTTCGCGCAGGCCGCGCTGAATCTGGCCCTGACCCTGGGCCAGCACACCGCGCAGCTCGGCATCAGAGATGAAGAAATTGAGCGAACGTGCCTGATCCAGATAGCGGGCCAATGCGCGGGCGTCCTGGGTCAGCCCCTCGCGGTGTTCCAGCTCATAGGCCTCGGCCGCCGCGAGCGAGCTGCCGACCACGTTGCGCACCCGGTCCGAGAACCAGCCTTCGAGCCCGATATTGAGCGTGAGCCCGGCAAAGATAGCCACCGTGATCGTCGGGATAAGCGCCAACAGGGTAAACACCCCGATCAGGCGCAGGTGCAGGCGGGATCCCGCCGATTTCTCGCGCCGGGCGGCCACCAGCCGCCCCACCTGCGACAGCACCAGCGCCGCCAGAACCAGGATATAGACAAGGTCTGCAAGCAGGATGAGTCGCAACGTGGTCGACCCGGCCCCCAGATCGAAGGGTCCGGTCACCAGATAGGTCGCAACGGTCAGGATCGGCCCCAGAACAACCAGGCCCAAGGTCCCGATATTGCGGGCTTTTCGCGTCTTGCGCCATTCGCTGAGCGAAAGAAACGTCCCGTTCTGTGACCGGGTTGCCACCTGCTGCCCTCATCCTGATGTGCCGCCGAAGCGGCTTACCGCCATATTTCGTGGTCTTTGCCGGGTTGCGGCCCGGATGCCACGCTTTGTGTGGCGATATTACATCAGTTTGCGCCGCCGTGTCACCTCTATATCGAGATCGGTGATTTTCTTGCGCAACGTATTCCGGTTGATCCCCAGAAGATCGGCGCATTTTGCCTGATTGCCGCCCGATGCTTCGAGCGCGATTTCGATCAGCGGCGCCTCGACTTCGCGCAGGATGCGCTGGTACAGGCCCGGCGGCGGCAGGACATTGCCGTGCAGGTCGAAATACCGCCTCAGATGCCGCGCAACCGAGCCCGAAAGCTTTTCGGCATCGCCGTGCCCTCCAAGCGCGGGTTCCAGTTCGGGCTGATTGCCCAGCACCTGCTCGACCTCGGTTCGCGAAATCTCCTCGGCCCGGCTGATCAGCGACAACCGGCGCACCGCGTTTTCAAGTTGCCGAACATTGCCCGGCCAGGAATAGAGGCGGAACAGTTCGGCCGCGCCGGTGCCCAACCAGCGCTTTGGCGCCCCCTCGCGTTCGGCCTTGGCCATGAAATACTCGGTCAACAGCGGTATATCGTCCACCCGCTCGCGCAGGGCGGGCACATGGATGGGCGCCCCGCATAGCCTGTAATACAGGTCGCGCCGCAGTTTGCCCGTCTCCATCGCGCGGGCCGGATCGCCCTGGCTGGTGGCCATGAAACGCGGCACGTAATCGCCGGGCGCATCCATCATCCGCACGATCCGGCCCTGAATCTCGTCGCTGATATCGGCGATCTCGTCGATCAGCAGCGTGCCGCCCTTGACCCGCGCCAGCACCCGCGCCGGCCCTTCGAGTTCCATCAGGTCTGCGGCGGTGACCGAGATGAAGGGCAAGGTGCGGCGGTCCGAGAAATCGTGGATGGTGCGCGCGATCAGCGACTTGCCGGTACCGCTTTCGCCCGAGATCATCACCGGCAGGTCGGTGTTCATCACCTTGGCCACCAGTCGGTAAAGCGACTGCATCGCCGGGGTGCGCCCGACCAGCGGCAACTCGTCGGGCCGCTCGGCGACCTCGTCGCGCGGCTCGGAGGGCGCGCTGCGCCGCTTCTGCTCCAGCGCACGCGCGGTGCGTTTCATCAGGTCAGGCAGGTCAAAGGGTTTGGGCAGGTAATCATAGGCCTCGGCCTCGGCGGCCTGGATCGCGGTCATGATGGTGTTCTGGGCCGAGATCACGATCACCGGCAGGCCGGGCCGGTCCTGGGCGATCTTGGGCAGCATCTCCAGCCCGTTGCCATCGGGCATGATCACATCCGAGATCACCACATCGCCCTTGCCCTCGGCCACCCAGCGCATCAGCGTGGTCAGGGACGAGGTCGCATGCACCTTGCACCCCGCCCGCGTCAGCGCCTGGGTCAGCACCGTGCGGATCGTGCGGTCATCGTCGGCCACCAGAACCGTGCCATCCATCAGTTGCTCTCCTTTTCGCCGCTTTGCTTCGGCACCCTGGGCAGCGACAGGCGGAACACCGTGCGGCCAGGGACCGAATCGACGGCGATCCAGCCGTCATGGTCGGAAATGATCTTACTCACCAGCGCCAGGCCCAGCCCGGTGCCATTCTCGCGCCCCGAAACAAAGGGATCGAAGATATCGGCGCGGATCTCTTCGGGCAGGCCCGGACCGTCATCGATCACCTCGACCTGAAGCGGCAGGGAATGGCCCGAGCCGTCATTGCGGCGCAGGCGGAAGGAATGTTCGAAATAGGTATGCAGCCGGATGGTGCCGCCACCCGGCGCCGCCTCGGAGGCGTTTTTCAGCAGGTTCAACACCACCTGCAACAGCTGGTCGGGATCGCCATAGGCCAGAGGCAGCGAGGGATCGTAATCCTCGATGATCTTCATATGCGCGCCAAAGCCCAGCAGAGCCGAGCGTCGGGCGCGGTCCAGCACGTCGTGAATATTGACCGGCTTGAAATCGGGCACGCTGAGATTGCCGAACTGTTCGACCTGCTCCAGCAGCTTTACGATACGGCGGCTTTCGGCCACGATAAGATCCGTGAGTTCAAGGTCTTCGGCCGCAAGGTTCATGCTCAGAAGCTGGGCGGCGCCGGTGATGCCCGCCAGCGGGTTCTTGATCTCGTGTGCCAGCATCTCGGCCATGCCGATGGCGGATTGCGCCGCCGATTTCACCGAATGGCTTTGCGTCATCCGCCCGGCCAACTCGCGCGGGCTGACCAGCATCATCATCACGCCGGGACTGCCGATCAGGGGGGCGATCTGGATGGCGCATTGCAGCGGTGCGCGATTGCCCGAGCCGACATCTATATCGTTGACAAACAGGGGCGTGCCCTGGGTGCGGGCACGTTCGAACGCCGGTTCGATCGGCGCGTCGATGGCCAGCTGATCCCAGACCGGTTGACCCAGCACCGCCTTGCGCGACAGGTTCAGGAAACCTTCGGCGGCAGAGTTCACGTCGACGATCCGGTTGCCCGCATCGATCAGGAAGGCAGGCACCGGCAGCGAGGCCCAGATGGCGTTCTCAGCGCTCATGCCGCCGCCTCCGCCGCGCCGTTCAGCGCCTCGGGCAGCAGGCGCAACACGGCATCGGGGTCGCGCGTGGTCAGCACCTGTTTGCGCAGCACGACCGGGGTGCCGGCCTCGTCCATGTACCATCCCAGATGCTTGCGCGCCACGCGCAGGCCCAGGTCGCGCCCATAGAAATCCAGCATCGCCTGATAGTGGCGCGCCACCATGTCGGCCAGCACCGCACCCTGCGGCACCTCTGGCGCGGGCGTGCCATACAGCGCATGGGAAATCTGCGCCAGCAGCCAGGGTCGCCCCTGTGCGCCGCGCCCCACCATCACGCCATCGGCGCCAGACCGCTCCAGCGCCTGCCGGGCCGTGTCGGCGCAGGTAATATCGCCATTGGCGATCAGCGGCACATCGACCGCCGCGCGCACTGCCGCAATCGCCGCCCAATCGGCGCGTCCCTTGTAGAACTGACAACGGGTGCGGCCATGGATGGTGACCATCCGCACGCCGGCATCAGCCGCGCGCCGCGCCACATCGGGTGCGTTCATCAGCGTATCGTCCCAGCCCAGACGGGTCTTGAGCGTCACCGGCACCTCTACGGCCCCCACGACCGCCTCGATCAGGCGCAATGCGTGATCGGGAGTCTTGAGCAGGGCCGAGCCGGAATAGCCGTTGGTCACCTTCTTGGCCGGACAACCCATATTGATATCGATCACCCGCGCGCCCCGGTCGGCAACCTGACGGGCGGCCTCGGCGATCCAGTGCGTATCGCGCCCGGCCAGCTGCACGGCGGTGTTTTCCACATCCGCCGACAGTTCCGCCCGCTCGCGCACGCCCGGTTTGGCCTGCACCATCTCCTGGCTGGCGACCATCTCGCTCACCACCATGCCGGCGCCGAATTCCATCACCAGGTCGCGAAAGGGCCGGTCGGTGATTCCGGCCATCGGCGCCAGGATCACCGGCGGGGTCAGGGTCTTGTCTCCGAGATGCAGCGTCACCTGTGCCTAATCCTTGTGCAATTGAGGTCTTGGTAATGAAGCCACGGCCATTGCACAATGAATCGCGCCTAATCAAGGGCCAGGAATTACGCATCTGCCTAATTTTTAATCGATTCACCACGGGTCATTGCCAGCGAAGGCGTCACCCCATAAAGATCGGGCATCACCCGCCTGCCCCGCGCCCGAGGACCACCATGACCACAGCCGCCATCATCGTTGCCGCCGGGCGTGGCACCCGCGCGGGCGGGGGCATGCCCAAACAATGGCGCCCGCTGGCCGGGCGCCGGGTCGCCGACTGGACGCTGGACCGCTTTGCGCTCCCACAGATCACCCATGTGGTTCTGGTGCTGCATCCCGAGGACCACGACGCCTGGGACGAGTTTGCCACGACCCCGCTGATCCTGGCGCCGGGCGGTTCTGATCGCGCGGGCTCGGTCCGAAATGGGCTGGCGGCGCTGGACGGTCTGGACATCACCAAGGTGCTGATCCATGACGTCGCTCGTCCCTGTGTCTCGGCCGCTACGATCGGTGCCGTTCTGGACGCGCTCGACAGCCATCCCGGCGCGGCGCCCGGGCTGGCGGTGACCGATGCGCTCTGGACCGGGGCCGAGGGTCTGGTGACCGGCACCCGCGACCGTGACGGGCTGTTTGCTGCGCAGACGCCGCAGGGCTTTCGCTATGGCGCCATCGTCGCGGCCCATGCCGCCCATCCTGGCGCTGCGGCGGATGATGTCGAGGTGGCGCGCGCCGCCGGGCTGAGGGTGGCCATCGTACCCGGCGACCCGGACAACCTGAAAATCACGCGGGCCGAGGATTTCGCCCGCGCCGAACGGATATTGAGGCAGGATATGGATGTAAGGCTTGGCAACGGATATGACGTGCACCGGTTCGGACCGGGCGATCACGTGATCCTCTGCGGTATCAGGGTGCCGCATGACCGGGGCCTGCAAGGGCATTCCGACGCCGATGTGGGCATGCATGCGGTCACTGACGCGCTTTATGGCGCCCTGGCCGAGGGCGATATCGGCCGCCATTTCCCCCCCTCGGACCCACAATGGAAGGGCGCGGCCAGCGAGATTTTCCTGCGCCATGCGGTCGATCTGGTGCGCGCGCGTGGGTTCATTGTGTCGAACATCGACTGCACGCTGGTTTGCGAATACCCCAAGATCGGCCCGCACGCCGTTGCAATGCAACAGGAAATGGCCCGGATCATGGAGCTGGATGCAGGCCGTGTATCGGTCAAGGCCACCACCTCCGAGCGGTTGGGTTTCACCGGCCGGGGCGAAGGGATCGCCGCGCTGGCCACCGCCTGTCTGGTGAAACCATGAGTGTCGCGTCGCTGATCGGCACCGTCGGCGGCGTCGGCTATCTGCGACCCGCGCCGGGCACCTGGGGTTCGCTGGCGGCGCTGCCGCTGGCCTGGGTCCTGCATCAGCTGGGCGGCTTTCCCCTGCTGGCGCTGGCCACTGCGGGCGCCTATTTCGCCGGACTCTGGGCGACGCGGGTGATGACCGCGGGTAAGGCCGATCACGACCCCTCGGAAATCGTCATCGACGAGGTGGCGGGCCAGTTCCTGGCGCTCTGGGCGCTCTCCCTGCCCGCCTGGTTGCACGGGCTCGACATCTCGGTGCTCTGGCCCGGCTGGATCGCGGCCTTTGTCCTGTTTCGCCTGTTCGACATCACCAAGCCCGGCCCGGTCGGCTGGGCCGACCGCCGGGGCGACCCGATGGGAGTGATGCTGGACGATATCATCGCCGGTCTTTTTGCCGCCATCTGCACTGCCCTGCTGGCGGGCTTTTCTCATGGAGTACTGGGCCTATGACTGTTGCCGACCTGCTGGAGCGTGCCCGAAAACAGGGCACCAAGATCGCCACCGCCGAAAGCTGTACGGGCGGCATGGTGATCGCCGCCCTGACCGACATTCCCGGAAGTTCCGACGTTGTCGAACGCGGGTTCGTCACCTATTCCAACAGTGCCAAACAAGAGATGCTGGGCGTGCGCAAGGCCACGCTCGACTCGTATGGCGCGGTGTCCGAACAGGTCGCGCGTGAGATGGCCGAGGGCGCGCTGGATCATTCCCGCGCCATGCTGGCCGTGTCGATCACCGGCATCGCCGGCCCAGGCGGATCCGAGTTCAAGCCCGAAGGCCGGGTCTGTTTCGCGCTGGCGGGCGATGGCATCGCCACCAGCAGCGAGACAGTCGAGTTCGGCGCGTTGGGCCGCGCACAGGTACGCACCGCCGCCCGCGACCATGCCCTGGCGCTGCTGGGTCGCGGCCTTTCCATGATCGCTGCCTGAACCGGCAAAGCCCGGGCCGGAGCGCCACTTTTTTCATCACTTGAAAAAAAGCGGCAAAAACAGGCAGGTTTCCGGCAGGCCGCCTCTTTTTCCCGCGCCCTAAATCCGCACAACCGCTCTCACCACTCGCATTCGCAGCAAAGGAGAGCGGCCCATGAACGGAGCCGATACCGCCTGGATCATCGTGGCCACGGCCCTGGTCCTCTTCATGACATTGCCGGGGCTGGCCCTGTTCTATGGCGGCCTCGTGCGCGCTCGCAATGTGCTGAGCGTCTTCATGCACTGTTTCGCCATTGCCTGCCTGATGAGCGTGCTCTGGCTGGTGGCGGGCTATTCCATCGCCTTTGGCGGCGGCACATCGGGGCTTTGGGGCGGTTTGGACAAGGTGATGCTGGCCGGTGTTACTGCCGAAAGCCTCAGCGGCACCCTGCCCGAGATCCTGTTCTTTGCCTTCCAGATGACATTCGCCATCATCACCCCCGCCCTGATCGTCGGCGCCTATGTCGAGCGCGTGGGCTTCGGCTTTGTCCTCACCTTCTCGGGTCTCTGGATGCTGCTCTGCTATGCGCCGGTGGTGCACTGGATCTGGGGTGGCGGCATGCTGGCCGATGGCGGGATCTTCGGCGAAACTGGCGTCAAGGACTTCGCGGGCGGCATCGTCGTGCACGAGACCGCCGGTCTGGCGGCGCTGATCATCGCCGTGATGCTGGGGCCGCGCCGCAACCGCACCACCCCGCCGCATAATCCCGGTTTCGTGATGATCGGTGCGGCGATGCTGTGGGTGGGCTGGTTCGGCTTCAACGGCGGCTCGCAGCTGGCCGCCGATGGTGGCGCCGCCATGGCGCTGACCGTCACCCATATCTCGGCCGCCACCGCCTCGCTCAGCTGGGCGTTGTGGGAGCGGATCAAATACGGCAAGGCCTCGCTGGTCGGCCTCGTCACCGGAACCATCGCAGGTCTTGCCTCGATCACCCCGGCCAGCGGCTTCGTCGGCCCCACCGCAGCACTGCTCATTGGCGCCGTCGCCGGTATCCTCTGCCAGGAGGCGGTGAACCTGGTGCGCAACTGGCTGAAGATCGACGACACGCTCGACGTCTTTGCCGTGCACGGGGTCGGCGGCATCTTTGGCACGCTCATGATCGCCGTGCTCGGCGCCGGCAGCTGGGCCGCTCAAATGGGCGGGCTGGTGATCGTGGGTGTCTTCACGGCCGTTGTCACCATCGTGTTGGTCAAGGTGGTTGCGCTCATCACCCCGCTTCGCGTAGATGCCGAGACCGAAACAAACGGGCTTGACCTCTCCGTTCATGGCGAGCGGGCCTATGACATGAGCAGCTGAGCCCACCTCGGCTGTTCCGATGCCCTCAAGGGGCTCAGGCGGATCTCTGAACAGGGGTCCGCCTTTTCTCTGGTCGGTACCTCAGCCTCTCCATGAAGACCCCCTCTTTCCTCTTGCTGTAAATATCCCCGCCGGAGGCATCGCGCGGCACGCGCGATACCGCTTCAGCCAGCGGTCAAACGCGACGCCAGATCAGCCGCCCCGCCGCCGGTGCGCAGCAAGGCCCAGATCTCGTCGGCGGCACCGCCCCCGATCAGCTTGACCGCCTTGGCACGCACGCGTTCCTCGCGCTCGGCAAGCGTCAGCGGCGCCATCAGGTCATGGCGCACCTCCTGTCGCTGACCGTCACGGCGCAAGAGCGACAGATGCGCCTGGGTCTCGCTCAGGCTCTCGTCGCCGATGACCTCCATCTGGTCGCGCAGCTGGATCAGCCGGGGATCTGCGCAAATGGCATCGCTATAGCTGTCAAGACGCGCGGTATCATGCCCCAGCGCCCGCATCGCCAGAACCGTGCCATAGGAGAACTTGGCCCCCAGCCCGGTGGTGGGCGCCTGCTGGTTACACACGCTTAGCCAGCGCGGATGGGTGCGAACCGTCAATGTGGCCACTTCGGGCGCGGCGATATCCAGGCTGCGCGCCGCCTCGAGCGCCGCATGCAGCCCGTGACAGCAAGCATGAAACTTGTGGCTGACCTGTTCGAACAGCCAGCTTTCACCCAGCCCCTCCAGCGCCGACATCTCGCCCGCGCCGTGATGGGTGGCGCCAAAGCCGTAGTCGCCCTCCAGCGCCAGCGGATTGGCGTCAAAACCGCGTCGCACCAGCTCCACCGCCTCGATCCCGGCGGCAGCGGCCAGACCCGCGTTATAGGGTTTGCCCATGGTGCCGAACTGCGCCTTGAGCCCGGCGGCGCGGGTGGCGGTCAGCCCCAGAGCCTGCGCCATCCGCTGCGGCGTCAATCCGGCCAGCCGTCCGGCCGCGGCGGCGGCGCCAAAGGCGCCGGCAGTCGCGGTCTGGTGAAACCCCGCCTGATAATGCCCGCGCCCCAGCCAGAGGCCGACGCGCACCGACAGTTCCATCCCAACCAGCGCCGCCTCCAACAGTTCGACAATCGCGGCATCGCGCGCCTCGGCCATGGCCAGTACGGCGGGAAACACCGCCACAGATGGGTGGCCGATATGGGCGAAATGAGTGTCGTCGTAATCCAGTGCATGGGACACGGTGCCATTGACCAGCGCAGCCCCTCGCAGGGGTGCCGCGCCGCCGCCGAACAGATGCGCGCGCCCGGCGCCACCCTCCTCCAACACCATCTCGCGCAGGATGCGCGAAACCGGCTCCTCGACCCCGGCCCGACCGACCGCGATCCAGTCAAGCGCGGACAGCGACGTGACCAGCCGGGCGGCGGGCGTCGTGGTAATGGAACCAGTGGCGAACTCGGCAAGGGTGCGTGTCAACTCAGGCATGACGCGCAGTCTAGCGTCGGACGGACCCGCGTAAAGAGGGCATCGCTCAGCCGTATAGTGCCCGCGCGCGCTCCTCGAAGGCGCGCACGATCCGCTGCATCGCCTCGTTGAACACAAGACCGATCACCCCTTGCAGGATGGCGTTCCTGAACTCGAAATCCACGTGAAAGGAGACGTCGCAGCCCCCCTCGCGCGCATCGGCAAAGGCCCAGTCGGATTTCAGGTATTTGAACGGCCCGTCCAGGTATTCGGTATCGATCCGCATCTCGGCTGGAAACAGGGTCACCCGGCTGCCGAACCGCTCGCGGAAAACCTTGAACGAGATCACCAGATCGGCCTCCATCACCTGCGCCGCGCCCTGGGGCGTGATGCTGCGGATCCGGGCGGCCGCGCACCAGGGCAGGAACTGCGGATACTTCGCCACATCGGCAACCAGATCGTACATCTGCTGGGCGGTATAGGGCAGGCGACGTGTTTCCGAATGTGTGGGCATCTGTCCTTGGGTATTTGTTGGTGACAATGGCGCGTGATTTCGTATGTTGCGCGCCAAAGATCAAGGGGGCTGCGATGACTGACCGCGCTTATGTGATTGACGAGATGATCTCGGCCAAGGCCATCGCGGCGCGGATCGAGGCGCTGTGCCGTGAGATCCAGACCGAGTTCGCCGATACCGACAAGCTGGTCGTGGTGGGCCTGTTGCGCGGCAGTTTCGTGTTCATCGCCGATCTGGTGCGCGAGCTCGACCTGCCGATCGAGGTCGATTTCCTCGAAGCCTCCTCTTATGGCGACGCGATGGAATCGAGCCGCGAGGTGCGCATCCTCAAGGATCTGCGCAGCCCGATCGAGGGGCGCGACGTGCTGGTGGTCGAGGATATCGTCGATACCGGCCATACTCTGAACCATGTCACTCATCTCTTGCTCAGCCGGATGCCCAAGCGGCTGAAATCCATTGCGCTGCTGGACAAACCCAGCCGGCGCGAAGTGGATTTCCGCTCCGACTGGATCGGCTTCGAGATCCCCGATGAGTTTGTGGTGGGCTATGGCATCGACTTTGCCCAACGCAACCGCAACCTGCCCTTCATCGGCAAGGTCCGCTTTACCGAAGCCTGATACGGCGCGTTGCCTGCGCGGCGCAATCCAAGAAAATTCGTCGGATTTTCTTGCCCCGGCTCACGGGCCGAGTTGCGCCGCCCGGTCTCGAAGCGCCTGGCAGAGCAGGCCACGAACCCGGATCAGGCGCGGCACATCGGCCAGTTCCTCGTGGCAGGCGACCCAGATCGGGGTTGCGGTCTCGGGTGGCAGTCCGACATCAAGCCGTACCAATCGGGGGTCGTTGCGGGCGATGAAACAGGGTAGCAACGCCCGGCCCAGCCCCTGCGCCACCATCTCGCGCAGCACCAGGAAACTGTCGGCCGATCCGATTGCCGCCCCAGGCTCAAGTTGCGGCTCCAACCAGGCCCAGGGTCGCGACCTCCGCATCGCTCCGTCGAAGCCGAGCCAGCCCGCGGTGTTGCAGCCAGGTGCCGCATAGGCGGCAAATGCCATACTGACCGGGCTTTCGCCCACCAGCCCCTCGGGCAGCACCGGCGCCGGGCGCAGGGTCAGTTCGGCCTCTAGCCGCGACAGGTTCAGATGGCTGTTGGTCGAGATCAGCGATAGCCGCAATTCCCCCGCACTCTGGTGCAGATCGGCGAGGATCTCGGGCAGCAGGCTCTGGCACAGCGTATCGGTGGAAGTCACCCGCACGTGGCCGGCCAGGGGCGCGTCCAGCCCCTGTGCCAATTGATGCACCGACTGCACCGCCTGCCCCACTTCTCGCGCCGCCGCGATCAGACGCAGCCGATCGGGTCTCAGAACATAGCCACGCGGGGTCCGGTCGAACACCTGGGTGCCGACACTCTCCTCAAAGGCGGCGATCCGGCGCAAAACGGTGGCGTGATTGACCCCCATCCGCCGGGACGCCCCCGCCACACTGCCCGCCTCGACCACCGCCAAGACAAATTGCAGGTCGTCCCAGTTCAATCTGTGCAAGATTTAAGACCCTTTAACCAGAAATGCAGACTATCCGCTAAGATTAACACAAGTACACTTGGAGATGTTGTCATTATCTTTTTCGCAACGGAGACGGGACATGTTTGCAAAGACCAAGACCGCCATCGCCGCCGCCACGCTGTGTGCCGTGGGGGGGCTGGCCCTGGCCGGTAGCCACGCACAGGGCGAATTCGCGCGTGAAATCAAGGCCCGCCAGGCGCAGATGACGCTCTATGCCTTCAACCTGGGCATTCTTGGCGCGATGGCCAAAGGCGAAGCAGAATACGACGCCGAAGCCGCCGCGCTGGCCGCCAACAACCTGGCCGCCGCCAAGTCGATCTGGATGCCCACCGCCTGGCCCGCCGGGTCGGACAATGCCTCGGTCGAGGGCACCCGCGCCCTGCCCGCCATCTGGGCCGCTGATTCGGATATAGGCGCCAAGTCGCAGGCGATGGGCGAGGCGGTCGCGGCCCTGCAGGCCGCCGCCGGCACCGATCTCGAAGCGCTGCGGGGCGCCATCGGCCCGGTTGGCGCCTCTTGCGGCGGGTGTCACAAGCCCTTCCGCGCCGAAGAGTGACGCGCGCGCCGGTCCCGGCTAGACTGGGACCGGTTCCTTGTTTCTGACGGAGGCGCGGATGAAGCTCTTGCGCATCGGTGCGGTGCTGGCGCTTGCCGGCCTTGCGGTGTTCTGGCTGCTCACCCGGCCCGAACGCCTGGCTCAGAGCGCTTTGGACGGTGTCGCGGGTGATGCCGCGCGCGGTGCGCTGGTCTTTGCCGCTGCAGGTTGCGCCTCCTGCCACGCCGCGCCGGGGGCTGAGGGCGAAACGCGGCTGGTGCTGGCCGGGGGCGAGGGCTTTGCCAGCCCCTTCGGCACCTTCTATGCCCCCAATATCTCGCCCTCTCCGGAACACGGGATCGGCGGCTGGAGCGTGCTGGACCTGGCCAATGCGATGAAATACGGCACCTCGCCCGAGGGTCAGCATTACTATCCCGCGTTCCCCTTCGTTTCCTACGCCAACGCGGAACTGGGCGATATCGCCGATCTGTATGCCTATCTGATCACCCTGCCCGTCTCGGATACGCCCAGCCGCGCTCACGATGTGGGATTTCCCTTCAACATCCGGCGGGGCCTGGGGCTGTGGAAACAGCTCAACACGGGCAAGGGCTGGGTGATGACCGATCCCGCCGACGACCAGATCGCGCGCGGGCGCTATCTGGTCGAGGCGCTGGGACATTGCGGCGAATGCCACACCCCGCGCGATGCACTGGGTGGATTGCAGCGTGACAAGTGGTTGTCCGGCGGGCCGATCCCCGGCAGCAAGGGCCGCTTTCCCGACTTGACGCCCAAAACGCTGAAATGGAGCGCCGAGGACATCGCCTATTACCTGGAAACCGGCTTCACCCCCGATTACGACAGCGCGGGCGGTGCAATGGCCGAGGTGATCCAGAACACCGCGCAACTGCCGCCCGAGGATCGTGCCGCAATCGCCGCCTATCTCAAGGCGCTGCCTGCGAATTGACCGGGCCGGAGCCCAGCACCGAACGCAGGGCGCGTTCAAAGATACCGGCCCCCACCGGGATCAGCGCATCGGGAAAATCATAGTCGGGATTGTGGAGTTGCGGATGACCGGTCCCGGCCCCCAGCCACAGCATTGCGGCCTCGGCCCCCTTGCCGAATTGCCCGAAATCCTCGGAGAATTTCTGCGGCACTTCGGTCAGGCGCAGCGGCACATCGCCCGCTCGGCAGGCCTCGGCCAGCAGATCAACGGCGACGGGATGGTTGGTGCAGGCCTCGAACACGTCGTCATAAGCGATCTCGACGCGCAGCCCCGCAGGGTCGGCATGGGCGAACACCAGCGCCTCGGCCTCACCCACCAGCGCCGCCATGCGCGCATCGGTGACAGTGCGCAACGTGACCCAGAGCGTGCCCTCGCCCGGCGCGACGCCGAATGTCGGCTCGCCCAGCCGGGCATGGGTGAGCGTGGTCAAAGCAAAGCCATCGTCCAGCGCCCCACCCGGACCCAGCGCCGCTAGCCGTGGCATCAACGCCGCCATCACACCCGCGGGTGACAGCCCATCCTGCGGCGCCGCCGCATGTGAGGTTTTGCCAAAAAGCCGGATCGCCATCCCGCGAGAGGCACAGTTGGCCGCACGCGCGCAAAGCTCGACCGTGCCCAGCGGCAATCCCGGCAGGTTGTGCAAGGACAGCACCGTGTCGGGCTCCACCTCGGCAAAGCGCGGATCGGCCCGCAGCGCCATGGCACCCTTGCCGGTTTCCTCGGCCGGTTGAAAGATCAGGATCGCTCGGCCCCGTGCCGGGCGCCGCATGGCCAGCGCCTCGGCCACCGCCAGAACGATGACCATATGACCGTCATGTCCGCAAAGATGCCCGTGGCCCGGCGTCTCGCTGGCATAGGCCAAGCCGGTCTCTTCGGGAATGGGCAGCGCGTCCAACTCGCAACGCACGCCAACGCTGGGCCCCGCGACGCCGCTGTCAAAGACCGCCACCACCCCGTGACCGCCCAGACCGGTCAGCACCCGGTCGGCGCCCATCTCGCGCAACTGACCCGCAACCATCGCAGCGGTGCGCCCCTCAGCGCCCGAGATCTCGGGCGCACGGTGCAGCGCATGGCGCAACGCGGTGAGCCGCGCCAGATCGTCGGGCGTCATGCCAGGCCGAGTTTCTTCTGCCGGGCGTCCCGCAGGCGCGCAAAATCGTCGCCCGCGTGGTAGGACGAGCGCGTCAGCGGCGTTGCCGAGACCATCAGGAAGCCCTTGCCATAGGCGGCTTTCTCATAAGACGCGAATTCTTCGGGCGTGACGAAACGGTCGACCCGGTGGTGTTTCGGCGTCGGTTGCAGGTACTGGCCGATGGTCAGGAAATCGATATCGGCGGCGCGCATGTCGTCCATCACCTGGCGCACCTGCTGTTCGGTCTCCCCCAGCCCCACCATGATGCCGGATTTGGTAAAGATCGACGGATCCAGTTCCTTGACCCGCTGGAGCAGGCGCAACGAGTGGAAATAGCGCGCGCCGGGGCGCACCTCGGGGTAAAGGCCCGGCACGGTTTCCAGATTGTGGTTGAACACGTCGGGTTTCGCCTCGACCACCACTTCCAGCACCTCGGGCGCGCATTTCAGGAAATCGGGTGTCAGAATCTCGACCGTGGTCGAGGGGCTGCGATGCCGGATGGCACGAATGGTCTGGGCAAAATGCTCGGCACCGCCATCGGCCAGGTCGTCGCGGTCAACGCTGGTGATCACCACATGGTTCAGACCCAGTTTCTCGACCGCATGCGCCACCCGGCCTGGCTCGAACGCGTCCAGCGCATCGGGCCGCCCGGTGGCGATGTTGCAGAAGGTGCAGCCACGGGTACAGATCTCGCCCATGATCATCATGGTGGCGTGGCCCTGGCTCCAGCATTCGCCGACATTGGGGCATCCGGCTTCTTCACAGACAGTCACCAGGTTGTTGTCGCGCATGATCCGGCGGGTATCGGCATAACCCTTGCCCCCCGGCGCCTTGACCCGGATCCAGTCCGGTTTCTTGGGTTGCGACTGATCGGGGCGATGCGCCTTTTCAGGGTGGCGCTGCTCGGGGATCTTCAGGTCACGCACGGGTCGGTTTCCCTTGGCTGGAACGGTTGCGGCACCCTCTAACATAACGCGGCGTCACAAGTAAGGCCACTGCTGCATGACCGCCATGCATTCTCGGGGTGGCGCGATGCTGCACATGCAGCATTTCCCCGGTTGAAGCCGATCTGGAATCGCTCTAACCCTCGCCCGACCTATTGAAATTCCAAGGAGATCGTCTGATGAAGACCGGAGCATCCCTTCCCAATGTCACCTTCCGCACCCGCGTGCGCGACGAGGCCGTCGGCGGCCCGAACCCCTATCGCTGGCAGGACATGACCACCGCCGACTATTTCGCGGGCAAGCGCGTGGTGCTCTTTTCGCTGCCCGGCGCCTTCACCCCCACCTGCTCGACCTATCAGCTGCCCGGTTTCGAAAACGGCTTTGGCGATTTCCAGGCTCAGGGCATCGACGCGATCTATTGCATGTCCGTGAATGACAGCTTTGTCATGAACAAATGGGCCGAGGCGCAGGGGCTGAAGAACGTCGCCGTGATCCCCGATGGCTCGGGCGAGTTCACCCGCAAGATGGGCATGCTGGTTGACAAGGACAATCTGGGTTTTGGCATGCGCTCGTGGCGCTATGCGGCCATCGTCAATGACGGCAAGATCGAGGCCTGGTTCGAGGAACCCGGCCTGATGGACAACTGCCCCGAGGACCCCTATGGCGTCTCGTCGCCCGAAACCGTGCTGAATTGGCTGGTCGCGGCGAATAGCGAAATCGCCGCCTGACCCCTGGCCCCCACGATTTTTCGATACCCGCGCGACTTGCGCGGGTATTTTTTTGACTTTTTTCCCGTCCAGTGAGTTAGATTTTTTTCATAAGGCAAAAAGACACGGCAACTGCCGGCATATCAAATCAGGGGAATACCCCCACGGGAGGGAACATGAAAAAGAATATTGCAGAAGTGATCGGCACGTTCACGCTGGTCTTTATGAGCTTTTCGACCATTACCTTTATGGCCGATCAGGTGGGCGCGCTGGGCATCAGCCTGTCCTTTGGTCTGGCGGTGGTGGCCATGGCCTATGGCATCGGCCCGATCTCGGGCGCACATCTGAACCCGGCGGTCAGCATCGGCGCCTTCATGGCCGGGCGGATGTCGATGCCCGAGATGATCGGCTATTGGGTGGCGCAGGTCGTGGGCGGGCTGGCGGCGGCCTTTGTCATTCTCGCGATGAGCGGCGATCCCGCCATGGCCAAGAACATGATCGGCCCGCAGGGGCTGGCGGCGGCGCTGATCTTCGAGGTGGTGGCGACTTTCATCTTTGTTACTGTGATCCTTGGCGCAACCCAGGACGGGCATGCAACCCCAGTGGCCGGGCTGGCCATCGGCCTGACCCTGACGTTGATCCATATCGCGGGCATCGCCATCACCGGTGTCTCGGTCAACCCGGCCCGGTCCATCGCCAGCAACCTGTTCGACGGCGCGGCGTTGGCGCAGCTGTGGCTGTTCCTGGTGGCCCCGCTGGCCGGTGGCGCCCTGGCAGGCATCCTGCACAAGAACGGGTTGACACGCGCCTAGCCCGCGGCACCCAGCCCTTCCGCCGGTTGCGGCGGAGGGGCCTTGCGCGCTTCGGTCACGATCCCCTCACCCACCTGTCGGATGATCCGCTCCAGATCGTCGAACCAGCGCGCCCGATAGGTCGAACTGCGCCGCACCAGCCCCACGGTACGGGACGGTTCCGGCGCTGGAAACCGATGCAGCCGCAGCCCCGGCACGGCGGCCAGTTCCGAGCGCGCGGCCAGTTCGGGCATCAGGGTGAGACCGAATCCCTCGGCCACCAATCTCGATAGTGTGGCCAACGACGAGGCGCCCATGTTGATCCCCGCCGCCGCCCGGTCATGGCCGCAGACCTCAAGCGCCTGATCGGTCAGGCAATGGCCATCCTCCAGCAACATCAGTTGCGCGGGTTGCAGATCGGTGGGGCGCAGCGCCTCGGCCCCCTGAGCCAGGCGCGCCAGACGGGCCTCGGACCCGGCCAGCAGGAAACGGTCGCGAAACAGCTCGACCGAGGTCAGCCCCGCCTGGGACACCGGCAGCGCCAGCACCGCCGCATCCAGCTCCCCTTTGTGAAGCGCCTGCAAGAGTTGTTCGGTGCGCGCCTCGCGCACATGCACCCGCAACGACAGGTTCTGCGCCCTCAGTTCCGCCAGCACGCCGGGCAGCAGATAGGGCGCCATGGTGGGAATGAGGCCCAGAGACAGGCTTGCCGCACCTGCCTGATCCCGCGCGAACCGGTCCAGCCGGTCGGCACTGGCCAAAGCTTGATCGACCAGCGGCAGCACGCTGCGCCCCAGCGGTGTCATTACCACGTCGCGAGCGCGCCGCTCGACCAGCGGTCCGCCCAACACCTCTTCCAAAGCGCGGATCTGCACCGACAGCGCGGGTTGCGAGACGTGACAGGCCTCGGCCGCGCGACCAAAGTTGCGCTGCTCGACCAGGGCCTTGAAATAATGGAGTTGCCGAAGGGTGAAACTCATAAGAGAAACATATCGCAATCATCCCCGGCAACAACCCGGAATTATCCGATCAGTCGATCGCGCCCGCTCTGTTCCTCGTAATGCCGCTTGAGCCGTTGCAGAGCAATCCGCAGCACGATCTTGCCCGAACGCGCAGACCAGCCCATGCGTTTCTCTGCCAGTTCCAGCCCTTCGAGGTAGCAGCAGCAGCGCAGCGCCACATCGCTCAGCCCCGGCCCCAGATCGGATAGCGCGCGCGCCACCCGGTCGCGGGCGGCCTCGGGGCCGTGGCGGATGCCGCTGTCGGGCTGAAAGCCTCCCCGCGCGCCGCCGGTCAGGAACCGGTCCCAGTTCTGCGAGATGTTGGGACCCATCTGCGCCAGTTCGAAATCCTCGCGCAGCCGCTCGCCCGCCCGAACCAACGTATCATCCAGAAAGGGCTGACCATCGCGATCCTTGCGCCGGGCCAGCGCGATCAGAGGGCTTTCGGCCATGTTGTAGCGCACCCGGCGCGGCCGTTCGCCCGCCTCGCCCTCAACCGTCTTGTCGCCCATCACCCGGTGTTGCGCGGCAAAGGGGCTTTGCGCCTCGGCGAACCCGTCCTGGGCGGCGCGGGCGCGATTCTCGGCCTCGGCCAGCAGCCGGCCCAGGGCGCCACGCCCAGCGGTGGTCAGGTAATAGCGGCTGATCCGGCCCGGCTTGTCACAGGCGATCCAGTCCTTGAGCGCCAGCGCCTGCGCCATGGCACAACTGACCACGGCGGTGCGGGTATTGCCGCCCTTGCCGTCGTCACGCACCACCACGGCCTTGTCCATATCCTCGGCCACCGCCAGCACCGCGCCGCTTTCGCACAGCCGTCGCAGGATACGCGTGGCCTCAAGGTCAAAGGTGGCGGCGTCGGGGGTCTCCTCGGTCTGTTGGGCGGGCTTCATCATCGGGGCGGTATCCTCTGGCTTGGACCCACCGCGCGAAACCGGCGATCTGCTGAGCTTCAGCGGCGGGAAATGGGCGGCCGCCAAAGCCTCGAGCGCCGCGTCCACCAGGGGATCGTCCCGCCGCATTTCGACCCGCCGAATCTGGCGCAGCACGGTCGAGGCATGACACCCCGCCCCGCGCGCCAGATCCCGGATCGAGAACCCCGCCTCGGTATGAGCCAGATAGCGCTGCGCGCTTTCGGGAACCCAGCCGGGGACGGCGTTTTCTGCCCAGTTACCCATCGTGTCCTACCCTCAAAGGCAAATTGACTGACCCTTTTATCCAGCAGTTATCCCCCGAGTTGCGCACACACCTTATGGTTGCATTGGTTACTCGTTCGTTAAGAAAGCCGCTGGTCAACCGATGATTGTTTCGAAAGGATAAACAGTTCTGAAGTCAGCGCTCGGTAGTTTCCACATCGAAGCAACACCCGCAGGGGTTGTGGCTAAAATGTGGCGAACGTTATCGGGAAAGGAACCTTCATGCAGGACCTGATGTACATGGTATCGCAACTGCGCCGCCCGCGCCTGCTGATCCGCGCCGCACGCTTTGGCCAGGCGGAATACAACCGCGACCGCCACCTGCAACGTATCCTTGGATACGGCAAGCTGCCGCGCCCAGCGGCGGCGCTGATACGGCTGTTGGAGCTGGAAAGGGTTCTGGACGAGCAGCGGCGCGCAGAGGATGCGGGATATTCGCTGCCCCGGCACGTGGACCTGCTGATCGCAATGATGGGCGAGGCGCAGCTGGTACAGACCAGCCACGCCCCGCATAACCCGTGACTTACATGAAGGCGTCGGGCATCGAGGCCTTCTTTTCGGCCACATAAGCCGCCAGCGCGTCAGCGATCTCGGGGTCGAGCGTGGGTTGCTGATAGGCGCCAAGCAGCTTGTCCACCCGGCTTGAGGCCAGCGCATACGTGTCGCGCGCGCCCTCTTCCTCCCAAGTTTCGAACGGCTTGTAGTCGAGCAGTTCGGATTTCCAGAAGGCGGATTTGAAATTGGCCTGGGTATGGGCACAGCCAAGGTAATGGCCGCCCGGCCCCACCTCGCGGATGGCGCCCATCGCCTGATGCTCGGCATCGACGGGGACGCCCTTGGCCAGCCCGTGCAATGCGCCCAGCTGGTCTGCATCCATGACGAACTTCTCGAAATCCGCCACCAGGCCACCTTCGAGCCAACCACAGGCATGCAGCATGAAGTTCACGCCCGAGAGCAGCCCCATGTTGAGCGAGTTAGCCGTTTCGTAAGCCGCCTGTGCATCGGGCAGTTTCGAGCCGCAGAACGACCCCGCCGAGCGGAACGGAAGGCCAAGACGCCGCGCCAACTGACCGGCACCATAGGTGACGAGGCTTGCCTCGGGCGTACCAAAGGTGGGGGCGCCCGAATTCATGTCGATCGACGACACGAAGGCACCAAAGATCACCGGCGCGCCGGGGCGGATCAACTGGCTATAGGCGACACCGGCCAGAACCTCGGCCAGAACCTGGGTCAGCGTACCGGCTACCGAAACCGGTGCCATCGCGCCGCCGACGATGAACGGAGAGATGATGCAGGCCTGGTTGCTGGCCGCATAGACCTCGAGCGCGCCCATCATGATGTCGTCGAAGGTCATCGGCGAGTTGATGTTGACCAGCGAGGTCATCACCGTGTTGTCGCGCACGAACTCCTTGCCGAACAGGATCTCGCACATCTCGACCGAATCCTGCGCCCGTTCCGGCGCGGTAACCGACCCCATGAAGGGCTTGTCGCTCAGTGTCATATGCGCCATCAGCATGTCCAGGTGACGCTTGTTGACCGGAATGTCGGTGGGCTCGCACACGGTGCCGCCGGAATGGTGCAGCCATTTCGACATATAGGCCAGTTTCACGAATTTCTCGAAATCGGCCATCGTGGCATAGCGGCGCCCGCCCTGTGCATCGCGCACGAAGGGCGGGCCATAAACCGGCGCCAGCACCAGATTGCGACCGCCGATAACCACCGATTTCTCGGGATTACGGGCATGCTGGGTGAACTGGCTGGGTGCGGTGGAGCAAAGCTTGCGCGCCAGCCCGCGCGGAATCCGCACCCGCTCGTCCTCGACCTCGGCCCCGGCCGCGCGCCAGCGATCCAGCGCTGCGGGATTGTTGACGAAGTTGACACCGATCTCGGCCAGCACCGTCTCGGCATTGGTCTCGATGATTTCGAGGGCCTCTTCGTTCAGCACCTCGAAATTGGGGATGTTACGTTCGATATATTTGGCGGTCTCGATCACAACCGCCGAGCGTTCGGCACGGCGGGCGGCACCACCGCCGCCCCGGGCGCGCCGCCGGGTCATTGCCTCTTCCATGGTTGATCCCCTGGGTGATTGGTTAGCGTGGACTGTCTTTTATCAGGCGGTTGCCGATTTCGAACGTGGATTGCGGCGCTCTTGGGGGAAAAGCGACATGTAACGCGCCTTTGCACGAAAGCACGCCGCGCCCATCGGGCGCGGCACCGTTTTCCAAATGGAAAACGGCCCGGAAAACGTGCCGTTTTCCGGCGCCACCTCTTGCGCAAAGTCAGGCCGCACCCTAAGAGCCTGACATGAACCAGACATCCCACGACCGCCTTCTGATCATTGACTTCGGCAGCCAGGTAACGCAGCTGATCGCCCGCCGCCTGCGCGAGCTGAACGTCTATTGCGAAATCCATCCTTATCAGAACGTCACCATGGACTTCGTGCGCGAAATGGCGCCACGGGCGGTGATCTTCTCAGGCGGGCCCGACAGCGTCACGCGCGAGGGCAGCCCCCGCGCGCCGCAGGAAATCTTCGACTATGGCGTGCCGATCCTGGGGATCTGCTATGGCCAGCAGACGATGATGACCCAGCTGGGCGGGCGCGTCGAATCCGGCCACGGCACCGCGGAATTCGGCCGCGCCTATGTCACGCCCAAGGGCAAGCTCGATATACTCGACGGCTGGTTCACGGACGGCCGCGAACAGGTCTGGATGAGCCACGGTGACCACGTGGCCGAAATCGCGCCCGGTTTCGAAGTGTTCGGCACTTCGCCCGGCGCCCCCTTTGCCATCACCGCCGACACCAGCCGGCATTTCTACGCGGTCCAGTTCCACCCCGAGGTGCACCACACCCCCAACGGCGCAAAGCTCTACGAGAATTTCGTGCGTCTGGCCGGGTTCAAGGGCGACTGGACCATGGGCGCCTATCGCGAGGAAATGATCCGCAAGATCCGCGAACAGGTGGGCGACAAGAAGGTGATCTGCGGCCTTTCCGGCGGCGTCGACAGTTCCGTCGCCGCCATCCTCATCCACGAGGCGATCGGCGACCAGCTCACCTGCGTCTTTGTCGACCACGGGCTGTTGCGCAAGAACGAGGCGACCGAGGTCGTCGGCATGTTCCGCGACAATTACAACATTCAGCTCATCCATGCCGACGAATCCGATCTGTTCCTGGGCGAGCTTGACGGCCAGTCCGACCCCGAGACCAAGCGGAAGATCATCGGCAAACTCTTCATCGACGTGTTCCAGAAACATGCCGACACCATCGAGGGCGCCGAGTTCCTGGCCCAGGGCACGCTCTACCCCGACGTGATCGAATCGGTTTCCTTCTCGGGCGGCCCCTCGGTGACGATCAAATCGCACCACAACGTGGGCGGCCTGCCGGAGAAGATGGGCCTGAAACTGGTCGAGCCGCTGCGCGAGCTGTTCAAGGACGAGGTCCGCGCGCTGGGCCGCGAGCTGGGCCTGCCGCAAAGCTTCATCGGTCGCCACCCCTTTCCCGGGCCGGGCCTGGCCATCCGCTGCCCCGGCGAGATCACCCGCGAAAAACTCGAAATCCTGCGCGAGGCCGACGCGATCTATATCGACCAGATTCGCAAGCACGGGCTCTATGACGAGATATGGCAGGCCTTTGTCGCCATCCTCCCCGTCCGCACCGTGGGCGTGATGGGCGACGGGCGCACCTATGATTACGCCTGTGCCCTGCGCGCGGTGACCTCGGTCGACGGCATGACCGCCGATTATTACCCGTTCACCCACGAATTCCTTGGCGAAACGGCGACCCGGATCATCAACGAGGTCAAGGGCATCAACCGCTGCACCTATGACATCACCTCGAAACCTCCGGGAACCATCGAGTGGGAGTGATCGGCCCCCATATCCGGGTCGCTCGGTAACGGCATGAGCCCCATCGCCCGCGCCGCGCTGTGGATGACCGGTGCCATCGCCTCGTTCTCGGCGATGGCCGTGGCCGGGCGCGAGTTGAGCACCGTACACGATACATTCGAAATCATGATGTATCGCAGCTTTGTCGGCGTGCTGGTGGTTTCAATTGCGCTCACCTTCAGCGGTAAATGGCATCAGGTCAGCACCCGAGCACTGGGTCTGCACGCGCTGCGCAATGCGGTGCATTTCACCGGCCAGAACCTGTGGTTCTTTGCCGTCACCGTGATCCCGCTGGCGCAGGTCTTTGCACTGGAATTCACCCAACCGCTCTGGGTCATCCTGCTGTCACCGCTGCTTTTGGGCGAGCGGATGACACGGGTGCGCTTGGCCGCGGCAGTGATCGGGTTCATCGGGATCCTGATCGTTGCCCGCCCCGGCGCCAGCAGCCTGAATATCGGCATCATCACGGCGGCTTTGTCGGCTATTTTCTTTGCCATGACAACGATTTCCACGAAAAAGCTCACTCGACTTGCCAGTATCGGCTGCATCATGTTCTGGCTGACGATCATGCAGGCGGTGCTGGGGCTGGTGGCCTCGGGCCATGACGGTCAGATCGCCCTGCCCACGCTCGGCACCGCACCCTATCTGGTGTTGGTGGGGCTGGCCGGTCTGCTTGCGCATTTCTGCATCACCAACGCGCTGTCCATTGCCCCCGCCACCGTGGTCGTCCCCATCGACTTTGCCCGCCTGCCAACCATCGCCGTGGTCGGAATGCTGCTCTATGGCGAGGCGCTGGATATCTGGGTTTTCGTCGGCGCCGCGGTGATCTTTGCCGGCAACTACGTCAATATCCTTGCCGAGACCCGGAACACGGCGCGGTAACGCCCTCTCAATCCGGCGCGAGCTGACCCATCGTCAAGAGTTGACCGATCTGTACACCCTCATAATTTGATCTCACCACAATGGGAACTCCCCGCAGTCACTCACCTGCGCGGGACGGAGATATCTGGGAGAGATCAATGAGATACGCGCTTTCGGGTGCGCTGGCTTTGTGCACCCTGACGGTGGCGGCACAGGCGGGCGGCCTTGACCGGTCAGGCCAGGGCATCAACATCCTCTTTGAAGAGGGCGATGCGGTCCAGTTCCGCCTGGGCTGGACCGATCCCCGCGTCAGCGGCAGCCTGGGCGGTGTGCCCTCGGGCAATGTGGCCAACAGCTTTGTCCTGCCGCATTTCGCCTATAAGAAAGCGCTGACCGACCGGCTGGATTTCGCGCTGATCTATGATCAGCCCTTTGGCGCCGACATCACCTATGACGCCGCCTATCCGCTGTCGCAAAACCCCGTGCCGGGCGGGCGTCGCGATGTGCTCAGGGCCAAGGCCGATACCGACGCGCTGACCGCCGTGTTCCGCTATCGCTTTGACCGGGGGCTGAGCGTGATCGGCGGCCTGCGCGCCCAACGGGCCGAGGCCAGCGTGACCGTCCCCGCAGCGGCCGGATACAGTGTGACCACCGACAGCCCGGTCGATTACGGCTATGTCGTGGGCGTCGCGTGGGAGCGGCCCGATATCGCCGCAAGGGTGGCGCTGACCTATAACTCGGCCATCGACCATACCCTGCAACAAAGCGAGAGCCTGAACCCTCCGCCGCCCGCACCGCCAGGCTTCGTGGCCACCCTGCCCTCGACCAGTACGATCAGCACACCGCAATCGGTGAACCTCGATTTCCAGACCGGTATTGCAGCCGACACGCTGTTGTTCGGCAGTGTGCGCTGGGTCGACTGGACTGCGCTGGTCTATAACCCGCCCAATTATCCGCCGCTCACCAATTTGGTCGATTACGACAGCGATACGGTGACCTATTCGCTGGGCATCGGGCGCAAATTCTCCGAGGCATTTTCGGGCGCGGTGACTTTGGGATACGAGAGGCACTCGGGCGACAGCCTGTCCGATCTTGGCCCCACCGACGGGTTCTGGAGCGTCGGGCTGGGCGGCACCTATTCGCTGGACAAGGCCAAGATCTCGGGCGGCGTGCGCTATACCGATCTGGGCGATGCCACCACCAACAACGGTGCCCGCTTTACCGGCAACAGCGCCTGGAGCGTCGGATTCCAGATCACCTATGCGCTGAACTGATCAAGGCGCAGGAATCGGGTCGCGCGGGGGCCGCCCCATCGGGCACAAGGGGGCATGAGCGATCAGAAAACCCTGTCCCCCCGCGCCTGGGCCGAGCTGTTGCTGCTTGGTCTCATCTGGGGCGCGTCCTTTCTGGCGATCCGCATCGCGCTGGACGAGGTGCCGGTGGTCACGGCGGTACTGCACCGGACGTTCTGGGCCGCCCTGCTGTTGTGGCTGGTGGTCTGGGCCAGCCGCATCGCGCTGCCGCGCGATCCCCGCATTTGGGGCGCCTTTCTGGTGATGGGGCTCCTGAACAACGTGATCCCCTTTGGCCTGATGGCCTGGGGCCAGCTGCATATCGAGACCGGGCTGACCTCGATCCTGAATGCCAGCACCGCGATCTTTGGCGTGCTGGTCGCGGCGGCGGTCTTTGCCGACGAGCGGCTGACGCCCCGGCGCCTGCTGGGGGTGAGCATCGGCTTTGCTGGCGTGGTGGTGACCATCGGGCCGGAGCATCTGACCCGGTTCGACCCGCGCTCGACAGCGCAGCTGGCGGTGCTGGCGGGCACGCTTTCCTATGCACTGGCCGGGGCCTGGGCGCGCGCCCGGCTGGGCGGGTTGCCGCCGCAACTGGCCGCTGCCGGAATGTTGACCGGGTCGAGCCTGATCCTGCTGCCTGCCGCACTGCTGATCGACGGGCCGGTCAGCCTGTCGCTGCAACCGGTAACCTGGGCCGCCATCGGGTATTATGCGCTGGTCGCCACGGCGGGGGCCTATTTGCTTTATTACCGGGTGCTGGCGATGGCGGGTGCGGGGAACCTGATGCTGGTCACGCTGGTGATTCCGCCGGTGGCTATTGGCCTTGGTGCCTGGATACGATCCGAGGCGCTGCCGACCAATGCCTTTGGCGGTCTCGCCCTGCTGGCCCTGGGCCTGATGCTGCTGAACCGCCGCCCGCGCCGCCGCGATTGACCCGGCCCGCCGCGCCCATTAGCAAGGGCGCGAACAGCAAGGATGAGGGCGGGATGATCTACGGCTCGGCTCGGGACTGGCGCGAGGCCAGTCGCAAGAAAGTGCTCTTTTTCGGCATGTCGGGCCTGGGCAAGACCCATGTGTCGAACCGGTTGCGCGACAATGGCGACTGGTTCCACTACTCGATCGATTACCGCATCGGCACCCGCTACATGGGCGAGTTCATCACCGACAACGCCAAGGCCGAGGCGATGAAGGTGCCATTCCTGCGCGATCTCCTGATGTCGGATTCGATCTATATCGGCTCGAATATCTCATTCGAGAACCTGACCCCTGTCTCGACCTACCTGGGCAAGCCCGGCGCGCCCGAAAAGGGCGGGCTGCCCATCGCCGAATACCGCCGCCGTCAGGACCAGTTCCGCCATGCCGAGATCTATGCCCTGCTCGACACCGAATATTTCATCGACCGGGCGCAGCGGTTGTATGGCTATCCGCATTTCATCTGCGACACCGGCGGTTCGATCTGCGAATGGGTCAATCCCGAGGATCCGCGCGACCAGGTGCTGAACGAATTGTCCAAGCAGACGCTGATGATCTGGATCGAAGGATCCGAGGCGCATACCGCCGAGCTGATCCGCCGTTTCGACAAGGCGCCGAAACCGATGTCCTATCAGCCGGAATTCCTGTCCCGAGTTTGGGATACCTATCTGGTCGAAAACGATTGCGCCCCAGACGAAGTCGACCCCGACGCATTTATTCGCTGGACCTATGCGCAGGCGCTGGCGCATCGTCAACCCCGCTATCGCGCCATGGCCGACAACTGGGGAATTACCGTCACCGCCGAACAGATCGGCAGCATCCGCGACGCCACCGATTTCGACACGCTGATCGAAGCCGCCCTGGAGAACCGCCCCCGCTAAACGACCGAGAAAATTCTGCGAATTTTCTCTCCCCCCTCTGGACGATGTGAATCGTGATTGCTATACGACGCGAACCGTTCCGGCGTAGCTCAGCGGTAGAGCAGTTGACTGTTAATCAATTGGTCGTAGGTTCGATCCCTACCGCCGGAGCCAATACCCTCGCATAGCGTTGATACATGGTGAAAAAGCGATCCTTTCAGGGTCGCTTTTCGCGTTTTGGTCAGGGTCAAAGAAAAAGGGGGCCGAAGCCCCCTGTAAAGTCTCGCGTGCCAGGCTCAATCGTTGACCGCCCGGTGTTTTCTGCCTGCGGCCTGGACGCGTCGGGGGCGAGCGCACCCGCCCCGTGTTCGAGTGAGGGGGCTGGTCACCCCGCCCCACCCGGGACCCGGCAGCCCCAGCAGCTGGGGCCGTCGGCTGGAACGCCGGGCGCGGATGGGCCGCGCCGCCGGTTCCGGATCTCGTCGGGGCCGGATTTCCGAGGGAAGCCCTCGGCCCCTACGCGCCCCGGCGGGGGCGCGATTTGTCGCCCCGTGGTTACGAGCAGCCGCTCGTCGCGCCACAGGTGTTGCACTTCATGCAGGTGCCGTTGCGCACCAGCGTGTAGTTGCCGCATTCGCCGCAGGCCTCGCCCTCGTATCCCTGCATGCGCGCCTTGGTGCGGGCATCCATGCCGGTGGCGGCCACGGCGGCCTGTCCGGTTTCGGGGACCAGCGTCTGCAGCGCCGCGACGGGGTCGCCGGCGGTGTCCAGCGCCACCGCGCCAACACTGGCACCACCATTCAGCACCACCAGTTCCTGCGGCAGACGCTTGCGCAAATAACCGGTCGAGCTGATCTGTTTCAGCACCTCCAGCGATTTCGACGCGGCGCTATCGCTGACGGTGGTGACATTCGACACGCCCTCGTCCTCGCCCTTGCCGATATCGTCAAAGGTGGCGCCTTCGGGTTTCACATGGGCCAGGTCGGTGCGGTCGAGATAGCTGACTGCCAGTTCCCGGAACACATAGTCCAGGATCGAGGTCGCGTTCTTGATCGAGTCGTTGCCCTGTACCATGCCGGCCGGTTCGAACTTGGTGAAGGTGAAGGCATCGACGAATTCCTCAAGCGGCACCCCGTATTGCAGGCCGACCGAAACAGCGATGGCAAAGTTGTTCATCATCGCCCGGAACCCGGCGCCTTCCTTGTGCATGTCGATGAAGATCTCGCCCAGCGAACCGTCCTGGTATTCGCCGGTCCGCAGATAGACCTTGTGACCGCCCACAATTGCCTTCTGGGTATAGCCCTTGCGGCGATGGGGCAGCTTCTCGCGATGGCTGCGGATCACCTCCTTGACCACCACCTTTTCGATCACCTTCTCGGCCAGCACGGCGGCCTTTGCGGCGGGGGTGCCGGTTTCCAGCACCTCGGCGGCCTCGTCGTCATCCTCGATCAGGGCGGCGGCCAGCGGCTGGCTCAGCTTGGACCCATCCCGATAGAGCGCGTTGGCCTTCACCCCCAGCGACCAGCTGAGTTCATAGGCCTTCTGGCAATCCTCGATGGTGGCGTTGTTGGGCATGTTGATCGTCTTGCTGATCGCCCCCGAGATGAAGCTCTGCGCCGCTGCCATCATGGTGATGTGGCTGTCCACCGACAGGAAGCGCTTGCCCTTCTTGCCGCAGGGGTTGGCACAGTCGAAGATCGCGTAATGCTCCTCGGACAGATGCGGCGCCCCTTCCAGCGTCATGGTCCCGCAAACATGGTCGTTGGCCGCGTCGATATCCTTCTTGGTAAAGCCCAGATGCCGCAGCAGGTCAAAGGTGGGATCGTTCAGCTTGGTTGCCGGGATACCCAGCACACCAGTGCAGAAATCCTCGCCCAAGGTCCACTGGTTGAACACAAAGCGGATGTCAAAGGCGCTTTCCAGCGCGGCGTCGACCTTGCGCAGCTCGTTGGGGCCAAAGCCGTGACCGGTCAGCGAGGTGTGGTTGATCCCCGGCGCGTTGCCGATGGTGCCATGACCCACCGCATAAGAGACGATCTCTTCGATCTGGGCGCTGGAGTAGCCAAGATTCTCCAGCGCGGCAGGGACCGAGCGGTTGATGATCTTGAAATAACCGCCGCCCGCCAGCTTCTTGAACTTGACCAGCGCGAAATCGGGTTCGATCCCGGTGGTGTCGCAATCCATCACCAGACCGATGGTGCCGGTGGGCGCGATCACGCTGGTCTGCGCGTTGCGATAGCCGTTCTTCTCGCCCAGGCTCAGCGCCTCGTCCCACGAGGCCATGGCCAGTTCGACCAGACGCGGGTCGGGGCAATTGGCGTGATCCAGCGGCACCGGCTTGACGCTCAGCTGTTCATAGCCATTGGCCTTGCCCTGGGCTGCGGCGCGGTGGTTGCGGATAACCCGCAGCATGTTGGCGGCGTTGCGCTCGTAGCCGGCAAAGGGCCCCAGCTCTCCGGCGATCTCGGCCGAGGTGGCATAGGCGACACCGGTCATGATCGCGGTCAGCGCACCGCAGAGCGCGCGGCCCTCGTCGCTGTCATAGCCGTAGCCCATGTTCATCAGCAAGCCGCCGATATTGGCATAGCCCAGACCCAGCGTGCGGAAATCATAGCTGAGCTGCGCGATTTCCTTGGACGGGAACTGCGCCATGGTCACCGAGATTTCCAGCGTCAGCGTCCACAGGCGGGTGGCATGGATGTAATCCTCGGCCTGGAACTCGCCATCCTTGAGGAAGGTCAGCAGGTTCATCGACGCCAGGTTGCACGCGGTATCGTCGAGGAACATGTATTCCGAACAGGGGTTCGAGCCGCGGATCGGCCCATCTGCCGGGCAGGTGTGCCAATCGTTCACCGTGTCATGGAACTGGATGCCCGGATCGGCGCAGGCCCAGGCCGCATGACCCACCTTCTCCCATAGCTCGCGCGCCTTGACGGTCTTTGCGACCTTACCGTTGACGCGGTTGATCAGCTCCCAATCGGCATCCTTTTCCACCGCTTTCAGGAAGGCATTGGTGACCCGGATCGAGTTGTTAGAGTTCTGGCCCGAGACCGAGTTATAGGCCTCGCTGTCCCAATCGGTGTCATAGGTGGGGAATTCGATGCTGGTATGGCCCTGCTTGGCGTAATCCAGCACCCGTTTGACATAGGTCTCGGGGATCGCGACCTTCTTGGCCTCGCGAATTGCGGCCTTCAGCCCCTCGTTCACCGTCGGGTCATAGGCATCCACCTCGGCACCGTCCCAAACGCGGATGGCGGCAAAGATGCCATTGAGCATCTTTTCATGCATCTTCGAGCCGGCGACGATGCTGGCGACCTTTTGCTCTTCCAGCACCTTCCACTGGATGAACTGCTCGATATCGGGGTGATCGGCGTCGACGATCACCATCTTGGCTGCCCGACGGGTTGTCCCGCCCGATTTGATGGCGCCCGCCGCGCGGTCGCCGATCTTGAGAAAGCCCATGAGGCCCGAGGATTTGCCACCGCCCGACAGGCTCTCACCCTCCGCGCGCAGATGGCTGAAATTGGTGCCGGTGCCCGAGCCGTATTTGAACAGGCGCGCCTCGCGCACCCACAGATCCATGATGCCGCCCTCGTTCACCAGATCGTCGCTGACCGACTGGATGAAACAGGCATGCGGCTGGGGATGTTCATAGGCGCTGTCCGACTTGGTCAGCTTGCCGGTCTTGTAGTCGACATAGTGATGCCCCTGCGCCGGGCCGTCGATCCCATAGGCCCAGTGCAGGCCGGTATTGAACCACTGCGGGCTGTTGGGCGCGGCGCGCTGGG
The DNA here is from genome assembly GCF_059612905.1 of Ruegeria sp. YKSD163. Classification (NCBI taxonomy): domain Bacteria; kingdom Pseudomonadati; phylum Pseudomonadota; class Alphaproteobacteria; order Rhodobacterales; family Roseobacteraceae; genus Ruegeria; species Ruegeria sp. YKSD163. The sequence goes on from NZ_JBXWRM010000001.1 coordinate 251,494, forward strand.
TGGCCAGCATATAGCGCATCTCGTCGAAATAGGCGCGCGCGTCCTCTTCGGTAGTGAAATAGCCACCCTTCCAGCCCCAATAGGCCCAAGCGCCCGCCAGGCGGTCAAACACCTGCTTGGAAGAGATCTCACCGCCCATTTCGGCGTCGCTGTCGGGGACCGAACGCCACAGGAATTCCGGCACCCCCTTTTCGCGCACCTTCTTGAGACGGCTGGGCACGCCCGCCTTGCGGAAGTATTTCTGAGCGATCACGTCGCTGGCGACCTGGCTCCAGCTGGTGGGAACCTCGATATCGTCGAGGCGGAATACGATGGTGCCATCCGGATTGCGAATCTCGGAGGTCGCGGATCGGAACTCCAGATCCGCATAAGCATCCTGTCCCGCCGTCGTGAACTTTCTTTCGATCTTCATGTCCCCAGCCCCTGGTCGTTTTTTGGGTCTTGCCGCCCGCAGGCCCATCCCGCTGGCGCTCTCCGCATTGCCGTCATTCGGCCCGTTGCCGGAACCGGAACGAATTCGCCCGTCGCCGCGATGAGTGGCGCGGCGTTCTAAGAACATGGTGATCTGTGGTTTCTTCGTCCCGCCCGTTCCGCCGCTCTGGCTTTGATACCAGATTTTGTGGCTGTGCAACCGGCCAATACAATCTGACGTATGCAGGCATAGAAGGTCAACGGCATTTTTGCACCCCGGCAGGATTCTTTTCTGTTGACCCGCGAGCCCGTCGGCGCCCCCCGTTCCAACGGCGCGATTCCTCCACAGGACCATCCCCAGCCCTTGCTGCGATGCAGTTGGGCACAGCATGAAAATTTCCGTTTTTTCACGGTGGCTTTCATCCGGAACTAAAAGTCGAAGTCGCTTGGATTTCTGCATTGCAGCAACGCACAAGCCCCCCTCGCGCCCGCTTCCACGATCCGATATGGTGGGTCTGAAATACGCCGCGACTCGGAAAGTTCCGTAAGGTGAAACCCCTGTTTGGCCTGCTGGCCGCCCTGCTGACTGTGGCTTCGTGCACACAAGATATTGCGGTTAACTCTGCGTCAGCCCTGTTCCCGACCCGCCCCAAAGCCCTGATCGAGGGATTCGCTGGGGCCTGTTCCGAACCGAGCGAAACCCTGCGACGTCCCGATCCGGGAACTTGGCAATGCTGGGTTGACCTGCCCGCCGACCTGACCGCAGCGGCAGTCGTGGACCATGACGGCACGCTCAAGGCGCTGCCGCAACTGGTGGTTCAGTTGCAGGTCGCCCAAACGACCGATGGCCGCTATCTGGCCACGCTCGAAGATTACCTGAATGTTCCGCAGGCCTCTGGGTCCGCGCGGCGGATCGCCTCGGATGGACCGGGCGCCCAAGAGGCGCGCATCGGCCTGTTGCGCGACATGGGTGGCCAGATCATCGGCGAGTAAGAGAGGAAAGTGGTCGGGGCGGCGAGATTCGAACTCACGACCCCCTGTACCCAAAACAGGTGCGCTACCAGACTGCGCCACGCCCCGGACCGTGCGCCTTCCTATCTGCCGCAATCCGATTTGAAAAGGCCTAACAGGGCCATATGGCGGGTCCGTCCGAAAAAACACGGTGCCGCAACTGGGTGCCCGGCGCGATGCCATACCGCGCGGCCAGCCCGCCATTGATTTCGAGCACCGCAAATACCGCATCTCCGCCCGGTATCGGGGTCTCGTCATGTGGAATCGCATTGGGATGCACGCGGGTCACGGTGCCACTTCGATCAACAAAGATCAGGTCGAGCGGGATCAGCGTGTTCTTCATCCAGAACGCAACCCGCTGGGGGTGCTCGAAAACAAAGAGCATGCCAGCCCCGCGTGGCAGGCTCTCGCGGAACATCAGCCCCTGCGAGCGCTCTTCGGGTGTCTGGGCCAGTTCAATGGTGAACCGCGACTCGCTGCCATCACCGCGCAGGCGCAGTTCGTCATCCCGGCATTCATCTGCCCAAAGCGTCACCGCACTGGTCAGCCAGACCAGCAGGCAAAGCGCCGCGCGGATCACCGGCCCGCCCTCACGGGTTCAGCGCCGCTTCCCAGGCCAGCACCTCGGCCGCCATACGCCCGCGTTTACCGTCGACGACACGCATTGCCAGCGCCTCGCCGGGTTGCAGGTCAGACAGGCCCGACTGGCGCAGAACCTCGATATGCAGAAAAACGTCCTCGTTGCGGCCAAAGACATTGGCAAAGCCGAACCCCTTGCCCTTGTCGAACCACTTGACGCGGGCCGGTTCCAACGGCGCGGCGCGGATCACATCCGGATCCATCTCGGCAAAATCCGACAACAGCACCGTCTCGGGTCGCTCGGGGGGAACGATGCCGACCACCTCGACCGCCTGCACGCCGCGATCGGTGCGGTGGGTCATGATCTCGATGGCGGCCCCGTCGGCAACCGAACTCTGACCAAAATTCCTGAGCACATTGACGTGCAAGAGGATGTCCGGCCCGCCCTCGTCGGCGACCACGAAACCATATCCCTTGGCCGGGTCAAACCATTTTACCCGGCCCCGGACCTTGTATGCACTGCTCAATTCTTCGGACACTTGCTATCCATCGTGATTTGACGTTGCTGTAAGCCCCTTGGTTTGCCGGATTTTACACCGGAAACACAAGGAAAAAAAGTTCTTCTATTTCTGACACTTGCATTTCACGTTCCGCGAATGTCATGGGTTAAGGCGTTGAATATTCCAGCTTTCCGACGCCGCATCGCGACGCCAGACAAAGCGATCATGAAGACGGAACGCTCCATCAGCCCAGAACTCGATCTCGACAGGTGTCAGGCGAAACCCGCCCCAGAACGGCGGCCGCGGTGGGTTCGGTCCCTTGGCAGCGGTAATCTTGGCAACCTCGGCCATTAGCGCGGCGCGACTAGACAATGGCCGCGACTGGCGTGAGGCCCAGGCGCCCAGCCTGCTCTTGAGTGAGCGCGAGGCATAATAGGCATCCGCCTGCGGCCCCGCTTCGCGGGTGATCGTGCCGCGCACCCGAAGCTGTCGGCGCAGCGATTTCCAATGCATAACAAAAGCCGCCTTGCCGGCCTGCTCCAGCTCGATCGCCTTGGCACTTTCGTAATTGGTGTAGAAAACGAAGGCCGCCGGTTCGATCTCTTTCAGCAGCACCATCCGCACATTCGGCAGGCCCGAAGCGTCAACCGTCGCCAGCGCAATGGCGTTCGGATCGTTGGGTTCCGACTGTTCGGCCTCGGCCAACCACTCCCGCGCAATAGCAAACGGGTCATCACCGGCAAAGATGCCAGTCCTGTCACTCATGTCCATCCCCTTGAACAACTGCACTGGATCCTAGGCCCTCTTACCGACACGGGCAAGAGCGCGCGCCCTTGAAGGGACATGTTCTATAGCATAAACCACAAGCTCATGACGCGACGACAGGCGGAGAACCGAACATGTCAAATCAGTTGATGGCCGGAAAACGCGGCCTCATCATGGGACTGGCCAATGACAAATCCATCGCCTGGGGCATTGCCCGAGCGCTTGCGGATGCGGGCGCAGAGCTGGCCTTTTCCTATCAGGGCGATGCGCTGAAGAAGCGGGTCGACCCGCTGGCCGCGCAACTGGGTAGCGAGATCGTGCTGCCTTGTGACGTGGGTGACGAGGACTCGATCGACGCGCTGTTCGACGCGCTCGAACAGAAATGGGGCAAGCTCGACTTTGTCGTGCACGCCATCGGCTTTTCCGACAAGAACGAGCTGCGCGGCCGTTATGTCGACACCAGCCGGGCCAATTTCAAGCTGACCATGGATATCTCGGTCTTTTCCTTCACCGCGGTGATGAAGCGGGCCGAAAAGCTGATGACCGAAGGCGGCAGCGCCATCACCCTCACCTATTACGGCGCCGAACAGGTGATGCCGCACTATAATGTGATGGGCGTGGCCAAGGCGGCGCTGGAGGCGTCGGTGAAATACATGGCCGAGGATCTTGGCAAGGACGGTATCCGCGTCAACTCCGTCAGCGCCGGTCCTATCAAGACGCTGGCCGCCAGCGGCATCGGCGATTTCCGTTATATCATGAAGTGGAACGAATATAACTCGCCGCTGCGCCGCAATGTCACGATCGACGATGTGGGCAAGTCGGCGCTCTACCTGCTCTCGGATCTCAGCTCGGGTGTCACGGGCGAGAACCTGCATGTGGACAGCGGCTATCACATTGTCGGGATGAAGGCGGTCGACGCCCCCGACATCGACAAGGGATAACGGGGGGCAAGACGGCATGAGCACCAAGGATCCGCATCGCTTGCCCCATGAAAAGGGCTTTCACATCAGCTGGGACCAGATTCATCGCGACAGCCGGGCGCTGGCCTGGCGACTGGACGGTCAGGGCCCCGACGAGGGCGCCTGGCGCGCGGTGGTGGCAATCACCCGTGGCGGCATGGCCCCGGCGATGATCGTCAGCCGCGAGCTGGATATTCGCACCGTCGACACGATCAGCGTGAAATCCTATCACCATCAGGCCCAGGGACAGGCGCAGGTTCTGAAAGCGCCCGACGCCGGTCTGATGGGCGACGGAACCGGTATTCTGGTCATCGACGACCTGGTCGACAGCGGCAAGACGCTGGAACTGGTGCGCGAGATGTATCCCAACGCCCATTTCGCCACCGTCTATGCCAAACCCAAGGGCAGGCCCATGGTCGATACCTTTATCACCGAGGTTAGCCAGGACACCTGGATCTTCTTCCCCTGGGACATGGCATTGCAATATGTCGAACCCTATCGGGGCACCGACTGATCCAACCGCCAGCGCGCCCAAAAGGGCGCGCTTTTTGCACCAAGCCCCACCTCCTGAACAGAGTATCCAAGATGGCCCCGACCCGCACCGCCACCACTTTCGCACCGCCGGTGATGGAGGCGCGGCGCTGGCTGGAGGGCGTCACGTTTTCGCCCGAGCGGCCGCTGATCAATGTCAGCCAGGCCGCCCCGGTCGAGCCGCCACCGCAGGCGCTGCGTCAGGCGATGGCCGATTTCGCCCTGACCGAGGACAGCGCGCATCTCTATGGCCCGGTGCTGGGCAACGCCGATCTGCGCGCCGAACTGGCCGCGCAGATCAGCCACCATTACGGCGGCGCGGTCAGGCCGGAACAGGTGGCGATCACATCGGGCTGCAATCAGGCCTTTGCCGCCACCATCTCGGCCATTACCGGCGAAGGGGATGAGATCATCCTGCCAACGCCTTGGTATTTCAACCATAAAATGTGGCTCGACATGGAGGGGGTCACGGCGGTGCCGCTGGCCACCGGCCCCGATCTGCTGCCCGATGTCGAGGCCGCGCGCGCCCTGATCACACCGCGCACCCGCGCCATCGCGCTGGTGACGCCGAACAATCCGGGCGGCGTGGAATACCCCGCCGAGCTGGTCGGCGCCTTTTACGATCTGGCCGCCGAACACGGGCTGCGCCTGCTGCTGGACGAGACCTATCGCGATTTCGACAGCCGCAGCGGTGCCCCGCATGACCTGTTCACCCGGCCCGACTGGGACCAGACGCTGGTGCATCTCTACTCCTTCTCCAAGGCCTACCGGCTGACCGGGCACCGGGTCGGCGCGCTGGCCAGCGATACCGGACTTCTGGCCGAGATCGAGAAATTTCTCGACACCGTTGCCATCTGCCCAGGCCAGATCGGCCAGCATGCCGCGCTTTGGGGCATGCGCAATCTGGGCCAATGGGTGGCGGGCGAACGGGACGAGATCCTCGACCGCCGCGCCGCCATTGCCGAGGGCATGCCCGCGCTCGAGACCGAGGGCTGGAAACTGCTGGGGCTGGGTGCCTATTTCGCCTATCTCGAACATCCCTTCGACATCCCCTCGGACGAGTTGGCGAGGCGGCTGGTGCGGGATGCCGGGGTGCTGGTGCTGCCCGGCACCATGTTCATGCCCGAAGGCGACCCCGCCGGTGCCCGCCAGCTGCGCGTGGCATTTGCCAATCTCGACCGTGCCGGAATCGGGCAACTGTTCGACAGGCTCAAAGGGCTCCGCTTCTGACCTTGCCCAGCCCGGGCGCCCGGCGTAGACAGGGCGGCAAACAAACGGGCAAGGCGAAATCGCCGCAATCCAGCCGAAACAAGGGGGCGACATGTCCGCAGGTGTCAAAAGCTTATCGAAGACCTTTGTCTGGATCCTGATGGGTCTGCTGATAGCGGGGCTTGCCGGTTTCGGCGCCGTCAACCTCAGCGGCACGGTGCGCACCGTAGCGCAGGTGGGGGAGCAGACTGTCAGCGTCGACGCCTACGCCCGCGAACTGCAACGCGAGATTCGCGCCATCGAGGCGCAGACCGGCCAACCCCTGCAGATGAGCCAGGTGCGCGATCTGGGCATCGACCAGGCCGTGCTGGCGCGGCTGGTGGCCATTGCCGCGCTCGACAACGAGGTGGCCGGACTGGGGATCTCGATCGGTGACGAGAACCTGAGCCGCGAGATCGTGCAGATCCCCGCCTTTCAGGGTGTCGACGGCAAATTCGATCCCGAGGGCTATCGCTATGCGCTGGACAATGCCGGGCTGAGCGAGGCCGAGTTCGAAGCCGATCTGCGCCGCGAATCGGCGCGTACCCTGGTGCAGGGCGCGATCATGGAAGGGCTGGTCATGCCCAACACCTATGCCGACACGCTGGCGCAATTCGTCGGTGCCCGGCGCAGCTTTACCATGGCCACCGTCGATACCGGCGCGCTGGATACCCCGGTTGCAGCCCCCGATGCGGCTCAGATCGAGGCCTATTACGCCGAAAATCGGGACCAGTTCATGCTGCCGCGCAGCAAGCGGCTGACCTATGCGCTGCTGACGCCCGAAATGCTGCTCGACCGGGTCGAGCTGGACGAGGGCGCGGTGCGCCGTCTCTTCGAGGAACGCGAAAGCAACTACCAGCAACCCGAGCGCCGTCTGGTCGAACGTCTGGTCTTTGCCGATCAGGCCAGCGCCGAAAGCGCCAAGGCCCAGGTCGAGGTCGGCGGTGCCACCTTCGAACAGCTGGTCGCAGATCGCGGCCTGTCTCTGACGGATGTCGACATGGGCGACCTGACCGCGGAGGATCTGGGCGCTGCCGCCGAGGCGGTGTTCGCCGCAGAGGTCGGCGAGGTGGTCGGCCCCCTGCCCTCGGATCTGGGCCCCGCGCTGTTTCGGGTGAACGGCACGCTCGATGCCCGCATCACCGCATTTGAAAGCGTCGAGGCCGAGCTGCGCGATGAGCTTGCTGGCGAACGCGCCCGCCGCCTGATCGAGGCGCAGGCCGAATCCCTCAATGACATGCTGGCCGGTGGCGCCACGCTGGAAGAGCTGGCACAGGATACCGACATGGAACTGGGCCAGATCGACTGGACCGAGGACAGCTCGGATGGGGTCGCCGCCTATGCCGGGTTCCGCGAGGTCGCGACCGAGGTAGCCGAGGGCGATTTCCCCGAAATCGGCTTTCTCGAAGACGGCGCCATCTTTGCCCTGCGCCTGGACGAAGAGCTGGAGCCGCGCCCCGAACCGCTGGACAGCGCCCGCGAGCGCGTGATCGCTGCCTGGACCGCCGCCGAAACCCGCCGTGCCCTGCAGGACAAGGCCGCCAGTGTGGTGACCGGTCTGGCAACGGATGGAGATTTCACCGCCACCGGCCTGCCGCATCGCGTGGAAAACGGTCTGACCCGCACCGCCTTCATCGACGGCACGCCGTTTGATTTCATGGAGCAGGTCTTTGCAATGCAGCCCGGCGACCTCAAGGTGATCGCGGGCGAAGAGGCCGCGTTCATCGTCCGCCTCGAAGAGGAACTGCCGCCCGCCGATACTGACGAACTGACCCAGATGAAACGGGCGCTGAACGCCCAGATGACCCAGGCGCTGGCGCAGAACCTGTTCGACATCTACGTCCGCGACGCCCAGACCCGGGCACAGCCGACCCTGGACCAGCGCGCGCTGAACGCGGTGCAGGCCAGCTTTCAATAAGGGTTCCCCATGGCGCTGACCCCCGATTTCGAAACCTTCGCCCGCGCCTATGAGGCGGGCGAAAACCAGGTCGTTCATACCCGCCTGGCCGCCGATCTCGACACGCCGGTGTCGCTGATGCTCAAGCTGACGGGCGCCCAGAAAGACGCCTTCATGCTCGAATCGGTGACCGGGGGCGAGGTGCGCGGGCGCTATTCGATCATCGGGATGAAGCCGGACCTGATCTGGCGTTGCCATGGCGGACATTCTGCGCTGAACCGGCAGGCGCGGTTCGATCCCGACGGGTTTCAGCCGCAAGAGGGCAATCCGCTCGACAACCTGCGCGCGCTTTTGGCCGAAAGCCGCATCGCGCTTCCCGAGGATCTGCCGCAGGCCTCGGCCGGGCTGTTCGGCTATCTCGGCTATGACATGGTGCGGCTGGTCGAACATCTGCCCGATGTGAACCCTGATCCGCTGGGCCTGCCCGATGCGGTGATGATGCGCCCCTCGGTCGTGGCGGTGCTCGACGGGGTCAAGGGCGAGGTCACCGTGGTCTCGCCCGCCTGGGTCAGCGACGGGCAATCGGCGCGCGCCGCCTATGCCCAGGCGGCTGAGCGGGTGATGGATGCGGTGCGCGATCTCGAACGCGCCATGCCCGCCGAGACCCGCGATCTGGGCGAGGCACATGAGGTTGCGCCGCCGGTGTCGAACTTCACCCGCGAGGGCTATAAGGCGGCGGTCGAAAAGGCCAAGGATTACATCCGCGCGGGCGACATCTTTCAGGTGGTGCCGGCGCAGCGCTGGACGCAGGAGTTTCCGCTGCCACCCTTTGCGCTCTACCGCTCGCTGCGGCGCACCAACCCGTCGCCCTTCATGTTCTATTTCAACTTCGGCGGCTTTCAGGTGGTCGGCGCCAGCCCCGAGATCCTGGTGCGCGTCTTTGGGCAAGAGGTGACGATCCGCCCCATCGCGGGCACCCGCCCGCGCGGCGCCACCCCGGAAGAGGACCGCGCCAACGAGGCCGATCTGCTCGCCGACAAGAAGGAACTTGCCGAACATCTGATGCTGCTCGATCTCGGCCGCAACGATGCGGGCCGCGTCAGCAAGATCGGCACCGTGCGCCCGACCGAGAAATTCATCATCGAACGCTATTCCCACGTGATGCATATCGTGTCGAACGTGGTCGGAGAGCTGGCCCCGGACAAGGACGCGCTGGATGCCTTCTTTGCCGGCATGCCCGCCGGTACGGTCAGCGGCGCCCCCAAGGTGCGCGCGATGGAGATCATCGACGAGCTGGAGCCGGAAAAACGCGGTATCTATGGCGGCGGTGTCGGCTATTTCAGCGCCGGGGGCGACATGGACATGTGCATCGCCCTGCGCACTGCCATCGTCAAGGACCGCAAGCTTTATATCCAGGCCGGTGGCGGCGTGGTCTATGACAGCGACCCCGAGGCGGAGTTCATGGAAACCGTGCATAAATCCAACGCCATCCGCCGCGCGGCGGCGGATGCGGCCCGGTTCACCGGACTGCGCAACAGCTGATGCACCTGCTCGATCCGCGCACCCTGCCCCCGGTTCCCTGGAAAAACGGCGGCGGCGTGACGCGCGAGATGGCCGGAGAGGCTGACCTCTGGAGGCTCAGCCTAGCCGAGGTTGCCGCCGAGGGTCCGTTTTCCCTGTTTCCCGGACAGGCCCGTATTCTGACCGTGGTCCACGGCAGCGGAATGGAACTGCACACCGACGGGTGCGTCCTGCATGCGAGATCTGGCACCCCTCTGCATTTCTCAGGCGATCTCACGGTCACCGGAAGATTGCCTGACGGTCCAGTGCGCAACCTGAACCTGATCTACGATCCCAACCGGGTGACCGGCTCTGTCAGCGTTCATACCGGAACAAGCAACCTTGCCGCCGTCCCCGAAGAGGTTGCGCTCTATCTCCTCAGCGGCACGGCAAGCTGTCAAAACACCGTCATATCCGCTGGCCAGTGCCTGCTCGCCCGAGGATCTCCCTTGAAGCTCGGCCTTGACGCCCTGGCGCTCTGCATTTCGATCTCACGCCAAACCTGATCCTTCATTCCGCCGCAAATACTCCCGCCGGAGGCGCACAAGAAAAAGAGCGCGCCGCAGGCGCTCCTTTTGGCAACACCACCCCCCGGCTCAGCCCGGATCACGCGTCAGCACTGCCGAGACCGGCGCCAGCGCCACCCGGCTGGCGCGATCCTGCAACCCCCACAGCAGCAGCGCCGAGATCGTGTCGGGCCGCAGCCGGCCCAGCATCACCACCGCGCCCTCCTGCCCGGCGCGGAAGGCCGCCTGGTCAAGGAACCGGCGCATCACCGTCGGGCTTTGTCCGGCCCCATCGAAATCGCGGAACACCACCGCCGAGGGCACACCGTCGCGCGCGGCCAGTTTCTGCACCGTGTTCAGCCCGTTATCCTGGGTCAGCAAACCACGCCCGCTGCCACCGACAATGGCGGTGACCTGATCGGACAGCTCCCGGTTGCCCTGGATGCCGGTGCCGGTGCCTTCCAGGACGCCGACAGTCTCGGGCAGCGCCTTCAGCCAGACTGCCATCGAAACTTCGGCATCCTGCGCACTGGCGGCGGTGGGCAGATCGGCGATCAGCATCACCTCGACCCCGGCGGCGCGGTGGCGCGCCATTTTTTCGGCGGCCTGCGGGTCAGCCGGGTCCAGCGCAAATGTCAGCGGATAAGGAAAGTCGCGCAGCGCCTCGCTGCCCAGCCCCTCGGCATCGTCGATCAGGACAATCGACATCAGCGGCTTGTCCTCGGGGTTGTCGAATGTCGCCGCATAGGCCTCGATCGGGCGCGGGCCGTCCTCGGCCGGAGCTTCGACGGGGGTATCGCGCTCGGTCAGCGGAACAACCGGGGTGCCGACGCGCGGCGCCGCGCCCTCTTCGGCCCCACCGATCTGAGGCAGGGCGGCGATGCGCGGTTTCTCTTCTTCCTTCGGGTCCTCTGGTTCAGCCATTGCAGTATCCGGTGCCGGGGCGCTGTCGGCGGCCGGGGCCTCGGTCACGCTGGCCTCCTCCTGCGCCACTTGGGGGTCGGCGGTGATCGCGGGCTGTTCCGGCGCCGCCTCGGGCAGGTTGGGCTCCGTCACCTCGGCGGTCACGCTGGTCGAGGGCACGTTGGGTTGCGCGGGTGCTTCGGTATTCACCTCGGGTTCGGCGCGATCCTGCGGTGCGGCGGGGCTGCCCAATTGCGGTTGCGTTACCCCGGTACCCGTCCCCGGCACCTGCACGGCGGCGGTTTCGCTGCCCTCGGGCCGGTCGATGGCATCGGTCGCGCCCCCCACCTGCGGTTTGTCGGCAGGCTGGCGGTCGGCCTCGTCCAGGGCGCCAAGCGTTTCGGCACCCGTGGCCGCCTCGGGTTGGCGCGGCGCCAGTTCCACCAGATCGGCGTCACGGCCGGGGGCCGCGATTCCCCCGTCCCCGGCAGGTTCCGCCGCCGGTTCCGCCGCCGCGGGTGTTGCCGCCACCTCGGGACGCTGCGGCAAAGGTGTCGTCAGCGAAAGCCAGGCCGCTGCCGCCAAGACCAGCACCGCCCCGGCCAATAGTCCTCCGATGAATCCGCCCATATCCTGTCGCCTCTTGTTGGTCCTGCTTCGACTTTTTGCCCGTTCGCCCCGTCTGCCCTTGACGCTGCCGCGCAAGACTGAACATGTAGGGGCGCGATTACTATACCTTGGCTGGCCCCCGTGCCACCAGCCCCTAATACCCGACGGGACAAGGCTCAAGATGCTGCTCTTGATCGACAATTACGACAGTTTCACCTACAACCTCGTGCACTATCTTGGCGAGCTTGGCGCCGAGATCGAGGTGCGCCGCAACGATGCGTTGGATGTGCAAGAGGCAATGGCGCTGAACCCGGCGGGCATCCTGCTCAGCCCCGGCCCCTGCGACCCAGATCAGGCGGGCATCTGCCTGGCCCTGACCGAGGCCGCCGCCGAGACCCGCACACCATTGCTGGGTGTATGCCTCGGGCACCAGACCATCGGGCAGGCCTTTGGTGGCAAGGTGGTGCGCTGCCACGAGATCGTGCATGGCAAGATGGGGCAGATGCATCACAGCGCAAAAGGGCTGTTTGCGGGCCTGCCCTCGCCCTTCGAGGCGACGCGCTATCACTCGCTGGTGGTCGAGCGCGACAGCTTGCCCGACTGTCTCGAGGTCACCGCCTGGCTGGAAGATGGCACCATCATGGGGCTGCAACACAAGGAATTGCCGATCCATGGGGTGCAGTTCCATCCCGAATCCATCGCTTCGGAACATGGGCATGCGCTGCTGCGCAATTTTCTTGATGTCATGAAGGTGCCGGCATGAGTGATGCGCTGAAACCGCTGATCGGCGCCGCCGCCGATCGGTCGCTGACCCGCGCTGAGGCCGAGCAGGCCTTTACCATCCTGTTCGATGGCGAGGCGACGCCCAGCCAGATCGGTGGGTTGCTGATGGCACTGCGCACACGTGGCGAGACGGTTGACGAATACGCCGCCGCGGCCGCCGTGATGCGCGCCAAATGCAACGCAGTGCGCGCGCCCGAGGGCGCGATGGATATCGTCGGCACCGGCGGCGATGGCAAGAACACGCTCAATATCTCGACCGCCACAGCCTTTGTCGTGGCGGGTGCAGGCGTGGTGGTGGCCAAGCACGGCAACCGCAACCTGAGCTCGAAATCGGGTACCGCCGATTTGCAGAGCCAGATGGGCATCAACGTGATGGTTGGCCCGCAAGTGGTTGAAAAGGCGCTGAACGAGGCCGGGATCGGCTTCATGATGGCGCCCATGCATCACCCGGCCACCGCCCATGTGATGCCCACCCGGGCCGAGCTGGGCACCCGAACCATCTTCAACATTCTCGGGCCGCTCACCAACCCGGCAGGGGTCAAGCGGCAACTGACCGGCGCCTTTACGCGCGCGCTGATCCGGCCCATGGCCGAGACGCTGGGCCTCTTGGGCTCAGAGCGCGCCTGGCTGGTGCATGGCTCGGACGGCACCGACGAGCTGACCATTACCGGGGTCAGCTGGGTTGCCGCGCTCGAGGATGGCACCGTCAAGGAAGTCGAGCTGCATCCCGAGGATGCGGGCCTGCCCGTCCATCCGTTCGAGACGATCGTCGGCGGCACCCCCGAGGAAAACGCAACCGCATTTCGCGCGCTGCTGGATGGCGCGCCCTCGGCCTATCGCGACGCGGTTCTGCTGAACGCGGCCGCAGCGCTGGTGGTGGCCGACCGCGCCGCCGACCTGCGCGAGGGTGTCGCCCTCGCCGCCCAGAGCATCGACAGCGGCCAGGCCCGCGCCAAGGTCGAGGCTCTTTCCCGCATCACACAGGACGCAAGATGACCGATACGATTCTCGACAAGATCAAGGCCTACAAGCTGGAAGAGGTCGCTGCCGACAAGGCTGCCAAACCCTTGGAGGTGGTCGAGGCCGAGGCGCGCGAGGCAAGTCCGGTGCGCGGCTTTGCCGATGCGCTGATCGCCGCTACACGCCAGGGCTATGGCCTGATTGCCGAGATCAAGAAGGCCAGCCCGTCCAAGGGCCTCATCCGCCCCGACTTCGACCCGCCCGCGCTGGCGCGTGCCTATGCCGAGGGCGGCGCGACTTGCCTGTCGGTGCTGACCGACACGCCCAGTTTCCAGGGCGCCAAATCCTATCTGTCCGCCGCGCGCGCCGCCTGCAACCTGCCCGCGCTGCGCAAGGATTTCATGTATGACCCCTATCAGGTGGTCGAGGCGCGCGCGCTTGGGGCCGACTGCATCCTGATCATCATGGCCTCGGTCGATGATACCCAGGCCGAGGAACTGGAACAGACCGCGTTCGACTGGGGCATGGATGTGCTGATCGAGGTGCATGACGCAGAAGAGCTGGAACGCGCCGAGCGGCTGAAAAGCCCGCTGATCGGCATCAACAACCGCAACCTCAAGACCTTCGAGACGACGCTGGATACCACCCGCAAACTGTCGAAACTGGTGCCGCCAGAGCGGATCATCGTCTGTGAAAGCGGGCTGAACACGCCCGCCGACCTGTCCGACATGGCGCGCTATGGCGCCCGCTGTTTCCTGATCGGCGAAAGCCTGATGCGCCAGGACGATGTGGCCGAGGCAACCCGGACCCTGCTCGCCGATCCGCTGATGCCCGGAGCGATGTGATGAGCCTGACCCATTTCGACGCCAAAGGCGATGCCCATATGGTCGATGTCACCGACAAGGCGATCACCGACCGGGTGGCCGTGGCCGAAGGTTACATCAGCATGGCGTCGCAAACCTTTGATATCGTGTCAGAAGGCCGGGCCAAGAAGGGCGACGTACTGGGCGTCGCCCGGCTTGCAGGCATAATGGGGGCCAAGAAGACCCCCGACCTGATCCCGCTTTGCCATCCGCTGCCGCTGACCAAGGTTGCGGTCGAATTGACCCTGGACCCCGAGCTGCCCGGCGTGCGTATCGCCGCCACGGTGCGGACCACCGGCCAGACCGGTGTCGAAATGGAGGCGCTGACCGCGGTCTCGACCGCTGCGCTCACCGTTTATGACATGGTCAAGGCGGTCGACAAGGCGATGCAGATTGGCGGCATCCGGGTGACGCTGAAAGACGGCGGCAAGTCAGGACGTTACGAGGCGACATGATCACCGTCGAAGAGGCCCGCGCACTGCTGCTCGACCTGGTGGAACCGCTTGGCGCCGAAGAGGCGCCGCTGGCCGAGTGCGCAGGCCGGGTTCTGGCTCGCGATGTCGCCGCGACGCGCGATCAGCCACCCTTTGCCGCCGCCTCGATGGACGGGTACGCGGTGAAATCCGCCGAGGTCGAACGCCACGCCATGTTCAAGGTGATCGGCGAAGCGGCAGCGGGGCACCGGTTCGATGGCCAAGTGGGTCCGGGTCAGGCGGTGCGGATCTTTACCGGGGCACCGGTGCCGGATGGTGCGGATTTCGTTGTGATCCAGGAGGATGTCAGCCGCAGCGGCGATCTGATCACCATCACCGACATGCCCGGTGACAAGACCAATATCCGCCCCGCTGGCGTCGATTTCCGGGTCGGACAGACCCTTGCCGCGCCACGCATACTGCGGCCCGAGGATGTGGCGCTGCTGGCCTCGATGAATATCCCACGGGTGCCGGTACGGCGACAGCCGGTTGTCGCCCTGATCTCGACCGGGGATGAGTTGGTGATGCCGGGCGAGACGCCCGGCCCCGATCAGATCATCGCCTCCAACACGTTCGGTCTCAAGGCCCTGTTCGAGGCAAATCGCGCGCAGGTCCGGGTATTGCCCATTGCGCGCGATACCCGCGCGTCGCTGACCACAGCCTTTGAACTGGCCCGCGGCGCCGATCTGGTGATCACCATCGGCGGTGCCTCGGTGGGTGATCACGATCTGGTCGCACAGGTGGCGGCTGAACTTGGGATGGAACAATCCTTCTACAAGGTACGGATGCGCCCGGGCAAACCGCTGATGGCGGGCCGGATCGGCGACATGCCGATGGTCGGACTTCCTGGTAATCCCGTTTCTGCAATGGTTTGCGGATATATCTTTATCCTACCGATGCTGCGCCGGATGCTGGGTCTTGACCCGGAGATTGCCCTGCGCGAGGCGGTGCTGAGCGCGCCGCTCGGCCCCAATGGCCCGCGCGAGCATTACATGCGCGCTCAGGTCGAGAATGGCCAGATTGCCACCTTTGGCGATCAGGACAGCTCTCTCTTGTCGATACTGGCGCAAGCCAACGCGCTGTTGATGCGCCCGCCCGAGGACCCGGCCCGCGCCATTGGCGAGCGGGTTCGATACCTGCCGATCTGATCCTCAAACCTCGATTGTTGACACAAAACAAGAACATGCGTAGAACAAATGTAAACGCGTGACCGGAGAGGTATGGGGAATGCTGACAAAGAAGCAACTCGATCTGCTGGAATTCATTCACAAAAGATTGCAGGCAGATGGTGTTCCACCCAGTTTTGACGAGATGAAGCTGGCGCTGGATTTGCGCTCGAAATCGGGCATTCACCGGCTGATCACCGCGCTGGAGGAGCGTGGCTTCATCCGCCGTCTCGCCCACCGCGCCCGCGCCATCGAAATCGTCAAACTGCCCGAGAGCTTGGGCGGCGAACCCACGGTGGGCTTTCAGCCCCGGGTGATCGACGGCGACCGGCCCGACCACCCGCGCCCCGCCAATGCCGAACCGGTGACGATCCACGCAGTGGAGCTGCCGGTGATGGGCCGCATCGCCGCTGGTGTGCCGATCGAGGCGATCAGCCAGGTTTCGCATCAGGTGGCCGTGCCCGGCAGCATGGTTGGCAAAGGCGAGCACTACGCGCTCGAGGTCAAAGGCGATTCGATGATCGAGGCCGGGATCAACGATGGCGATGTGGTGGTGATCCGCGAGACCTCCACCGCCGACAATGGCGATATCGTGGTGGCGCTGGTCGATGACAGCGAGGCGACGCTGAAACGATTCTATCGCCGTGGCGCCAGCATCGCGCTCGAAGCCGCGAACCCGGCTTACGAGACCCGCGTGCTGCCTTCGGACAGGGTGCGGGTACAGGGCCGGCTGGTCGGGCTGATCCGCACCTATTGACCCCGATCTATGGATCGGGACGCGCGGCGCCGTTCCACAGGCGCCTCCCCGACAGGCGCGCGGCGCTTTCCATGCCTTTCGGTCCGATGCTGAGCGCGCCGGTAAGGGCCAGCCGCTTTGGGTCGTAAACCTCGCAAGGCCCGTTCACCGCAAGCGGGACCGCCGAGACAATCAGCTGCGCCCTGTCGCAGCCGCTTATCCCCTGTGCCGCTAGCTTGCCGGTCACATGCACGATCTCGACGCCACCCACCTGCATCTTGCGCAACATGTCTTCTCCGGGCCAACGCGCCGCCGCCGCCATCTGGTCGGCGCCGTCGCCATCGTTTTCCAGCCAGACCCCGGCGATGAAGCCCGCCCCGCGCGGCTTGCTCAGCGCGCGGCCCGTGTCGGTCATCACCCCCACCAGCCCACCGGTATCGGCGATCAGCACGCCGGGCCGCTCGGCCCCGGACCAGAGCCAGAAGGCCGCCACCATCACCGGCACGCCCGCCAGCCGCGCCCGCCCGCGCCACAGCACCAGCCACAGCGCGCCCAGCGACAATATCGGCAACACCGCCCAATCGGGGCGCATCACGTAGCCACGCGCACTCTCCAGCCCCGCAACCCAATCGGCGACGCTCAGGATCCAACGCAGGCCCAGCCCCATCACCTCGAGCCCGATCCAGTCGAGCCCCAGCGGCGCCAGCACCAGCGCCAGCACCGCCGCCGGAATGACCACCAGTCCCATTAGGGGCACCGAGAGCAGATTAGCCACCAGGCCGTAATGGGCCAGCGTGTTGAAATGCGCGGCCCCGATCGGCGCCGTCGCCAGCCCCGCCACCGCCGATGAGATCATCACCCCCACGACCGGATTCAGCCAGCGCGGCCCCAACCCGATCTCAGCCTCGCGCAGCCAGCCGAACACCGCAACCAGTGCCACGGTGGCGGCAAAGCTCATCTGGAACCCCGGCCCCAGCAGCGCCTCGGGCCGCAGCACGAGGACGATCAGCGCGGCCATTGCCACCGCCCGCATCGACAGCGCCCGCCGGTCGACCAGAATGGCGCAGAGCATCACCGCCACCATCACAAAGGCACGCTGGGTCGCTACATTGCCGCCCGACAGCGCCAGATAGCCCGCTGCCACTGTCAAAGCGCCAAGCGCGGCCAGCTTGCGCACCGGCAGGCGCAGCGCCAAAGGCGGGATCAGCGACAGTGCCACCCGCAGCGCAGTAAAGACAAACCCCGCAAGCAGCCCCATATGCAGGCCCGAAATCGCGAGAAGATGCGCCAGATTGCTGGCCCTCAGCGCATCAAGCGCGCCCTGGCTCACGCCGCTACGGTCGCCGGTGGTGACAGCGGCAGCAAAGCCGCCCACATCGCCCGGCAGCCGCGCGCGGATATGGGCCGAGGCCGCCATGCGCAGGGTAAACACGCTCATGTCACGCTCGGCCCGGTCGGGCGGCCGCGACAGCAGCACCGGAACGCGCGTATATCCGATAGCGCCCAGACCCTGAAACCAGGCATGGCGACGGAAATCGAAGCCGCCCGGCTCGACCGGCCCCTGTGGCGGCGACAGATAGGCGGTGGTCATGATCCGGCTGCCCGGCTCGGGCACACGTTCGTCACCATGCAGCGAGATCCGCACATGGCGCGGCGGTCCCGTCGGCATCCAGCTATCCAGCCGCACCTGATCCAAGGTCACCCTCAGCTTGTCCGAGGCGGACCGGTCCATCGCTACCACCCGCCCCTCGACCGGGCCGTAATAGCGCCCCTCGATCACCGGGGCGGCGACCTGATGCGCGCGCGCACCCGCAAGAACAAACCCCGCCGCGATCAGCGCCAGCGCCCAGCCCAGCGGCGAAAAGGCGCCAGGCCGCCTCCATGCCCAGATGCCAGTCGAGATGCCAATTCCCGCGACCACCGCGTAAAGGGTCAACCCCGGCTCTACACGCAACAGGAAATAGCCACCGATCCCCAGCGCCAGGAAAACCGGCACCCAGGGGAACAGGTACCCTCGCTGCGCCAGCAGCGCGGCCTCGATCCGTGGCAGAACGCGCATGCTTGCTCCCACTCGTCCGGCTCGTTAGACAGACCGCAGAACCCTAGCCCCTTCACGGTTACCAAAAGGTAAATTGCCCTTATGCCGGATCAGGTCGTCACCCGCTTTGCCCCTTCTCCCACCGGTTTCCTGCATATCGGCGGTGCCCGCACGGCGCTGTTCAACTGGCTTTACGCGCGGGGGCGCGGGGGCAAGTTCCTGCTCCGGATCGAGGATACCGACCGGGCGCGCTCAACCCCCGAGGCGACAGCGGCGATCCTGCAGGGCATGGCCTGGCTGGGACTGGACCATGACGGCGAGGTGATCAGCCAGTTCGAGCGCGCACCGCGCCATGCCGAGGTGGCGCTGGAGCTGCTGGCCCAGGGCAAGGCCTATAAGTGCTTCTCGACGCAGGACGAAATCCAGGCCTTTCGCGAGGCCGCCCAGGCCGAGAAACGCTCGACCCTGTTCCGCAGCCCTTGGCGCGACGCCAATCCGGCGACCCATCCCAACCGGCCCTATGTGATCCGGATCAAGGCGCCGCAAAGCGGCGAAACCGTGATCCGCGACCGGGTGCAGGGCGATGTGACCATCCGCAACGACCAGCTCGACGACATGGTGCTGCTGCGCTCGGACGGGACACCGGTCTATATGCTGGCGGTGGTAGTGGATGACCACGACATGGGCGTGACCCATGTGATCCGGGGCGACGACCATCTGAACAACGCCGCCCGCCAGATGATGATCTATCAGGCGATGGGCTGGGAGGTGCCGGTCTGGGCTCATATCCCGCTGATCCACGGACCCGACGGCAAGAAACTTTCCAAACGTCACGGCGCGCTGGGGGCGCAGGAATACCAGGCGATGGGCTATCCCGCCGCGGGCATGCGCAACTATCTGGCGCGGCTGGGCTGGAGCCATGGCGACGACGAGTTCTTTACCGACGCGCAGGCGCGCGAGTGGTTCGATCTGGATGGAATCGGCAAATCCCCTGCCCGGTTCGACCTGAAAAAGCTGGAAAATCTGAGCGGTCAGCACATTGCCGCCTCAGATGACGCTGCGTTGCAGCAAGAGATTCAGGCCTATCTTGCGGCTGCAGATCGTCCAGCTCTTACCGACACACAATCCAGTGATCTGGAACGTGCGATGTATTGCCTCAAGGACCGGGCACGTACTTTCCCTGAACTTCTTGAAAAAGCTTCATTTATACTCTCCACTCGACCGATTGAACCAGATGAGAAGGCAGCGGCGGCCCTGGCCAGTGTATCCGATGGTATACTGACAGAATTGACGCCGCAGTTGCAAAATGCTAGCTGGACGAGAGAGTGTCTGGAAGAAGCGTTGAACGCTTTTGCCGAGGCGCATGGAACCAAGTTTGGCAAGCTTGCCGCGCCCCTCAGGGCCGCGCTTGCCGGACGGGCCGTGACGCCTTCGGTATTCGACATGATGCTGGTGCTGGGCCGGGACGAAAGTCTGGCCCGTCTCCGGGACGCGGCGAACGCAGCCTGACATTCACGATCAGGCAATGTTGCGCGGTTAAGACCTGGGCTTGCGCGGCTGTGCGCAGGCCTTGACGCATGCGATGCGAGGGCCTCCGCCCGTGTCCGTGCCTGCCATGAGGAAGGGAAATCGATGACTGAAGACAAGAAAACCGCCACGCTCAGCCTGAACGGCCAATCCTACGATTTGCCAATCCTTTCGCCCTCGACAGGCCCGGATGTGATCGACATCCGCAAACTCTATGGCCAGGCGGGCGTGTTCACCTATGATCCCGGTTTCACCTCGACCGCAAGCTGCGACAGCACCATCACCTATATCGATGGCGAGCTTGGAGAGCTGTTGCACCGGGGCTATCCGATCGACCAGCTGGCGGCGAAATCTCATTATCTCGAAGTCTGCTATCTCCTGCTGTACGGAGAGCTTCCGACCGCGGCCGATCTGGAAAAGTTCGAGAGCACGATCACCCGCCACACCATGATCCACGAGCAGATGCACTATTTCTTCCGCGGCTTCCGCCGGGATGCGCATCCGATGGCGACCATGGTGGGTGTGGTCGGCGCGATGTCGGCCTTCTACCACGACTCGACCGATATCGCCGACCCGCATCAGCGCGAGATCGCCAGCCACCGCCTGATCGCCAAGATGCCGACCATCGCGGCGATGGCGTATAAGTACTCGATCGGTCAACCGTTCATGTATCCGCGCAACGATCTGGATTATGCGGCCAACTTCCTGCAGATGTGCTTTGCCGTGCCGGCCGAGCATTATCATGTGGACCCGATCCTGGCCCGCGCGATGGACCGGATTTTCACCCTGCATGCCGATCACGAGCAGAACGCCTCGACCTCGACCGTGCGTCTGGCGTCGTCCTCGGGCGCGAACCCGTTTGCCTGTATCGCCGCCGGTATCGCCTGTCTCTGGGGTCCCGCCCATGGCGGCGCCAACCAGGCTTGCCTGGAGATGCTCAAGGAAATAGGCTCTCCGGACCGGATCCCCGAATACATCGCCCGCGCCAAGGACAAGAACGACCCGTTCCGCCTGATGGGCTTTGGCCACCGGGTCTACAAGAACTTCGATCCGCGTGCGACGGTGATGAAACAGTCCGCCGACGAGGTACTGGACCTACTGGGCGTGGAAAACAACCCGATCCTGGCCACCGCCAAGGAGCTGGAGCGCGCGGCGCTTGCCGACGACTATTTCGCCGAGAAAAAGCTGTTCCCGAATGTCGATTTCTATTCGGGCATCATCCTCGAGGCGATGGGCTTCCCCACCTCGATGTTCACGCCCATCTTCGCCGTGTCGCGGACCGTGGGCTGGGTCAGCCAGTGGAAAGAGCAGCTGGCCGACCCGCAGCACAAGATCGGCCGCCCGCGTCAGCTGTACCTCGGCTCGACCGCGCGCGACTATGTGGATATCGAAGACCGCTGACCCGCGGTCGATCCGGTTTCAAACCCCGGCGGAGCCCTCCGCCGGGGTTTTTCTGTGCCAGCCGGTTCCGCTCGGCCCGGTCTTGCGAAGACGGGAGGACTTGGGACAGATGCGAATCCCCGGCCTGCCCTGCCACAGCGACGCCAGGTTGCTGTTTCGGAAATCCCGGCTATCCGTTTCGCCCCGCAACATCGTTGACGACTGGTAAACGCCGCACCCCGCAAAACCCGCCATCCAGCGGCAAATGCGTCAATTTCATGGCGTGAATATGGCGTGAACGGTAGCGTCGGCTCCGGCAATTGAACGCGGTTAGTGACGCGGGTTAGTAGGGGGTTTTCATGACCGGAACCATTGGCGAAAAAACAGAAATCACCGTGACACTGGGCTGCGAACCGCGCCTGCTGGTCACCATCGTGGAAAAGCCTGACGGCGGGCTGTTCATCGACATCAAGTCAG
The DNA here is from genome assembly GCF_059612905.1 of Ruegeria sp. YKSD163. Classification (NCBI taxonomy): domain Bacteria; kingdom Pseudomonadati; phylum Pseudomonadota; class Alphaproteobacteria; order Rhodobacterales; family Roseobacteraceae; genus Ruegeria; species Ruegeria sp. YKSD163. The sequence goes on from NZ_JBXWRM010000001.1 coordinate 273,376, forward strand.
AGGACCCTTCGGTCGAGGTGGGTGATCTCGACGGTTTCTTCTTCAATTTCAACGACGATGCGACGCTGGACGGATTGCATATCTGGCCCGCCGAAAACGAAGGCACACAATGGTCGCCAGTCACCGATGTTCAGCTGAACCCAGATGCCGTCGACAGCCTGAGCAACGGAGCCCAGCTGGCTGAAGGCTATGATGCGGGCATCCAGTTCGGGACAACCCCGGATTCGACCCAAGGCCATGTCAGCGCCGCCAATTTTACCATGTGGTCCGAGAACGGGCCTCTCAGCATCGAGGATATCGACCTCGACAGCCTGGCGGCGGTAGTGGATTCCGACACCGGCAATGGCATCGTCAAGACCGTGAGCGACAGCACCGGCGACACTGGCGATGACGAAGACGACCATGACGAGGACGAATGCGCCTTTGTCATCGAGGGTCCGGTCAACACCGAGGTGGTGCTGACCCAGCTCGAGAATGGCGATATTCGCGTCGACCTCGAGGTGCTCGAGGGCGACGACCCGGACGCGACCGGCCAGATCGGCGATATCACCGGGCTGTTCTTCAACGTCGGCGATGACAGCCTGCTGGACGGCATGACCGTGAGCGGCGAGGATGTCACCGGATCGCAATTTGCCGCCGGTTCGGTCAACGATCTGGGCAACGGCGCCAATATGGAAGGCGCCCAGGAAGGCGAGACCGGCGAGACCGCAAACGGGTTCGATGCCGGCATCGCGATCGGAGCGAACGGCATCGGGCATGGCGACGATATCCGCGCCACCAGCTTTACCCTGTCGCATCCCGACGGGCTGAGCCTGGAGGATTTCAGCGGCGAGTATTTCGGGTTGCGCCTGACCTCGGTCGGGGACGAGGACAGCGATGACCGCGACGGGTCGCTGAAGCTGATCGGCCAGTGCGAGGACGAACCGCAGCCGCCGATCTGCGACGACCAGTATTACCTGAACGATGTCATGGCGCTGATGACCCAGCCCATGCATGACGAACTGGCCTATGAGATGATGGCCAGCGACCCGGTCGAAGAGGTGGATCTGGTCGAGACCTACTGAGCACCCTGCCCGCTCAGAACAGGCTCAGCTGATCGCCGGGCTGCGGGGGCACCCGGAACAGATCGCATCTCAGGGCTGGCGCCTCCTGCGCCAGCCCGATGCGTTTGCAGGCGGTGCGGAACCGTTTCGCGATCATCTGAGCATACTCGCCCTCGCCCCGCATCCGGTGACCCCAGCGCGGGTCGTAATCGCGCCCGCCATGCATCTCGCGCAGACGGGCCATCACCTTGGCCGCGCGGGTGGGCGCATGTTCGGCCAACCACTCCTGCCACAGCAGCGACACTTCGCGCGGCAGCCGCAGCATGATCCAGCTGGCGGTGTCGGCGCCCGCCTCGGCCCCGGCAGCGAGCAGCGCCTCAAGCTCGTGATCGGTCAGGCCGGGAATCAGCGGCGAGGTCATCACCCGCACCGGCACCCCAGCCCCGCTGAGCGCCCGGATCATCGCCAGACGCCGCGCCGGCGATGGCGCGCGCGGTTCCATCCGGCGGGCCAGCCCCGCATCCAGCGTCGTGAGCGAGATCCCGACCCGCACCAGCCCACGCGCCGCCATCGGCGCCAGAATGTCCAGGTCGCGTTCGATCAGCGCACCGCGCGTTACGATGGCAACCGGATGGTTGAACGCATCCAGCACCTGCAAACAGCCACGGGTGATCGCATGGGTCTTTTCCAGCGGCTGATAGGGATCGGTATTGGTGCCGATGGCAATCGGCGCCACCTTGTAGCGGCGCGCGCTCAGCTCGGCCCGAAGCACCTCGGCCGCGTTGGGCCGCGCCACCAGCCGGGTTTCGAAGTCCAGCCCCGGCGAAAGGCCCAGATAGGCGTGGCTGGGCCGGGCAAAGCAATAGGAACACCCGTGTTCGCAGCCCCGATAGGGGTTGATTGAGCGATCAAAGGGCAGATCGGGCGAGCGGTTATAGCTGATCAGGCTGCGCGCGGTTTCCAGCGAAACCTGGGTCCTGAGCGGTGGCAACTCCTCCTCCCGATCCCAACCGTCAGGTTCGGCCACCCGATCCAGCGGTTCGAACCGGCCCGCATCGTTGCTGCGCGCGCCACGCCCGACGGGCCGGGCCGAAATCAAGGGGGGTACGGGGTGAGTCTGCATGCCCAAAAATAGAACATTAGGCGAACATTCAGCAAGGCAAAAAGTGCCGCCAATCTGGTCGCAAGCGACCTGTCCGAGAGCAGGAATATGCAGCGTATCGATGATCTAACCACGGAATACTCATTATCATTCGGGCATTTTTCATCCTATAGGTCGGTTGCAACACCGCCCATGTCGCAATCAACGCAGTCGAAAAGTGACCTTCGGGCAAAAAGGAAAAAAACGGCACCCCCGGGGCCCGCCCCGCCCAAGATTGAGGAATTGCGCCATGTCGGAAGAAGAAGACATCATCCTGTCGGAACTCGACGACGAAGAACTTGTCCAGCAGATGTTCGACGACCTTTACGACGGTCTCAAGGAAGAGATCGAGGAAAGCGTCAACATCCTGATCGAACGCGGCTGGGCGCCCTATGACGTTCTGACCAAGGCTCTGGTGGGCGGCATGACCATCGTCGGCGCCGACTTCCGCGACGGTATCCTCTTCGTTCCCGAAGTGCTGCTGGCCGCCAACGCGATGAAGGGCGGCATGGCCATCCTGAAGCCGCTGCTGGCCGAAACCGGCGCGCCGCGCGTCGGCAAGATGGTGATCGGCACCGTCAAGGGCGACATTCACGACATCGGCAAGAACCTCGTGTCGATGATGATGGAAGGCGCCGGTTTCGAGGTGGTCGATCTGGGTATCAACAACCCGGTCGAGAACTATCTGGAAGCGCTTGAAAACGAGCAGCCCGACATTCTTGGCATGTCCGCCCTACTGACCACCACCATGCCCTACATGAAGGTTGTGATCGACACGCTGGTCGAACAGGGCAAGCGCGACGATTACATCGTTCTGGTCGGCGGCGCACCGCTGAACGAGGAATTCGGCAAGGCGATCGGTGCCGACGCCTATTGCCGCGATGCCGCGGTTGCCGTGGAAACCGCCAAGGATTTCGTCGGCCGCAAGCATAACCGCATGGCCGGCTGAGCGCGCCAGCGGGTACAGTCAGGGCCGCCCTTCGGGGCGGCCCTTTGCGTTTGGGGCCGCGGGCTCGCTTGGCCCGTTTCCGCCGACGACACGAAACCGCCAACATTCCCCCTGACTTTGGCCACCATCACAACCTAATTTTCGTCAGTGCCCCAAAGCTGCTGACAGGTGCCCAATGCCAACGACCTTTACCGCGCTTTTTCTCGGCAATCTGGCCGATATCGACACGTTCGAAGGCAACAACTCTGCCGAAAACGCCGGGGCGCTTGCAGGCATGACCTTTGGCAGCGTCGCCAATCCGCTGGTCGACAGCGCCGTGACATGGAGCGCGGTGGGAGATCCCGGCAGCCTCTACGATATGGACAACACCCCGTCCGAGCAGTTCTCGATCGACGGTGGCCCGGCGCAAACCTTTGATGGCACCGCGATTTACGATGCCACCATCACCTATACCGATGGCAGCACCGCGATCATCACTGCCGTGCTGGCACAGGATGTGAGCGGCAACACCTATCTGGTGCCCGAATTCAACGCCAATGCCGACCAGGCCGCGCTCGAGGCGGGAATCATCGAGTCGATCACGCTTGACGCCGTCACCGGCGGAGGCGCCAACTATTCCGGTCTGACCGCAAATCGGCAGGAATGGCAGTTGGTGACCTGCTTCACTCCCGGCACCATCATTGACACCGCCCAGGGTCCGCGCCTGATCGAAGAGCTAAAGCCCGGTGACCTGATCCGCACACTCGACCATGGCGATCAGCCGCTGCGCTGGGTCGGGCATACGACCGTGCGCGCCACCGGTGCGCTGGCCCCGATCCTGATCCGCGCCGGGGCGCTGGACAACCGCCGCGACCTGATCGTGTCACCTCAGCACAGGATGCTGATCGAAGGCTGGCAGGCCGAACTGATCACCGGCCATGCCCAGGCGCTGGTCACCGCCAAGCATCTGGTCAATGCGCGCGACATCCTTGTCGCGCCGGGTGGCGAGGTCACCTATATCCACCTGCTGTTCGACCGACATGAAATCATCTGGGCCGAAGGCTGCGCAACCGAGAGCTTTCATCCCGGCCAGATGGGCTGGTCCGGTCTGGAACAGGCCGCGCGCGATGAAATCCTGATTTTGTTCCCGGAACTGGCGGCGATTGGCCTTGCCAGCTATGGCCCGCTGGCGCGGCCCGCCATCCGCCAGCACGAGGCGCTGTTGTCGGTGGCCTGACACGACCTGTCGCAGCCGCACTTGCCTTTCCGCAACGGCGCCGGGCATTCTGCCGCCACTGCAACCAGTAAAGGCGCCCGATATGAACACCGCCCCAGATGACGCCCAGCTGACCCGCAGCGGCCTGAGCCTGACCACCGGCGGGGCGCGGGTGCTGCTCATTGCCTGCGGCGCCCTGGCGCGCGAGATTCTGGACCTGCGGGACCGTAACGGCTGGACCCATATGGACCTGACCTGTCTGCCCGCCATCCTGCATGTCTATCCCGAACGGATCACCGCCGCCGTCGAAGAGGCGGTCGCCCGCCACCGCGGCACATATCAGCATATCTTCGTCGTCTATGCCGATTGCGGCACCGGCGGCCTGCTCGAGGCCGCCTGCGCGCGTATGGGGGTCGAGATGGTCAAGGGTCCGCATTGCTATTCCTTCTTCGAAGGCAACGCGCGCTTCGCAGAGGTTTCCGAAGACGAGATCACCGCCTTTTACCTGACAGATTTCCTGGTCCGGCAATTCGATGCCTTTGTCTGGAAACCGATGGGGTTCGACCGCCACCCCGAGTTGATCCCGATGATGTTCGGCAATTACACCAAGCTGGTTTACCAGGCCCAGACCGACGATGCGGCCTTGACAGAAAAGGCGCGTGCCTGTGCCGAGCGGCTGGGCCTTGCATTCGAACGTCGTTTCACCGGCTATGGCGACCTGGAAACCACGCTGGCCGACTGGGCAGGCAGTGTCGCGCGCGGCGACTAACGCCGCGCGCTCCTTGCTCAGGCCTCTTTCCGCGTACCTAGTGCTGCCATGGCGCGGGCCTCGTAAGCGGCGATTGCCCCACCATCCAGGCTGTTGCCGACGCGCTCGACCCAGGCCTTGATCGCCGGGGTGTCGGGCATCAGGTGCGGCGCCCACTGAAAAGGCGAGGCCAAGAGAATATCCGCGACACTCACCGTGTCGCCCAGCAGGAACGGCTGATCTTTCACCCCCCTCTCCAGCACGGCGCAGACCTCACCCATGCCGCGAAAGGTCTCGGTCAGCGCCGGGTGATCCAGCCCGGAAAAGGCGGCCACCAGAACCGGCTCCAGCACCCCACCCGAATAGGCCATCCAGCTCAGGTAAGCGCCGCGCCCCGGCGCGCCGATGGCGGGGCTCAGCGGCTGGCCGAACAGCTCGTCCAGATACATCATGATGGCCGCGCTTTCGCGAATCCCCGTGCCGTCGTCGGTGACCAGATAGGGCACCTTGCCCTCGGGATGGGGATTGCGCGGATCATGCCGCCCGCTGCCGTCATGGCGCACGACGTCGACGGTCACCACCTCGACCTGATCCAGCTTGCCCATCAGCATCAGCTGCGCGATGACGCGGGAAGAGCGGGTATGGGGCGAATAATAGAGCGTTGGCATTTGGATCACCTTTGATCTGACGGGTTGAAGATGCCCCCATGTGCCAATACCCTCTTGCCAGTTTCTGTCAGGAGGTTTGCAGGACCCTGCCCCATGCCCAAGACCGACCGCCTGTTCCGCCTTCTGCACCTGATCCGGGGTTTGCGCCCGCCGGTGACCGCCGCGCGGCTGGCCAGCGCGATGGAGGTGTCCGAGCGCACGATCTATCGCGACATTGACAGTTTGCGGGCAGCGGGCGCCCGGATCGAGGGCGCGGCGGGGCTTGGCTATACCATGGTCGAGGACCCGGCCCTTCCCCCGCAGACCTTTACCCAGATCGAGATCGAGGCCCTGACACTGGGGCTTGCTGATGTGACGCAGCGCGGCGATGCCGACCTGGCCCAGGCGGCCAGCGACGCGCTGGTCAAGATTCTGGCCACCCTGCCCGAACGCCAGCAACGTCAGGCCATGCACGCGGTCAACTTGGTGCAACGCCTGATCACCCCCGCGACACCCACCATCGACATGACCCTGCTGCGCGAGGCGATGTGGGCCGAAGAGGCGCTGGACATCGGTTATCGCGACCTGAAACAGGACCGGACCCGGCGCCGTATCTATCCGCTGGCGCTGTCCTATCATGACCGCAGCGTGATGCTGCTGGCCTGGTGCTGCAAGCGACAGGATTTTCGCAGCTTTCACGTTACGCGCATCGAGGGTTATGAAAGGACTAGCGAAAGCTTTCGCCCGCGCCGGGTGACGCTGTTGCGGGATTTCCTTGAAAAACTCCGCCTACGGGATCAAGCCTGTCTGGCCGACCTTGCGTGACGCGGATTACGCGGCGGCGGCAGCCGTTTCGCGAATCCGCTCGATCATGGATCGCAACCCGTTCGAGCGCTGCGCCGACAGATGGTCGTTCAACCCCAGCCGCGCCAGCTCGGTGCGCGCGTCGATCCGCGCCACCTCGGCCACCGGCACCCCGTTATAGAGCGCGCGCAAGACCGCGATAAGACCGCGTACGATCATCGCATCGCTGTCCCCGTCAAAGCGGAACACGCCATCTTCGATCACCGGATGCAGCCAGACCTGGCTGGCGCAACCATGTACACGTGTGGCAGGTACCTTCAGCGCTTCGTCCAGCGGGTCCATCGCCTTGCCCTGCTCAATCACATGGCGATAGCGGTCTTCCCAATCGTCGAGAAACTCGAAATCCTCGACAATCTCCTCGAAGGCGGGGCTGGCCATGTCTCGCTCCTGCTCAGGTCATATGCGGGTCAGCAGTGACCTAAGCTCCGTCCGACCCGGTGTCCAGACCTGCCATGGCTTTTCAAGCGTGCCGCGATGCGCTAACCGATAGACAGGAAAACACCAAGGACTTGCGGGGCACCCCATGCTGAAACCACTGATTGCTCTCGTGACCGCCGGATCGGTGCTGACGGCCTGTGGCGGCTGGCGCGACTCGCGGGTCAATCCGTCGAACTGGTTCGGCCCCTCGACCCCGGCACCGGTCGAGGCCGCTGCCGCCGAAGACGTCAACCCGCTGATCCCCAACAGTTCCGGCAAGGGGCTTTTTGCGCGCCCCGACCCCAAGGACCGCAGCATCCTGATCACACAGGTGACCGAACTGAAAGTCGAGCCCACCACCACGGGGGCCATCATTTCGGTCGTCGGCGTTGCCAACCGGCAGGGCGGCTTTGATACCGAACTGCGCCCGATCGTGACGCCCGAGAATACCGAGGCCGGCATCCTCGCCTATGCGTTCCGTGTGGTCTATCCCGAGGACGCGACCCCACAGGGCCCGGTCCAGACCCGCACCATCCGCGAAGCGGTCAGCGTGTCCCGTCAGGATCTGGCCGGGATCAAGGTGATCCGGGTCGAGGCGAAGGAAGGTGCTCTGGAAACCCGGCGCCGCTAAGGCCCGACGGCAGCGTCTCGGGCAGAGCGATTGTTCGGATACGGGCGGGCGACGCTGGCGCTACAGCGACACCACCTCGACATTCTGACCCTTGGCGGCCAGCGCGATCTCGCCCTGACACAACCGTAGCGCATCGGCGCCGAACACTTCCAGCCGCCAACCGGTCAGCGACGGCACGTCGCGTTCGCCGGCCGCGATCAGGTCCAGCTCGGCGCTGTTGGCGATCAGCTTGGCGGCAACGCCCACATTCTCGGTCTTGGCCTTCAGCAGCACCCGCAACAGATCGGCCAGCGCCGGGTTCACCTGCAGGTTCTCGCGCCCGTTCTTCACCTTGGGCATCCGCTCGGGCGGGCAGTCGATCCCGCGCCCCACGGCCGCCAGAATACCGTCGGCAATGGCCCCCTTGCGCGCCTCGCGCAACAAGAGCCGCGAACCGCCCAGATCGGCATGTGTGCGCGGCTTGGTCGAGGCCAGCTCGATCAGCGCGTCATCCTTGAACACCCGGTTGCGCGGCACGTTGTTGTCCTGGGCATAGCTTTCGCGGAACTGCGCCAGTTCGCGCACCACCGCCAGGAACTTGCCCGAGTTGGTGCGGGTCTTGATGCGGCGCCAGGCCTCTTCGGGGCGAATGTCATAGGTTGCCGGATCGGTCAGCGTGCGCAATTCCTCGGCAACCCAATGGCTGCGCCCGGTCTTGGCCAGATCGGCGGCAAGGTGTTCATAGATCTGGCGCAGATGTGTGACATCAGCCAGGGCATAGGTTTTCTGCGCATCGGTCAGCGGACGGCGCGACCAGTCGGTAAAGCGCGAGGTCTTGTCCAGCCCCTGCCGGCAGATCTTGCGTACCAGCGTTTCGTATCCGACCTGCTCGCCAAAGCCACAGACCATGGCCGCGACCTGGGTGTCGAACAGCGGTTCGGGAAACACCCCCGCATCCACCCAGAAAATCTCAAGATCCTGCCGGGCGGCATGGAACACCTTGACCACCGAGGTATCGCGGAACAGCGCATAAAGCGGATCCAGCTCCAACCCCTCGGCCAGCGGATCGACCAGAACGGCGCAATCATCGCCGTCACCGGGATAGGCCAGCTGAATCAGGCAGAGTTTCGAGTAATAGGTCCGCTCCCGAAGAAACTCGGTATCGACGGTCACATAAGGTTGGCTGGCGGCCGCCGTACAGAACGCGGCCAGTTCTTGAGTGGTTGTCAGGGTCTTCATACGGTTTTTATCTTGTTCTTTTCCTTGGTTCCGCCCGTGCCCCCGGAACGGGTCGGTTTCGCTCACCTTAGGGCCAACACCCCTGCTCTGCAAACCCCCTATGGCGCGCACGTCCCTGCGTCAGGGCAGCCAGACCGGCCTGCGGTCACCACCGGCAAAGCGGCGCAGGACCGCCGGATAGAGCTTGTGCTCCCAGGTCAGCACTCTTGCGGCCAGTGTCTCGGGCGTGTCGCCGGGTTCGATGGCAACGCGGGCCTGACCCAGGATCGGGCCATCGTCAAGTTCCGAGGTCACCTCGTGCACGGTGCAGCCATGTTCGGTATCGCCTGCCGCCAGGGCGCGGGCATGGGTGTGCAGCCCCTTGTATTTGGGCAGCAGCGAGGGGTGGATGTTCAACATCCTACCCTGGAACCGGTCGGTGAAACCGGCGGTCAGTACCCGCATGAAGCCGGCCAGGCAGACGATATCGGCCCCCGCGTCGAGGATCGGCTTGATCAGTTCGACCTCGAACGCGGCTCGGTCCTTGCCATAGGGGCGATGATCGACAACCGCCGTCGGCACGCCGCGCGCGGCGGCCTTGGCCAGCCCGCCCGCGTTTGCGTCATTGGACAGCACCAGACAGGGCCGCGCCGGATGGTCGCCGGTCATGCTGTCGACCAGCGTGACCATGTTCGACCCGCCACCCGAGATCAGGATCGCGACGCGCTTGGCGCTCACAGCAGCTTGCCCGCATAGGCGATGCCGGGCGTGGTGGTGACGGTGCCGATGCGGGCAACGGCTTCGCCCTCGGCGGTCAGCAGCTCGGTCAGCGTCTCAGCCCGGTCAGCGGCGCAGACCACGATCATGCCGATGCCGCAGTTGAAGGTCTTGAGCATCTCGGCCTCGGCAATACCGCCGGTTTCGGCCATCCAGCGAAACACCGGCGGCAGATCCCAGCTGTTCAGGTCGATGGTAGCGCCCATGCCCTCGGGCAGGACCCGCGGCAGGTTCTCGGTCAGGCCGCCGCCGGTGATATGAGCCAGCGCATGCACGCCACCGGCGCGGATCGCGGCCAGAACCTGGCGCACATAGAGCCGGGTCGGCGCCAGCAGCGCCTCGCCCAGTTTGCCGGGGCCAAAGGGGCAGTCCGATTCCCAGCTGCTACCCGAGATCTCGACCAATTTGCGCACCAGCGAATAGCCGTTGGAATGCACCCCGTTCGAGGCGAGGCCCAGCAGCACGTCCCCCTCTGCCACGCCTTCGGGCAGCGCGGTGCCGCGCTCGATCGCGCCGACGGCAAAGCCCGCCAGATCGAAATCGCCTGCCGGATACATGCCCGGCATTTCAGCCGTTTCGCCGCCGATCAGGGCGCAGCCGGACTGTACGCAGCCTTCGGCGATACCTTCAATAATGCGGGCGGCGGTATCGGTTTCGAGCTTGCCGGTCGCGAAATAATCAAGGAAAAACAGCGGCTCGGCACCCTGGCAGACCAGATCGTTGACGCACATGGCAACGAGGTCAATGCCAACCCCGTCGACCAGGCCAGTGTCGATGGCGATGCGCAGCTTGGTGCCGACACCATCGGTGGCCGCGACCAGGATCGGGTCCTGATATCCGGCCGCCTTGAGGTCGAAGAGCGCGCCGAACCCGCCCAGTCCGCTGGCCACGCCGGGGCGGTTGGTGCGCTTGGCGGCCGGCTTGATCCGGTCCACCAGCGCGTTGCCCGCATCAATGTCCACACCTGCCTCGGCATAGGTGATGCCGTTCTTGCCCGCTGTCATCGGTCCATCCTCACGATTGCTTGCGCGGGGGTTATTCGATTGTGCCCGCGCATGCAACGGTCAGGCTTGACGCGGGAGCGGATCGTGTTAGGCATGGCCCATGGCGGGCCTGTAGCTCAACGGTTAGAGCAGAGCGCTCATAACGCTTTGGTTGCGGGTTCAAATCCTGCCGGGCCTACCACATTCTCCGCATTCGTCCGGTCAGCGTCCGATCACGATATCGGCGCAGAGCCCTCCCAACCGTTCACTGTCACCCAGCCGGAGTGCGCCGCCATGAGCGCGCGCTATATCGGCAACGATGGCAAGGCCCAGGCCCACACCGCCGCCCTGGTTCTGGTTGCGCGACGTATCCAGCCGCTGGAACGGTTTCACGGCCTCGGCGCGCTTGTCCGCTGGAATTCCGGGGCCGTCATCCTCGACCCGGATGCGCAGAAACTTTGGCGTCACCGCCAGACTGACTTCGACTCGGGTTCCATAGCGGACCGCGTTGGTAATCAGGTTCTCGACCGCGCGGCGGACGGCCGTGGGCCGCAAGGTGACGGTATCCCCCTCGGGCACCTCGCAGGCGACCAGCGCGACATTGCGATCGGCGCGACGGGCATCCTCCACCACCTGCTTCAGCAAGGCGACGGGATCGACCTTTTCCGGCGCGCTTTCCGACACTCCGCGCGAAAAATCGAGGAACGCGTCCAGCATCTGCTGCATTTCGGCCACGTCCTGCAACATGGGCGCGGCATCCTCTTCGTCGATCATCGCCAGTCCCAGTTTCAACCTGGTCAGCGGCGTGCGCAGATCGTGGCTGACCCCCGAGAGCATCAGGGTGCGCTGTTCGATCTGCCGTTCGATCCGGGCCCGCATGTCCAGAAAGGCACTGCCGGCTGCCCGTACCTCGATGGCGCCCGAGGGATAATAGGGAACCGTGTGCCCCCGGCCAAAAGCCTGCGCCGCATCCGCCAACCGTTTGACCGGCCTCAGCTGGTTGCGCATGTAGAGAAAGGCAATCACGGTCATCAACAGACCAAAGGCCACCATCGTCACGATCAGCTGGTGCGGCGCGGCGGGCGACATGCGGCGGCGGTCGAAGATCAGCTCGACCGGACCCAGCGCGCTGCCCAGATAGAGCCGCACCACCCGGGTATCGGGCAGTTCCACCGCGATCACATCCTGCACCCTGCTGCGCAGAACGTGTTCTACCTGTCGGCCGGTATAGTCATACCAGGGTCGCAGATCGTCTGAGGGCACGTCGCCGTCATTCACGAATCGCAGACTGACCTGCAAGGCGTCGAGAGCCGGCCGCAGCCGCACCTGAACCTGGGCATGGGTTTCGGTCTCGGTGACCTGCCCCATGATCAGCTCGATCTCGCGCACGGCGGTCAGCGTCATCTGGGTGGTCACATCCTCCAGATGCCGTTGCAGGAACACGACAGAAACCACGATCTGGACCGCGATGACCGGTACGACGATGATGATCGCCGCACGGGCATAGAGGCTGCGTGGCATATAGTGTTTGAGCCAGCGGAATGTCATGGCTAAACCTACCCCGGTGCCAGAGCGAGAAAAAGAGACAGATGACCCAGCCGCCCGACGAATTCGACCCGCCCATCGGCACCCCCATCGAGCTGGAGCCCGGGATAAGGCGGATCGTGGCGCCAAACCCCTCGCCGATGACCTATCGCGGCACCAATACCTATCTGGTGGGCACAAGAGAGCTGGCGGTGATCGACCCCGGCCCGCTGAGCGAGGCGCATCTGGAAGCGATTCTGGACGCGCTAGGACCCGGCGAGAGCATCAGCCATATTGTGGTCACCCATACGCATCTGGATCACTCGCCTCTGGCGCGCCCGCTGTCCGAGCGCACCGGCGCGCCGGTTCTGGCCTTTGGTGGGCCCGAGGCCGGGCGCAGCGCGGTGATGCGCGCGCTGGCGGCGCAGGGGCTGGCTGGCGGTGGCGAGGGTATCGACACCAGTTTTGTCCCCGACCAGACGATCGCCGATGGCGAACGGATCGAGGGCGACGGCTGGCAGCTGGAGGTAATCCATACGCCGGGCCATCTGGGCAATCATATCGCGCTGGCCTGGCAGGATGTGTGCTTTACCGCCGATCACGTGATGGGCTGGGCCAGTTCGCTGGTCTCGCCCCCCGATGGCGACCTGACCGATTTCATGACCGCCTGCCGCGACCTGCGCGCCCGCGATTGGAGGCTGTTCCATCCGGGCCATGGTGCCGCCGTGACCGAGCCAGGGGCGCGCCTCGACTGGCTGATCAGTCACCGCCTGGGGCGCGAAGACGCGATCCTCGCGGCGCTGGCCGACGGTCCCGCCACCGCCGAGGCGCTGGCGCGGCGCATCTACACAGAAACACCCGCTGCGCTGCTGCCCGCTGCCACCCGGAACGTGTTCGCCCATCTGGTCGATCTGACCGGCCGCGACCGGGTTGCGCCCGAGGGCAAACTGGCGGTGTCGGCCCGGTTTCACCGTCGATCCTGAACGCCCGAGAAAATTCGACGAATTTTCTCTCCCCCCCTCTGGACGCGGTGAATCGGGATTGCTATACGGCCCGCACCGTTCCGGCGTAGCTCAGCGGTAGAGCAGTTGACTGTTAATCAATTGGTCGTAGGTTCGATCCCTACCGCCGGAGCCAAAATCCTCATAAATCGGACGCTTATAGGGGATTTCTCACCTCAAAAGTTTCTATCCTTCTTACGTGCCCGGCATGGCGTAGGGCGCTTGCAACAAAACGCCCCGTGGCTTTCGCCGCGCAGTATTATGCTGCCTCAAAAAGGCGGACAAGACACAGGCGATCAGGCGGCCTGTCCAAGTGGTTCGGTGAGGTCAATGGTGATCAGGTTTTCGGCTTCGTGGCGCCGGAACGGAGACAGGGCCTGCGTCACATAAGGCTCGATTCGCATGCGCGTCCGCTGCCAACCTGCAAAGCGGCGGAACAACGCCCATGATATCTCGTCGCTGGCCGGAATCGCCGTCTGCACACGGGTCACCCCGACACAGGCTTCGCGCCGCAGCAATTGCCCCAGCATCAGCGATGCCAACCCCTTGCCCTCTTCGTTCTCTGCCACGTTGACCTGCCAGACAAACAGCGTCTGCGGATCATAAGGCAGGATATAGGCCAGCACCGCGCCGGCAACCTCGCCGTCAAGCTCGGCCACGACCGAGGTTTCGACGAAATCATCGCACCCTGCCAGATCGCCCAGAAGCGTTCCCACCAGTTCCTGCTTGTCACAATGGGCCAGGGCGGCAACGGCCGCTCCATCCTGCTGCACGGGCGCGCGCAGCACGGGAATGGGTTGCTCGAACAGGTCCAGGGAATGCTTCATCAGTGACTCCTCTAAAAGCTTCGATTGACTAAGTATCATACAGATCCGCACAATTCAAATCTCTCCTATTATTGTGCGCATATGTCACAATTTCCACCAATGCGGTTGCGGCAAAAACTTAGTTTATCTTTGGATATTCGATACCGCCCGCTTGTCATCCCTTGGTGAAATTGCCATTCTGGATCAATTGCGCGAGGAATCCTCATGAACCGGATCGACAGCAGCCTGATCGCCTTGCGCCGCATCCTGCGCGCCACCGACATGTTCGGGCGCGAGCTGGCGCAATCGGCCGGGTTGACGGCGGTGCAACTGCGGGTGCTGCAAGTGGTGGGCGAAACCGGCCAGAGTACCGCCACCGCCATTTCGAACCGGATGCGCGTCAGCCAGGCCACCGTCACCGTGTTGGTGGACAAGCTGGTTGCCCGAGGCATGGTACAGCGTGAAAAGTCGCAATCTGACCGGCGCCAGACCGACATCCTGATCACCGATCTTGGGCAGCAAACGCTGGCCACTGCCCCCGACCCGCTGCAACAACGCTACGTCAGCCGGTTCCTGGCGATGCAGGACTGGGAACAGGCGATGCTGGTGGCGGCGCTGGAACGGGTCGCCGCGATGCTGGATGCCGAGGACATGGACGCGGCCCCGGTGCTCGACAGCGGCGAGATCGGACGCACCGCACCCTGAGCCCCTGCCCTCACTCGGTCCGGGCGCGCAGGCTGTCTATCAGGTCCTGTTCCACGTTCAGATGCTGATCGGCCGCCTCGATGGTGCGGCGGTCCAGGTGCTGCGGGTTCAGGTCCACCCCCTGCGCCAGCGTCGCCGTCACCGCCCTGAGCGCTGCGACACGGGCATATTTCTTGTTGTTGGCGGGGATCAGCGTCCAGGGCGCGCGCGCGGTCGAGGTACGGGCGAACATCTCGTTCACCGCCTCTTCGGTCTCGGTCCAGCGAGCGCGGTTGCGGAAATCCTCGTAGGTCAGTTTCCAGCGCTTGAGCGGATTGCGCAGACGCTCCTCGAACCGGCGCATCTGCTCGTCAGCCGAGACGTGAAAGAACAGTTTCACGATACGGGTGCCATCGTCGATCAGCATTCGTTCGAAATCGTTGATCTCGCGATAGGCCGCGCGCCATCGGTGTTCGGGCGTCAGCCCCTCGATCCGTTCGACAAGAACGCGGCCGTACCAGCTGCGGTCAAAGGCGCTGATGGCGCCCTCGGGCGGCAGGCGCTCGAAAAAACGCAACAGGTAGTGGCGGTTGAGGTAATAATTGCGGGGCGCCCCGATCGGCCAGACCTTGAAACTGCGCGGGTCGAGCGCCTGGCTGATCCGGCGAATGGCACCACCCTTGCCAGCCGCATCCCAGCCCTCGAACACCAGCACCGCCTTGTGCCCATGAAACAGATAGGCCTGCTGGATGCGGGACAGCAGCAACTGCTGCTCTTGCAAGCGGGACAGGTATTTTCTCTTCGACAGCGACAGGCTCAGGTCCGCGTCGGCGAGAGTCAGGGTCTTGTCAGGTGCCATATCCAACCTTTGCAGGGATCGGCGCGCGTGTTCCGGGGATCAGTCTTTGGCCTGACGTCGCAAAAATCAACCCCTTGGCCAGAATGCAAAAGGCCGGGCATCCCGCCCGGCCTTTCGACTGTTATCTGGCAGGCGCTCAGGCGCGGCGGCGACGGCCTCCGGCGCGGCCACCCCGACCCCGGCCTTCGTCCCCCTCGGCCGCGGGCGCTTTGTTGGAGCGGATCCATTCGGCGCCGTGAGGGTCGTTATTGGTCAGCAGGTTGGCGGCCCGGATGGCCTCCATCTCTTTCCCCGCGCGCGGCAGGGTCGAGCCCAGACCGAACATGGTCACAAAGGTCTCGTCATCCATGCCCTCGGGCAGGATGATGCCGGCGGCGGCCACAGCCTCACGCTTTTCGGCGATGGCCTTTTGCGTCACCGGCAGCGCCACCGGGTTCATGATCGCGCTGGTCATGCCCGCACCCATCGCCATCGGCAGGAAGGCGTTGTTGATGCCGTGCCGGTTGGGCAGGCCGAACGAGATGTTGGACGCACCACAGGTGGTGTTCACGCCCAGTTCCTCGCGCAGGCGGCGCACCAGGGCGAAGACCTGCTGACCGGCGGTTGCCATGGCACCGATCGGCATCACCAGCGGGTCGACCACGATGTCATGGGCCGGGATGCCGAAATCGGCGGCGCGCTGCACGATCTTCTTGGCGACGGCAAAGCGCACATCGGGGTCTTCGGAGATGCCGGTATCGTCGTTCGAGATCGCCACCACGGGCACGTTGTATTTCTTGACCAGCGGCAGGATCTGCTCCAGCCGTTCCTCTTCACCCGTGACCGAGTTCAGCAGCGGCCGACCCTCAGCCGCCGCCAGACCGGCCTCGAGCGCGCCGGGCACCGAGCTGTCGATGCACAGCGGCACGTCGACCAGCCCCTGCACCAGCTCGACGATCTTGCGCATCAGCGGCGGTTCGGTCTCGTTGGGGTTGGGGTTGGAGTTATAGACAACACCCGCGTTGATATCGAGAACGGTGGCCCCGGCGGCAACCTGGGCGATGGCGTCCTTTTCCACGGTCGAGAAATCGCCCGCTTCCAGCTCGGCGGCCAGTTTCTTGCGGCCCGTGGGGTTGATCCGCTCGCCGATCACGCAGAACGGCTGGTCAAAGCCGATGATCGCGGTTTTTGTTTTGCTTTCAACGATGGTGCGGGTCATGTCTGGCCTTTCAGGTCGGGTTTACGGGGCGGGTGCTGGCACCGCCGTTATTGATCGCCCAGGTGGCATTGGTCTTGATGCCGCCCAGCGGGAAGAAGTGCACATTGGTGATGTTGAAATCGGGGTTGGCGGCCTTGTGGGCGGCCAGTTCGGTCACGACATCATTGGGTTCATAGGGCAGCAGCAGCTTGGATACGTCCATCGCGCGCTTTTGCAGCACTTTCAGAGAAGGGCCGACGCCGCAGGCGATGGCGAACTTGATCAGGGTCTGCAGCTTGGCCGGGCCCGCGATGCCGATATGGATCGGCAGGTCGATGCCGGCATCCTTGAGCCCGTTGGCCCAGGCGATGATCGGCTTGGCCTCGAAACAGAACTGCGTGGCCAGTGCCATCTGGGCATCGGTGGTCTCGTTGAATTTCTGCTTCCAGCGCAGCGCGTCCATC
This sequence comes from Ruegeria sp. YKSD163, assembly GCF_059612905.1. NCBI lineage: Bacteria > Pseudomonadati > Pseudomonadota > Alphaproteobacteria > Rhodobacterales > Roseobacteraceae > Ruegeria > Ruegeria sp. YKSD163. The sequence goes on from NZ_JBXWRM010000001.1 coordinate 290,483, forward strand.
ACATTGGCATCGCCGCCCTTGGGGTCGATGTCCTTGTTGCCCTCGGGGTGGCCTGCGACGTGCAGACGCTTGAACCCTGCCTTGTCAAAGAGGCCGGTTTCCATCAGTTGCATCGAGCAGTGGAAGTCGCCATGCGGCTCTGCCACGCCACCTGCCAGCAGCAGCGCCTGCTCGACCCCGGCCTCGCCCTGGTACATGGCGATCCAGTTTTCCAGCGTCTTGGCATCCTTGATGATACGCGCCGGGAAATGCGGCATCACCGGATAGCCCTCGGCGGCCAGCCGCTTGGCGGTTGCCACCATATCCTCGATCGGCGTGCCCTCGATATGGGCGATATAGACGCGGGTGCCATCGGGCAGCAGGGCGCGGAAATCCTCGACCTTTTCCGCGGTGCGCGGCATCACCTCGATCGAGTAATCCTTGAGAAAGGCCTCGACGGTGGGGTTCACGGGGCCGTTCTCGACCGTCTCGCGTTTCTTGAAGTTCAGCAAAGCCATCACGGCCTCCCATATGCTCTGCGGGCTCATGCCCAACCGTCGTTTGCAATCAGCGCCTTGATGCGGTCGCGATCGTATTCCCGTTCCAGACGCTGGGCCTCGGCCTCGACGATATCCGCCGGGTCACCGGCAACCTCGTAAGGTTCGGCCTTGCGCCACTCGGCCAGATAGGCATCGGTGTCCTGCGCGCCCACTTTCATCGCGGCGCGGTCGATGGCCTGCTCGAACCGTTCCTCCAACTGACGCTTGGCGCCGCGGCGGCCTTTGCCGACGATGACCTGAGCCGGGATGTCCCGCCAGTAGACGATGGTAACCTCGGGCATGCAGTCGATTCCTCCTGATCCGGTGAGCCGGTTCTAGCGGTCAATATGGGGCGGGGTCGGTCCGATTTCGACACGTGCGCGATGTGCAGCGACCTTTGTCGTTTTCGGACCTTCCGCGAGTCACGGCTTAGCGCGGATCGCCTGCCCGTGCCTTCCCGAATTCTTCAGCAAGATGATGAGCAATGATCATGTCACGAAAAACCCCGGGGCCTTGTGGCGCCCGGGGCTCTTGTTCGCACAGTGAGGTGTGTCAGCCGACCAGGCCGCCATCCTCGCGCGTAACGGCGATGATGGCCGAACGCGGCACGCTGTCACCACCATCGGGCCAGTGGCTGTCGCCATCCTCACCCGGATGCTGCACGCCCACGAACATGGTGCGGCGGTCGGCCGACCAGCACAGGCCGGTGATCTCGGCCTCGCGCGGGCCGACCAGAAAGCGGCGGATCTCACCGGTCACCGGATCGCCCGCCAGCATCTGGTTGTTGCCCTGACCGGCGAAATCACCCTCGTTCGAGTATTTGCCGTCGGTCTGGATCCAGAGCAGCCCGTTGCTGTCGAATGCCAGCCCGTCGGGCGAGTTGAACATGTTGCCCGCGTTGACGTTTTGTGACCCCGCATTGGCATCGGAATGCACCGTCGGGTTTCCCGCCAGCACGAACAGATCCCAGTCGAAGCCTTCGGCGGTATGGTCGCCGCCTTCCGGGCGCCAGCGCACAATCTGGCCATAGTTGTTCTTTTCGCGCGGATTGGGCCCTTCGGCCGGGGTCTCGTCGCCGCCCTTGTTTGGCTTGACGCCGCGGTTCTTGTTGTTGGTCAGCGCGCAATAGACCTCGTCCGCGTTCGGATTGGCGGTGACCCATTCGGGGCGGTCCATGGTGGTAGCACCCATTTTCGAGGCCGCGATCCGGGTATGGATGCAGATTTCGGCCTGGCTCATGCCGGTGGCCTCGGGCGTCAGCGCCAGCCACATACCCCTGCCCGACGCGTCGAACTTGGCCGCGTAAAGCGTGCCATTTTCCATCAGCTCGTCGGTATCGACACCGGCGGCATAGACCCCGTCCGAGACATAGCGGTAGAGGAATTCACCCCGCTCGTCATCGCCCATATAAATCACCAGACGCCCGTCGCGATTTACGACACATTCGGCATTCTCGTGCTTGAAGCGGCCCAGCGCGGTGCGCTTCTTGGGGGTCGAATTCGGGTCGCGCGGATCGATCTCGACCACGTAACCGGCACGGTTGGGTTCGTTGGGATTCTTTGCGACGTCAAAGCGGTCGTCCACGCGCGCCCAGCCATAGCCCCAGTCCTTGGACGAGACACCATAGCGCGCCAATTCCGCCGAAACCTCATGCGCCTCGTCAGCGGCGGAGAAGTAGCCGTTGAAGTTCTCTTCGCAGGCCAGATAGGTGCCCCAGGGGGTGGTGCCCGAGCCGCAGTTGTTCCAGGTGCCGAAGGTGACCGTGCCGGTCGGATCAGCGGCGGTTTTCATCAGGTCGTGGCCTGCGGCGGGGCCGGTCAGGGACATCTCGGTACGCGGCGTGATGCGGCGGTTATAGGGGCTGTCGGTGACCACCTGCCAATGGCTGCCGTCATGGGCCAGTTCGACCACGGTGACGCCATGGGCCAGTAGACCCTTTTCCACGTCGTCATCGGTCTCGGCCTTGCCGTCCGTGCGGTTGCCCCAGATGATCTCGCGGTTGGTGTATTCGTTGTTCACCACCAGCAGGGTGCGACCCTGATGATGGAACACCTCCATCCCGTCGGTATTGTCGCCAAAGGCGCGCGCCTGGCTGGCGGCGGTGCCGCGCGTGGCCTGATCGAAGGCCACCCCATCCGACCACAGCGGGTCGGCCCAGCGCACCAGAACCTCGGCCTTGAACCCTTTTGGCACCACGATCTCGTCCGCGGTCGAGGTTGCCACAGCCTCAAAGGCAAAGCGGTTGGTCGCGGCCTCGGCCCCGCGCGGCAGAACCGCACCGCCAAGGGCCGCAAACCCGCCCATTGCCAGCACCCCGCCCAGGAAGCCACGACGCGACAGCGCCTCTTCAACGACATGGTCGAAATCGCAATCCTCGGGGCGCGGGTTCATCGCCTCGTCAAACTCGTCAAATGTCAGGCTGCGGTCGTTTTTCATAGCGTGCTCCATGGCTTGCCAGCAGAATCCCTGCCGGCACGGCGGCCGGCGATAGCAGATGCAGTCGCACGGCTTTGTTAAACCTGTATGACGGTTCTGCCCTCTGCCCCCGGGAAATCTCTTGCGCCGCGCGGGAACGGATCCTAGGTTCAAGCTAACACGAAATCGGAGGGCGTGAAACATGGCGCCCAAGCGTCCCAAAGGTGCGGGCGCGTTCCCGAAAGCGGTCGAAAGCCCCGCGCCGAACCGGCCGGATCCGGACGCCCTCTATGCGGCGCTCGATCTTGGCACAAACAGTTGCCGCATGCTGATCGCCCAGCCCAAGGGCAGCGGTTTCCATGTGGTGGACAGCTTCTCTAAATCCGTCCAACTCGGAGCTGGGCTGGAACGGACAGGTCGTCTGTCGCGCTCGTCGATGGCGCGCACCATCCAGGCGCTGCGTATCTGCCAGCAGAAGATCAAGCGCAACAAGGTGCACCGGATGAGGCTGGTCGCGACCGAAGCCTGCCGCCGCGCCAAGAACGCGCGCGAATTCATCCGCGATGTAAAGCGTGAGACCGGTCTGACACTGGAGATCATCCAGCCCGAGGAAGAGGCCCGGCTGGCCGTGATCTCCTGCGCGCCACTGGTCTCGACCCGCTCGGAGCAACTGCTGGTGGTGGATATCGGCGGTGGCTCGACCGAGCTTGTCTGGATCGACCTGACATCGGTGCCGCGCCGCGACCGCCCCTCGGCCATCATGCGGCTGCATGCGGGGTTTCACCCGCCCGAAAGCCCCTTTCCCGCCGCCAAGGTGGTGGACTGGATCAGCGTGCCGTTGGGCGTGGCCACGCTGCGCGACCAGTTCAACGATGTCGAGGACGATTCTGCGCGCTTTGCGCTGATGAGCTGGTTCTTCGAAGAACAGCTGGCCGATTTCGTGCCCTATAGCAGTCAACTGGGCCGTGACCGGTTCCAGATCGTCGGCACCAGCGGCACCGTCACCACGGTGGCGGCCAGCCATCTGGGGCTGAAGCGGTATGACCGGACCAAGGTCGACGGGCTTCGCATGACCAGCGAGCAGATCGACAAGGTGATCCGGGGTTATCTGGATCTGGGTCCGCAGGGTCGGCGCCGCGACCCGCGCATCGGCGAGGACCGCCATGCGCTGATCATGTCGGGTTCGGCCATTCTTCAGGCGCTGCTCCGATGCTGGCCCACCAACCGGCTGTCGGTGGCCGACCGGGGCCTGCGCGAAGGCTTGCTCTACGCGCAGATGAGCGCCGACGGGGTACTGGAGGATGGACCGTTCTAGGCGTGTCCGGCTTGAATCCGGCGGCCAATCGCCGTATCGCCCAGAGCGAAAGAGAGGCCAGACGACATGGCAAAGAACACATCCGGACGCGGACAGCGTGACCTCAAGGTCAAGGTCAAGACCGCCCGCGGGCGCAAGCTCAGCTCGACCCGCTGGCTGCAACGCCAGTTGAACGACCCCTATGTCAAGCGGGCGCAGGCCGAAGGCTATCGCGGGCGCGCGGCGTTCAAGATCCTCGAACTGGACGACAAGTTCCGCTTTCTAGTGCCGGGTGCGCGGGTGGTCGATCTCGGTTGCGCCCCCGGCGGCTGGTGCCAGGTCGCGGTCAAGCGCGTCAACGCGCTGGGCGAGCGCAGCGACAAGCGCGTGGGCCGGGTGCTGGGCATCGACCTGCAAGAGGTCGAACCGATCGCGGGGGCCGAGATCCATCAGCTCGATTTCCTCGACGACGGTGCCGATGACCGGATCAAGGAGTGGCTGGGCGGCAAGGCGGATGTGGTGATGTCGGACATGGCGGCCTCGTCTTCGGGCCACAAGCAGACCGATCACCTGCGGATCATCGCACTGTGCGAGGCCGCGGCCTATCTGGCCTTTGACGTGCTCGAAGAAGGTGGCACGTTCGTGGCCAAGGTACTGGCCGGTGGGGCGGAGGGTGATCTGCAAAAACTGCTCAAGCAGAAATTCACCAAGGTCGCCAACGTGAAACCGCCCGCCTCACGTTCGGACAGTTCCGAAAAGTTTGTGGTGGCCACCGGCTTTCGCGGCTAGGCGGGCGCCGTTTTCCGTCGCGGAAAACGGCCCGGAAAACATCTGTTTTCCGGCTCCTGCCGCAGGCAAATACCCAGAATTCAGCCGTTGTGGCTGAAACGACGCCGCAGCACGCGACAGCAGGCACAGCGCATCTCCGGCGTTCAGCGATTGCGCGAATAGCCGCGCGCCCATCGCCTCGGCCCGGCTTTGCTGATCCAGGAACATGAACAGGCGGGCATGTCTGCCCCCATCGCAAAGAGCTGGCATCTGATTTCTCCTGCAGCAGGGCCTTCTGGCCCATGAACCGTCAACCTGCCACGCGGTTCTGCCGATCCGATGGCACAATCAAGGCCGCTTCGAGGCAGTCGGCTCTCAGCCTATTCGCCCGCCAAGTCCATCAAGGCGCCGTTGAACTCGGCGCCCAGAATCAGGATCGCGGCATTCAGATACAGAAAGATCAGCGCCGCCATCGCCCCAGCCAGTCCGGCATAGGTCGCTGAATAACTGGCGAAATTCGCGATGTAGAGAGAGAATCCCCAGCCGCAACCGGCCCAGAGCACCAGCGTCAGCACCACCCCCGGCAGGATCCGCCTGAGCGGATGCCGCCGCGCGGGCAAGAGGGCATGGCAGGCCAGCACCGCGCCCGCCGGCATCGCGACCACGAAAATCCAGCTTAGCCGCTCGACCGACAACCAGTCGGGCGCCTCTCCCGGCAGGGCCTCGGTGACCAGCCGGGTATAGATCGGCATCGCCACCTCGAACGCGGCCACCGCCAGCACGATAGCACCGCCCCCCACCACGATCCCGATGCACAGCAGCCGGGTCTTCCAGAAGGGCCGCGTATCCGCGTCGTGATAGGCCCGCGAGATCGCCTCGCGCACCGCATCCACCCCGTTCGAGGCAAAATAGACCGCCAGCACGCCGCCCACCGTCATGACGCGCGAATTCGCTCCCTCCAGCACCGCATTCAGCTCCGCCACGATGGGGGTGGCAACCTGTTCGGGCCAGGTGCCAAAGATCAGTTGGATCAGGTCGTCGGTCACCAGATTTTGGCTGAGACTGCCCGCCAGCGCCACGGTAAAGAGGATGAAAGGAAACAGCGCCATCATCATCGACATCGCAACATGGCTGCTCATGACAAAACCGCTTTTGGCCTGAAACCGGCTCAACGCCAGCCAGACCGCGCGCAGCGGCAGGGGAAGGGAGGGATTCGCCGGACGCGTCATGGGGTCAATCTAGCCGCTGGTGGTACCGGGTTCCAGCCGTGCCACGATCGCGCGGGAACAGAAGGTCCCGGCGGCGCACCTGACGCATCGCTCAGCACAGTCGGCCCTGCCTGTCCGCAATGGTGTCCGCGATTGCAGCCGGGAGCAGGTCCGTGCAACATGGCTGCGACATGCCACAGCCCGATCCCGCCCCCACCCCGACGCGCCCGCAGCTGGCCCAGTTGCGCGACATTGCCATCCTGCTGGCGCTCGCCGTATTGGCGCTTTATGCCGGAGCGGGATTTCTGATCCCGCTGGCGCTGGCCTTTCTGGTCTATGTTCTGGTCACCGCGATCAGCGACCGGGTCCATGCCGCGACCGGCGCGCCGGTCTGGCTGACCACGCTGGCGGGGATCACGGTGGTTCTTGCCGGTCTCTTCGTCATGATCGCGGTGATTGGGGGGCAGGCCACGCAATTCGCCCGTGCCATCGCAAGTTACGAGAATGCCTTTGACGAGGCGGTGACCCGGGTTGCGGCACTCTTGGGCGAAGAGGTTACCGGTTTCGTGCGCGACAACCTGATCCGCATTGACCTGTCTGCCCTGACCCGGACGGCGCTGGGCAGCGCCACCTCGCTTCTCAACACCTTCCTGCTGGTCTCGCTTTATGTGGCGTTCCTACTGGCCGAGCGGCGGGTGCTTGGCATCAAGCTGCTGCTGGCCGCCCGTGACCCTCAACTGGGCCGGGACATGAGTCAGGTGATGGAGGCGATCTCGCACAATCTGCAAAGCTATCTGGGCGTCAAGACATTCGTCAGCCTGCTGACCGCCGGCATCAGCTATGCCGTGTTCACCCTGCTGGGGCTGGAGTTCGCCGAGACCTGGGCGGTGCTGACATTCGCGCTGAACTTCATTCCCTCGATCGGGTCTATCGTAGCGGTGATCTTTCCGGCGCTTGCCTCGCTGGTGCAGTTCGACACCATCACGCCCTTTCTCGTCATCGTGTTCTTTTGCGGGACGGTGCAGTTCCTGATCGGCAATTTCCTCGACCCGGCGCTGTTGGGGCGGTCGCTGAACATGTCCACCTTCATGGTGATCCTGGCGCTGACCTTCTGGACGGCGGTCTGGGGGCTGATCGGCGCCTTTCTCAGCGTGCCACTCACGGTCTGCATGCTGATCGTGTTCCGCCATGTCCCCGCGCTGCGGCCGGTGGCGGTGCTGATGTCCAAGGACGGCCACCCCGAGGCGCAGGACCCAAACGCGTGACAGCCCCCCTGCCCGAGGCCCTGTTCATCGGTTCCGAGATCTATCGCCGCTCGACCTATGGCGCGACGCATCCGCTGGCGATCCCGCGCGTGTCGACGGTGATCGACCTATGCCGGTCACTGGGCTGGTTCGCACCCGGCCAATACCGCACCAGCCCGCGCGCGCGGCCAGCCGCGCTGAGTGCATTTCACACGCCCGACTATATCACCGCACTGCAACGGGCCGAGGCCGAGCAGGCGGTGAGCGAGGAGACCCGCGCTCGCCACGGGTTGGGCACCCTGCCCAACCCGGTCTTTGCCGAGATGTTCCGGCGCCCGGCCACGGCGGCGGGCGGCTCGCTCTTGGGGGCCGAACTGGTGGCGCAGGGCCACCGCGTGTTCAACCCCGGCGGCGGCACGCATCACGGCTTTGCCGACCGCGCGGGCGGCTTCTGCTATCTCAATGACCCGGTTCTGGCGATCCTGGCGCTGCAACGGCTGGGCTGCACCCGCGTCGCCTATGTTGATATCGATGCGCATCATTGCGACGGGGTCGCCTCGGCCTTTCACGGGTCGGAAACGGTGCGCATGATCTCGGTCCACGAGGCGCGGCGCTGGCCCTTTACCGGCGGGCTGGCGGATGACGCGGGAGGTGCGGCGTTGAACCTGCCGGTGGCACGCGGACTGAATGACTGCGAGTTCGGACTGATCCTCGATCACCTGATCCTGCCTGCGGTGGCAGGATTCCGCCCCGATGCTGTGGTTCTGCAATGCGGCGCCGATGCAGTGGCCGAGGACCCGCTGTCGCGGCTGGCGCTGTCCAACTGCGCGCATCGGGAGACGGTGCGGGCGCTGGCGGCGCTCTGCCCGCGCCTGCTGGTGCTGGGCGGTGGCGGCTACAACCCGTGGAGCGTGGCGCGCGCCTGGACCGGGGTCTGGGCCACGCTCAGGGGCAACGAGATCCCCGACCGCCTGCCCCCCGAGGCCGAGGCGGTGCTGCGCGGTCTCACCTGGCAGCGGCAGCGCCACGCGCCCCGCCCCGAGACCTGGTTCACCACGCTGGCCGACACGCCGCGCCCCGGCGCGATCCGGTCCGAGCTGCGCGCGGACCTGTCCCGGCTGGAACAGAGGATGCGGGCCGAGGTCTGAACCGGCATCCGGGGCTATGCCATCGCGCGTGCGCCTGCTAAGGCTTTGACATGTGGACCGCTCTTCTGTCGCTGATCGTCTTCTGCCTCTACGGGGCGTCGATCATCTGCGCGGTGCAGGCGGCGCGCACCGCGCGCACGCCGCAGGGCGCGGTCGGCTGGGTGGTGTTCCTGCTCACCCTGCCCTGGGCCTCGGTGCCGCTTTACATGTTTCTGGGGCATCACCGATTTCGCGGCTACCGTATAGCGCGGCGCGAGAGTGAGAGGGTGGTGGCCGGGCTGCGCGCCCATGCTGATGCCACCGCCCCCGATCCCGACCGCGTGATGGTCAACACCCGCCCCTTTGAAAAGATCGCCCATATGGCGGTCAGCCGGGGCAATGGCGCCCGACTGCTGGTCGATGGCGAGGCCACATTTGCCGCGCTCTTTGCCGCCATCGATGCCGCACGCCACTATGTGCTGATCCAGTTCTATATCGTGCGCGACGACGATCTGGGGCTGGAGCTGCGCGACCGGCTGATCGCAGCGTCCCGGCGCGGGGTCAAGGTGCGGTTCCTGACCGATGCCATCGGCAGCTACCGTTTGTCGGACAGCTATGTCGAGGATCTGCGCGCCGCCGGAATCGACATCGCCGACCCGCGCAAGCAACGCGGCCCCAACACCCGGTTTCAGGTCAATTATCGCAACCATCGCAAGACGGTCGTGGTGGATGGGCATACCGGCTATATCGGCGGCCACAATGTGGGCGTCGAATATCTGGGCCAGGACGCGGCGATGGGCCGTTGGCGCGATACTCATTTGGAAATCACCGGTCCCACGGTCCTGCAACTCCAGCTGGTCTTTGCCGAGGACTGGCATTGGGCGCGGGGCGAGGATCTGCTCGATCTTCTCATTTGGGAGACCCGACTGGCCTCGCAGGATGCGAATGCCCTGATCGTCGCCACAGGGCCCGGTGACCGAACCGAAAGCGGCGCGATGATGTTCTTTGCCGCGATTACAGCGGCACAGCGCCGGTTCTGGATCGCCTCACCGTATTTCGTGCCCGATCTCGACATTCTGGCGGCGCTGAAGCACGCCGCGCTGCGCGGGGTGGATGTGCGCCTTCTGGTACCCGACGAGGCCGATCACACCATTCCCTGGCTGGCGGCCTTCGCCTATTTCGACGAGGTGCGCGAGGCCGGGGTACGCGTGATGCGCTATACCGACGGCTTTCTGCACCAAAAGGTATTCGTCGTCGATGATACCATCGCCGCCGTTGGCACAACCAACCTGGACAACCGCTCGTTCCGGCTGAATTTCGAGGCGATGGCGCTGTTCTTTGACGCAACCGTGGCCGCGCAGGTGGCGGCAATGCTGGAACATGATTTTGCCAGCAGCACCGAGCTGACACGCAGCCTGGCCGCGCAGCCCATGTTCATCCGCTACGGCGCGCCGCTGGCACGGCTGTTTGCCCCGATCCTGTAGACAAATCCTTTAGCGCGGCAGGCGGCCTTCGAAAATCCTGCCGATCAGCGCCACCAGATAGGCCGTGGACAGGCCAAAGGCCAACAGCCCCGCCACCGCGGCAAAGGCAGCAAAGATACGCAGGCCCGGCCCCAGCACGATGTCGCCATAGCCCAGCGTGGTATAGGTGACGAGCGAGAAATACAGCGCCTCGTTCCAGTCGGTCAGAACGTCGCTCCAGATCCAGACCCCGGCCCAGAGCCAGACCTGCAAAGTATGGGCCAGCACGATGAAGGCCAGCGAAACACTGATCACCGCCGCCGTGCGCATGGCGCGCGACAGATGTCGCAGCCGGATCGACAGGTGCACGATCACCAGGGTGCACCAGACCAGCAGCAGCACCTCGACCACGAAACACAGGCCCAGATACAGGCTGCCCCACATGATCTGTTGCAAGAGTGTCATCGTCGCCCGCCTTTGCCCCTTTTCGTTCTGGGCGCAGGATGACGGTGCTGGCCGGTAGGTGCAACCCCGCCGCGCCCTTGGGCCGCGGGGTCACGCTCAGCGTGTCTGCGCCATGCAGTCATTATAGGTTCGGGTGTAGATTTTCTTCCGCCGCTTTTCCTCGAATCGCTCCGACGCAGCCGACCCGGCATAGGCCGGTGCTCCCTGGGTCGCGGGCCCCGAGGAGCGCGATACCCCTACCCCGACCGAGCCGCCAAGGCGCAGCGTGGTGCGCCCCTGCGACCATTCGGTGTCGCGGATGCCGGCCTGTTTCAGCGCCCGTTCGTGGCACAGGGCAGCGCGATCCTGCGCCAGCGCGGGCACGGCGAAAAGGGCAAAAAGAAGAATGGACAATCTGAACATAAGGCGGCTCCTATCCCCCTGCACATGGGAGCGCGCCCGACCGATTGCAATCGCTGCCCTGCGGCGAATGGGGACAATCGCGGCTTGGGGCTGGACAGCGGCAGAGGACGGACCATTCTCTGACCCATAACTGCCCGGAGGCCGCGCGCCCATGCTTCTGACCGTCGATACCGTGACCAAGACCTATCCGGGGGGGCGCCCGGTGCTGCGCGGGGCCTCGATCACGCTGGATCGAGGGCAGAGCTTGGCGCTGACCGGCGAAAGCGGCAGCGGCAAGAGCACGCTGTTGAACTTGACCGGTGCGCTGGACGGGTTCGACAGCGGCGAGATCACGCTGGACGGGGTGGCGCTGTCGCGACTTGACGATGCGGGCCGGGCGGCGCTGCGGCGCGACCAAGTGGCGCTGGTATTCCAGCAGTTCAACCTGATCCCGGCGCTGACCGTGGCACAGAACCTCTCGTTCCAGGCGCGGCTGGCCGGGCGGCTGGATGCCGATTGGCTGAATGAGATCACCGCGCGGCTGGGGTTGGAGGATCTGACCGATCGCTATCCCGAGCAGCTGTCGGGTGGTCAGCAACAGAGGGTCGCCATCGGTCGGGCGATGGCCGGTCGTCCGAAGCTGTTGCTGGCGGACGAGCCGACCGGCAACCTCGACGAGACCGCCGCCGGCACCGTGCTGGACCTGATGCTGGACCTGGTGCGCGACAGCGGCACGGCGCTGCTGTTGGTGACCCATTCGCAGGCCATCGCCGCCCGGCTGGATTGGCGCGCGCATCTGACCGGCGGGCGGGTGGCGGCGTGATCGGCGCCGCGCTTCTGGCGCTGGGGTCGCATTGGCGGCGCCATCCGATTCAGCTGGTGACGCTGCTCTTGGGCGTGGCGCTGGCCACCGGCCTCTGGTCGGCGGTGCAGGCCATCAATGGCGAGGCGCGCGCCTCTTATGCGCGCGCGGCCAGCCAGATCGGCGCCGACGGGCTGGACCGCCTGCGCCGCGCGGATGGGGCGGCTCTGACGCTTGATGACTATCTTGCCCTGCGCGAGGCGGGCTGGCAGGTGGCCGCCGTGCTCGAGGGCGAGATGCGGCTGGGTCCGCGCACGGTGGCGGTGACCGGCATAGACCTCTTGGCCTATCCCGACCTGCCTGCCATCGCCGAAAGCGCCGCCGCTGCCGAAATCGCCCCGGTCGAGGCGCTGACCGCGCCCGGACGCCTGTTTGCCGCGCCCGCATTGGCGCTGGCCTTGCAGGGCGAACCCGGCCTGCCGCCGGTGGTCGAGACCACCGCCCTGCCACCCGACACGATGCTGACCGATATCGGCACCGCCGAGACGCTGCTGAACCGTCCCGACCATATCTCGCATCTGCTGGTCCTGCCCAAGCAGCCGCTGCGCCGTGCCCCTCTGACCGAGATCGCCCCCGAACTGATCCGCCAGCCCGCTTCCAGAGCCCAGGACATCGCGCGGCTGACGGACAGCTTTCACCTCAACCTCACCGCCTTTGGGCTGCTCTCCTTCGTGGTGGGCCTGTTCATCGTACATGGCGCGGTCGGACTGGCGTTCGAGCAGCGACGCGGCCTTATCCGCACGCTGCGCGCGCTGGGCCTGCCGCTGCGGCTGTTGACCCGGCTGTTGCTGGCAGAGCTGTGCCTGCTGGCGCTGCTGGGCGGTGCGGCGGGGCTGGTGCTGGGCTATGTGGTGGCTGCCGCCCTGCTGCCGGACGTGGCGGCAACCCTTCGCGGGCTTTACGGGGCGCCGGTCTCGGGCGTGCTGGAACTCAGGCCGGTCTGGCTGCTGTCGGGCCTTGGCATGGCGGTGGCGGGCACCCTGCTGGCCAGTGCACAGGCGCTGTGGCGGCTGGCCCGCATGCCGATCCTGGCCGCGCCCGGACAGCGCGCCTGGGGCAGCGGGCGCCTGAACGCGCGGACCCAGCTGCTGCTGGCGTTGGCGCTATTGCTTACCGGACTGGCGGGATTTGCGCTGAGTGGCGGGCTGATCGGCGGGTTTGTCCTTTTGGGCGCGGTGCTGATGGCCGCCGCGCTGGCGCTGCCGCCGACCCTTTCGGTTCTGCTGACGTTCGGCACTACGCGGGCGCGCGGCCCGGTTGCAGAATGGCTGTGGTCCGACATGCGGGCACAGCTGCCCGGCCTGTCACTTGCGCTGATGGCGCTGCTGCTGGCACTGGCCGCAAATATCGGCGTCGGCACCATGGTAGCGAGCTTTCGCCTCACCTTCGACGGCTGGCTTGACCAGCGGCTGACCTCGACCCTTTACGTCACTGCCCGCGACGATGCGCAGGGCGCCGCATTGGCGGACTGGCTGGAACCGCGCAGCGATGCGGTGTTGCCGATCCGTCCAGTCGAGCTCGACCGCGCAGGCGCGCCGCTGTTCGTCTATGGAATCGTCGATCACCAGAGCTATCGCACCCACTGGCCGCTGATCGCGCGCAGCCCGCAGGACTGGGACCGGGTGATGCGCGGAGAGGCGGCTCTGATCAACGAACAGATGGCGCGGCGCGACGGGCTTTGGCCCGGTGACAGGGTCGAACTGGCCCCTGGCTGGACCCTGCCGGTGGCCGCAGTCTATTCCGATTACGGCAACCCGACCGGACAGGCCATCGTGGCGCTGGAGCAGTTGCTGGACCGCTATCCCGGCACGCCCGACACAAGGTTCGGCGTGCATCTGGCGCCTGAGCAAGCCGATGCGCTGGCCGATGAGATCACCGCCACCTTCGACCTTCCCGCCGGCTCGGTGATCCGTCAGGAGACGCTCAAGGCCCGCTCACGCGCGATCTTTGAAAAGACCTTTCTGGTCACCGGCGCGCTCAACATTCTGACATTGGGGGTGGCGGGGTTTGCGATCCTCACCAGCCTGCTGACGCTGTGGACACAACGATTGCCGCAGCTAGCACCGGTCTGGGCGCTAGGGCTGACCCGCGCTCGGCTGGCGCGGCTGGAACTGGCGCGCGCGGTGGCGCTGGCGGCGATGACGGCTCTGCTGGCACTGCCGCTGGGGTTGGTGCTGGCCTGGCTGCTCTTGGCGGTGATCAACGTGGCGGCCTTTGGCTGGCGGCTGCCGATGTATCTGTTCCCGCTCGACTGGCTGCGGCTGATCGGGCTGGCGCTGGCCACCGGGGCGCTGGCCGCCGCCCTGCCCGCGCTACGCCTATACCGCCTGCCGCCTGCCCACCTGCTGAGGGTCTTTGCCAATGAACGCTAGGCTGCTTGTCTTTCTGCTGCTCTGGCCCTGGGCGGCGCTGGCGCAGGGCTTTGCCGGACTGGGAACCGAGGCTGATGGCTTTGCGGTGCCAGAGCGCGGGCAAAGCCCCGCCTTTCCCGCCGATCACGGGCCACATCCCGATTTCCGCATCGAATGGTGGTATCTGACTGCCACGCTGACCGGGGCCGACGGGCGCGATTATGGCCTGCAATGGACCCTGTTCCGCTCGGCCCTGAAACCGGGCGATGCCCCGGGCTGGCAAAGCCCGCAACTGTGGATGGGACATGCCGCCGTAACCACGCCCGACAGCCACCTCTTTGCCGAGCGACTGTCGCGCGGCGGCATCGGACAGGCAGGCGCCCAGGCCACCCCCTTTCGCGCCTGGATCGACGAATGGGAGATGGCGGGCGACATGGGGGGCGACATGGTGCTGCGCGCCGGGGGAAGCGATTTCGCCTATCATCTGGCCATGCGCGCCAAAGGGCCGCTGGTCCTGCATGGCGAAGGGGGCTATTCGGTCAAATCCGCCGCCGGTCAGGCCAGCTATTACTATTCGCAACCGTTTCTGGAGGTCTCAGGCAGCCTGACCCTGCCCGAGGGAGAGATGCCGGTGACCGGCCAGGCCTGGATCGACCGGGAATGGTCCTCGCAACCGCTGGCCGAGGATCAGAGCGGCTGGGACTGGTTCTCGCTGGTGCTGGACGATGGTAGCCGGGTGATGGCCTTTCGCCTGCGCGGCGACACGGATTTTGCATCTGGAACATGGATCGGACCCGATGGGCGCGCGACCGCCCTGCCCGATGGCAGCATCCACGCCGAGCCATTGGCCACCGCGCCCAGCGGAGCAGGCCCCGAGGTGCCGGTGCGCTGGCGGCTGGCGATCCCGGCACGGGGGCTGGATGTGACGGTCAAGGCGCTATACCCGCAGGCCTGGATGGGCACGTCTTTTGCCTATTGGGAAGGACCGGTGCGCGTCAGCGGCAGCCACGCCGGACGTGGTTATCTGGAGATGACCGGCTACGGGGACGAGTAAGGCTGGGTCGCGCCCGAACGCAGAGGACGGGCGCGACCTTCTGCTTTCTGGCCTATACACCTTCGGCGTTGCGGGCGCGGGCAAGTTCCTTGTAGACCTTGTTGCGCACCCGGTTCACAGCGCCCAGCGGGCGATGCTCGGGCAGCGTGTTCCACGGGTTGAAGGCCATCCGATCCCCTGCCGCAATGCGAGCCGCGCGCGCCACCGCGTCCCCCGCGTCAAGCGCCGGGATCTCGATCCGTGCCAGTTTCACCCAGCCCGCCCCATTCTCGGTCCAGTTCACGTTTGGATCCTCGATCGGATGCGCTGCCACGTCCTCTTGCGGCTGGATATAGAAATCAAAGGCCGCCGCCTTGCCGTTCAACCCGTCAAGCAGCTGATCGGTCAGCCCATCCGCGCCCTCGACCCCGTCTCGCAACTCTCCGGGCGCAGGCGCCGGATCGGGCACCACGCGATGTTTCACCGCGATATCGCCATGCAGAAACGGTGTCGTGCTCCAATAGATTGCGCGCAGGGGCGAGGTCGGATGCTGATCGCCAAATTTCTGGGCCACCGCATAGATATCGTGACTGAAATACTTCTTGAGGAATTTCAGGTAGATCCCGTTCACGATTGCGGCAAGCGCCTCGTCCCCGTTACGCTTGAAATTCAGAACCTCGGAGACGAGATCGTTGAAGGCGGAATACTCGTTCAGATCGCCCTCGAAAAAGGTCTCGTTATCCACCAGCACGAAATCGAGCGTGCCCTTGGCATCCGCCGCCCCTTCGACGCGACCGCCCGGCACGCCGAAAAGCTTGATCGCCATGCCATGGGCATCGCCGCCCTTGGGATCGTCGCGACGTTCGGTGCCATTGGAAAACCGGATCAGCGCCGCATACTCACCGGGTTGCGCAAACAGCCCCGCGCGAAAGGCTTGCGGCAGGTCAGGGCCGACGATGAACCGGGCCGGAATGGCACCATGCCCCTTGGGATGCTGGGCCCGCCATTTGAAACCGTTCTCCTCGACCTCCATCATCTTGAGATTTGCCTGAATGATGTCGGCGATAATCTGGTCCTCATTGGCCGAGATCGGCGCCTCGCCCAGATCCGCGCGAATATCCGTCATGTCAAATTACCCTTCAAAGAAACTGCCGGCGAAATAGCGCCGGCAGCCAAAGGTACCACGGATGGTTGAAAAATCCAGATGCGACGGGCGGGGTCAGCCCGCGCGCACCACATAGACCGAGACCGGCGCATGGCGCACCACGCGGGCGGCATTGGGGCCCAGCAGGTAATCGGCCAGATCGGGCTTGTGCGCGCCCACCACGATCAGATCGCTGCCCGCGCTTTCAGCGGTTTTCAGGATCTCCTTGTAGGCGGTGCCGGTGGCCACCACATGGCGGATATCGGCATTGCGCTCGGCCCCCAGTGTCTGAGTACACAGCTGCACCAGCGTGTCATGGGCGGCCTTGACCGCCTTGTCGTGATGGCCCGCCTCGAAGAAACCCGAGACCCAGGTTTCTCCAAAATCGGGCAACACGGTCACCACGTCCAGCCGCGCCCTGTCCAGATCGGCCAGGCGCGCGGCCTGTTTCAGGATCGGAGCGTCGCTGTCGGGGTTGCTGATATCGACGGCACAAAGAACAGAGCTGCTCATGCGGGGACTCCCTGTCTGGCGGCGCGGCCGCGTTGGAGAAAGGCGACAAGGCCAAGCAGCAGCAGCGCCGGGATGAACACCAGCTCCTTGGGCGGCTGGTTGGCCGGGGCTTTGACGGTGACAACACGCACCGCCTCGTCGCCGTAGAAATCGAAATCCTGCATCGATTCAGCGATCGGCGCGCCAAAGAGCGGCTCTTCGAGCTTGATCAGCCCGTCTTCCTCGAACGGCAGGAAACCCATCGCCTCGACACGCGCGGCGCCGTCGGCCTCGTCGCCCACGGTCAGCTCCAGGCTCAGGTCCTTCATCTCGCCACTGTCGAAATCGGGCCCAGACACGATGACCCGCAGCACGTCGCCCGGTGCGGCGTCGCCCACCGCCTGTTCCAGGCGGGCGGGTTCGAACAGCTCGAATGGCGGTGCGATCCGGTTCATCACATAATCGGGCCGGAACAGGACAAAGGCCACCAGGATCAGCGCAACGCTTTCATAGATGCGGTTGCGGGTCAGGAAAAAGCCCATGGTACCGGCAGTAAAGACCAGCACCGCGATGGTTGCGGATATGGCCACCAGAATGCCGCCCACCCAGCCCACGTCGATCAGCAGCATGTCGGTGTTGAAGATGAACACAAACGGCAGTGCCACGGTACGCAGGGAATAGAAGAAAGCGGTGAAACCGGTCTTGATCGCATCGCCCCCCGACACCGCGGCGGCGGCGAAACTGGCCAGCCCCACCGGTGGCGTCACATCCGCCATGATGCCGAAATAGAAGACGAAGAGATGCACCGCGATCAGCGGCACGATCAGCCCCGATTGCGCGCCAAGCTGCACCACCACACCGGCCATCAGCGAACTGACCACGATATAGTTGGCTGTGGTCGGCAGGCCCATGCCCAGAACGAGGCTCAGCAGACCCACCATCACCAGCATCAGCACCAGGTTGCCGCCCGACAGGAACTCGACCAGATCGGCCATCACCTGCCCCACCCCGGTCAGGGTGACGGTACCCACGATCACGCCCGCCGTGCCGGTCGCCAGCGCGATGCCGATCATGTTGCGGGCGCCGTCGATCAGCCCCTGCCACAGGTCGGCAACCCCGGACATGAAGCTGCTCGCCATCTCGGATTCGCCCCGGAACAGCGATTTCAGCGGCTTTTGCGTCAGCAGGATCACGAACAGCAGCGCGGTCGCCCAAAAGGCGGACAGGCCGGGCGATTTCTGCTCGATCATCAGGAAATAGACCAGCACTACGATGGGCAGCAGGTAATGCAAACCCGCCTTGTAGATCTGGGCGATATCGGGCAGTTCGACAACCTCGGCATTGGGATCGTCGGGTTCCAGATCGGGCACCTGCGCGGCGAACCACACAAGCACGATGTAGATTGCGGTCACAATCAGCCCCATGATCAGCCCGGCGGAACTGGGCGCCCATGCGGCAATCGCCTGCGCCGGGAACTGGGTCGCATAACACAGCCCGGCAAAGATCACGAAGAAGCTGAGCATGCCCGCCACGGTGCGGATCAGATGCACCTCGCGGTCGCCCAACGTCGGCATGTTCCGCTTCACCGCCTCGAGATGCACGATATAGATCAGCGCGATATAGCTGATCGCGGCAGGCAGGAAGGCATGGGTGATCACCTCGACATAAGAGATGCCCACATATTCCACCATGAGAAAGGCCGCAGCCCCCATCACCGGCGGCATGATCTGGCCGTTGACCGAGCTTGCGACCTCGACCGAGCCGGCCTGTTCGCTGGTAAAGCCCACCCGCTTCATCAACGGGATGGTAAAGGTGCCGGTGGTGACCACGTTGGCAATCGACGAGCCCGAGATCAGACCGGTCGCGGCCGAGCCGACAACAGCGGCCTTCGCCGGGCCGCCGCGCAGGTGACCCAGCGCGCCAAACGCCATCTTGATGAAATAGTTGCCCGCGCCCGCCTTGTCCAAAAGCGCGCCGAACAGCACGAAGAGAAACACGAATTTGGTCGAGACCCCCAGCGCGATGCCGAACACGCCCTCGGAGGTGATCCACATATGGCTCATCGCCTTTTTCAGGCTGGCGCCCTTCCAGCGGATCACCTCGGGCACCCATTCCGAGGCGCCCCAGAACACATAGGCCAGGAAAATCGTGGCGATGATCGCCATGGCCGGCCCCAGCGCGCGGCGCGCGGCCTCGAATAGCAGGATCAGACCGACCAGCGCGATCCACTTGTCGGTATCGTCGGCCAAACCGCCCGAATTCACCAGCTTGTCATAGAAGATATAGCCATACAGTGCGATACCCGCCCCCAGCACCGCCATCACCCAGTCCTGCGCGGGAATGCGGTCGCGCGGGCTGGATTTCAGCGCCGGATAGGCGGCAAAGGCCAGAAACAGGGCAAAGGCCAGGTGCACCTGACGCGAGTTGTTCACGATGCTGCCGGGCAGGATCATGTTCGACATCGGCGAGGCCAGGATCAGCTGGAACACCGACCAGATCACCGCGACGATGGCCAGAAACAGCCCGATGCTGCCCGCCGGGTCGCGCGCACCCGCATCGGAAGAGGCAACAAGATCCTGAAGCTCTTCTTCGGATAGCGGCCGATTACCCTGACTCTCAGAGGTCATGAAAATCTCTCCCTGTCACGCCGTGCTGCTTTGGCTGGTGGCGTCATTTATCCATTGCCCGGCCCCCGCCGGGAAGGAGCGGGGCGCGCAACTGCGCCCCGCCCAAAATCAACGCGTCTTAGATCAGTTGATCCACCCGCGCTCGCGGTAATACTTCTCGGCACCCGCATGCAGAGGCGCCGACAGACCGTCCTTGATCATTTCCTCTTCCTTGAGGTTGGCAAAGGCCGGGTGCAGCTTCTTGAAGTCTTCGAAATTGTCGAACACCGCCTGCACCAGCGCATAAACCGCGTCCTCGGACACATCGGCCGAGGTCACCAGGGTAGCACCCACACCAAAGGTGGTGGTGTCACCGTCATTGCCGCGATACATGCCGCCGGGAATGGTGGCCTTACGATAAAAGCTGTTGTCGGCGATCAGCTTGTCGATGGCGTCACCATCGACGCTCACCAGCACGGAGTCACAGGCGGTGGTGGCCTCCTGGATCGAGCCCGACGGGTGGCCGACGGTATAGATCATCGCGTCGAGCTGGTTGTCGCAGAGCGCCGCCGACTGTTCCGCCGCCTTCAGCTCGCTGGCCAGGGCGAAATCGCCGGTGGTCCAGCCCTTGGCCTCGAGCACCACATCCATGGTGCCGCGCTGACCCGAACCGGGGTTGCCGATATTCACCCGCTTGCCCTTGAGATCGTCAAAGCTCTTGATGCCGGAATCGGCGCGGGCAACCACGGTAAAGGGTTCGGGATGGATCGAGAAGACCGCGCGCAGGCCTTCGAACTTGCCCGCTTCTTCGAATTTCGAGGTGCCGTTATAGGCGTGGTACTGCCAGTCCGACTGCGCCACACCGAATTCCAGCTCGCCCTCTCGGATGGTGTTGATATTGTAGACCGAACCGCCGGTGGATTCGACCGAGCAGCGCACGCCATGTTCCTTGCGCCCCTTGTTCACCAGACGGCAGATGGCACCGCCGGTCGGGTAATAGACGCCGGTCACACCGCCGGTACCGATGGTGATGAACTCTTCGGCCATCGCCGCGGGCGCCATGAAGGCCGCCGTGACCAATGCGCCAAGACCAAGCTTGCTGTTGCGATTCATGCTGTAACTCCCGTTAGTTTTTATAAGCGGGCAGAAACGCCCGTGAGATAGATCCGGAACTGCCTCCGCCGGCCATCGCGCATACGAAGCGCGGGGGCGGGCTGCAACCCGTCAGGGCGCGCGGGGCGCGGGTCCCGATGGATCAAGGGTTCCACCCGGACTTTGGACTTGTCAACCCGCAGGGGTGAACCGGTTGGCGAAATCGCCAGATGTGAACCGATATCGCAGATTTTCCCCCGCGCTTGCCTGCCCGTCACCTCAGACCGCGCCAATGGAACAGGTCTCCGTCCGACATCTCGCAATAGACCCGCCAACCATCGCGGCGATAGAACCGCTCGGCCCGCGTCCCTGCCCCGATCGCAAGCCACGCCTTGCTCCAGCCTGCGCGCCGCAGATCGGCACAGGCCCGCGCCAGGAGCGCGCGGCCAAAGCCGCCCCCTTCGCGGCCCGGGGCCACGAACAGCGCCCAGATGTTCCCATTGTGTGGATCGCAGGCGGAAAAAACCGGCCACCTGCCCGCCGGTTTCACACATCCAGAGGGTCGAGTTCCGGTGAAAGTCCAGATAGTCCGAACGCGGGACGCGCGCCGGATCCGAAAGCTGGTTTTCACTCACCGCGCCCCGGATCGCCATCAGGGTGTCGATATCACTGATACAAGCCAGTCTGATCCGCATGGTCCGATCCCGTTGTGCCGGCTTCAACCAGCAGCGGGCGCGCGCGTCTGTCCATCCTTTGCGCGGCCTCGTTGGCCCCACACACGCGGCCGCGGTTCTCCGATTTGGCCTTGCGTGGTCTGGCCGTTGCGTTTAAACGGCGAGCGCAAAGTCGGAGCGTCAGGATGTGCGCCTTTCCTTCGGCCGGATTGCCCGAGAATCCGGGCAGTTCAAGCCGCTTTGATGCGGCGCGGTGTTGATAGTGGTGGCCAGCGTTCGGCCCGCACAAAGAGAAGAGTGCCGCTGTAGCTCAGCTGGTAGAGCACGTCATTCGTAATGATGGGGTCGGGGGTTCGAGTCCCTTCAGCGGCACCAGTCTTCTCTCGGGCTTCCCTTCCTTCAGAATACTCCGACGCTTGGTGAGCCTTTTTCCCGGTCGGATTTGACCGCATTTCTTTCGCCGGGTTCACGCGCAGGCTTCCCAAACGGAAACCGCCCTCAGGATCCATCGCCGTTCAGCCCGATCCAATTGCACCTGCCCTGCAAGATTGTTTGGTGCCCAAGGAGAGACTCGAACTCTCACGCCCGTAAAGGCGGGGGATTTTGAATCCCCTGCGTCTACCATTCCGCCACTTGGGCCACCTGAGGACATGGATTAGCCGCAGCCGCGGCGAAGGTCCAGAGGCAAAAACGAGATCGGCAAGACGGTTGACCCGGGCCGCGCCGCATGGTTTGCAACCTGCAACCTCAATCACAGGGCAGGCACGGGCGGCATGCTGACATCGCTCTATCACCGGACCATGGCGCTTGCCGATCACCGTCACGCGCTCTGGGCGCTGGCGCTGGTCGCGTTTCTGGAAAGCTCGGTCTTTCCGATCCCGCCCGATCTTCTGATGATCCCGATGATTCTCGCCCGCCCCTCGCGGGCCTGGCTGATTGCGCTGGTGGCGCTGGTGGCCTCTGTGCTGGGTGGTTTGCTGGGCTATGCCATCGGCGCCTTCTTCTATGACAGTATCGGTGCGCCGATCCTCGAGGCGATGGGCAAGGCTGAGGCGATGGAGGCCTTCAACACCCGCTTCAACGATTTCGGATTCTGGGCGGTGCTGACGGCGGGCGTCACCCCCTTCCCCTACAAGGTGATCACCATCATGTCGGGCTGGACGGGCATGCCACTGGGCACCTTCATCGCCACTTCGATCCTGGCGCGGGCACTGCGCTTCTTCCTGGTGGCCGCGTTGCTCTGGAAATTCGGGGCCCCGGTGCGCGATTTCATCGAAAAGCGTCTCGGGCTGGTAATGACCGTCTTCATAGCGCTGCTGATCGGCGGCTTCTTTCTGGTGAGGTATCTGTGATGACACGTAAGCGCTTGGTTCTCCTGGCCGCTGGCGGCTCGACGGCGATGCTGCTGGCGGCCTGGGGATTTCAATATCTGGGCGGCATGGCGCCTTGCAAACTGTGCATCTGGCAACGCTATCCGCATGGGGCGGCAGTGCTCATCGGGGCGGTGACGCTGGCGACCGGCTGGCGCATTCTGCCTTGGGCCGGCGCCTTGGCGGCACTGACCACAGGTGGCATCGGCCTCTATCACGCGGGTGTCGAACAGGGCTGGTGGGAGGGCCCCACCACCTGCACCTCCGGCCCGATCGGCGGGCTCAGCGCCGAACAGCTGATGGCGCAAATCATGGAGGCGCCGCTGGTGCGCTGCGACGAGATCCCGTGGGATCTGTTCGGCATCTCGATGGCGGGCTGGAACGGCCTGATCTCGCTGGCCCTGGCGCTGGTCTGGCTGCTGGCCGCGACCCGGCGGGCCTGACTGCACTCACAATGGGCCGCACCAGCCCTGCCTCTTCATTTCGCTGAAAATACTCCGGGGGAGTCGCCCTTTGGGGCGACGGGGGCAGCGCCCCCTCCCCTCAGGTGGCTTTCTTGGTTGACAACAGCAGGCTGGTTTCGCTGGCCTGTACGCCTTCGAACAGGCGGATCCGCGCCAATGCGTGATCGAGATCTTCCAGCGTCTCGGTCCCCAGTTCAACTATCAGGTCCCAGCGGCCGTTGGTCGAGTGGATCGCCCGCACCTGTTTCAGCCCCTGCAACTGCCGCGTGATGCGGGCGGCACCGCGCCCCTCGATCTCGATCATCATCAGCCCGCGCACCGGATCGTTCAACACGTCCTCTTTCAACGTGACCGTGAAACCCAGGATATCTCCACGCTGCATCAACCGCTCGATTCGCGCCCGCACGGTGGTACGCGACAAATTCAGTTGCAGCGCCAGATCCGACAGCGACGCCCGCGCGTCATGTCTGAGTGCGGCAATCAGGCGCTCGTCCGTTTTGTCCATGATGATTTCCGATTTGCACAATCCCCCTTCCTACTGAGCAAAATCACCACTGGAGTTCAACACGTTTCGATCAGAATCTGACAAAAACACAATGAGACTGCACCTTATGACTCCCAAACGCTGCATTCTGATCGGCGCCCCGGTCGACAGCGGCAAGCGCCGCACCGGCTGCCTGATGGGCCCCGATTCCTATCGTACTGCCGGCCTGGCCGAGGCGCTGGCCGATCTGGGCCATATGGTCGAGGATCTGGGTAACCTGTCACCGGCCGAACACTCCCCCGAGCCGGGCGACACACATCTGCATCAGCCCAACCGCACCATCGGCTGGACGCACCGCCTGATCCGCGCCGCCGAACAGGCGATGCCCCTCGGACTGCCGATCTTTCTGGGCGGCGATCATGCGCTGGCCCTGGGCAGCGTGGCGGGTGCAGCCAACCATGCTGCAAGCGTCGGACGCCCGCAATTCGTGCTGTGGCTCGATGCCCATAGCGATTATCACACGCCCGACACCTCGGCCTCGGGCAATCTGCACGGCACCCCATTGGGCTATGTCACCGGGCGCGCTGGCTTTGCCGGCTTTCCGGTGATCAAGAATCCGGTGCCGCAGGAAAACATCTGTATCATCGGCCTGCGGTCGGTCGACCGGGCCGAACGCGAGGCCCTGCAACAGACCAGGATCCGCTTTCACGACATGCGCCAGATCGACGAACATGGTATTGCCCGCCCCCTCCAGGCCTTTCTCGATACCGTGGCCAAGGCGAACGGCTTGCTGCATGTCTCGCTCGACGTCGATTTTCTCGACCCCGCCATTGCACCCGCCGTCGGCACCACTGTGCCCGGTGGCGCCACCATCCGCGAGGGACATCTGGTGATGGAAATGATCTGCGACAGCGGGCTGATGACCTCGATGGATCTGGTCGAGCTCAACCCGTTCCTCGACGAGCGCGGCCGCACCGCTCAGCTGATGGTCGATCTGGCCGCGTCAGCACTCGGCCGGCGCGTCTTCGACCGTCCGACACAAAGCTATTCCTGATCGCCCCGGAAAGGACCCCGACATGACGACCCTCCCCCCCTCGGACAAGGCCCTGGTGCCCTTTGTCTCGGTCGATCACATGATGCAACTGGTGCACCGCATCGGTGTCGAAAAGATGATGCGCGGCATTGCCGACTATATCGAGGCCGACTTCCGCCGCTGGGAAAGCTTTGACAAGACCCCGCGCGTTGCCAGCCATTCACCCGTCGGCGTGATCGAGCTAATGCCGACCTCGGATGGTGAGCTTTATGGCTTCAAATACGTGAACGGCCACCCCAAGAACACCAAAGAGGGGCTTCAGACCGTCACCGCATTCGGCCTGCTGGCGTCGGTCGAAACGGGCTATCCGGTGCTGCTGAGCGAAATGACCCTGCTGACCGCTCTGCGCACCGCCGCAACCTCGGCCCTGGTGGCCAAGTACCTTGCCCCCAAAGGCGCGCATACGATGGCGATGATCGGCAATGGCGCCCAGTCCGAGTTCCAGAACCTGGCGATGAAGGCGATCTGCGGCCTGAAATCCGTTCGTCTCTACGATACCGACCCCGCCGCCACCGCCAAGGCTGCCCGCAACCTGGCCGGACAGGGGATCGAGGTGGTGAGCTGCACCAGCCCCGAAGAGGCGATCGAAGGCGCCCAGATCCTGACGACCTGCACCGCCGACAAGCAATATGCCACCATCCTGACCGACAACATGGTGGGTTCGGGCGTGCATATCAACGCCATCGGCGGCGACTGCCCGGGCAAGACCGAACTGGCCGAGGCGATCCTGCACCGCTCGGATATCTTCGTCGAATACCCGCCGCAGACCCGGATCGAGGGCGAGATCCAGCAACTGGCCCCCGATCACCCGGTGATCGAGATGTGGCAGGTGATCACCGGCAAGGCCCAGGGCCGCACCTCGGACCGTCAGATCACCCTGTTTGACAGCGTGGGCTTCGCCATCGAGGATTTCTCGGCCCTGCGCTATGTGCGCGACCGGTTGCAGGAGACCGGCCTTTATCACGCGCTCGACCTGCTGGCCGACCCCGACGACCCGCGCGACCTGTTCGGCATGCTGCAACGGGCGGCGCCTGCCGAGGGCTGATGACATGCGAGGCTCTGCCTCGCGCTCCGGAGTATTTGCGGCGAAATGAAAGAATGGACCCCTGGCTTTCCTCTTGCCGCAGATACCCCGCCGGAGACATCGCGCGGCACGCGCGAATAGCTGCCTTGCACGCGGACGAGTGGGCCGGTAAGGCGGGGCATGACCGATAACCTGCCACCCTGCCCCGATTGCGCCTCATCCTTCACCTATCAGGTGGACGCGCTGCTGAACTGCCCCGAATGCGGCCATGAATGGCAGGCAAGGGAAGAGGCCGAGGTCGGCATCCGCGACAGCGTCGGCAATCTGCTGGCGGATGGAGATACGGTGACCGTGATCAAGGATCTCAAGGTCAGGGGATCCTCGGCCGTGGTCAAGGTGGGCACCAAGGTGCGCAATATCCGCCTGGTGGGCGGCGATCACGATATCGACTGCAAGATCCCCGGCATCGGCCCGATGGGATTGAAATCGCAATTCGTGAAGAAGGCCGCCGACTAAGCGTCACGCGTCCAGTTCGGCATCCCAGTAGAGGAAGTCCATCCAGCTTTCGTGCAGGTGGTTGGGCGGGAACTTGCGACCCACATTCTGCAATTCCTCGGCCTGCGGGCGACGCGGCGGACGGCGCAGCGACATGTTGGCCTGGCGCAGCGATTTCGACCCTTTGCGCAGGTTGCAGGGCGCGCAGGCGGCGACCACGTTTTCCCAGCTGGTCACGCCCCCGGCGGCGCGCGGCACCACATGGTCAAAGGTCAGATCGCCCTTGCCACCGCAATACTGGCAGCGGAATTCGTCCCTCAGAAACAAATTGAAGCGCGTGAAGGCCACGCGCTTCTGAGGTTTCACATAGTCTTTCAGCACCACGACCGAGGGTATTCGGAGCACCACGCTGGGGCTGCGCACCACCTCGTCATATTCGGCGATGATATCGACCCGGTCCAGCCAGGCCGCCTTGATCGCCTCCTGCCAGGGCCAGAGCGACAGCGGATAATAGGAGAGCGGGCGGTAATCGGCATTCAGCACCAGCGCCGGGTGATGTTTCAACGCACCCGGCTCGCGCACAAAATCAGTCCTGAAATCGCCATCCATCCCGGATTCTCTCCTTGCCCCGGATTGCCATGAGACCTGTCCAGAGCGGGGAGCACCCGCCCCGGCTTCGAACCAACTATATATCGTGTCCGGTCGCTGGCAAGCCTTGATTTTCCACTACATGTCGGCACTGCACTAGCTTGTGCAAGTAACAGGGTCGTGACGGTTATCCACAGGCTTGCCGCAACGCGCGGCGCGCGCTATTGGCAACGCCCATGGCCTGGTTCATCCGCTTCAACAAACCTTATGACGTGCTGTCGCAATTCACCGATCGCGGCAGCGCCGACAGCCCGCGCGCGACCCTGTCCGACCATATCGACCTGCCGGGCGTTTACCCCGCCGGACGGCTGGATCGCGACAGCGAGGGGCTGATGCTGCTGACCGACGATGGCCGGTTGCAGGCGCGGATCGCCGACCCCAAGCACAAGCTGGCCAAGACCTATTGGGTGCAGGTCGAAGGCGTGCCCGATGCGGCCGCGCTCAGGGCGCTGGCCGAAGGGGTCGAACTGAAGGACGGGCTGACGCGCCATGCCCGTGCCCGCGCCATGCCCGAACCTGCGAACCTCTGGCCGCGAAATCCCCCTATCAGAGAGCGCAAATCGGTGCCGGACAGCTGGATCGAGCTGACCATTCGCGAAGGCCGTAACCGGCAGGTGCGCCGGATGACCGCCGCAGTCGGCCATCCGACCCTGCGCCTGATCCGGGCGCGGATCGGTGAGTGGACGCTGGACGGGCTGGCGCCCGGCGAATGGCAGAGCCTGCCGATGCCCGCCGCTCCTGCCCCATCCGGCCCACAAAAAGGGCGCCCGCGCCGCTGATCGCGCGGCGCAGCACGCCTCAGAGGCTCAGCTTGTCGCGCATGAAGGCCAGCGCCACACTCAGCCCATCGGGCGCGATGCCGTGGCCGGTCCCCTTCATCACATGGGCATAGACCTCTTTGAAACCGGCGCCCTGCAAGGCCTCTGCCGCCTGCGGCAGCGATTGCGGCGGCACCACGTCATCGGCATCGCCATGCACCAGCAGCACCGGCATCCGGCTGACCACCTCGTCGGCCAGCAGGTCCGGCTCCAGCAACCGCCCCGAAAAGGCCACCACGCCAGCCACCGGGTCTTCGCGGCGGGGCGCGACATGCAGGCTCATCATCGTGCCCTGGCTGAAACCGAACAGCACCACCTGTTCCGGCAGCAGATCCTCGTCCACCATCAGCGCGTCAAGGAAGGCATCAAAATCGGCCACCGCCGCTTCCATCCCACGCCGCGCTTCCTCCTCCGAGGAGCCGTCGAGCCAGGGGATTGGAAACCACTGGAAGCCAAAGGGCATGCCCGGGATGGTCTCGGGCGCGTCGGGCGCCACAAACATCGTGTCAGGCAGGTGTTCGCCCAGAACATCGGCAAGCCCCAACAGATCGGCCCCATTGGCACCATAGCCATGCACGAACACCACCGCCGAGCGGGTGTCGCCCGATACCGGCGCCTTGCGCTCGGCCCTCAGAACACGTGTCATCTGATCCCTTCCCTGTCCTTTGCCACCCGGTAATAGGCCCAGAGCACGCGCGCCGCAACCGAGCGCCAGGGCGACCAGGCCAGCGCCATCTGTCGCAGGGCGCGTTCGCTTGGGCGTTCGGGCAGATCATAAAGGACGCGCGCCGCTTCCTGAAGGGCCAGATCGCCGGGCGCGAACACATCGGCACGGCCCAGGCTGAACATGGCATAGATCTCGGCCGTCCAGACCCCGATGCCGGGAACCCGGGTCAGCTCGGCCACCACATCCGCATCCGGAACGGCCCGCAAACCTTTGAAATCAATGCGCGCCTTGGCAAGCTCGCGGGCATAGCGGATCTTCTGCCGGCTCAGACCCACAGCGCGCAGATCGTCATCACTGGCCCAGAGGATCTTGCGCGGGCCGGTCAGCCCCGCCGCCCGCATCCGCGCCCAGATCGCATTGGCCGAGGCGACGCTCACCTGCTGGCTGACAATGGCGCTGAGCAGTTCGGCAAAGCCATCCGGCCGGCGGCGCAACGGCAAGGGCCCGGTCAGCGTCATCGCATAGGCCATGCGCGGACAGATCTCGGCCAGCCAGGCCGCCCCTTCGGCCACGCAATCTGGGGATTCGATGATACGTCCAACAGTCATCCCGACCCCTGAGATACGATAGCAGTTCACGGAAAGGTTAATCTGTTCACAATTGGTTTCAACCGGCTTGCCGCCACATGCATTCGCCGATACGCATGCGTCCATGACGCTCGCCGATAACCATACCAACGACAGCCGCGCCAAGCGCAACGTCGCCGTTCTCGTCGCCGCCCAGGCCATCCTGGGCGCGCAGATGCCGATGATCTTCACCATCGGCGGGTTGGCCGGCCAGTCGTTGGCCAGCAATGTCTGCCTTGCGACGCTGCCGATCTCGCTCATCGTTCTGGGGTCGATGCTGTCAGCAACACCGATTTCGGCCATCATGCAGAAATGGGGTCGCCGCGCCGGATTCCTGCTGGGGGCATTGGCGGGTGCACTGGGCGGAGCTGTCGGGGCCTATGGGCTTTACCTCTCGTCTTTCCCTGTCTTTCTGGCGGGCAGCCTGCTGACCGGCGTCTATATGAGCGCGCATGGCTTCTATCGTTTTGCCGCCGCCGATACCGCCTCGGACGCGTTCCGGCCCAAGGCGATCTCGTATGTCATGGCGGGCGGTCTGGCCGCTGCGATCATCGGGCCACAACTGGTGAAGGCCACGTCCGACGCCTATGTCGTACCGTTTCTTGGCACCTATTACGCGGTGATTGGGGTCAACCTGTTGGGCGCGCTCCTGTTCTTCTTCCTCGACATTCCGCGCCCGACCCCGCCCGCCGCCGACAGCCCGCGCGGGCGCACGCGGATGGAACTGCTGAAAACTCCGCGGATCGCGGTGGCGGTGATCTGCGCCATGGTTTCTTACGCGCTGATGAACCTGGTGATGACCTCGACCCCGCTGGCGGTGGTGGGCTGCGGATATGATCAGGGTGACGCGGCGGATGTGGTGACCAGCCACGTGCTGGCCATGTATGTGCCCAGCTTCTTTACCGGCCATCTGATCGCCCGGTTCGGGGTGGAAAAGGTCTTGGCCGCCGGTCTGGTGGTGCTGGCCGCCGCCGGGGTGGTGGCGCTGCAAGGGGTCGATCTCAACAACTTCTTCATCGCGCTCATTCTTCTGGGTCTGGGCTGGAACTTTGGCTTTATCGGCGCCACCACCATGCTGGCCGGTGCCCATGAACCACATGAGCGCGGCCGGATGCAGGGGTTGAACGACCTTCTGGTATTTGGCGGCGTCACCATGGCCTCGCTGGCCTCGGGCGGGTTGATGAACTGCTCGGGCGGGTCGCCGGTCGAGGGCTGGACCGCTGTAAACCTGGCGATGGTGCCCTTCCTGACTCTGGCGGGCGGCGCGCTGATCTGGCTGATGCTGCGCCCCAGGGAGGCCTGAGCGGGGGCGCTGCCCCCATCGCCTGGCGGCGAATCTCCCCGGGATATTTCCAGCAAGAGGAAAGAGCGAAAGCACTTCTCTTCATTCCGCGGCAAATACTCCGGAGCGCGAGGCGGAGCCTCGCAAAACCGTCACCAGCGGCCAGTCGCAACCTGGAGACTGAGGCGCAGGTGTCGCGCGAACGGGCTGAGGCCAAGCTCGCCCGCCGCCACACGTGCGGGCTCCTTGTATGCCTGACATAACAGCGCACCGCTCTGCCAACCGGGCAAAAGCGCGGGCCGCGCAGCGGGTGAGATCATGGCGCGTTTCGCGCGCGCCCGAGACAGCCGGTCAAGCCCCTCCTCGGCCAGTTGCCGGATACCTGCGGGGGTACCGTCGAGCAACGGGATGCGTCCGCGCGCCTCCAGTTCCGGGATGGCGCGGAACCAGTTGGCAAGCCCCATCGCATGGCCGTAATCGCGCAAGACGCCCTCGTCGGCCTGCCCCAGCGCGGCCGCCGCAGCGCATAGCAGCGTGCCGCTGCTCCGTTCCAGGTAACGGGTCAGGTGGGCTTCATCCTCAAACGGGTCGCGATAGATGTCCCAGCGCCGCACCGCTACGAACCCATCGAGCCGCGCCGCCATCTGCGGGCTGAGGATACCCGCCAGCGGCGTCACCACCGGATGCCGGCGCGGCGGCTTGCCCATGGCCAACTCTTCCAGCGCGTCGCGCCACCATTGCAGGCGCATCTCTGCGATCATCGGTTCGGCCGAGGCCCAGGGCGCGCGCGCCACCTCGACCGCCAGCGCGTAGAGCGGGAACAGCACCCGCCGCGCCGCCACCGGCGCTGCCATGGCCGCCGCAAACCGGTCCGGGTCGGCGCGCTGCACCAGCTCGGCGCAGGCGGTCAGATCGGCGTCGAAGACGTCACTCACTCCGCCGCCGCCTCGTGCCCCGCACAATCGCGCAGCAACTTCCAGTTGATCGCGTCCAGGAGCGCCTCGAACGAGGCATCGACTATGTTGGCGCTGACACCCACGGTGGACCAGCGCCGCCCCTTGCCATCCTCGCTGTCGATGATGACACGGGTCACGGCCTCGGTACCGCCTTGCGTGATGCGTACCTTGAAATCCACCAGCCGCATGTCACTCAGGATCGCCGAATAGCGCCCCAGATCCTTGGCCAGCGCCTTGTAGAGCGCGTTGACCGGGCCGCGGTCGCTACCAGTTTCGTCCAGCGACTCGCTAACCGAAAGCAGCTTTTCGCCATCCACCTTGACCACCACGACCGCCTCGGACAGGCTGACCATGCGGTCATACTTGTTCTTGCGCCGCTCGACCGTGACCTTGTAGCGCTTGACCTCGAAGAACGCGGGCATCTGGCCCAGTTCGCGTCGGGCCAGCAGCTCGAAACTGGCCTGCGCGGTATCATAGGAATAGCCCTCGTCCTCGCGCGCCTTGATCCGCTCCAGGATATGCCCCAGCGCCGGATCGCCCGGCGGCACGCTCAGCCCCGCATCGGTCAGCCGCTTGCGCAGGTTCGACTGGCCGGCCTGGTTCGACATCGGGATGATGCGCTCGTTGCCGACCAGCGCGGGGTCGATATGTTCATAGGTCGAAGGGTCCTTGAGGATGGCGCTGGCATGCAGCCCGGCCTTGTGGGCAAAGGCCGACGAGCCGACATAGGGCGCCTGTTTCACCGGCACCCGGTTCAGGATATCGTCCAGCATGCGGCTGATCCGGGTCAGGTCGGCCAGCGCCCCCGCGCTGACACCGGTTTCGAACCGGCTGGCATAGGGTTCCTTCAACAACAGCGTCGGGATCAGCGAGGTCAGGTTGGCATTGCCACAGCGCTCGCCCAGCCCGTTCAGCGTGCCCTGGATCTGGCGCGCGCCCGCCATCACCGCGGCCAGAGAACAGGCCACCGCCTGATCGGTGTCGTTGTGGCAATGGATGCCCAGACGGTCGCCGGGGATACCGGCGGCGATCACCTCGCCCACCACGCGGGCCACATCGGCGGGCATGGCGCCGCCATTGGTGTCACACAGCACGATCCAGCGCGCGCCTGCCTCCAGCGCGGCCCGGCAGACCTCCAGCGCATAGGCGGGATTGTCGCGATAGCCGTCAAAGAAATGCTCGGCATCAAACAGCGCCTCGCGCCCCTGCGCCACGATATGGGCCATCGAGGCGCGGATGTTCTCGGTATTCTCGGCCAGCTCGATCCCCAGCGCATGAGTCACGTGGTAGTCATGCGCCTTGCCCACCAGACAAACGGTGCCGGTGCCCGCGTTCATCACGGCAGCCAGCACATCATCGTTCTCGGCCGAGCGGCCCGACCGTTTGGTCATGCCAAAGGCGGTCAGTCGGGCGCGGGTCGCCGGGGCGGCATCGAAAAAGGCGCTGTCGGTGGGGTTGGCCCCGGGCCAGCCGCCCTCGATATAGTCTATGCCGAGGCTGTCGAGTGCGCTGGCGATGCGCAGCTTTTCCGGGGTCGAGAACTGTACACCCTGGGTCTGTTGCCCATCGCGCAGGGTGGTGTCGTAGAGATAGAGACGCTCGCGGGTCATGCGGTGCCTCCTCGACAGGGCAGCGCCCGGCCCGGGGTGGGCGCATAGCGCCCGCCCATGGGGGCGGGTCGGGCGCTGCCCGGGCAAGCCCGGGCGGGACATTCGAGGTGGAGGGTCATTTCAGGGCCTCCAGCTTGGCGGGGTCGAATTCTGCAGTTACGTCGATAACAACTTCAGCCTTCGAAATTCGAACTTCCAAACCAGCGTCACGCAAAATGCCTGTTATGCGATCTACTTCGCCGAAGTCCTTTGTCTCCATTGCCGTTTGCCGGGCCTTGAACAACAACTCCTCGTAGGACCCGAAATCAACCGGATCGCCCAGCAGCTTAGTAAGCGAGTAACCATGCGAAACAGACCAAATATGCGTATGGTCGAATCCGAGAAAATCCATGGCCTCGGCCAAGTCTACTTTTGCTGTCAAAGAGGTTTTCGCCTCCTTTGCCAATGCATGGAGACTACTGATGGCCTTGGATGTATTCAGGTCGTCCATCAAGGCCTCTAGAACAACATCGGGTGGATTGCTGCCTGTATACCTTTTCGCGACCTCATCTCTCGAGAGGTCTATCAGTTGCTTCCATTTCAGCAGGGTTGCCTCGGCTTCTTTCGCCTTCTTCTCGGTCCAGTCCATAGGCTTGCGGTAATGCGTGCTTAGGAACACAAACCGGATCACCTCGCCCGGGATGCCCTGATCGAGCAGGTCGCGCACGGTAAAGAAGTTGCCCAGCGACTTGGACATCTTCTTGCCCTCGACCTGCAACATCTCGTTATGCAGCCAGAAATTCGCAAAATGTCCCTCGGGATGGGCGCAGCAGCTTTGCGCGATTTCGTTCTCGTGATGCGGAAACATCAGGTCGTTGCCGCCGCCATGGATGTCGAAGCTTTCGCCCAGCAGTTCATAGCTCATGGCCGAGCATTCGATATGCCAGCCGGGCCGCCCCCGGCCCCAGGGGCTGTCCCAGCCGGGCAGATCGGGGGTCGAGGGTTTCCACAGCACGAAATCCATCGGGTTCTTCTTGTAGGGCGCAACCTCGACCCGCGCGCCTGCGATCATGTCGTCGACCGAGCGGCCCGAGAGCTTGCCATAGTGCTCTTTCCACGAATCCACCGCGAACAGCACATGACCCTCGGCCGCATAGGCATGGCCCTTGGCGATCAGGCTTTCGATCATCGCCACCATCTGCGGGATGTACTCTGTGGCGCGCGGCATGTGGTCGGGTTCCAGCGCGCCAAGCGCGCCCATGTCGTCCAGAAACCACTGGGTCGTCTCGGCGGTGATATCGCCGATGGGTCGCCCGCTCTCAGCCGCGCGCGCGTTGATCTTGTCGTCGACGTCGGTGAAGTTGCGCACATAGGTCACGTTATCCGCACCATAGACATGGCGCAGCAGCCGGTAGAGCACGTCGAACACCACCACGGGCCGCGCGTTGCCCAGATGCGCCCGGTCATAGACCGTGGGACCGCAGACATACATGCGCACGTTCTGGGGGTCGATCGGGACAAACTCTTCCTTTGTCCGCGTCCTTGTGTTGTGCAGCTTGATCGTCGTCATCGGTCTTGTTCCTCAACAGCATGCGGCAGGCGCTTGTCAGCGCGGGCTTAGCAACTTGTCTTTGCGAAGAAAACGACGAATGACCAGCCCGCGAATGGATCAGCGGGTAATGCAGCAGATAATGATGCGAATGGTGCGGGTCATGGAACATCCCTTAGCACGCCGGGCCTGCTTCTCCAACATGAAATCCGGACGGTAATTGACAAGCAGTACCGGCTCTGCCCCTCTCCGCCTGGGACACAGGCAAGGGAAGCGAGATGAGACTGTCACGGCGGATAACCGGCCTCACCGGGGGCGGATCGGACGGATGGGACCTGTTCCTGCGGGCGCGTCGGATGATCGCCGAAGGCATCGCCGTGACCGAACTGACCATTGGCGAACATGACACGCGGACGCACAGCTCGATTCTCGATGCCATGGACCGCTCTGCGCGCGGTGGTCATACCGGGTATGCCATGGTTCCGGGCACGGCCCTGTTGCGCGATACCGTGGCCGCGCGGGTTCAGGAACGGACCGGTCAACGCACGACCCGCGACAACGTGCTGATCACACCGGGCGGTCAGGCGGCTCTCTTCGCGGCCCATAGCGCCGCCTGTGATCCGGGGGATACAGCGTTATTTGTCGATCCCTATTACGCCACCTATCCAGGTACGATTCGCGGTGTCGGCGCCCTGCCCCGCGCCGTGATCGCGAGGGCCGAGGACGGGTTCCAGCCGCGCGCCGAATTGATCGGAGCGGAAGCAGATGGCGCGGTGTCTCTCCTGATCAACTCACCCAACAACCCAACGGGGGTAGTCTATGGCCGCGAAACGCTGGAGGGGATCGCCCGTGTCTGCCAGGACCGCGACTTGTGGCTTATCTCGGACGAGGTCTATGACACACAGATCTGGGAAGGAGCGCATCTGTCCCCCCGTGCGCTGCCCGGAATGGCCGAGCGCACGCTGGTTGTCGGCTCGATGTCCAAGTCCCACGCCATGACCGGGTCGCGCTGCGGCTGGATCGTGGGACCGGAAGCGGCGATTTCGCATCTGATCACGCTGGCCACCCATACCACCTATGGCGTGCCCGGGTTTGTGCAGGACGCGGCGGTTTTTGCCTTGGGTCAGGGACGGGATCTGGAAGAGGAGATCGCAGCGCCCTTTCGCCGCCGCCGCGACCTGGCGCGGCACATCCTGGCGGGTCAGAATGCCGTCCGTCTCAGCCCGGCCCAGGGGGCAATGTATCTGATGCTGGATATTCGGGCGACCGGCCTGTCGGGCGAGGCATTTGCCATAGCCTTGCTGAAGACCCACCATATCGCCGTGATGCCCGGGGAGAGCTTTGGCAAGGCGGCGGCGGGTCATGTCCGGGTGGCGATGACCGTCGCCGATGATGCCTTTGTCAAGGCACTCAAAACGCTCTGTCACTTTGCGGCGCAGCAGACGTCTGGCCTGTCCGAAGGCTGATATCGGGCGGCCCGCAGGCCGCCCGCCCTTGATTTCGGTCGCGTCAGAACCGCAGAGAGGCCCGCAAGTTGAACGTGTTGACGTCGAAATCGCTTCCGGCGCCGCCAAAATCCTTGAACTGGTGGCGCAGCACCTCACCGCTGAGCGACAGGTAATCGGTCACCGGCATCGCCAGACCCAGGCCATAGACAAGGCCGTTTTCATTGCCGAATGTCGAGGTGGCGCGCGCCGCCCCCAGCACGCCATAGCCCAGTACCGGGCCGAAGTCGTAACCGGCCTTGACCTTGAGCCGCCCGATTTCGTCCAGCGTGCCGCCACCGCCGCCCAGATCGTTGTTGACGCGGTCGTATTCCAGCTCGCCGCCCATGACGAACCGATTACCCAGATTGAAGTTGTACCCGATATGACCGCCGAAGGTAGCGGCCTCGCCATCGCGCGCGCCGGGGCCATCGACATCGCCATAACCGACACCCAGACCCAGATAGGCGCCGCTCCAGTCACCTGCGATTGCCGGGGCGGCCGCGATAGATACCGCGACCAGTGCGGGAACCAAATGTTTCATTGTTCTACTCCTTGCCACGGGACATGAGAAAACCGGCAAGATATTGTCGCCAATATCTTTTTCAGCGCTGCTCTCTTGTCGCCACCAGACAGATGCGCCTTGTCTTCAGCCGCTTCAAGCAGCCAGGGTTCCGGCCCTGCAGGCTGGGCCGGAACCCGCCACAGGGGGGCGAAAGCGTCGCGGAATCCCGCGCACGAGCGCTGCGACACGCAGGTCGCAAACAGGACAGATCAGGTCGGATCGGGATGGCATTCTGCCACAGGATGAGGAGCGCAAGCATGCAAGAGGAACGCAGCAAGATCTGCCTGGTCAGCCGTACCATCGGTGCCGACCGGGGGCGTGCCGCACGGGGTCGGCCTGGCCACCGCTGACGCGTTTTCTTCCTTTCCATTCCCAAACTCACCAGGATTCTACCTGCATGAACGATCAGACTCGTAGCACAGCCCGTGCGGGCGGGCGTTCGGCCCGTCGCGCCGCCCGCTCTGCCGCGCTTCCCGACCATCTGCGCCCCATCCGCCCCGGTATGAGCGGTGGCGCGCTGAACCTTCTGAGCCAACAGGACATGGAGCGTATCCATGCGGCGGCCCTTGATGCGCTGGAACGTATCGGTCTGGCCGATGCCCCGCAAAGCGGTATCGACTATCTGGTCGGCGCCGGCTGTATCCTGGGCGAGGACAAGCGCATCCGCTTTCCCCGCGCCCTGGTCGAGGACACTCTGGCGCGCGCCAACCGCTCGGTGACGCTCTACAGCCGCGATGGCAAGACCGATCTCGAACTCTCGGGCACGCGGGTCCATTACGGCACCGCAGGGGCTGCGGTTCACATGGTCGATGTAGATGGCCGCGAATACCGCGATTCGACGGTGCAGGATCTGCACGACGCCTCGCGGATTTGCGAGGCGCTCGACAATATTCATTTCGTGCAACGCCCGATGGTCTGTCGCGACATCAGCGACAATTTCGAAATGGATATGAACACGATTTATGCTTGTTGTGCTGGCACGTACAAGCATGTCGGCGTGTCCTTCACCGATCCTTCCTATGTGGCACCCGCCATCGAAATGCTGCACATGATCGCCGGGGGCGAGGCCAACTGGCGCGAGCGGCCCTTCGTGTCAAACTCCAACTGCTTTGTCGTGCCGCCGATGAAATTCGCCACCGAATCCTGTCTGGTGATGGAGGAGTGCATCAAGCACGGCATGCCGGTGCTGTTGCTGTCTGCGGGCATGGCCGGGGCCACCGCGCCCTCGACCGTGGCGGGCGCCATCGTACAGGCGGTGGCCGAATGCCTGGCCGGTCTGGTTTACGTAAATGCCGTAAAGCCCGGAGCACCCGCAATTTTCGGCACCTGGCCCTTTGGCCTGGACCTGCGCACTGGCGCGATGACCGGCGGATCGGGCGAACAGGCGCTGCTGACGGCGGGCTGTGCCCAGATGCATCGCTTTTATGACCTGCCCGGCGGCGCCGCGGCGGGGATCGCCGACAGCAAGCTGCCCGACATGCAGGCCGGGTGGGAGCAGATGTGCTCGAACGTCATGGCGGGTCTGTCGGGGTTGAACATGGTCTACGAGGCGGCGGGCATGCATGCGTCGCTGCTGGGCTTCTGCCATGAAAGCCTGATCCTGTCCGACGACCTGATCGGCCAGGCGCTGCGCTGCGTGCGCGGCATCGAAGTGACCGACGAGACACTGGCCGTGGATCAGATCGCCGAAGTGTGTCTGGGCGGCAGCGGCCATTATCTGGGCACCGACCAGACGCTGGGCCGGATGCAGGTGGACTATGTCTATCCCACGCTGGGGGACCGGACCTCGCCCAAGGAATGGGTTGAAAAGGACAAGCCCGACCTGATCGCCAAGGCCGTTGCCCGCAAAGAGGCCATTCTGGCCGAACGCTCTCCGGCGCGGTTCGATGCCGCCACCGATGCGGCGATCCGGGCGAAGTTCAACATTCACTTGCCCGCGTAACACGTTGAACAAAAACGGCGGCCCCAAGGCCGCCGTTCCTGGCGGCGGTTAGCCGTCGCTTGCGGGCAGCAGACCTGCCTCTTGTGCGGCGGCCACCTCCTCGGAATCGAGGACCGCATCACCATTGGCATCCATCCGCACAAAGGTTTCTGCGTTCACCTCAGGGTTGGCGGCCTGAACCTCGGTCAGGGTCAGCACGCCGTCGCCATCCGTATCCGCGCTGCTTTGCGCCCATGCGGTCGCAGGCAGGGCCAGTCCCAGGGCGCCCAGCAGGGCCAGCAGTTTCGGTGTCATCTGAGTCTCTCCTCAAGTGGGGTTATGTCTCTGTCTTGTCCGGACAGGCCCACAGTCCCCTCTCTGCAAATCCCTGTCACCTTGCGCGAACCGACGACCCGGATTCGCGCTGACGGGCGCCGGTTGTCCCGTATCCCGTCGGCAAGGTGCCGCCCGCCGCCGCGCGCCCGAGCGGTTTCGGCGGAACTCTTCGGGTGATATCGCCCGGATCCGGCAGGCTCCTGCCGGAAACCTGCTCGCGTGGCGCCCGGGGCCGCAGGACCCGAGTCGCGCGCCCGACCGTTCAGCCCAGCGCGGTCTTGGGAAAGTAGAAGCTGACGGTCCAGTTCGGCATGTCCACGATCTCGCTGATGCGCAGGTCGCCGCAGACCGAACAGAGCATATAGGCATCCAGCGCGCTCATCCCCGTGGTGGCGGAGATCCAGTCGATCATGCCCGACACCGCATCGCGCGCCGCCTGCATCAGGTCGGGGCCAATCCCGGTGGTGGCCCTGTAACCCGAGACATCGAAATGGCGGCTGACCGGGCCGTCGGTCTCGAACCGGGGAAAGGCCAGATCGGCCCCCTTGAGCAGGTCGACCTTGATTGCCACATCCATCGGGCTTTCGATAGCGGTGCCACAGATCTCGCCGTCGCCTTGCGCGGCATGGGTGTCGCCCAGCGACAACAGGCCGCCCGCCACCTCAACCGGCAGATAGAGCGTGGTGCCCACCGCATTGTCGCGAATGTCCAGATTGCCGCCCACCCGGCGCGGCGGCACCACCGAATGATTGCCCGCCTCGGCCAGTGCCAGCCCGATGGTGCCCACAAAAGGTTTCAGCGGCACCTGCCCGCCCGGACCGTAAAGCGCGGGACGCATCGCCACCTTGTCATAGCTCCAGATATGCAGGGCCGGATCGGGGAACTGGTCGCTCAGCAGGCCGAAACCGGGGATATTCGCGGTCCAGCCCCAGCCCGAGGGCTTGAAGTCGAGGAAGGTGATCGCCACCGCGTCACCCGGCTCGGCCCCGTCGATATGGATGGGGCCGGTCACCGGGTTCACCTTGTCGAACGACAGCGCGCCCAGATCGGCCAGGGTCGACCCCGGCCCCAATTGCCCGCCCGAGCTGTCAATCGTCTCGATCTCGACCGTCTGGCCGGGGGTGACCCGCAACACCGGCTCGATGCTGTTGTCCCAGCCGAAATGGTGAGAGTGCTTGTGGATCGTGTGATTGCAGCCCATTGCCGTCTCCTATTTCAAGATCAGATCCTCGATTTCGCGGTCGCCCATCAGCCCGCCGGGGCGCAGCGCCATGGTCAGCACGATCACCCCGCCCAGCACGATGCCCGACAGGCCCAGCGCCTCGGGCAGGTCGATGCCCAGCACCACCGGACCGGTTTCCAGCCAGCGCACCCATTCCAGCCCGAACGAGATCAGAAAGGTGCCCAGCACCGCCCCTGTCACCGTGCGCATCCCTCCCAGGATCAGCATGGCAAGTGTCAGGAATACATGGTTGAAATAGAAGGGCCGCGCCGAGATCGTGCCCAGGTAATAGGCATAGGCGATGCCCGCCACCGCCAGCAGCACCCCCGACAGCACCCAGGCCATCAGCCGCAGGCGGTGGATGTCCACCCCCATGGCGGCGGCGCCCACCTCGTCATCGGCCGAGGCACGCAGGGCAACGCCCCAGCGGCTCTCGCGAAATCCACGGGTGATGAACACCACCAGCACCGCCAGCCCCACCACCCAGGTCAGGTTGAAGAGTTGCGGGATGCCGAAGAACGCCTGGTTCCCCTTGAAGATATCGGTGCGGTAGAGGAACAGCCCATGCACGATGACCAGCACCGCCAGCGACACGATGGTGGCGCCGATGCCGGTCAGCCGCACGATGAACACCCCCACCAGCCAGGCCACCAGCCCGGTCAGCACCAGCGCGATCAACGCCGAACTGACCGGGTCGAGCGCGAATGCGTTCAACCCCCAGGGCGCATCGGGCAGCGAGATCGCCTTGATCTTTTCCGGTGTCACGCAGATTGCCGCGGCATAGGCGCCGATCCCCATAAAGGCGGAATGGCTGAGATTGGTGACCCGCGCATTGCCCATGAACACTTGCAGCGCCAATACGACCAGCAGGTTGACATAGGCGCCATAGACCAGCCGCAACTGATAGCGCGAGCCGAACCAGGTGGCGGCCAGCCCGATCACGATCAGGATCAGCGCCAGCAGCGCGGCGCCGACAATGCCGCGGCGCTGGGCTCGGGACAGGGTCATATCTTGTCCCCCTTCTCGACCGGCGGCGACAGGATGCCGTCAGGCCGCCAGATCAGCACCATCGCGATGATCCCGAAGACAAAGGCGTCGGTCATCCCGCCCAGCGATTGCGGCAGCATCACCAGCATCGCCACCTCGACAGCCCCCAGCAGGAAGCCGCCCAGCACCGCGCCAGGCAGGCTGCCAAAGCCGCCCACCACACAGGCGACAAAGGCCTTGAGCACCGGATCGAACCCCAGATGCGGATCGACCGAGCCGCGCCGCGCCATGATGAACACGCAGGCGATCCCCGCCAGCAGGCCCGAGATGGCAAATGCCATGGCAAAAACCCGGTTGGCGCGGATACCACTCAGCCGCACCATCTCGAAATCCAGCGACGCCGCCCGCATCGCCAGGCCCAGCACGGTGCGGCGCAAAAACAGCATCAGCGCCACGATCACCACCGCCGTGGTCAGCGCCTCGAACAGTTGCAGCGAGGAAAC
This sequence comes from Ruegeria sp. YKSD163, assembly GCF_059612905.1. Taxonomy (NCBI): domain Bacteria; kingdom Pseudomonadati; phylum Pseudomonadota; class Alphaproteobacteria; order Rhodobacterales; family Roseobacteraceae; genus Ruegeria; species Ruegeria sp. YKSD163. Next base: position 331,703 of record NZ_JBXWRM010000001.1, read on the forward strand.
CCGTATCGCGCCCAGATCGACGGGCCAGTCGAGGAAATAGAGAGAGGTCACCGCGATTGGCCGGGGCGAGACCAGCAGCAGGAACAGGTTCTGCAACACGATCGAGACACCAAAGGCCGTGAGCAGCCCCGTGGTCGGGTCGGCATAGCGCACCGGGCGGAACGCCACCCGTTCCAGCATCATGGACCCGGCTACCGCCGCCAGCACCGCCGCCCCGATCACGATCAGCGGATTGCTCAGCGCCAGCGCGGCCATGGCGACCATGGTATAGCCGCCCACCGCGATGATTTCACCATGGGCGAAATTCACCAGCCCCATGATCGAGAACACGATGGCCAGCCCCAGCGCCAGCAGCGCGTATTCGGCACCGAAAGAGAGGGCGTTCATCGCCTGTTGCGCAACATAATCCATCTCAGCCGATCCCCGTCAGTTCCGCCATCAGCGCGTCGCTCTGGCCCAGTGTCCCGGCCGTTCCCTCGGCCACGATACGCCCGTTGTTGAGCAGATAGGCATAGTCCGACAGCCTCAGCGCCTGGGTCGCGTTCTGTTCGACCAGCAGGATGGTCATCCCCTGCTGGCGCAGCGTTTCGATCATGGCGAAGATCTGCGCCACGATGCGCGGCGCCAGGCCCAGGCTCGGTTCGTCCAAGAGAAGGATACGCGGTTCGGACATCAGCGCGCGGGCAATCGCCAGCATCTGCTGTTCGCCCCCTGACAGGGTGCCCGCCTGCTGGTCGCGCCGTTCGCCCAGAATGGGAAAGGTGTCGAACCAGCGCGCGATGCGCTCGGCCTGCCCCTCGGGCCGCATGGCGGCGCCAAGGCGCAGGTTCTCGGTTACCGTCAGGTTGGCAAAGACGCGCCGCCCCTCGGGCGAGATCGCCAGCCCGCGCCGCATCCGCGCCTCGACCGGCAGGCCGCCCATATCGGAGCCGTCAAAGGCGATGGTGCCTGTCGCCCGCGCAATGCCGGTGATCGCCGACAGGGTCGAGGTCTTGCCCGCTCCGTTCGGCCCCAACAGCGAAACGCATTGCCCCGGCTTCACCTGAAAGGTGATCCCGTGCACCGCCTCGATCGGCCCGTGATAGACCCGCAGGTCCGTGACATTCAGCATCCGCCGCCCCAGATTTGGTTCCGGCGGGGCCAGCGCGGCCCCGCACAGCCTCAGTTCAGCTTCAGTTCCAGTCCGTCGGCGTGTTGACGGGGATCTCGTTCGAGATCAGCACCCGCTTGCCGCCTTCGAAGCCGATCACCGGAATGGTACGCTGGGCATAGGTCCGGGTCTCCTTGAACGAGATCGCATCCACCGACATCACCGGGATGCTGTCGGCGTTGCGCAGGGTCTCGGCCAGGGTGACCGGATCGGTGCTGCCCGACTGTTCCACCGCCCAGGCGACCGCCTTGACCGTGTCGGCCCCGGTGGCCGGGAACAGGCCCGGCACGTCGATCCCCATCTCCTTGCACTCGGCGATGAACTTGACCACCGCGCTGTCGGCATGGCTGGGCGCCAACGTGGCAAAGAACACCTTGTCCAGAATCGTCGGATCATCGCTGCCGATGGCATCCAGCGACGGGTCGTCAAACCCGTCGGCGCCCACCACATAGGCCTCGATCCCGGCGCTGCGCATCTGCCGGATCAGCACCGCGATATCGGGCATGATCGACGAGATATAGACCGCGTCGATCTGCTCGCCCAATGCTTTCATCTCGGCGATCTGTGGCGACCAGTCCGAGGTCCCGAAGGAGAAGTTGAGCTTGCTCAAAACCTTGCCGCCCCCGGCCTCGACCACGTCACCAAACCAGAGCGGCGTTCGCGCCGACCAAGAGCCGCCCTCGTCCGAGGTCATCAGCACAACATTTTTGACCCCGAGGCTCAGCGCGTGGTTCGCCGCTGCAGTGGCGGTGAACGGGTCGGGCGAGACGCCGGTGAAGAAGTTGTCGACAATGCCTGCATGCATTTCGACCTGGGTCGATTGCGGCTGAAAGATCGACACACCATAACCCTGGGCGACCTGCGCCACCGGGATCATCGTGTCCGAGAACGGGATGGTGCCCAGCATCACCGCGCCCTCGTCGAGGAATTTCTGCGCCAGGCTGATGGCGGTCTGCGTGTCGGCGCCGCTGTCCTGGATCAGCACTTCGATCTTCATACCGTTCACACCGCCTTTGGCGTTGATCATGTCCGCCATGCAGCGCGCGCCCTGCCATTCGGAATAGGGCGCGTAATCGCCGGTCATCGGCACGCCGAGGCCGATCTTGATGGTATCCGCCGCCAGCGCGGGGCTTGCTATTGCAACGCAGGCCAGAGCCGCGATCGAGGTCTTTCTCATGTCATTCTCCTGTTGGTTGCCCGCCGCACCGTTCAGGCGGCGTGGTCGTTGCCTTCTCCCAGATATGCGTCGATGACCTGCCTGTTTTCCGATACCTCGCGCGGGTTGCCTTCGGCGATCACCGCGCCCATGTTCAGCACCGTGATCCGTTCGCACAGCGACATGATGAATTTCAGATCGTGGTCGATGACCAGAAATGCGCAATCGGTCTGGCCGCGCACCCAAGTCAGCGCGCGCCCCAGTGCCTGGGTCTCCTGTTCGTTCATGCCCGCCGCCGGCTCGTCCAGCATCAGCACCCGCGGCGCCAGCGCCAGCGCGCGCACGATTTCCAGCCGGCGCAGCTGGCCATAGGCCAGCGCATCGGCGCGGCTGTTGCGGCGGCTGTCCAGATCGAACTGGACCATCGCCTGTGCCACCAGCGCATCGGCACTGCGTCCGGCCCGCGCGGCGGTATAGCGGGCGACGTCGATATTCTGTTCCACCGTCAGCGCCGGGAACACCCGCAAGTTCTGAAAGGTGCGCGCGATACCGCATTCGGCCCGGCGCGGCGCGCTCATCCCGTCAAGCGATTGCCCGTCCAGCGTCAATGTCCCCGCCGAATGAGTGAGCAGCCCCGAGATCAGGTTCACCAGCGTGCTCTTTCCCGCGCCATTGGGGCCGATCAGCCCATGCACCTGCCCCGCCGCCAGCCGCATCGACACATCGCGCACCGCCTGCACGCCGCCAAAGGATTTGCTGAGACCCTTGAGTTCAAGCACGGGCCAGCTCCGCCACCAGTTCTTGCGTGGTCACCTGTCTGCAATAGCCCTTGATCGCCGAGAGCGAATTGTCGTGTCGCGCCTGGGTGTAGGTCAGGCAGGCATCGCTGACCTGGGTCACCAGATAACCCAGGTCGCAGGCATCGCGGATGGCGCTTTCGACGCATTGATCGGTGATCAGCCCCGAGATCACCAGTTGTCGAACGCCCAGATTGCGCAGCACATAGTCGATATGGGTCGAAACAAAAACCGAGGACGACCCCTTGGGCAGCACGATCTCGTCCCCCTCGGGCGCGATCTCGTCGATCACCTTGCCGTCCCACGAGCCCTTTGGCACGTTGAAGCCGGTAATCTTGTAATCCAGCGAGCGGTCGCGCCCGTCCAGCGTCAGGCTTTCGATGGTGGTATACATCACTTCGACCCCGGCGGTGCGGCAGGCGGCCTGAATCGCCTGCATGTTAGGGATCACGCGGCTGTCGAGCTGGTCGAAATACCAGCCATATCTGGCATCGAACTCGGCGGGGTCCAGCCCGTCGAACTCGGCCCCGTTGCGATGGGCCGAGAAGTTCTGAACGTCGATGAACAGCAGCGCCGATTGGGCCGGGATCAGCGGCAGATCGCGGGTCAGGGTCATGTCAGGCTCTCCATCACATGGGTGATCGCACCCGCCAGCAGCCCGGCCCACAAGGCCGCGCCGGGGGCGCTGTCGATCTGGTCGTTGCGAATCTCGATCAGGCAATGCGGCAGGCCACGGGCCTCTGCATGGACGGGGATAAACCAGTCGGTCTCATCCTCAATCCGATAAGGTTCGTTGATCGCCAGCACCAGATCGGGGCGGCGGTCGGCGATGTGGTCGCGCAGCGCCTCGGCGGTGGCCATGCTCTGGCGGCTCAGAAAACCGGCATGCCAAGGGCGCGCGCGCCCCGCCATGCTGGGTGTGTAGGAATGGATCGAGAAGGCCGCCCGGCGCGGCGGGCTGTCGAGCAGGTGCGCCATCTGGCGATCCATCGGGTCGAAGATTTCGGCGATGCGGCTGGCGCGCGCTGTCGCGCTCAGCCCGAGATTGCCGGGAACGGCGGCGCCATCGCTGACCTCGGGCATCGCCTCGGCGCTGTGCGGCGGGCGGTTGGCGTCAATGACCAACCGGCTGTAGCGTTGCAGGATCAGCGGCGCACCCAGCTCTGCCGCCACCGCGCGCGCCACCGCCTCGGCCCCTATATCCCAGCCACGATGGCTGTCGAGCACCCCGGGGCCCAGCCCAAGGTCACCCAAGGCGCGCGGAACCGCCCGCCCGGCATGTTCACAAACCAGCAGCAATGGCGCAGCGCTTTCGGCCTCCACCAGGTCAACCGGCGCGGGATCCGCATCTGTCAGCAAAAGAGGAGTGGCAGCAGCTTGCATGCCGCCAGAGTAGAGAAAGAATTTTTTCAATGTCAAGAAAATTGCCATTGATTGAAAATTTATTCTCATCATAATCGGACCCATGACCATTCGCCATGCAATCGAGGCCCATGCCGACAGCCTGACCCAGTCCGAGCGCAAGCTGGCTGCGGCGCTGCTGTCGGATTATCCCTATGCCGGGCTGATCTCGATCCAGGAACTGGCCGAACGGGCCGAGGTCTCGGCGCCCTCGATCACCCGTTTCGTGGCCAAGATCGGCCTCTCCGGCTATCAGGAGATGCAGCGCCGGCTGATCTCGGAACTGAAGGAAGGCGACCGCTCGCCTGTCGAACTGCATGATGGTGGCACCCGGATCGAGGGCGGCTATCTGGACGAATTCGTCGCCCGCGCGGCGGCACAGCTGCATTCGGCCCGCGACGCGATCACCGAGGGTCAGTTCTCGCGCATCTGCGCCCTGCTCGGCGATCCCAAACGCGCGGTCTACGCGTTGGGCGGGCGCATCAGCGACACCATCGCGCAGCATCTGTCATTTCACCTGCGCCAGGCGCGTCAGGGCGTGTTCCACCTGCCCCGCGACCCCGAGACATGGCCCGAATACCTGCTCAGGATGCGGCCGGGCGACGTGTTCTTCATGGTCGATTTCCGCCGCTACCAGACCAATCTGGCGCGGCTGGCCGAACAGGCCGCGCGCGACCGCAAGGCACATGTGGTGCTGATGACCGACAAATGGCTGTCTCCGGCCACCCGCCATGCCTCGGAGGTGCTGGCGGTGCCGATCGAGACGGGCACGATCTGGGACAGCTATTCGGCCGCGCTGGCGGTGACCGAGGCGCTGGCGACCCGCGTCGGCGAAGACAATTGGGACCAGACCCGCGCCCGGATCGAAGCCTGGGACGCGGCCAGGGGACATGCACGGGAGAGCTGAGATGACACCGTTGATTTTTGCGGCAACCTGCGATCTGGCGGGCAAGGTGCGGGGCAAGGGCTTTCCCGCCGAGCAGCGCGACAAGCGGCTGGTGCGTGGCGTCGGCTGGACCCCCACCAACGCACTGATCACCTGTTTCGACACCATCGGCGACAGCCGCTATGGCGCGCTGGGCGATCTGCTGCTGATCCCCGATGAGGAGGCCGAGGTCGAACTGAGCTTTGGCGAGGTCACCGAACATTTCATGCTGGGCGATATCGTCGAACTGGATGGCAGCCCCTGGGACCTGTGCACCCGCGCCCTGCTGCGCAGCGCGCTCGACCGGCTGGAGGCGCTGAGCGGTACGCGGCTGCTGGCGGCCTTCGAGCACGAGTTCCAGATCCGCGGCGGCCCCGGTCCGGTGGGCGAGGCCTATGGCCGGGGCGGGTTCGAAGCGCAGCGCGCGCTGTGCGAAACGCTGATGGCGCGGCTGGCGCAAGTGGGGCTGTCCCCCGACAGTATCATGAAGGAATACGGCCCCAACCAGTACGAGGTGGTGATCGGCCCCGAAATCGGGCTGCGTGCCGCCGATGCGGCGGTGATCCTGCGCGAGATCACCCGATCCTCCGCGCGGCATCTGGGGCAAGAGGCCACCTTTACCCCGATCCGCGACCCCGCCAGCGTCGGCAACGGGGTGCATATCCACATGAGCTTTCTAAACGCCGATGGCAGCCCGGCCACCTATGACGCCGAGGGCCCCTGCGGCATGTCCACCCTGACCGCCAGCTTTGCCGCCGGGGTGCTGAAATACCTCGACAGTATCCTGGCGCTGACCGCGCCCTCGGTGGTCTCGTATCTGCGGCTGACGCCACATCGCTGGTCGGCGGCCTATAACAACCTTGGCTTTCGCGACCGCGAGGCGGCGCTGCGGATCTGCCCGGTGACGTCGCGCGATCCGGCCTCGGTGGCGCGGCAGTACAATATCGAATACCGCGCCGCTGATGCCGCCGCCTGCCCGCATCTGGCGCTGGCCGCGATCGTGCATGCGGGATGCCAGGGCATCGAAGAGGGACTGTCGGCCCCCGAGCCGACCGAAGAGGACCTGTCGCTGCTGCCGCCCGAAGCGCTGGCCGCGCGCGGCCTGGTTCGCCTGCCGCAGACGCTGGAGGAGGCGCTGGAGCGGCTGGGTGCCAATTGCACCGTGGCGGGCTGGTTTCCCGAACCGCTGGTGCCGGTCTACCTGGCCCACAAGGCGTCCGAGATTGCCCATGTGGCCGGGATGGACACGGTCGGGCGCTGCGCCGCCTATGAGGCGAGTTACTGAGGGTTTCGGATCGCTGACGCGATCCGCCGATCGGGGAGGGCTCTGCCCTCCCCGCACCCCTCCCGAGGTATTTTTGAACAGAAGAAGGTGAGGGACGGTGCCTGATCGGGGTCGCGGAGATTAGCCGCCGCGCATGGCGCGCCAGATCAGGTTGGCGCCCAATACCACGAAGAGAAGGATCAGGGCACGGCGGAACAATGCCGGGTCCGCACGGTGGCGCAGGCGCTCACCCAGGGCGAAGCCCATGAAAGTGGGCACCAGCAACAGAGCTGAGAGCCCGAGCCCGCGTGGATCGGCGTGGCCCGCTACCACATAGGAGAGCATCAGCGGCAGGCTGCCTGCGGCAATGAGCAAACCGCTGGCCTGCACGAACTCGTCCCTAGGTGCGCGGCGGGCGCTGAGATACATCGCCATCGGCCCGCCCCAACCAGCGGTCAGCCCGCCGATCACGCCTGTGAGTGCAGCCCAGATCACCTCGATCAAACCAACGTGGCGTTCGGGCAGCGGTGGCACCCGGCGCAGGCTGTCGAGCAGCGCGTAGAGCAGCAGGATCGCCCCCAGCGCCCCCATCAGCAGCCGGTCGCCCGCCTCGCGACTGAACCAGGCGGTCAGCCCCACCGACAGGCCCAGCACCAGCGCGAACCGGCCGTACCGGCGCAGCAATATGCCTAACGGCCCGCCCCGAGCCATCTGCCAGAGATTGCTGAGCAGCATCGGCATCAGGATCAACGCGATCGCCATGCGCGGATCGGTGCCAAGCGTCAGCAGCGCCAACGACACGGTGGGCAGGCCCAAGCCGATGAAGCCCTTGATCGTGCCTGCCAGCAACAGCACCGCGCTGGCAAAGAGCATCAGGTCGAGCGTCGTCATGCCGCCTCTCCGACTGGCCCCGGACAGGCCCGCGCCCGACCAGAGCCGCGCGCTTCGGGTCTGTCAAGGCGACAGCCTTCACGGTTGCCTGTGCGACAGTCGCTCACCCCGCCAGCACCTCTCGGATCAGCATTCCCAGCCCCAGGCAGAGGCAGAGCAGTACCAACAGGCGCTGGAACTGTGCATCGGTGATGCGGCGAAAGGCGAAGATCCCCGCCTGCGCCGCCAGCACGCCGGCCGGCAGCACCACGGCGAAAGCCGTCCAGACCTGCGCCTCGTAGGCGCCGCGCAGGGCCAGCCCGGCGACAGTGATGAGCAGGATCGAAAAATTGTAGCTTTGCAGCACAGCCCGTGTCTCGGCCCGGGGCCAGGCCCGCATCGACAGCCAGATGGTCGGCAGCACGCCCGACAGCGAAGCGAAGCCGCCAAGAATGCCGCCGACAAACCCCAGGGCACGGTCGATCCAACGATACTGCCCCTCAAGACGGGGCAAGGACCGGCGCAGGCCGAAGTACCCACCGTATAGGACCAGCCCCGCCGCGATGATCCGGCGCAGCACCGCCGGATCGACCCAGTCGAGCAACATCAGCCCAAGCGGAACGCCCAGAATGCCCGGCAGGGTGAAACGCAGCCAGCGGCGCGGATCCTCCCAAAGCACCGCGCGCGAGATCCACAGCCCCTGCACCCCCGCCAGAACCGCCAGAAGTGCGGTCAGCGCCACCGCCGAAACCGGATCGAGCACCACCAGAAAGAACCCCAGCGCGAAAAGCGAGGTGCCCATGCCCGCCAGCCCGTTGACGAAACCGCCCGCCAGACCGCCAAGCAGCACATAGATGACGGTCTCGATCTGCATCCGGTCTGTCCCCCTGCCTGCCCAGAGCCGTATCGTGGCATTGGGCAGGGGTCAACGACGCTCTACCCGGCCAATGTCGGTAGCCAGAGAACGATCTGGGGAAAGGCGACCAGCAGGCCGATGGTCACCGCATCGGCGACAAAAAAGGGCATGACACCCCGGAACACGTCCTGCACGCTCAGGTCCGGGCGCACACCGGCAACCACGAAACAGTTGAGGCCGATGGGCGGAGTGATCAGGCAAAACTCGGCCATTTTCACCACCAGGATACCAAACCAGATCGCGCACATTGGCCCCGACATGCCGAAGGCGCTGTCCGCCGCGCTGACCGCCTCGCCCCCGTTCAGCGCCATCACCGCCGGATAAACCACCGGCAGGGTCAAGAGCAGCATGCCGATTGCATCCATGAACATGCCCAGCACGGCATAGGCCAGAAGGATGCAGACCAGGATCAGCATCGGCGACATCGCAAGCGAGGTGATCCAGTCGGAAAACGCCCCTGGCAGGTCGGCAAAGCCAAGGAAGCGCACATAGATCAGCACCCCCCAGATGATGGTGAAGATCATCACCGTGAGCTTGGCGGTCTCCAGGAGCGCGCTCTTGAACTCGGCCCATTTCATGCCGCGCAGCACGGCCATGCAGAACACGACAAAGGCCCCCAGCGCCCCGCCCTCGGTCGGCGTGCCCCAGGCATCGCCGCCAAAGGGGTTGTAGACAAAGAAGATGATGATCACGACCACGAACACGATGGGCAGCGCGCCGGGCAGCGAAGCGAACCGCTGCCGCCAGGTGAACCCGGTCACCGGCGGCCCCACCGATTTGAACAGCACCGCGATGCCCACGATCAGCGCCACATAGATCACCGCGCTGAAGGCGCCGGGCACAAACCCCGCCAGCAACAGCTTGCCCACGTCCTGTTCCACGATGATCGCATAGATCACCAGGATCGCCGAGGGCGGGATCAGCGAGGCCAGCGTCCCCGCCGCCGCCACCACGCCGGCGGCAAAGCGCTTGTTATACCCGATTGCCAGCATCTCGGGGATGGCGATGCGGGCAAACACCGCCGAGGTCGCGACCGACGCCCCGGACACCGCGGCAAAGCCCGCGGTGGCAAACACCGTCGACACCGCCAGCCCACCCGGCACCCAGGCCATCCAGCGCTTGGCCGCCTCGAACAATGCCCGCGTCAGCCCCGCGTAATAGGCCAGATAGCCGATCAGAATGAAGGTCGGGATCAGGCTCAGCGCCTGGCTGGCCACCTTGGAATGGGGCACCTGCCCCGCCGTCTTGACCGCCACCGTCAGCGCCCAGCCGAAATCCTGCGGGTCATAGCCCTTCTTGGACCAGAAAATCCAGATGAGCCCCACCAGCCCCGCCAGCGCTGCGGCAAAGGCCACGCGCATGCCGACCAGAACCAGGACCAGCAGCCCGCCGGTGACCCAGAGGCCGATCTCGATACTATCCATTGTCATGCCCCGCCAGTTGCTCGGCCTCGGCCGCCGCCTGGGCGGCCACATCCTGGATCAGCGGCACCGCTACCGGCGCATCAAGCCCCAGCAGAAAGGCGCGGCCATACCCCCAGACCTGCAAAACCAACCGCAGGCACAGAACCGAAAACGCCACCGGCGCCAGCAGTTTGGCAGGCCAGAGCGGAATGCCGATGTCAATCGAGCTATCGCGGCTCCAGAGCGGCGCGTTCATGTCGAAGGCACGCAGGAAATGCGCCCAGCTGCCCCAGACCAGAAGCATCATCAAGCCCAGGATCAGCAGCACCGAGATCAGCTCGAACAGCCAAAGCGCCCGGCCCTGAAGCCGCCCGATGAACAGGTCCATCCTGATATGGCCGCCCTCGCGCTGTACAAAGGCGATGCCCATGAAGGCGATCAGCGGCATCGCCTGCTCGATCCAGTCCACATAGCCGGGCAAGGGCGCGTTCATCGTGTTGCGCCCGCCGACCGAGACCACAGCCAGCAGCATCAGCGCAAACACCGCCAGCCCGCTGATCAGCGCCAGGACCCGCTCCAGCCGCAAGAGCGCCCGGTCCAGACGGCTCAGCGCGCTGCCGTCCTCCAATACTGATGCATGCCCTGCCATGGCAAAGCCCCCTTACGTCCGGTTTCCGGAAAAGAACAGGCCGGGTACATGCGCACCCGGCCCCCGTTGCGGCCTCAGCTGCCGCGTGCCGATTTCAGCGTGGCATGGACCAGATCCAGCAGTTCCTGCCCCGGCAGGCCCTGCGCAGTCATGTCCTCGACCCATTTGGCGCTGATCGGTCCGGCCACCTTGGCGCGGAACTCCTCCAGCACCTCGTCCGAGATCATCACCTTTTCAACGCCCTTTTCGGCCAGCACGTCATCCCATTTCTTCAGCAGCGTGCCGTAGTTGGTCAGATAGTGGTCGATGGCCTCGTCGATCGAGCTGTCGAGCGCCGCGCGCTCGTCATCGCTCAGCGCCTCGTAGGCGTCGATATTCACCACCACGGGGCAGTTCACGGTGCCCGGATTCAGGTTGGCGGTCCACCAGTCGGCCTTGTTGATGGTGCCAAAGCTCAGATGCGCGTGCTGGGCAAAGGCCACGGTATCCACCACGCCCGATTCCATCGCGTTATAGGCCTCGGTCGCGGGCACCGAGGTCGGCACCCCGCCGACCGCCGCAAATGCCGCACCCAGACCGCCCGTCGCGCGGACCCGCATGCCCTCGAACTCGGCCAGCTCGTCGCGCGGCGAACCGGTGCCCACCAGGTTGTATTGCGGCATCGGTGAGGTCATCAGCAGCTTGGCATTCCACTGCGCCATTTCCTTTTGCGCCGCCGGATGGGCATAGACCGCGTTCGACACCGCGACCTCTTCGGCCAGCGTGTTCACGCCCAGGAACGGCAGTTCCAGCACCGTGATCGCCCGGTTCTTGTCGGCGTGATAGCCGGCACAGAACTGCGCCATTTCGAACGCGCCGATCGAGATCCCGTCCAGGTTCTCGCGGGGCTTGGACAGACCGCCATAGCTGACATTCAGGGTGAACGACCCACCCGTCTTCTCGCTGACCAGTTCTGCCAGCTTCTCGACATGCTCGGTAAAGGCGCGGCGCTTGCCCCAGACCGACACGTTCCATTCGGTGGCACCTGCCTCGACGGCAAAAGACACGGTCAGGGCGGCCGCAACTGCGCCGCTCAACATCTTGTTCATGAAGTCTCTCCCTATGCTGCGGTCCTTCCGTCCGGACCGCTTGCGGTCAAGCTAGCGCCAACATGGCAGCATGCCAAGCCCGCAACCTGGCGAGTCGGCCATGCCGCTGCGCAGCATGATTGCCGGTGCGGGCCCGGCACCGAAACATTATGTCACACCCGAAATGCGGCTTTCGTGCCTTCCGGGAAACCCGGATGGGCCACGACCGCCTGCCGGTCGGGGTAAAATCCTTGACAGCAATAGAGATTGATTTTCATCGGTATTTCCCAGTTCAAGTTTACGAAATTTACAGTTCACCCCTGAAAGCATCAACAAATTTACAGTCAATCCCTTGTTTTACAGGTATTTATTTTCTTCTTTTCAGTTTTCGCTATGATTTGCGCAGGGTTGGAACGCAGATCGACAACACCCATGGGGATGGGTGAAAACGGTCGCAATGAAATCAGTGAGAGGGAGGAGCCTCATCCATGTCACCAGCAGCTCAGACCGAGACCAAGCTCTATGCGCCGTCCACCGACACCGTGGCGCGGGCGCATGTGAACGCGGAAACCTATGACCGGATGTATGCCGCCTCGATGGCCGATCCCGAAGGGTTCTGGGCCGAGCAGGGCAAGCGGGTCGACTGGATCAAACCCTTTACCCAGGTCAAGGACGTCAACTACAATTTCGGCGAGGTCTCGATCAACTGGTATGCCGATGGCACGCTGAACGTCGCGGCCAACTGTATCGACCGTCACCTGGCCAGCCGGGGCGACCAGACCGCGATCATCTGGGAGCCGGATTCGCCCACCGAACCGGCCAAGCACATCACCTACAAGGAACTGCACGGCTCGGTCTGCCGGATGGCCAACATCCTGGAGAGCCTGGGCGTGCGCAAGGGCGACCGCGTCGTCATCTACCTGCCGATGATCCCCGAAGCGGCCTATGCCATGCTGGCCTGCGCCCGCATCGGCGCCATTCATTCCATCGTCTTTGCCGGTTTCTCGCCCGACGCGCTGGCCGCCCGGATCAACGGCTGTGACGCCAAGGTGGTGATCACCGCCGACGAGGCGCCGCGCGGTGGCCGCAAGACGCCGCTGAAATCCAATGCCGACGCGGCCTTGCTGCATTGCAAGGACAGCGTCAAATGCCTGGTGGTCAAGCGCACCGGTGGCCAGACCACCTGGATCGCCGACCGCGACTTTGACTATAACGAGATGGCGCTCGAGGCGTCGGATTACTGCGCGCCTGCCGAGATGGGTGCCGAGGATCCGCTCTTCATCCTCTACACCTCCGGCTCGACCGGTCAGCCCAAGGGCGTGGTGCATACCACCGGCGGCTACCTGGTCTATGCGGCGATGACGCATGAGATCACCTTCGACTACCATGACGGCGACATCTACTGGTGCACCGCCGATGTGGGCTGGGTCACCGGCCACAGCTATATCGTCTATGGCCCGCTGGCCAATGGCGCCACCACGCTGATGTTCGAGGGCGTGCCGACCTATCCCGACGCGGGCCGCTTCTGGGAGGTTTGCGCCAAGCACAAGGTCAACCAATTCTACACCGCCCCCACCGCCATCCGCGCGCTGATGGGTCAGGGCACCAGCTTTGTGGAAAAGCACGACCTGAGCGACCTGCGCCTGCTGGGCACCGTGGGCGAGCCGATCAACCCCGAGGCCTGGAACTGGTACAATGACGTGGTGGGCAAGGGCAAATGCCCGATCGTCGACACCTGGTGGCAGACCGAGACCGGCGGCCATCTGATGACGCCGCTGCCGGGTGCCCATGCCACCAAGCCGGGGGCCGCGATGAAGCCCTTCTTCGGCGTTCAGCCGGTGGTGCTCGACCCGCAATCGGGTGTCGAGATCAGCGGCAACGGGGTCGAGGGCGTGCTCTGCATCAAGGACAGCTGGCCGGGCCAGATGCGCACCGTCTGGGGTGATCACGAGCGGTTCCAGAAGACCTATTTCGCCGATTACAAGGGTTACTATTTCACCGGCGACGGCTGCCGCCGCGATGCCGACGGCGACTACTGGATCACCGGGCGCGTCGATGACGTGATCAACGTCTCGGGCCACCGCATGGGCACCGCCGAGGTCGAAAGCGCGCTGGTGGCGCATGCCGCCGTGGCCGAGGCCGCCGTGGTCGGTTACCCGCACGAGATCAAGGGCCAGGGCATCTATTGCTATGTCACCCTGATGAACGACCGCGAGCCGTCGGACGAGCTGATGAAGGAGCTGCGCAGCTGGGTGCGCACCGAGATCGGCCCGATTGCCAGCCCGGACGTGATCCAATGGGCGCCGGGCCTGCCGAAAACCCGCTCGGGCAAGATCATGCGCCGCATCCTGCGCAAGATCGCCGAGAACGACTTTGGCTCGCTGGGGGATACCTCGACGCTGGCCGATCCCTCGGTGGTCGACGACCTGATCGCCAACCGCGCCGGCAAGTAAGGGTATGACCATGGACGCTGCCACTCTGACCACCCCCGCCGTTCTGATCCTTCTCGGCCCTCCGGGCGCCGGGAAGGGCACCCAGGCCCGCATGTTGGAAGACAAGTTCGGGCTGGTGCAACTCTCGACCGGCGACCTGCTGCGTGCAGCCGTGGCCGCCGGTACCCCCGCCGGCAAAAAGGCCAAGGCGGTGATGGAGGCGGGTGACCTGGTCTCCGACGAGATCGTGATCGCCATCCTGCGCGACCGGCTAGCCGAGCCCGATTGCGCCAAGGGCGTGATCCTCGACGGCTTTCCCCGCACCACCGTGCAGGCCGAGGCGCTGGACACGCTGCTGTCCGAGAGCGGCCAGTGCATCAACGCCGCCATCAGCCTCGAGGTCGAGGATGCAGAGATGGTGACCCGCATCTCGGGCCGTTACACCTGTGGCGGCTGCGGCGAGGGTTACCACGACACGTTCAAGCAGCCCGCCGAGGCAGGCAAATGCGACAAGTGCGGCGGCACCGAGATGAAGCGCCGCGCCGATGACAATGCCGCGACCGTCGCCAGCCGACTCGAGGCCTATCACGCGCAGACCGCGCCGCTGATCGCCTATTACGACGGACACGGCGTGCTGCAACGGATCGACGCCATGGGCGGGATCGAAGAGATCGCCCAGGGCCTCGCCACCATCGTCAAGGGGGCGATGGCCTAGGCGGGAAAGACCGGGGCTCGGCCCGCGCCGCGCCCCCCCCCGCAAGACAGTTCTGAAGGACCGCCCTGGCGGACCGGAGGAGTCATGCCCGCCAGCCAATCGGCGGGTTTCAGGAGTGAGACCGTCCGGGCCGCAGCCGGGCGCCTCAGGAGGAAGCAAGGAGGACCCGCGATGGCGGACCACAGCACAACCTCCGCACAGTCCAGCGATGCCCAGGCAGGGTATTGGAAGGCCAATGTGCGGATCATTCTCATCAGCCTCGTCATCTGGGCGCTGGTGTCTTTCGGGTTCGGCATCGTGCTGCGCCCCATGCTCAGCGGCATCGCCGTGGGCGGTACCGATCTGGGCTTCTGGTTTGCCCAGCAAGGCTCGATCCTGGTGTTCCTGGCGCTGATCTTTTTCTACGCCTGGCGCATGAACAAGCTCGACGCCGAATTCGGCGTGGACGAGGAGTAATCAGCCATGGATCAGTTTACCATCAACCTGCTGTTCGTGGGCGCCTCGTTCGCGCTTTACATCGGCATCGCGATCTGGGCCCGCGCGGGTTCCACGTCGGAATTCTACGCTGCCGGACGCGGCGTGCACCCGGTCATGAACGGCATGGCCACCGCGGCCGACTGGATGTCGGCGGCCTCGTTCATCTCGATGGCCGGTCTCATCGCCTTTGTGGGCTATGACAACTCGACCTTCCTGATGGGCTGGACCGGCGGTTACGTGCTGCTCGCCTTGCTGCTGGCGCCCTATCTGCGCAAGTTCGGCAAGTTCACCGTGTCCGAGTTCATCGGCGACCGTTTCTACAGCTCGACCGCGCGCCTTGTGGCCGTGATCTGCCTGATCGTCGCCTCGGTGACCTATGTGATCGGCCAGATGACCGGTGTGGGCGTGGCCTTTGGCCGCTTCCTCGAAGTGTCCAACACCGCTGGCCTGTTGATCGGCGCCTGCGTGGTGTTCGCCTATGCGGTTTTCGGCGGCATGAAGGGCGTGACCTATACCCAGGTTGCCCAATATGTCGTGCTGATCATGGCCTATACCATCCCGGCCGTGTTCATCTCGCTGCAACTGACCGGCAACCCGATCCCGGGCCTGGGCCTGTTCGGCGACCATGCAGCAAGCGGCGAGCCGCTGCTGGCCAAGCTGGACGCGATCCTTAAAGAGCTGGGTTTCGCCGAATACACCACCCATAACGGCGACACGTTCAACATGGTGCTGTTCACCCTATCGCTGATGATCGGCACCGCCGGTCTGCCCCACGTCATCATGCGCTTCTTCACCGTTCCCAAGGTGTCGGACGCACGCTGGTCGGCGGGCTGGGCGCTGGTGTTCATCGCGCTGCTGTACCTGACCGCCCCGGCCGTGGGCGCCATGGCCCGCCTGAACATCACCGACATGTTCTGGCCCAATGGCACCAATGGCGAGGCCGTCTCGATCGAGCAGATCGAAACAGACCCGCGCTATGACTGGATGGCCAACTGGCAGAAAACCGGCCTGCTGGGCTGGGAAGACAAGAACGGCGACGGCAAGATCCAGTACTACAACGACAATTCCGAGGCCATGCAGGCCAAGGCCGCGGAAAAGGGCTGGGCCGGCAACGAGCTGACCAACTTCAACCGCGACATCCTGGTTCTGGCCAACCCGGAGATTGCCAACCTGCCCGGTTGGGTGATCGGTCTGGTCGCTGCCGGTGGTCTTGCCGCCGCGCTGTCCACCGCCGCCGGTCTGTTGCTGGCGATCTCTTCGGCGGTCAGCCATGACCTGATCAAGGGTTCGATCAATCCGGGCATCTCGGAAAAGGGAGAGCTGTTGTCGGCGCGGATCGCGATGGCCGTGGCCATCGGGGTGGCGACCTATCTGGGTCTGAACCCGCCGGGCTTTGCCGCGCAGACCGTGGCACTGGCCTTTGGCCTGGCAGCGGCCTCAATCTTCCCGGCGCTGATGATGGGGATCTTCTCGAAGAAGATCAACAACAGCGGCGCGGTGGCCGGGATGCTGGCCGGTCTGCTGGTGACCCTGCTCTACATCTTCCTGCACAAGGGCTGGTTCTTCATCCCCGGCACCAACTCCTTCACCGATGCCGACCCGCTTCTGGGCACGGTCAAGTCGACCTCGTTCGGCGCCATCGGTGCGGCGGTCAACTTCGGTGTTGCCTATCTGGTGGCCGGCATGACCAAGGAGACCCCGCAGGAAATCAAGGACCTGGTCGAAAGCGTGCGCATCCCCCGAGGCGCAAGCGCAGCTCAGGACCACTGAGATGCAAGGCGGCCCGCACTCCCTCCCGATTGCGGACCGCCTTTACTGACCATGTCCCGCCTGGCCCTGTCCCGGCGGGACTTTTTCATTCAAGACCCGGTGCTGACCCATGCCCCTTACCCCTGACCAGATCACCCGTTTCCTGAAATCGGTGCACCCCTATGATGCGCTGCCGCTGGAAGAACTGGAGCAGATCGCCACCCGGCTGGACGCCTGGGAGGTCGAGCGCGATTTCACCGTCTACGATCTGGGCGAAAAGCTTCCGGGCCTGTTCATCGTCTACGAAGGCCAGATCGAGATCCGCGACGAGAACGGCGCGGTGGTCTCGCATCTGGGCCTGCGCAACTCCTTCGGCGAACGCGGTCTCTTGCGTGACGGGCACGCCGTAACCTCGGCCCGCGCCGATGCTCATTCGGTGTTGCTGGTGCTGCCGCCCGATCTGTTCTCGGACCTCATGGCCGCCCATCCGGTGGTGGCGAAATTCTTCAACCGCGCCCGCGCGCCGCGCCCACAGGTGCAAAGCCTCGCCACCAGCCGGGTCGAGACCCTGATGGCCCGCGATCCTGCCACCTGCGCGCCGGATACCACGGTACAGGCGGCGGCGCAGGAGATGCGCGCGCGCTCGATCTCTTCTCTCTGTGTCTGCGAAGACGGTGCATTGGTCGGCATCCTTACCCAGCGCGATCTCTCGGGCAAGGTGGTGGCCGAGGCGCGCAGCCCCGATACCCCGGTCGATCAGGTGATGACCCCTGCCCCGCTCACCCTCGCCCCCTCGGCCATCGGATCGGACGTGCTGCACGCGATGATGGAGCGCCATATTGGGCATATCCCGATTGTCGAGGCCGGGCGGCTGGTGGGCATGGTCACCCAGACCGATCTGACCCGGTTCCAGGCGGTCAGTTCCGCCGAACTGGTGAGCCGCCTCGCCCGCGCCACCAGTGCCGCTGAGATGGCCGAGGTCACCGCCGAGATCCCGCGCCTGCTGGTGCAGCTGGTCGCCGGAGGCAACCGGCACGAGGTGGTCACCCGCCTGATCACCGATATCGCCGACACCGCCACTCGCCGCCTGCTGGCGCTGGCCGAGGAAAAACTCGGGCCTCCGCCGGTGCCCTATCTCTGGCTTGCCTGCGGCAGCCAGGGCCGGCAGGAACAGACAGGCGTCTCGGATCAGGACAATTGCCTGATGCTGGACGACAAGGTGACCGAGGCCCAGATGCCCTACTTCCGGGAACTGGCGCAGTTCGTCTGCGACGGCCTCAATACCTGTGGTTACGTCTATTGCCCCGGCGACATGATGGCCACCAACCCGCGCTGGTGCCAGCCGGTACGGGTCTGGCGCGACTATTTCCGCGGCTGGATCGCCAAGCCGAACCCCGAGGCGCAGATGCTGGCCAGCGTCATGTTCGACCTGCGCCCGATCGGCGGGCATCAGGCGCTGTTCACCGACCTTCAGGCCGAAACCCTGCGGGCGGCACGGGCCAATTCGATCTTTGTCGCCCATATGATCTCGAACTCGCTGAAACACACGCCGCCCCTTGGGCTGTTGCGGGGTTTCGCCACCATCCGATCGGGCGAGCATCGCAACACGCTCGATCTGAAACACAATGGCGTGGTGCCGGTGGTCGATCTGGGCCGCATCTATGCGCTGCAAGGCGAGCTGACCGAGGTCGGCACCCGCGCCCGGCTGGAGGCTGCCGAGGCCGCGGGCGTGCTCAGCCCGTCCGGCGCGCGCGACCTCAAGGACGCCTATGACCTGATCGCCGAAACCCGGCTGGAGCATCAGGCCGTGCTGGTGCGGCGCGGCGAGGCGCCGGACAACTATCTGGCCCCCACGTCGCTCTCGGACTTTGAGCGAAGTCATCTGCGCGATGCCTTCGTGGTGGTAAAGACGATGCAATCGGCAGTGGGCCATGGCAAAGGCATGCTGAGCTGACCGGCACGCGGGCATAGATTTTTCGACGAAAAATCTTGCCCCAGCCGCACGGCCAAGTTGAAACGCACTGGAGGGACAAGGCGATGTTTCTGGAACTGATCGGAACCCTTGTGGCGGGTCTGGCCATGGCCGGTGTGGTCATGGCGCTGAACCGGCTCTTGGGCGGGCGCCTGCCGCGCTGGCTGGCGCCAGTGGCCGCCGGCTGCGGCATGATCGGCGTGACCATCACCAGCGAATATGGCTGGTACGGACGTACCCGCGCCTCCCTGCCCGAAGGCATGGTGGTCGTCGAAACGGTGGAAAGTCGCGCCCTCTACCGGCCCTGGACCTATCTGGTGCCATTTGTCGACCGCTTCGCCGCTCTGGATGCCACCAGCCTCAAGACCCATCCCGGCCAGCCCGGCCAGCGCCTCATCGACCTCTATTTCTTTGGCCGCTGGGCCGCGGTCAACCGCCTGCCGGTATTGATCGACTGTGACGGCCAGCGCCGCGCCAGCCTGGCCGATGGCGCCGAGTTTGCCGCCGATGGCAGTGTAGCAGGCGCCGACTGGCGCCGCCCGCCACAGGGTGACCCGCTCATCCAGGCCGCCTGCGAGGTGTGACATGCTGACCGGATTGAGCCTGCGCCTGCGCATCTTTCTTTTCTTCTGCCTGCTCGCGGCGGGAGGCGTGGCTGTGGTCCTGGGCGCGCTCTGGCTGGCCTATGCCCGCGCCGGCAGCCCCGAATTGCTGGACGCCTTCGTGCTGGCGGCGCTGAGCGCGGGCTTTGGCCTGCTGGCGCTGGTGGCGGGGGTCTGGCTCCTGTTCGACGAGAATGTCGCCAAGCCGATCGAGCGCCTGTCGGCCAGCATGCGCGCCCGCGCTCATGCGGGTGTGGCAGGCGAGCTGGACCTGCACGCGGCACGCTATCTGGGCGATCTGGCGCCTGCCGCCGCCGGGCTGGCGGGCCAACTCAGCAGCAGCGCCATGGACACCGCCGCCGTCGTTGCCGCCGAGACCGCGCATCTGGCCGCCGAGACCGCACGACTGACCGCGCTCCTGACCGAGATACCGGTCGCCATGCTCCTCGCGAACCCTGCCCATCAGATCGTGCTCTATGACGGGCAAGCGGCGGGCGTGTTGGCGCAGATCGCCCATCCCCGGCTCAACGCCTCGCTGTTTGACTATTTCCAGCGCGACGGGCTGGAGCGCGCCTATGCAAGGCTGGTCAAGTCCGGGCTGGAGCAGAGCTGTACCCTGACCGGCACCGATGGCGCGCAGAGCTATCAGGCGCGGATGAAACCGCTGGGAGACGCGCCGGGCTATATGCTGATCCTCGACGAGGCCAGCAGCCGCATCGCGCCCGAGGCGGCGCGCCCTTTGGTTTATGATTTCGACCTGCTCAGCCAGCCCGCCGAGGCAGCACTGGAGGCGCGCGCACTGGACAGCCTGGTCTTTGCCGTCTTTGACACCGAGACCACCGGGCTCCTGCCCCATAAGGACGAGATCGTGCAGATCGGCGCGGTGCGGGTGGTCAAGGGCCGGATCGTACCGGGCGAGCGGATCGACCAACTGGTCAACCCGGGCCGCCCGATCCCGCCCGCCTCGACCAAGGTCCATGGCGTGTCCGACACGATGGTGGCCGACGCCCCCGATATCGTGACCGCTGCGCGCCAGTTCCACCACTTCGCCCGCGACGCGGTGATCGTGGCTCATAACGCACCCTTCGACATGGCGTTCCTGCGCCGCCACGGGTCGCGCTGCGGGCTGGACTGGGATCACCCGATCCTCGACACCGTGCTGCTTTCGGCGGTGCTGTTCGGCGCCAGCGAGACCCACACGCTCGACGCGCTCTGCGACCGGCTGGGCGTCACCATCCCCGCACCGCTGCGTCACACCGCGCTGGGCGATGCCCAGGCCACTGCCGAGGTGCTGTGCAGGATGCTGCCGATGCTGCGCGCGCGCGGGCTTGAAACCTTTGGCGCGGTGATTGGCGAGACCCGCAAACATGGGCGATTGCTCGAGGATTTGAACTGAACCGGTCGCGACCCGGCCCTCATGTGGCGCAATTCAAACATCAAAAACGCATATTTTGGTGTTTTGCTGCGTGAATGAACCGCAAACCCGATCTCTCGACCGCCGATTTTCAGGCGATCCCCGGCATGGACAATCCCGCCCCACCATGGCACGTGGGGGCGCATTCCCGACCCGAGGCTGAGATGACCGAGACCACATTCACCCCCGGCCCCGACAGCGCCCGCGCCTTTCGCGACGCGCTGGGCTGTTACGGGACCGGTGTGACCGTGATCACCGCGCAATCCGCGCGGGGGCCAGCCGGGATCACCGCCAACTCCTTTGCCTCGGTCTCGCTGGAACCGGCGCTGGTGCTGTGGAGCCTGGCCAACACCTCCGCCCGTTTCGAAACCTTTGCCAATACCCGCCACTACGCAATCCATGTGATGGCCGAAGGTCAGCACGCGCTCGCACAGCGATTTGCGCTGGACGGGCTCGACTTCAGCGGCATCGACTGGGCGCCGGGGTTGAACGGGGTGCCGACGCTGGCCGGGGCATTGGCCCGGTTTGATTGCGAGATCCAGGCCCGCCATCCGGCGGGCGACCACCTGATCCTGGTCGGCGAGGTCCTGCGTGCCTCCCATCGTCCCGGCAAGGGGCTTATGTTCAAGCGCGGCCAATATGGCGGTTTCACCGACCTGCTCTGACCGCGCCCGTTGCTAAAGGCTGATAACCGCCCGCAACTCGGCCAGCGAGACCCCGCCCGCCTGGCCTTTCAGCACAACCCGGCCCGCGTCGAGGCCCAGATAGTTGTCCGCGACGCCGGTCAGAAACCCGAGATTCTGCTCACACAGCATGATCGCGGCACCAGCCGCCGACCGCTCTTTCAGGCAGGCGGCCATCAATTCGATATTCTCGGGCTGCACGCCTTCGGAGGGTTCATCGAGAACGATCAGTGCCGTGTCCTCGATCATGGCGCGGACAAAGGCGAGGATCTTCCGCTCGCCACCTGACATCGTACCGGCGGGTTGCTCCAGCCGTTCGCCCAGCCTCGGGAACCGGTCAAGGAACCGGTCCGGCGCCTCGCGGGTCGGGCCAAGCGTCAGGTTCTCCTCCACCGTCAGGTCATCGAACACCATACCGGTCTGCGGCATGTAGCCGATGCCAAGCCCGCGGCGCTGATGCGGGCGCAGGGTGGTGACCGTGCGGCCCTGAAACCGGATCTCGCCCGCGGCGGGTCTCAGGCTGCCCTGCACAAGCCGCGCAAGCGTGGTCTTGCCCACCCCGTTCCGGCCGAGCACGCCCAGGATTTGGCCCGCCGCGATCCGGGCCGACAGGTCGAACACTACATTGGTATCGCGATAGCCACCGGTCAGCCGGTCGATCTCCACAAGCGCGCTCATTTCGTGCCTCCGGCATAGACGGCCTGCACTGCCGGGCTGCGCCGCACGGCGGCATAGCTGTCATAGGCCAGCACCTGCCCCAGATGCAAGACCAGCACCTTGTCCGAGATCGCCTCGACGATGCTCATGTCATGTTCGATGACGATGACCAGACCGCCGGTCTGCGCCTGATAGTCTCGTACCAGATCGGTCATCAGCGCGGTCTCATCCGGGGACAGGCCCGCGCAGGGTTCATCCAGCAGCAGGACAGGCGGTTCCGCCGCGATGGTCATGGCGTATTCCAGGAACTGGCGATGGCCCTGCGGCAGCTGGCTGACCGGCTGTTCAGCTTCGGCGCCGAGCGGCACCGACGGGGTCTCGAGCAGCCGGGTCAGCGCATCCGAGCGCCAGCGAAAGGTGGCGGGGCGCAACAGGTCTCTCAGGCCTGCGCGATTGGCCATCATCGCGATCGAGAGGTTTTCGGCCACGCTCATGGAAAAGAACACCGACGGAACCTGCAACTTGCGCCCGATGCCGCTGCGCAGCGCCTTGTGCGGCGGGCGCGAGGCGATGTCATGCGCTCCCAGCAGGATGCGCCCGCCGGTGATCGGCAGAGTGCCGGTGATCGTGTTGAGCGCGCTGGTCTTGCCGGCCCCATTCGGCCCGATCACGCTGAAGATGCCCTTGCGCGGAAGTTCGAAGGTGACGCCGTTCAGGATCCGGACCAGGCCAATCCGCAACTGCACATCGTCAAAGCGCAGCGGCCCCGCCAGATCGGCCACCCGCGCGGGCGGCGCGGCAAGCGGCGCGGGCGGGGTACCTGCCCGCTTGGGCCGGTTGCGCCGCAGGGCTCTGTCCAGCAGTTCGGCAATGCCACCCGGCGCCCGCAACACCACAAGGATGAAGGTGGCGGCCATCAGCAATTCCCAATAAGGGAAGCTGTTGCGCAGCTCGGCCGAAGCCCAGCCGACGCAGATCGCCCCGATCAGAGGGCCGAACACATGGAACCGCCCGCCGACGGCGGTCAGTATCACCAGTTCCGCCGACAGGCCGAACCCGGTCGCAGTTGGCGTCACGATGCCCTGATGCGAGGCGAACAGCCCCCCGGCCAGCGCGGCGATGACGGCGGAAAAGCCAAAGGCCGCCCCTTTGAGCGCATGGGTCGGAAAGCCCAGCAACTGCAATCGCGGCTCGTTATCGGCCACCGCCCGCGCGATCAGGTTGACGGGCAGCCGGTTCAGCAGCAACAACAGCAGGCTGACCGAAACCGCGACCGCTACGATGACGTGATAGAACCCGCCGAACGGGTCCAGATTGCCAAGGCTCCGATACCCGCTCAATCCGTTGAACCCACCCGTCAGCCCGGTCGCGGTACCGGCGATCTGTTCGGCGATCATCACCAGCGCCAGCGTGATCAGCGAGAAATAGGGACCGCTCTCGTTGCGGCCCCGAAAGATCAGCGCGGCAAGGACAAAGGCGAACAGGGCGATGGCCAGCAACACGCCAAGCGCCAGAGACAGCTCCGCGATCAACCCCAGATCGGCGCGCAGGGTGATGGCGGTGGCATAGGCGGCGATGCCAAAGAACAGCGCCTGTCCCAGCGGCAGCACCCCGGTCTTGCCCCAGAGGAAACCGATCCCCTGCGCGGCGATGCCATAGATCAGGTAGAGCCCGATCTGATAGGCGGCGAAATCGCCGAACAGTTCCGGGATCAGCAGCAGGGCCGCCAAAAGCAGGCTAGCGGGAAGAAGAACGGAGACCATCGGGTTTCAGCCACAAGAAGAGAATGGAAAGGACGAGGACGGCCAGATAGCCATGGGTCTGGCTGGCAACCGCGCCCAAAACGGATTGGGTTCCGGCGATGACGCTTGCGCCGACGGCCAAACCTTCCAGACTGCCAAGCCCGCCGACGACAAGGGCAAAGAAGGAGCGGATCAGGTAATCGAGCCCCATCATCGGCTCGATCCGAATGGTCGGGGCCAGGATCAGCCCGGCCAGACCGGCGGTCGTGCAGCCAAAGACGAAAGCGCCCGCCGACAGGCGCGCGGTGTCGATGCCGATGGCCTGGGCCAGGTCGGGATTGCCGACCATCGCCTTGATCCGGGTCGCCACGCGAGAGCGCGCGTTCCACCAGTAAAGCACCGCGAACCCC
This sequence comes from Ruegeria sp. YKSD163, assembly GCF_059612905.1. Classification (NCBI taxonomy): domain Bacteria; kingdom Pseudomonadati; phylum Pseudomonadota; class Alphaproteobacteria; order Rhodobacterales; family Roseobacteraceae; genus Ruegeria; species Ruegeria sp. YKSD163. The sequence continues at coordinate 356,154 of NZ_JBXWRM010000001.1, forward strand.
GCTAGGATGCCGGCGATGACCGCGATCCGGTAAGCGGGATATTCGGCGCCGAACAGGCTGAGCGTGCCGGCGATGGGCGGGTTGACCGATTGATACCCGCGGCCAAAGATCAGCTCCACCGCTTCGCGCAGCAGGATGGCGATACCCCATGTGGCCAGCAGGCTGTCGAACATCCGGCCATAGAGGTGCCGGATGATGGTGCGTTCCAGCAAAAGGGCAACCGCTGCCACGGTCAGCAGGCAGACCGGCAGTTGCAGCCAGCCCGGCAGCCCCAGCGAGGCGGTAATGACCGGGGCATAGGCCCCGATCATCACGAATTCGCCATGCGCCATGTTCATGATCCCGAGCTTGCCGAACACGATGGCAAGCCCTAGGGCAACCAGCGCAAGCGTACTGATCTGCCAGGCGAGGTTGAGCAGCAGGACAGAGGACATCTGCCCGGTCAGTCCGCGCAGGCTTCGGACGACGCGACATTGTCGAACGCGGCGACGATCTCGAAGGCACCGCCGCTGCCATCGGCCAGATAGACCGTCTGCGCCATGTGCCGCCCGGTCAGGGTGTTGGTGCCCCGTGGCGTGGTCCATGTGGTGCCCTCGGCGGCGGCATCCATCGCGGCCACGTCAAGACTGCCGGCCTTGTCTGCCAGCGCGGCCAGCAGCATCAGACCCTCGTAGGCCGATTGCCCCAGCCCGTTGAGCGCCGGCGCCCCGGCCCCGAATTCCGCCGCATATTCCGCCGCAAAGGTGGCGGCGGCCTCGGTCTCGATCGCGGCAAAATAGCCCGCGCTGGAATAGAGCCGGTCGGCATTTGCGGCGCCGATACCGGCCAGCGTGTTCTCTTCGATCAGGGTGCCCAGTCGGATCGCCTGATCGTCGAGACCGAACCCAGCGAAGCTGACATTGAATCCGACCGAGCCACCGCCGACCAGCGTGATCAGCACCGCGTCGGCGCCGCTCTCGCGGATGCGTTGCAGCGAGGAGTCAAATTCGCTGACGGTGAAGGGCACGTATTCCTCGCCGACGACCTCGCCGCCCGCCTCGGCGATGTAACCCTTTGCAAGCGCGTTGGTATCGCGGGGCCAGTTATAGTCATGACCGATCAGGTACCATTTCGAGACCCCCTCGCGCTCGGTCAGATAGGGGATCACCGGCGCCAGTTGCTGGCTGGGTGTCTCGCCGGTGACATAAAGCCCGTCGGCGCAGGAATTGCCCTCGTAGACCGGCGTATAGACATAGGGGACCTGTCCGTTGAACCGCCCGATCAGCGCCTCGCGCACAGCCGAATCGTGCATGCCGACAAAGGCCTGCGCGCCCTGCCCCTTCCACAGGCGCAGCGCCGCCTGTGCCGCCTCTGCCGGGGGTACGCCGACATCGGCAAAGAGCAGTTCGATCCGCTCGCCATTGATGCCGCCTTCGGCGTTGATCTTCTCGGCGGCCAGAAGGGCCGCGTTACGGGTCGAGGGCCCGAAGAGACCCGCCGGACCGGAGTCGGGCACAAGCACCCCGACCTTGATATCGGCGGCGCCGGATACCGCGCCAAAACCCAGCGCCAGAGCGGCGCCAGAGAACAGTTTAGTCATCGTTTTCAACATTATGGTTCTCCCGTTGGTGAGTTCGGCGTCTATTGCGCCATTGCGTGTTCCACAGCCCGCGCCAGGGCCAGCAATGCCTGGTCCTGCCCCGGCAGGGCGTCGAACTCGATTCCGACCGGCAACCCCGAAGACATCGGACAGGGCAGCGAAATCCCCGGAGCGCCGAGATTCGAACACAGGTCGGTGTTGCGGATATAGGTGGTAAAGGTCGGCACCCGTTCGCCGTTCAGTTCGACGGTCTCGTCATCGCCGATGGGGCGTGCAGGCAGTGGAGTCGTCGGAAAGACGATGGCGTCAAGCCCGTGTTCCTCGAACACCTGACCGTAGATTTGCCGCATGGCCGGGTGATGCACCTCGATCGCCGCCCGATAGGCCGCTTCGGGCATCGCCTGATCGCCAAGCTGGCTGCCGATGGCTCCGGCCACATCGGCGGAGCCGATATCGGCCACCAGCGCTTCAAAGGACACTTCAGGGGCGTGAAGGGCCAGATACGCGGGCAGGTCACGCATAACCTCGTAAAACACAACCGGAAAGCCAAAGGCCTCGTTATGCGGCCAGATCGCATCGAAACCGACCTCGACCAGCTTCGCGCCGGCGGCGGACAGGGTCGTAAGCTGTGCCTCGACAGCCCGGGCAACATCCGGATCGAGCCCGTCGTAGAATATCTGCCGAGGCACCCCCAGAGTGACATCGCTCAGCGCAAGTTCGGCGGTGCTCTCCGACACCCCGGACAGCACGCTGTCGAACAGGGCGATATCGCGCACGCTACGGGCCAACGGGCCAACGGTGTCGCGCGTGTGAGAGATTGGCACCACGCCATCGCCGTCATAGCGCCCGGTGGTCGGTCGAAAGCCCACCACACCGCAAAGCGCAGCGGGCACCCGGCAGGACCCACCCGTGTCGGTGCCAAGACCGGCGGGGAAGATGCCCGCCGCGATGGCCGCCGCCGTTCCCCCGGAGGAGCCACCGGGGATCAGTGCCGGGTCGGCCGGATTGCGCACGGCCCCTGTGACCGCGTTGTTCGAGGTTATGCCGAAGGCCAGCTCGTGCATGCCTGCCTTTGCCCCGATGAAACCACCCGCGCCGGTAATCCGCCGCACCACCCCGGCGTCGGACGCCGGTGTATGACCGAGCAACGCCCTCGTCCCGCCCGAAGTCGGATAGTTGGTAGTGTTGATGTTGTCCTTCGCCACGACCGGAAGCCCGGCAAGCCTTCCGTCCGGATTGGAGGTAATGGCCTCTTCCGCCGCTCGGATACACCGTGCCGCGTCAAAGCTATGCAGCGCATTCAGGTCCGCGTGACGCACGGCCCGCTCGGCCAGTGCCGCCGCATAGTCGCCGGCCGAGATTACCCCTTCGCGGATCGCGGCAACCGCGCCCACTGCATCCAGACGTTCCAAATCCAGCGCCATTCCTGCCTCCCTGATGACTGGAGGACAGGATAGAAAGCGGCGCGGTCAGCTGCCTATCATCACAAATGATGATTTTTCTCGGCCAGAAACTGGGCCAACTGGGTGCGCCGGTTCAAACCCGATTTGCGAAAGATCGCAGCGATATGCGACCGCAGCGTCGGCTTGGAGAACCCCAGCTTGCCGCAAATCTCGTCATCGGTCAGACCAGTCACCAGCAGATCGGCCACCTCGGCCTCGCGGACGGTGAACCCCAGATCGCCAGCGATCTGGGCAAAGCGCAGCGACGGCATCTGCACCTGGGCGGTCCGCGCCCGGATCAGGGCATTGACCAGGCTCGGCCCCACCGCATCGACGATCTGGGCATCGCGCGGGGTGAAATCCTCGCGATTGGAGCCGCGCCAGATCCTGAGGTCACCGATATTGTCGCCCCGGTCATAGGCAAAGAAATTCAGCCCATAACACAGACCGTCCTGCTTGAGAAAATCGTTGAAGAACTCGGTCCTGACCAGACGGTCATGCCGCATCACCTCGCTGACCGGCGTCGCCTTCTTGCGTTTTTGCAAGGTGGGCGTGATCGGGTCGTGAAACTGGAAATAGCCCTCGTAGCGGCGCAGGTTGTCATTGGTCATGTTGATCTGGACACATGAGACGAATTGCTGTCGGTCGTCGTCCCAGACATAGGAGGCAAAATAGTCGGCCTTGAGCAGGTCGAGCATCTTTTGCCCGACACGGCGGCGCACCTCGGAATGGTCGAATTCGCCACTCAGATCTCGCATGATTGAAAAGATCAGGTCCGCTTCTTCATCGGTAAGTTTCACGCTTTCCTGCCCCCTCGGGATTCCAGCCGTATTGTTTCAACACCCTCCTCTCTCGGCAAGTGGGTTCGCAATGGCGGTGGATTTCCCCGAACGGCGGGCTATTGGTCCGGCGTGGCGTGTACCGCCAGAAGATCCAGTTCCGCCTCTTGCGGCTGGATGGTGCGATAGGTCTCGCGCACGCCAGCCTCGGTCAGCTCGCGCGCCACGGTCAACAGGGTGTTGGGGTCGTGCCCGTCACACAGATCGGCCATCTGCGCGATCTCGCCCCGCGCCACCTCCAGCGCCGCCTCGACCGAGGGGGCGCCGTAATGGCTTACGAAATGGCGGGCCAGGTTCTCGGCCAGCGCCGCCACCTCGCCCTCCTCGATCCGCGTCACCGCAACGAAGGTGACCCTCCCGAATGTCTCCAGCCCCAGCCAGCCATTGGCAAAGGCCTGTCGCGCCTTCCCCTCCAGATCGGCCTCGGACCAGTTCGAAAACTCGAACCCGCCCGAGACGCACCATTCGCCGGTGCGCGCCGGGCTGTGAAAGACCCTGAGGTCGCTTTCGTCGAAATGAATGGCGCGGGCCAGGTTCATGAGGGGTCCTCCAACAAGGCGGTCAGCGGGATCAGGCGGGTTTCGGCACCGGTACGGATCAGCATGCCGAACCGCTCGTCAACACCCAGAAAGGTCCCCGTGCAGTTCGCGCGCGTCACCTCTTCGCCGACGCCGCGCGCCAGGCCCAGCCATTCGGCATGCAGCGGCGCGTTGCCCTCGTCCTCCCACCGGTTGATCCAGGTCATCACATGGCGGGTCCAGCTTTCCAGCAGGGTGGTGGCGGCCACATCGGCGCAGCCTTCCTCATAAAGCGCGGTCTCGTCGGGATGCGCGCCGGGCATGTCCGAGGTGAGCAGCAGCGCCAGGTCGAGCCCGATCACCAGCCAGTCGGGCTGCACCTCTGGATCACGGGTCGAGGCGGCCACGCAAAGCCGCCCACAGCGCCCGCCGTTGACATGGATATCGCCGGCCCAGTCCAGATGCACCGCCACCTCGGGCGGGGCCAGCGCCCCCAGCGCGTTCTGGAACCCGACCGCACATAGCGGCAGCATCGCCATCGCATCGGCCAGCGCCACCTCGGGCGCCAGCACCAGCGCCGCACGCAGCCGGTCGGCCTGTACACTGTGCACCACCGTCCCGCCGTCACAGCCAAGCGCCGCCATGGCCCGCGCCCGCTCGAACGGATCGTCGCCCCCCTGGGCGGCGACGCCCTGCATCAGCGGCGGAAAGGTGGGCGCAGTCATGCCTGGCCCTTGGCGATCAGGTCACAGGCGATCCTGCGGAACGCCTCGGCCTGCGGGCTGTCGGGCTTGCTGACCACGATCGGCGCGCCGCCATCGGCGGCAACCCGGATATCCAGATGCAGCGGGATTTCTCCCAACAGCGGCACGCCCAGTTTCTCGGCCTCGGCCGCGACACCGCCATGACCGAACACATGCTCCTCATGCCCGCAATTGGAACAGATATGGGTCGACATGTTCTCGATCATGCCCAGGATCGGGGTCTTGAGCTGACGGAACATGTCGATGCCCTTGCGGGCGTCGATCAGCGCCACATCCTGTGGGGTCGAGACCACGATGGCGCCATCGACCGCGAATTTCTGGCTCAGTGTCAGTTGCACGTCGCCGGTCCCCGGCGGCAGGTCGACGATCAGCACGTCAAGGCCGCCCCATTGCACCTGGTTCATCATCTGTTGCAGCGCGCCCATCAGCATCGGACCGCGCCAGACCACCGCCTGCCCCTCGTTGGTCATCAGCCCCATCGACATCATGGTCACGCCATGATTGCGGAGCGGCAGGATGGTCTTGCCATCCGGGCTGGCCGGTCGGCCCGACACGCCCAACATGCGCGGTTGCGAGGGGCCATAGACATCGGCGTCCAAGAGGCCCACGCGCCGCCCTTCGGCGGCCAGCGCACAGGCGAGGTTGGCCGAGACGGTGGACTTGCCCACGCCGCCCTTGCCCGAGGCGACCGCCACGATGCGATCGACACCGGCGACCGGCTGCGGCCCCTGCGCCGCCGCCTTGGGGCGCGGCTTCAGTTCGGGCGGCGCCTTGTCGGAATGCGCCGTCATCATGGCCGAGACCTTGGCCACACCCTCGACCATCTGGGCGGCCTTCTCGGCGGCGGCGCGCACCGGCTCCATCCGCTCGGCCAGCTTGGGGTCGATCTCGATGACAAAACGCACGGTGTCGCCCTCGACATTGAGCGCGCGCACGATGCCGGCACTGACGATATCCTGTCCGGACACCGGGTCGGTGATCTTCTTGAGATTGGCCAGAACGGCCTCGCGCAGGCTCATGCGTCACCGTCCTTGATCAGGCCGGTGACCTCGTGGCTGACATCGAGCCCCTCGATCGTCAGCACCACACGGGCGCGAAAGCTGCCGCCCTCGGGGCTGCCCGCCTTGCGCAACCCCTCTTCGATCGCCTGCTGGCCGGTAACGCCCACCTGCTTGAGGAACTTACGCATCGACATGTTGTAATCGCCGCTCATGGCCCGGTCTCTCCTGTATCCCACGCGTCATTTGACGCAGTGCCCGCGCCGCCGTTAGGCTGCAGGACATGCGACATGCCCTCTTGTGCCTCAGCCTGCTCGCCTTCGCCACCCCCTGCATCGCGCAGGAGGCAATCGGTCTGGCCAGTCCCGAGGCCGTGACACGGTCGGGTCTTCTGCAACATATTCTGCCGCGCTTCTCGCTCAAGACCGGAATCCGCATTGTCGCGGATCCGGCAGGACCCATGCGGCTGGTCAGCGAGGGCAATGGCACCCGCGTGTTCCGGCAGGGCGATACGGTCTATCTGCTCCAGATAGCGGCCGAACCACGACAGGAGCGGTTTCGCGACTGGATGCGTTCGGAGATCGGTCAGCGCACCATCGAAAGCTTTACCCCCGCCGAAGGACCCGCATTCGTCGTTCTGAGGGACGAAACGGCGGCGGATGAGATTGTCGATTTCGAGGGCGACGCGGCGCTTGGGGCCAGCCTGGCCCAGGGTAAATGCGGACGCTGCCACGTGACAGGCGCCGAGAACAGGATGAAGGGGATCGGGTCGACCCCGTCTTTCGCGGTGCTGCGCAGCCTGCCCGACTGGGACGCGCGGTTTCAGCAATTCTATGTGCTGCGCCCGCATCCGGCCTTTACCCAGATACCGGGCATCACCGCGCCATTTGACGCCGAACGCCCGCCGCCGATCCATCCGGTGACGGTGACGGTCGACGAACTGGAGGCGATCCTGGCCTTTGTCGCGGCCACCGGCGCCGCTGATCTGGGTGCGCCGCTTATTTTGAAGTGACACGCACGACGGTCGAGGCCGGGCGCCCAGCAGATTTTTCGCCGAAAAATCTGCGCCTCCGGCGGGAGTATTTGGGGCGAAATGAAGAAAAGGGCGCCTATCAGTGATCCTTGCGTTTGGTGAAATAGTCCTCGGTTGTGACGGTTCTTGGTTTGGGCTTGGATGCGAAGGGATTGTTTTCCTGCTCGAAATGCGCGCCCACCCGACAATTGTCGCACATCTGGATCATGCGGGCCTGGGCGCTTTCAGAAAACATCGGATGTGAGCCGGCCAGTTTATCCATGATCCGCTCGACGGTGGAACGCACCCCGAAGAGCGTCCCGCATTCGATACAGGCAAAGGGCTCTTCCTCGTTCAGCACCTGCTGCCCCAGCGCCGCATCGGACAGGTCGAGCCGGGGCACCAGCGCGATTGCCTGTTCCGGGCAAATGGTCCGGCAGATGCCGCATTGCAGACAGGCGTCCTCCTGAAAGCTCAGCTGTGGCAGGTCGGGATTGTCGATCAGCGCCCCCGACGGGCAAAGCGACACGCAGCTGAGGCAGAGCGTGCAGGCATCTGTATCAACGGCCACCGCGCCATAGGGCGCGCCTTGCGGCAGATCCAGCACCGGCCCGCCGGGATTGAGGGCCTGCGCCGCCAGCCGGGTGATCTGGCGCCGGTTTCCAAGCGGCAGGACCGGGTCCGCAAGCGGTTCCGGCACCGGCGCGGCGTAAAGGTGATCCGAGAGCGCATCGGGATCGGCAATGTCGAGCAGTTCCAGCCGGCCCGCCCCTGCAATCGCCTCGGCCAGCGCCTGTTCGCGGATCAGCGCGTCGCGCTCGGTGCGGGGGCCGATAAGGACCGAGAGGCTGGCAAACCCATGCGCCAACGCCGCCAGCATCTCGGCATGGCCCAGGCCCGAAACGATGCCCAGCTCCAGCGGGATCAAATCCGCGGGCAACCCGCGCCCGAACCGGGCCGCAAGGCGGATCATCTCGGCCCCATGGGCATCATGCACCAGCAAGCGCGGCGCCACCCCGCCTGCCCCGCGATAGGCCCGTGCCAGCCGCTGCATCCGCGCCAAGAGCGTCGCTACGGTCGGTGCCTCGTAGGTGATCGCGGTCGAGGGGCAAAGCGCCGCGCAGGCGCCGCAGCCGGCACAGACCATCGGGGCGATCGCGACATGGTCCCCCGCCGGGGTGATTGCACCGGTCGGGCAGATATCGAGGCAATTGGAACACCCCCGCTGCCCGGCGCGGGAATGGGCGCACAGACTCTCATCGAGCCGCACATAGAGCGGTTTCTCGAACGTGCCGGTCAGCTGCACCGCCTCGAGCGCCAGCCGCGCCACCGCCAGCGGATCGCGCGGGTCGGCGCGCAGATAGCCCTCGCGCTTGTCGGGTGCCGGGACAAGGGGCGTTCCTCCGGTCAGGTCGATCACGATATCGCAGGCCGACTGCGCGCCATTGCGCGGCGGGTCAAAGGCAAAGGCACCCCGCCCGCCCGGCATCAACTGACGGAACCCGTCGATCCGGACGCGAAAGCCACCCAGCGCCCCCTCGATCCGCGTCAGCCGTCCCGCCACGACATCATATGCCCGGCTGAGTGGCGGTTCTTCGTCGCTCAGCAGCACCGTGACCACCAGCGCCCCGGCCAGCTGTTCAGCCAGACCGCAGGCCACATCCGCCGGACCGGCAATCAGGCAGGTGCCCTCGCTGATCACGTCGACCGCGGGTGGGGCTGCAACGGGCATCAGCGCCTCGGCGGCCAGCGCCGCCATCTTGGGCGTTGCCTGTGCGCCCTGATCCGACCAGCCCGCGCGGTCGCGCAAATCGACAAAGCCGGGCGTTTCGACTCCAAGTTCAGCGGCCAGATCGGTGAACACCGCCTGTTCCTGGCCACAGGCGATCACCACATCGCCCGCCTGCATCAGCTCTGCCGCCTTGCCGATCTCGTCGGTGCAGAGCGCGCGAAAGACCAGCGAACAGGCAGCACCGCAACCGCTGGCGATCCGTTCGCGGTCCAGGCTTTGGCTGCCGCCGCAATCGCACAAAATCAACGTCTCGGTCATATCGCTCCCCTTTCGCCCGGGGCCGAGCTTGGCCCAGCCCGGCCCGCCGGTAAAGCCCCCGATCGCGCCATCCAAACGGCATCGCATGAGAGGCACGAGCCATACTAAAGTCCTATTGCGCCTTGGCCGGATTTCATTTTGCGCACGAAACTGGTCAACTCTTCAGGCCAATCCGGGAAAAAGACTTGGCAGACCAGATATTCCGTCCCATAGTTTCCGATACGGAAAGAAGGGGAGAGCTTTCCGGGGAGGAGCATGTGGCCCAGGCCGCCAGAGTTCACATTGAGATGCCGCTGGGTGTTGTCGTCCGCAAAACACCGGGGGTGACCCGCTGGGCCCGGTGGTCGTGGCGGGCGGTTGCGGTGCTACCGGGCGCGGGGCCCGCCGACTGGGCCGAACTCAGGCGCGAGGGCGAGGCGGTCGAATATCACGCCGCCACCCTGCCCCTGACCCTCTGGGCCGCCGATGCCGAGGCTTACAGGATCAATCTGTCCGATGGTGTGCCCTCGATTTACCTGGTCCTGCGCGAAACCGACCAGGACGACCGCCCGCTCGAGGCGGTGCTGGTTACCGCCTCGCCCTACGAGGGGCAGGATTATGCCGATACGGCGGACGATATCGTGGAAAAGATCCCGATGACGCCGGGCTTGGTGGCCTGGGTGCGCGATTTCACCTTGCAGCACCACCATGCCGAACCTTTCGTCAAACGGCGGCGCGACCGCAAGCGGGTGGACCTGGTCGAGGATGGTCGCGGCGACGCGCGTATTCGACAACAGGGTGATGTCTATCGCGCGCCCAAACGGCGGTTGGTACAATGAGCGCGCGGGGCGATTTCTGGAGCCGCCGGCGCGCCGGTGTCGCGGCCGAAGAGCGGGCCGAGACGGCCGCGCTCGAGCTGCGCGCCCGGGCCGAGGCACAGGCCGAGCTGGAGCAGCAGGACGATGCCGAGATCCTGGCGCGGCTCGACCTGCCCGATCCCGACCTGCTGCAACCGGGCGATGATGTCAGCCGCTTCATGAGCGAGCTGGTGCCCGACCGTCTGCGCCGCCGGGCGCTGCGCCGTCTGTGGCGGCTGAACCCTGTGCTGGCCAATGTGGACGGGCTGGTGGATTACGGCGAGGATTTCACCGATGCGACCCGGGTGATCGAGGGGTTACAGACCGCCTATCAGGTGGGCCGGGGCATGCTGCTCCATGTCGAGGCGCTGGCGGCACAGACCGAGGCCGAGACCACACCCGAAACCGAAACTCCCGACCTGCCCGAAGACGAACCGCTGGCAATGGCTGCAACCGAGGCTGCACCCGCAGCCGAGGCGGGCAACGAGGCGGTCCCCTTGCGGGACCCCGAGGCGCCCGCGCCCCCTGCCCCGGTCATTGACGATGCCGACGACACCGCCCCACCCGCGCCCCGGCGCATGCGTTTCACCTTCGAAGGATAGGGAATGAACCGGACCGAAACAGCCCCATCACCGATCAGCGACGAGGACCGCCTGCGCGCGGATTTCTACAACTTCCTCGGCCTGCTTTTGTCGGCCCCGCCCGACCAGCTGCTGCTCGATCAGATCGCGGGCCTCTCGGGGGACGAGACCGATCTGGGCCAGGCCATCGGCGCGCTGGCCCGGGTGGCGCGCGTGACCAAACCCGCCGCCGCCGAACGCGAGTTCAGCGCGCTGTTCATCGGGCTGGGACGGGGTGAGCTATTGCCCTATGCCAGCTATTACCTGACCGGCTTCCTGAACGAAAAGCCGCTGGCCCAGCTGCGCCAGGACATGGCCGCCCGCGCCATCACCCGCGCCCCCAACGTGTTCGAACCCGAGGACAATATCGCCTCGCTGATGGAGATGATGGCGGGCATGATCGTAGGCCGGTTCTCGGCCCCCGCCCCGCTGGCCGATCAGCGCCTGTTCTGGTCGCGCCATATCGGCCCCTGGGCGGGGCATTTCTATTCGGATTTGGAAGGCGCCGAAGCGTCGGTCCTCTATGCCTCAGTCGGCTCCGCCGGCCGGGTGTTCATGGAGATCGAGCGCGAAGCCTTCCGGATGACGGCGGCCTGAGCCGCCTTTCGCCGGCATCCCCCGCCGGGGGGGCCAAACCCGCAAATGGAACAGGAGGTTTCCATGAGCAAGAAGACCAGAGAAGACGGCGCCAGCCGCCGGGACTTCCTGAAACTGGCCGGTACGGCGGCCCCTGCGGCGGTAGCCGCGGCGGCCCTGGGGGGCGAGGCCGAGGCGGCCGCGCTGCCCACCGACGAGACCCGCCTTCAAGACACCGCGCATACCCGCGCCTATCTGGACAGCGCCCGTTTCTGACGAATGGACGCCGTCATCCCCCGGCAGACGGTTGCGTGAGGCCCTGACGCCGGTTCCAACAGGTACCAAGCCAGCCACAACCAGTGGCCAGCACGGGAGGTAGAAGATGCTAAGGAAAAAGACCAACGGGGTTGCGCGACGCCCCCAGCGGAACTCGATCCTGTCCCAGGTCGGCGACAGCCATGTCGACCGCCGCGCGTTCCTGCGCGGTTCGGGTCTGGCGATCGGCGGCCTTGCCGCGATCAGCGCCACGGGCGGAACCGTGACGCAGGCCAGCGCCCAGACAGCCGCCGGATCGGCGGTTGAGACCGTGAAATCCGTCTGCACCCATTGTTCGGTGGGCTGCACCGTCGTCGCCGAAGTCAAGAACGGCGTCTGGATCGGGCAAGAGCCCGGCTGGGACAGCCCGTTCAACCTGGGCGCCCATTGCGCCAAGGGGGCCTCGGTCCGCGAGCACGCCCATGGCGAACGCCGCCTGAAATACCCGATGAAGAAAGAGGGTGGCGAGTGGAAGCAGATCAGCTGGGAACAGGCTATCGACGAGATCGGCGACGGCATGATGAAGATCCGCGCCGAAAGCGGCCCGGACAGCGTCTATTGGCTGGGTTCGGCCAAGCACAATAACGAACAGGCCTATCTGTTCCGTAAGTTCGCCGCCTATTGGGGCACGAACAACGTGGATCACCAGGCCCGTATCTGTCACTCGACGACCGTTGCAGGTGTTGCCAACACCTGGGGCTATGGCGCGATGACGAACAGCTATAACGACATCCACAATTCCAAGGCCATCTTCATCATCGGCGGCAACCCTGCCGAGGCGCATCCCGTCTCGCTGCTGCATGTGCTGAAGGCCAAGGAACAGAACAACGCGCCGCTCATCGTCTGCGACCCGCGCTTTACCCGCACGGCGGCCCATGCCGATGAATATGTCCGCTTCCGTCCCGGCACGGACGTGGCCCTGGTCTGGGGCATTCTTTGGCACATCTTCGAGAACGGCTGGGAGGACAAGGAGTTCATCCGCACCCGTGTCTGGGGCATGGACCAGATCAAGGCCGAGGTGGCCAACTGGACACCCGAAGAGACCGAGCGCGTGACCGGCGTGCCCGGCAGCCAGCTGAAACGTGTGGCCCGTACCATGGCCAACAACCGTCCCGGCACCGTGATCTGGTGCATGGGCGGCACCCAGCACACCAATGGCAACAACAACACCCGCGCCTATTGCGTGCTCCAGCTGGCGCTGGGCAACATGGGCACCTCGGGCGGCGGTACCAATATCTTCCGTGGCCATGACAACGTGCAGGGCGCAACCGATCTGGGCGTGCTCAGCCACACCCTGCCCGGCTATTACGGCCTGACCGCAGGCGCCTGGGCCCATTGGGCGCGTGTCTGGGGCGAGGATCTGGACTGGCTCAAGGGACAGTTTGCCTCGATCAAGGACAAGGATGGCAAGGACAAGCCGCTGATGAACGAAAGCGGCATCCCGGTCAGCCGCTGGATCGACGGCGTGCTGGAAGATCCCGCCAACATGGATCAGGACAACAATGTCCGTGCCATGGTGCTGTGGGGCCACGCGCCCAACAGCCAGACGCGCGGGCCGGAAATGAAGTCGGCGATGGAAAAGCTCGACATGCTTGTCGTGATCGACCCCTATCCCACCGTCTCGGCCGTGATGCATGACCGCACCGACGGGGTCTATCTGCTGCCCGCGTGCACGCAGTTCGAAACCCGTGGTTCGGTCACCGCGTCCAACCGCTCGCTGCAATGGCGCGACAAGGTGGTCGATCCGCTGTTCGAAAGCCTGCCGGACGAGGTCATCATGGCCAAGTTCGCCAACAAGTTCGGCTGGGCCGACCGGCTGTTCCGCAATATCGAGATGGACGACCCGGAAACGCCCAATGTCGAGAGCATCACCCGCGAGTTCAATGCGGGCCTCTGGACGATCGGCTATACCGGCCAGTCGCCCGAGCGGATCAAGAGCCACATGGCCAATCAGCACACCTTCGACCGCACGACATTGCAGGCGGTGGGCGGTCCCAACGATGGCGAATACTATGGTCTGCCATGGCCCTGCTGGGGCACGGCGGAGATGGGCCATCCCGGCACGCCGAACCTCTATGACATGTCCAAACCGGTGGCCGAGGGCGGGCTGTGCTTCCGCGCCCGGTTCGGGGTGGAACGCGACGGCGACAACCTGCTGGCCGAGGGCGTGTCGAACCCGGGCGCCGAAATTCAGGACGGATACCCTGAATTCACCATGCAGATGCTGATGGATCTGGGATGGGACGGCGATCTGACCGCCGAGGAACACGCCGCCATCGACGCGGTGGCCGGACCCAAGACCAACTGGAAGACCGACCTTTCGGGCGGTATCCAGCGGGTGGCGATCAAGCATGGCTGCGCGCCCTTCGGCAATGCCAAGGCCCGTGCCGTGGTCTGGACCTTCCCCGACCCGATCCCGCTGCATCGCGAGCCGCTCTATACCAACCGGCGCGACCTGGTGGCCGATTATCCCACCTATGAGGACCGGCATGCCTATCGCCTGCCTACCCTCTATGCCTCGATCCAGAAGAACGACTTTTCAAAGGATTATCCGATAATCCTGACGTCGGGCCGTCTGGTCGAATACGAGGGTGGCGGTGATGAGACCCGGTCGAACCCCTGGCTGGCCGAATTGCAGCAGGACATGTTCGTCGAGATCAACCCGCGCGATGCCAACAATCTGGGCATTCGCGACGGGCAACAGGTCTGGGTCGAGGGCCCCGAGGGCGGCAAGGTCAAGGTAATGGCGATGCTGACCGAACGGGTCGGCGCCGGCGTGGCCTTTATGCCGTTCCATTTCGGCGGCCACTTCCAGGGTGCCGATCTGCGCGAGAAATACCCCAAGGGCGCCGATCCCTTTGTGTTGGGCGAGGCCTCGAACACCGCGCAGACCTATGGCTATGACTCGGTGACCCAGATGCAGGAGACCAAGGCCACTCTCTGCAAGATCTCGGCAGCGTAAGGAGGACTGAAAATGGCAAGAGCAAAGTTTCTCTGTGACGCCGAGCGCTGCATCGAGTGCAACGCCTGCGTGACCGCCTGCAAGAACGAGCACGAAGTGCCCTGGGGCATCAACCGCCGCAGGGTGGTGACGATCAATGACGGCAAACCGGGCGAACGCTCGATCTCGGTGGCCTGCATGCATTGCTCGGACGCACCCTGCATGGCGGTCTGCCCGGTGGACTGCTTCTATCAGACCGAAGACGGTGTGGTGCTGCATTCCAAGGATCTGTGCATCGGCTGCGGCTATTGCTTCTACGCGTGCCCGTTTGGCGCGCCGCAATATCCGCAGGCGGGCAATTTCGGATCGCGCGGCAAGATGGACAAGTGCACTTTCTGCGCCGGTGGCCCGGAAGAGACCCATTCGACGGCTGAATTCGCCAAATACGGGCGCAACCGGATCGCCGAGGGCAAGCTGCCCATCTGCGCAGAGATGTGTTCCACCAAGGCGCTTCTGGCCGGTGACGGCGACGTGGTGTCAGCCATCTATCGCGAACGCGTCGTGGCGCGCGGTTTCGGCACCGGCGCCTGGGGCTGGGGCACGGCCTATGACCAGAAAGGCGGCTGACACCGTCAAACCCTGCGGCGCATCATCTTTGCGCCGCAGGACCAAGAATTTTCTACGAAAATTCTCGCGCCGCCGCGCTGTTTTGCGGTTCTTCGGCGGTGCGGTTTGCACATGAGGTTCCGATGCCGGTTCTGCGACTTCTGATCTGTCTGCTCTGTCTTGCCCTGCCCGCCGTGGCGCAGGAGGCCACGCCGGATCGCTCCGCCACCGGCGGCGCCACCACGCTTGAGGACATTCTGGCCCGGCAACGTGGCGAGGTGGTTGACGATGCCTATCGCTCCACCAACACCGGCAGCCAGACAGCACCGCTCGAGGCGCAGTTAGGCGTACGCGGCGGCGCCTCGGACAGCGAGATTTACCGCGCCCTGCGTTATGGCGCGGCGGATGTCACCGTCTCGGCGCGCGGCCCCGCCGCCGATGTGATCATCCAGGACGATGGCATGTGGTGGCTGACCCTGCGCGAGGGCGCGCTGCGCGATTATGGCACCTATGCGCTGGGGGGCATGATCGTCGTTCTGGCCCTGTTCTATTTGCTGCGTGGCCGCATCCGCATCGACGGCGTAAAGACCGGGCGCAGCGTGACCCGCTTTGCCGCCTTCGAGCGGTTCGGGCATTGGCTGTTTGCCGGGTCCTTTCTGGTGCTTGCAGCGTCGGGCCTGATCACGCTATATGGCCGCGACTTCCTGATCCCGCTCTTGGGCAAAGAGGCCTTTGCCACCCTCGCGCTGGCCTGCAAATGGGTGCATAACAACATCGCCTGGGCCTTCATGCTTGGACTGGCCATCGTGACGGTGAACTGGATCGCCCATAACATCCCCAACCGGCATGACCTGAAATGGCTGGCCGTGGGCGGTGGCCTGTTCAGCAAGGGCATGCATCCGCCCGCGAAGAAATTCAACGCCGGGCAAAAGATCATTTTCTGGCTGTGTATCCTGCTTGGCCTGTCGATTTCTCTCTCGGGCCTGTCGCTGCTGTTTCCCTTTGAAATGCCGATGTTTGCCAAGACCTTTGCGCTGGCCAATGCCACCGGCCTGCCGCAGGCCATGGGACTGTCCCTGCCCGAGGTGATGACCCCGCATCAGGAAATGCAGTACGCCCAGCTCTGGCACCTGATCGTGGCCTTTGCGTTCATCACCATCATCATCGCCCATATCTATCTGGGTTCGCTGGGGATGGAGGGCGCGTTCGATGCCATGGGCTCGGGCGAGGTCGAGGAGCAATGGGCCCGCGAACATCATTCGCTGTGGCTGGACGAGGTGAAATCGGCCGAGGCCAGCAAGGCCAGGCCCAGCCCGGCGGAATAATGCGGGCGCTGGCGCTGGCGCTGCTGCTCTGGCCCGCCTGCGCGGCGGCAGAGTTCTTTACCCTCAAGGGTCATGGCGGGCCGGTCATGGGCATTGCCGTTGGCCCAGAGGGGCAGATCGCCACCGCCAGTTTCGACAATTCCGTGGGTCTCTGGGCCGGGCGGACGCCGCACTGGTTCGAAGGACACGAGGCCGCCGTCAACACGGTAGCGTTTCAGCGCGGCACGCTCTACTCGGCAGGCGACGATTTCACCCTGCGCCGCTGGCCCGAGGGCGCTGTGCTGGGCCGCCACAAGGGCAAGATCACCGGTCTTGCCCTGTCGGACACCCTCGCCGCCACCGCCAGCTGGGACGGTACCATCGGCCTCTGGCCACTGGACGGCTCGGCGCCGCGCAGCCTTGATGCCGGCAGCGGCGTGAATGCGGTCGCCTTCTCTTCCGATGGGGCTCAGCTATATTCCGCTGGCATGGATGGCGTGCTGCGGCTTTGGGATGTTGCGAGCGGCAGCGAACGGCGCCAGATCACCCGGCACGGGTTCGGCATCAACGAGATCGCTCTGAATGCGCCTGACGGCTGGTTGGCCTATGGCGCGGTCGACGGGGTGACACGGGTGATTGACCTTGCCACCGGGGCCGAGCGCGACTTTACCCTCGACCGCCGCCCGGTTCTGGCGCTGGCACTCAGCCCCGACCGCAGCCAGCTCGCTGTGGGCGATGGCGAGGGCTATATCATGGTGATCGACACAGACAGCTGGCGCATCGCCCGCGACTTCCGCGCCACCCTGCGCGGCCCGGTCTGGGCGCTGGCCTTTTCTCCCGATGGCGCGAATATCCACGCCGGTGGGATTGACGATACGATGTACAGTTGGCCGGTGGCCTCGCTTTCGGAACATGGCAAGATGGCGGGGGGCGAGCGCAGCTTTCTGAAATCCCCCCAGGAAATGGACAATGGCGAGCGGCAATTCGCACGCAAATGCTCCATCTGCCACACGCTGACCGCTGATGGCGGACGTCGGGCCGGTCCCACGCTGTACCAGATAATCGGTCGGCGCGCCGGAACACTGCCGGGCTATCTCTATTCCGACGCGCTGGCCGGTTCGGATATCGTCTGGACCGAGGACAGCATCAATTCGCTTTTCGATCTGGGCCCGGACCATTACATTCCGGGTTCTAAGATGCCCATGCAACGGATCACCGGCGCCCAGGACCGCGCCGACCTGATCGCCTATCTGCGCCGGGCCACCCTGGCAAAGGAGCAGCCATGAAAGCCTTTCTCAGCGCCGTTGTCCTGATGGCCATCATCACCGTCGCCGCGCCGCAGATACTGAGCCGTGCGGGCTTTTCCGCCGCTGAACGCGGCACCGGCGCGGATGTGCGTCTCGACTGAATGGCCGAGTTCCTGACCACCCGAGAGCTGGCCGATCTGCTCAGGATCGGCGAGCGCAAGGCCTATGACCTCGCCGCCTCGGGCGAGGTGCCGCATGTGCGCGCCATGGGCAAGCTGCTGTTTCCCCGCGCCGAAGTGCTGGCCTGGCTCAACGCCTCGCGCGCGGGGCCGCGCGTGGCCGAGCCGCCGCTGCCCCCGATCCTGGCTGGCAGCCACGACCCTCTGCTCGACTGGGCGCTGAGAGAGAGCGGCGCCGGGCTGGCCACCTATTACGACGGCTCCTTTGACGGCCTGGTCCGGCTAAAGGCGCGCAGCGCCCAGGCCGCGGCGCTGCATATCCGCGAGGCAGACGGATTCAACACCACGTCCCTGAGGGACGCGGTCGGAGAGGCGCCGGTAGTGCTGATCGAAATCGCGCGGCGCCAGCGCGGTTTGCTGCTGGCACCCGGGATCACTGGCATCGGAGGGATCGCCGATCTGCGCGGGCGCAGGGTTGCAATGCGCCAATCCAGTGCCGCCAGCCAGCACCTGTTCCTTGCCGAACTGGGGAAACTGGGCCTCTCCCCCGCCGATCTCGCCCCAGACCCCACCTGCGCCCGCACCGAAGAGGACCTCGCCCAGCTTCTGCAATCGGGCAAGGCCGAGGCGGGCTTTGGCCTGGGCGCCCTTGCGACGCCCTACGGGCTTGGCTTCATCCCCACCCATGAGGAGCGGTTCGACCTGGCTATCTGGCGCCGTGCCGTATTCGATCCACCGATGACCCGGCTGATGGCCTTCCTGCGAAGCCCCGCCTTTGCTGCCCGCGCCGCCGAGATGGGGGGGTACGACATCAGCAACCTCGGCACCGTCCATCACAATGGCGCCAGCGGTTGACCGCATCTTTCCTTTTCATTTCGCCGCAAATACTCCCGCCGGAGGCGAGATTTTTTGACGAAAAATCTCTCCCTGCCGCACCCGTGCCAGACTATTTCGCGTTCGGGAAAAACAGCTGCTGGCCGTCCAGCGTGTAGCCCACAATCGCCGCCTGCCCGTCCGCACCGGTCAGCCAGTCAATGAACCGCTGCCCCGCTTCGGCCTTGACACCGGGATGCTTGTCCGGGTTGACCAGGATCACGCCATACTGGTTGAACAGCCGTACATCGCCCTCCACCGCCACAACAAGGTCACCCTTGTTGGCAAAGGCGATCCAGGTGGCGCGATCGGTCAGCGCATAGGCGCCCATGCCAGCGGCCAGGTTCAGCGTCGCCCCCATGCCAGAGCCGGTCTCGCGATACCATCCGCCCGAGGCGGCAGTCACGTCGATACCCGCACTCTGCCAGTGGCGCAGTTCCGCCTTGTGGGTGCCGCTGTCATCCCCGCGCGAGGCAAAGGGCGCCCCCACCTCCGCAATCGCACTCAGCGCCGCCACGATATCACTGCCACCGCGCACGCCTGCCGGATCCGAGGCCGGGCCGACCAGCACGAAATCATTGTACATCACATCAAGACGTTCGACACCCCAGCCCTCGGCCACGAATTTCTCCTCGGCCGCCTTTGCATGCACCAGCAGCACATCGCCATCACCATTGGCGGCGTTCTTGATCGCCTGACCGGTCCCTACCGCGACCACCCGCACCTCGATTCCGCTCTCGGCCTCGAAGGCAGGCAGGATATGGTCCAGCAGTCCCGAATTCTGGGTGGAGGTGGTGGATTGCACCACGATGAATTCTCCCGCCTGCGCCAATGTGCCCGCCATCAGGCCAAGCGCAAGAGCGCCCGCGCGGAAAACGGTTCCGATCATGTCTAGTCTCCATCAATGTTCAGAAAATCAACTCTCCGGCCAGGAAACGGCGCACCGCACCATTGGCCGGGTCATCCAGCACCTGAGCGGCAGGTCCATGTTCCACCACCTGCCCGCCCATCATCACCACCACATCCGCCGCCAGCCGCCGGGCCTGACCGATATCATGGGTCACCATCACGATCCGCACCCCACGGGCGCTGGCGCGCAGCACCAGCGATTCGACCGCCTGGGTCGCGCCCGGATCCAGCGCACTGGTGGGTTCGTCGAGGAACAGCACCTCGGGTTCGGTGGCCAGCGCACGCAGGATAGCCAACCGCTGCGCCTCGCCCACAGACAGCGAGCGGGCCCCCTGGCGTGCGCGCGACGGCAATCCGCCCTCGGCCAGCAACGCCGCGATCCGGGCCTGACGCTGCGCCCGGTTCAGACCCCGGCGGCGCAGGACGAAATCGAGATTGCCCGCCACCGAGCGGCGCAGCATCACGGGCCGCTGGAAGACCATGGCCTGACTTGCCCGCTCCTGGGCGTCAAGCGCGCGCCCATTCTGCCGCACTGTCCCGGCATCGGCCTGGATCAACCCATGCAGGCAGCGCAACAGCAGGCTCTTGCCCGCCCCGTTCGGTCCCAGGATCACCGTAGGCCCCGGCCCGCCCAGCCTCAGATACGGCACATCCAGCAGGCTCTGGCCACGACGCGAGATGCGCAAGCCCTGCGTCTCGATCACCAGTCCGCTTTCCTCGACCAGATCACGCATGGGCCAGCGCCTCGGCACGGCTGCGCGCGCCCAGCAGGCTGACCAGCGCATTGACCGCGACGGCAATCCCGATCAGGACCGCCCCAAGCGCCAACGCCAGAGCCAGATTGCCCTTGGAGGTCTCAAGCGCGATAGCGGTGGTCATCACACGGGTCACGTGGTTGATATTGCCGCCAACGATGATCACCGCGCCCACCTCGGCAATGGCACGGCCAAAACCAGCCAGCAGCGCGGTCAGCAACGCCACCCGCCCGTCCCACAAGAGCACCGGCACCGTGGACAGCCGCGAAAGGCCCAGGCTGCGCATCTGTTCAGAATATTCGGCATCCAGCATCTCGACCACCTGACGGGTCAGAGCGGCAATGATCGGAGTAACCAGAACCACCTGCGCGATGATCATGGCGGTTGGCGTATAAAGCAGTTGCAGCACGCCAAGCGGACCCGAGCGTGACAACATCAGATAGACAATCAGCCCGACCACCACTGGCGGCAGACCCATCAGCGCATTGACCAGCACCACCATCGCGCGCCGGCCGGGAAACCGCCCGACAGCCAGCGCCGCCCCCAGCGGCATCCCGATCAGGGCCGCGCAGAGGACCGCAAACAACGACACGCGCAGCGACAGGCCCACGATCCCCAGCAATTCGGAATCACCAGCCAAGATCATGGCAAATGCCACCTGCATTTCTTGCGCAAAATTCTGCATTTTATTCTGACTTTGGTGTATCTGAGATCATAAGCACGCATTTTGCAAATCTATGCATATCACGCCCTCGTATCCCATCCCAACCAAAACCGACACCCGCGCACGAAAAAGCGCGGCCCCGGACGGGACCGCGCTGGCCGAGGTTGCCCCGGCGTAGTGTTCCAAACGTTACTTCAGTGCCGCGTCGGTAATCTCATGCGTCCAGGCACCCTCGGGCGTCTTGGTGATCACCGGATCCGAGCCGCCTGCCAGCAGCGTGGCGACCGTCCGGTCGAAATCGGCCGGATCCAGCGCACCGTTCGACCCGGCGGTCAGCTTGGCAATCTCACCCATCATGCGGACCTGATGCGCCTCGGTCTGGGCGCCGGTGGCGTCATTGTCCAGAACGATGCCGGCGGCCTCGTCCGGGTTGGCCTCGGCATATTTCCAGCCCTTCATCGAGGCCCGCACAAAGCGGGTCATCTTGTCCTTGAAGGCCTCGTCCTTGAGGTTGTCCTCAAGCACATAGATACCGTCCTCCAACGTGGCGACGCCCATGTCCTCGTATTTGAAGGTCACCAGCTCGTCCTCGCTGACACCGGCATCCAGAACCTGACCATATTCGTTATAGGTCATGGTCGAGATGCAATCGGCCTGGCGCTGGAGCAGCGGATCGACGTTGAAACCCTGTTTCAAAACAGTCACCCCGTCAGCGCCGCCATCGGTGCTAATCCCCTCCTGGCTCATCCAGCTCAGGAACGGGTATTCATTGCCAAAGAACCAGACGCCAATGGTCTTGCCCTTGAAGTCCTGCGGTCCGGTGATGCCGGTATCCTTCCAGCAGGTCAGCATCAGGCCCGAGGATTTGAAGGGCTGCGCGATATTCACCACCGGCAGGCCCTTTTCCCGCGCCGCCAGTGCCGAGGGCATCCAGTTCAGCATCGCATCGGCACCGCCACCGGCCAGCACCTGCGGCGGGGCGATGTCGGGGCCGCCGGGCAGGATGGTGACATCCAGACCCTCTTCGTCGTAATACCCCTTGTCCAGCGCCACGTAATAGCCGGCGAACTGGGCCTGGGTGACCCATTGCAGCTGCAGCTTGACCTCGTCGGCCGCCAGCGCCGGGCCAGCGGCCAGGGCCAGGGCAAGCGCCGCGCCATTCATCAGTTTCTTCATGATTTCACTCCTTGTTGGTTGTTCAATTCTGTGCCCCGGTTCGGTCCAGGATCTTGTCGCATATCTGTCAGCCTAGCGTCTCTGCGAGGGGTGCCAAAAGGTGACATGATGTTCGATCAATGCCACCAACCCATAGAACAGCGTTCCCGCCAACGCCGCCACAACGATTTCGGCCCAGACCATGTCCAGTGCCAATTGCCCGACACTGGTCGATATGCGGAACCCCATGCCAAGCGTCGGCGAGCCAAAGAATTCGGCCACGATCGCACCGATGAGAGCCAGCGTCGTCGAGATTTTCAAACCGTTGAAGATGAAGGGCATCGCCGCCGGCAGCCGGAGCTTGAAGAAACTCTGCCAATAGCTGGCCGCATAGGTTTCCATCAGGTCACGCTGCATCGACGTGGTCTCGCGCAAGCCCGCCACGGTGTTGACCAGCATGGGAAAGAACACCATCACCACGACCACGGCGGCCTTCGACTGCCAGTCGAAGCCGAACCACATCACCAGGATCGGTGCAGTGCCAACGATGGGCAGGGCTGCCACGAAATTGCCCACCGGTAGCAGGCCCAGCCGCAGGAACTCGGACCGGTCCACTGCCACCGCCATCAGGACCGCCGCACCGCAGCCGATCAGATAACCGCTCAGCGCCCCCTTGACGAAGGTCTGTACGAAATCCGCCCAGAGGATCGGCAGGCTGCCGGCAAACCGTGCCGCGATCAGCGAGGGCGCGGGCAGGATCACCAAAGGCACTTCAAGACCCCGTACCACCAGTTCCCATACCACCAAGATCGTGGCGCCAAAGATCAGCGGCACCGCCAGCCGCACCGGGCGGGTCTCGGCCTGCGGCCCCTCGGCCAGACGGGTATTCAGCCACCATGCCGCCCCCCAGACGAGCAAGGCCACCAGAACCAGCATCATCCGCGCACCCCCCAATCCTTCTTCTGTTCCCAAATACCTCGGGGGAGTCGCGCCTGCGCGACGGGGGCAGCGCCCCCCTTATGCCATCCCATCCTCATGCCATCCCCATCCGCTTCAGAACCAACCGCTCGATCACCCCCAACAGCCCCACCAGGCAAGCCGCCAGAATCGCCGCCCCGAAAAGGGCCGACCAGATCTGCACGGTCTGACCATAATAGCTACCCGCCAGCAGCCGCGCACCCAGGCCCGAAACCGCTCCGGTCGGCAATTCACCCACGATGGCGCCGACCAGCGAGGCCGCGATCCCGATCTTGAGCGAGGCAAAGAGATAGGGCATCGAGGCCGGCAGGCGCAGTTTCCAAAAGGTCTCGCCCTGCGAGGCGTTGTAGGTTCTCAGCAGGTCAAGCTGCATCGCATCGGGGCTGCGCAGCCCCTTGACCATGCCGACCACGACCGGGAAAAAGCTCAGATAGGCCGAGATCACCGCCTTGGGGATGATCCCCTGAACGCCCACCGAATAGAGCACCACGATGATCATCGGTGCCAGCGCGATGATCGGGATGGTCTGGCTGACAATGGCCCAGGGCATCACCGACATGTCCATGACGCGGGAATGCACGATACCCACCGCCAGCAACACCCCAAGAACCGTGCCGATGCCAAAGCCCAACAGCGTCGCACTCAGCGTTACCCAGCCATGATAGACAAGGCTGCGTTTCGAGGTGATCTTCTTCATCACCGTAGTGTCCCACAGCTCGATCGCCACCTGATGGGGCGCCGGCAGGCGTGGGCGCTCCTGCGCCCAGGTCTCCGGCACGGCAAACCCGTTTTTCAGCGCCAGCGAGACACCGCTCATGCCGCGCCGGGCGGCGCCATCGGACGGCTCCACCACCGCCCCGCCGCGTTCCGCCGTGACCAGCACGCCGTGAATATTCATCGGCACGCAGGCCGCATACCAGAGCCCCACGATCACAGCGAGGACGGTCAGGACCGCAAGCAGAGATTTCATGCTGCCCTCCCTTCCGCGCGCAACACCGATTTCCTGCAAGGAAATCGGGCCGGAATTCGTGCCGAATTCCGGTTCCGCCCGGCCTCGTCGCCGCGCATCCAGAAATCCAGCTCAGTCATCGGCATGCCCCGCCCTGAGACCCTCGCGCACCCGATGTGCCACCTCGATGAATTCCTTGCTGTCCCGAATATCCAGCGGCCGCTCCCTGGGCAGCGGGCTTTCGATCACATCGGTGATCCGGCCCGGGCGCGGGCTCATCACCACGATCTTCGTCGACAGATAGACCGCCTCGGGAATCGAATGGGTGACGAACCCGATGGTCTTGCCGGTCCGCGCCCAAAGCGCCAGCAACTGCTCGTTCAGATGGTCGCGCACGATCTCGTCCAGCGCTCCGAACGGTTCGTCCATCAACAGGATATCGGCGTCAAAGGCCAGCGCCCGCGCGATGCTGGCGCGCTGCTGCATTCCGCCCGACAGCTGCCAAGGGAATTTGCCACCAAACCCTGCCAGATCAACGAGTTCCAGGACCTTTCTCACGCGCTCTTCCTGCTCTTGCCGGGAAAATCCCATGATCTCGAGCGGCAGCTTGATATTCTTGGCAATGGTTCGCCACGGGTACAGACCCGCCGCCTGGAACACATAACCATAGGCGCGCTTGCGCCGCGCCTCGTCGGGCGTCATCCCGTTCACCGTCAGGCTGCCGCCCGTCGGTGTCTCCAGCGCCGCGATACAGCGCAGGAACGTCGTCTTGCCGCAGCCTGACGGCCCGATGAAACTGACGAAATCGCCCTTGTTGATTTCCAGGTTCACGTCCTTGAGCGCGTGAACCGGGCCGTCATTGGTCTGAAACGTCAGATCCAGCCCCTTGGCCGAAACCACGCTTGACAACTCCGGCTGCTGCCCTGTCCCATTCATAGTGTCACTGTCCTGTTGGAGACCCCCGAGCGATGCCCGATCAGATGCCAGAAACCTGCCAAAAACTTCGCCTTGGCGAAACCTATGCCGGCAAGCAGGGGTTCAATTATTTTCAAGGGATCGCTCGCGAGACGACCGGAGCCCGATCCATTTGCATGCACATGCTGCGCATTCCGCCGGGTGGCCGGGCCAAGGCCCATCTGCACGCCGACCACGAGACCGCGATCTACGTGATCGAGGGGTCGGCGGTCATGTACTGGGGTCCTGCGCTGGAACACCGGATGGAGACGAATGCGGGCGATCTGATCTATATCCCCGCCGGTGTCCCGCACCTGCCGATCAACACCGGCCAGACCGAGGCCGTCGCCATCCTGGCCCGCACCGATCCGCACGAGCAAGAGAGTGTCGTTCTCCTGCCCGAACTGGATGCGCTTGTGCCCGAATAGGCGCATCAGACCCCCGTCGCCGGAATGCCCGACCGTTCCACCGGACGCGGTGCGGTCAGTTCTTTCCAGCTGCTCAGCGCCCGGTTCACCGGCGTGTTCGCCTCGCGCGCCACGAACTTGCCATGGCCCTCCTGGGTGCGGATCTCGCCATCATGCACCGCCACCTGGCCGCGCGTCAGGGTAAAGCGCGGCAGGCCTTTGACCTCCTTGCCTTCGAACACGTTATAGTCGATGGCCGATTGCTGGCTGCCTGCGCTGATCGTCTTGGATTTCTCCGGGTCCCAGACCACCAGATCGGCGTCGGCACCGACCAGAACCGCACCTTTTTTCGGATAACAATTCAATATCTTGGCGATATTTGTTGATGTAACCGCCACAAATTCGTTCGGCGTCAGGCGACCGGTCGCCACCCCATGAGTCCACAGCATCGGCATCCGGTCCTCCAGCCCGCCGGTGCCATTGGGGATCTTGGAAAAATCACCCACGCCATAGCGTTTCTGCTCGGTGGTAAAGGCGCAGTGATCGGTAGCCACCACGCTCAGCGAACCCGATTGCAGCCCCGCCCACAGGCTGTCCTGATGCTGCTTGTTGCGGAAGGGCGGTGACATCACGCGCCGTGCCGCATGATCCCAGTCGGGGTGGAAATACTCGCTCTCGTCCAATGTCAGATGCTGGATCAGCGGCTCGCCCCAAACCCGCTTGCCTTGCATGCGGGCGCGCCGGATCGCCTCGTGGGACTCCTCGCACGACGTATGCACCACATAGAGCGGCACACCGGCCATATCGGCGATCATGATGGCGCGGTTGGTGGCCTCGCCCTCGACCTGAGAGGGTCGCGAATAGGCATGCGCTTCGGGCCCGGTATTGCCCTCGGCCAAGAGGCGCGCGGTCATCTCGGCCACCACATCGCCGTTCTCGGCATGGACCATGGCAATGCCACCCAGTTCGGCCAGGCGGTTGAACGAGGCGAACAGCTCGTCATCGTTCACCATCAGAGCGCCCTTGTAGGCGAGGAAATGCTTGAACGTGTTGATGCCGCGCGTCTCGATCACGGTCTTCATGTCGTTGAAGACCTGCTCGCCCCACCAGGTCACCGCCATGTGGAAGGAATAATCGCAATTGGCCCGGGTCGATTTGTTGTCCCAGCGCTTGATCGCGTCCAGCAGGCTCTCGCTCTGATTGGGCAGGCAGAAATCCACCACCATCGTGGTGCCGCCCGCCAGCCCGGCGCGGGTTCCGCTCTCGAAATCGTCGCTGGAATAGGTGCCCATAAAGGGCATCTCCAGATGCACATGGGGATCGATGCCGCCGGGCATCACGTAACAGCCAGTGGCGTCCAACTCCTTGTCACCGCTCAGCCCCGGGCCGATTTCGGTGATCACGCCGTTTTCGATCCGCACATCCGCCTTGTAGGTCAGATCGGCGGTTACAACGGTGCCGTTCCTGATGACTGTGCTCATTTGCTTGAACTCCCTGTTTTCTTGTCAGACCGACCCGAAACAGCCGATCGCATTGCCATGCACCCCGATATCCAGCGGCCCGAACGGCCCCTCGACACAGAGCGAGAAACATCCCGCCTGCGGCAGGTAGACGACCAGGTAGGGGCCATTCGGCCGCGTGACCGCCCAACCCTGCCCCATCACGCCGCCGCTGAACTGCACTTCCACAACCTCCGGCTCTTGCCGCAAAGCCGCGAAATCGCGCAGAGTGGCCCGACCCACCACATCCAATGGCGCGTTCGAAAGATCGGCCTCGATCGCCGCCCTGACCCGTTTGCGCATTGTTGCCGTGTCCGGCACCATCCCTTGTCCTTCATTTCGCCGAAAATACTCCGGGGGGTTCGGGGGGCAGCGCCCCCCGCTGGTCCGGGGCATCGCCCCCGGATCACTCCACGATTTCCGCCGTCTCCACCACCGCATGGAACAGCACATCCGTACCAGCAGCGGCCCAGTCCTTCGATATCTCTTCGGCCTCGTTGTGGCTCAGTCCGTCGACACATGGGCACATCACCATTGCCGTCGGCGCCACCCGGTTGATCCAGCAGGCATCGTGGCCGGCGCCCGAAATGATGTTCATGTGGCTGTATCCCAGCCGCTCGGCCGCAGCGCGGATGGCCGAGACGCAGCCCTCGTCAAAGGCCACCGGATCGAATCCGCCCACCTTTTCAAAGGCGATCTCCAGCCCCATCGCATCAGCGATCTTCTGGCCCTCAACGCGCAGACGCGCCTCCATATCCTCGATCACCGACAGGTCCGGGCTGCGGAAATCCACCGTGAACACCACCTTGCCCGGGATCACGTTGCGCGAGTTCGGGTAAACGTCGATATGGCCCGCCGCCCCCACCGCATGGGGCGCATGGCTGAGCGCGATCTCGTCCACCTTTTCCAGCACCCGCGCCATGCCCAGCCCCGCATTGCGCCGCATCGGCATCGGGGTCGAGCCGGTATGCGCATCCTTGCCGGTGATGGTGACCTGGGTCCAGCTCAGCCCCTGGCCATGGGTGACAACGCCGATATCCTTGCCCTCGGCCTCCAGAATGGGCCCCTGTTCGATATGCAGTTCGTAGAACGCGTGCATCTTGCGCGCGCCCACCTCTTCCTCGCCGCGCCAGCCGATGCGCGACAGCTCGTCGCCAAAGCTCTTGCCCTCGGCATCGGTGCGCGCATAGGCCCAGTCCTGCGTATGCATCCCGGCAAAGACGCCGGAACTCAGCATCGCGGGGGCAAAGCGCGTGCCCTCTTCGTTGGTCCAGTTGGTGGCGACGATGGGGTGTTTGGTGCGGATGCCCAGATCGTTCAGGGTGCGGATCACCTCCAGCCCGGCCAGAACCCCCAGCACCCCGTCATACTTGCCACCCGTGGGCTGGGTATCCAGATGCGAGCCCACATAGACCGGCAGCGCATCCGGGTCGGTTCCCGCCCGCATGGCGAACATGTTGCCCATCTGATCCAGCCCCATGGAACAGCCCGCCGCCTCGCACCATTTCTGGAACAGCACGCGGCCTTCGCCATCCTCATCCGTCAGGGTCTGGCGGTTATTGCCACCCGCCACGCCAGGGCCGATCTTGGCCATCTCCATCAGACTGTCCCACAACCTGTCACCGTTGATTCTGAGATTCTGTGCCGGAGCCGCCATACCTGTTCCCCTGTTGCTTGCTTTGCGTTCTTGCTGGCCTAGCTATTTGACCAACTGGTCAAACTCACGCTATCACGGGTTTGACACCAGTCAAGAAATAGCCGAGTTCCCCTGCAAGATTCCGTCACTTCGACGGGCAAGCGAAGGAAAAATCAGCAGATCATGCCTCAGGACCGCGCGCCGACCCGTATCCAGAAAAAAAACCGTGCCGCCATCCTGGACGCCGCTCTGAACGTTTTTTCGGCGCATGGCTTCCGCGGCGCAACGGTGGATCAGATCGCCGCTGAGGCAGGATTGAGCAAGCCCAACCTGCTCTACTATTTCCCGTCGAAAGAAGCGATGCACGAGGCGCTGCTGGCCGAGTTGCTGGATACCTGGCTGGATCCGCTGCGCGCGCTCGATGATCAGGGCGAGCCCTTGACCGAGCTTTTGGCATATGTCCACCGCAAACTGGAGATGAGCCGCGATTACCCCCGCGAAAGCCGCCTGTTCGCCAACGAGATCGTACAAGGCGCCCCGCGCATCTATCAGGCCCTGAGCGAGGATCTGAAGGCGCTGGTCGATGACAAGGTGGCCCTGCTCGAAGCCTGGATGGCGGCGGGTCGGATCGCCCGCGTCCATCCCTATCACCTGCTGTTCTCGATCTGGTCACTGACGCAGCATTACGCGGATTTCGACGTGCAGGTGCGCGCGGTTCTGGGCAATGAGGACCCGTTCGACGGCGCCGATGTGTTCCTCGATACGCTCTACCGGCGACTGCTCAGCCCGCGTCCGGAGTAATCTCAGTTTTCTCAGTCTCGACCTCATCGGACTCACCGCTTGCCAGCGCCGCGGTTTCAGGCGTGGTGGCGCGGGCGGCAGGCGCTGGAACAAAGCTCGATTTGTCGGCCTCGTCCACCGGGGCGCGCAACAGGATCCGCAGGCCCGAGAACAGGATCAGCAGCACATGCGCGGCCGCCGAGGTCATGAACAGACCGGTGCCACCCAGGGTCTCCATTCCGACCCCTGCCAGCAAGGGCCCCAGGATCGATCCAACCCCGTATAGCATCAACAGCCCGCCGCTGACCTGAATCGCCTGATCCGCGGCGGCGTGATCGTTGGCATGGGCAATGATGATCGGATACATGGCATAGATCGCCGCGCCGAAAAGAGAGGCCAGCACGAGGTTCAAAATCCGTGTTTCCGGCGACAGCGCGATAAAGACCATATCGACCGCCAGCGCCAGGGCCGCGACAGCGATCAGCACCGCGCGCCGGTCCAGCCGGTCCGACAACCAGCCGATGGGGATCTGCGACACCGCGCCCGCCAGCACCGGAAGGCTGGCAAACAGCGCCACCGTCGTAAGCGCCAGTCCGATCCCATCGGCATAGACCGCCGACAGCGTGCCAAAGGCGCTATTCGACACGCCGACACACAGCACCCCGATCACCGCGACGGGAGAGTTGCGCCAGAGCGCCATCAGGTCGAGCCGGACACTGACCAGCGGCTTTGGCACCGCCTTGGACGACATCGCCGTCGGCATCAGCGCCAGGCAGTAAAAGATCGCGGGCAGGACGAAGAACAGAAAGCCCGACGTATCGCCCATCGTCAGCACCAGTTGCCCGGCGGTCGAGGCACCCAGGTTCACCATGGTGTATAGGCCAAAGATGCGACCGCGCGTGCTCGGCTCGGCCCGCTCGCTCAGCCAGCTTTCGACGATCATCGCCGCGCCCGCAAAGCAGAAGCCCGACATGGCGCGCAGCGGAATCCAGGTCCAGGGCGTCAGCAGCAGCAGCGAAAGCAGCACGGCAACGGCGGCAAATCCGGACATTACGCTGAATGCGCGCACATGGCCGACCTTGCCCACCAACCGGGGCGTATAGAAACAGCCCGCGACATAACCAAAAGCCCAACCAGTCCCCAGAAGACCCAGCGCCGAGGCACTAAACCCTTCCTGCGCGCCCCGGATCGGCAGAATCAGGCTGTTCATGCCACCTGCGAAAAGCAGCAAGGCAGAGCCAAGCAACAAGGCACTTACGGGAAGAAGCTGACGTACCATTTGGACCTGCAGACTGAACACATCCTTGTCCCGGAGTATCCGTGCGGCGGCTTGGAGACAAGGCAAGGCCTTGGGGTGAATTCAGCCTTTCTTTACCATAACCTGCTGAGGTCAGGCATGCAGACCCTGCCTCACCCCGATCAGGCCCGCCGCTGGCTGGAACAGATTTTTGCCACACGCGCCGTTCAACGCGGCGCGGTCGTCCGCAGATCCATCGCCTGGGTTGACCGCGAAGTCGGCAAGGAGCGCTTCCTGACTGAAATGCGCCGCAGGAACTTCCACGTGATCGAAA
Organism: Ruegeria sp. YKSD163; assembly: GCF_059612905.1. Lineage (NCBI taxonomy): Bacteria > Pseudomonadati > Pseudomonadota > Alphaproteobacteria > Rhodobacterales > Roseobacteraceae > Ruegeria > Ruegeria sp. YKSD163. The sequence continues at coordinate 387,110 of NZ_JBXWRM010000001.1, forward strand.
CGGCGGATCAGTTCGTCGTGGTCTGCCACAACGGACCGATCCGCCTTCTTTTCTGAGAAAATTCGTCGAATTTTCTCAAGCAGAGATTTTTCCGCGAAAAATCTCGGTCCTCACTCTGCGGCCCGTGCCATAGGGTTGTTGGGATGCGTGGTCCAGTTGGCATAATCGGCCTGCACCACCTTGCCGGTACGCGGGTCGGTTTCGCCCGGCTGCATCGGCACCATCGAGATGCACCCCTCGATCGGGCAGACATCGACGCAGAGGTTGCAGGCGACGCATTCGTCATCCATCACCTCGAACACCCGGTCCTCTGACATGGAAATCGCCTGGTGCGAGGTATCCTCGCAGGCCGCATAGCAGCGCCCGCATTTGATGCACTGATCCTGATCGATTTTCGCCTTGGCGATGTAGTTCAGGTTCAGGTACTGCCAATCGGTCACGTTGGGCACCGCGCGCCCGACGAAATCGCTGACGCTGGTGTATCCCTTCTCATCCATCCACTGGCTGAGGCCGGATTTCATCTCTTCCACCACGCGGAATCCATAGGTCATCGCCGCGGTGCAGACCTGAACGGTGCCACAACCCAGGCTCATGAACTCGGCCGCGTCACGCCAGGTGGTCACGCCGCCAATACCGCTGATCGGCAGGCCTTGCGTTTCCGGGTCTCGCGCGATCTCGGCCACCATGTTCATCGCAATCGGTTTCACCGCCGGACCGCAATAGCCGCCATGACTGCCCTTGCCGTCAATCGAGGGTTCTGGGCTGAAATTGTCCAGGTTCACCGACGTGATGGAACTGATTGTATTGATGAGAGAAACCGCATCCGCACCGCCGTTTTTCGCAGCCCGTGCCGGATAACGGATATCGGTGATATTGGGGGTCAGCTTCACGATCACCGGCTTGTCGTAGTGGGTCTTGCACCAGCGCGTGACCATCTCGATATATTCGGGAACCTGGCCAACCGCCGCGCCCATGCCACGCTCGCTCATCCCATGCGGGCAGCCGAAATTGAGCTCGATTCCATCGGCCCCGGTTTCAGCCACCCGCGGGAGGATCGCTTTCCACGCCGCTTCCTCGCAGGGCACCATGATCGACACGATCACCGCCCGATCGGGATAATCCGCCTTGACCCGCGCGATCTCTTCCAGGTTGGTTTCCAGCGGGCGGTCGGTGATCAGCTCGATGTTGTTGAGGCCCAGCAGACGCCGGTCGGCCCCATAGATGGCGCCATAACGCGGGCCATTCACGTTCACCACCGGCGGCCCTTCGGAGCCGAGCGTCTTCCAGACGACACCACCCCAACCGGCCTCGAAGGCGCGGCGGACGTTGTATTCCTTGTCGGTCGGCGGCGCCGAGGCCAGCCAGAACGGGTTCGGGCTTTCAATGCCCAGAAAGTTTGTCTTCAAATCAGCCATTTATACGGCCTCCCTGATGTGCTTTCGCATCCTTGTTCGGTGTCACGCGCTCAGCCGGGCGTGGATGTCCATGGCGGCGTCGCGGCCCTCGGCCACGGCGGTCACCGTCAGATCCTCGCCGCCGCTGGCACAGTCGCCGCCGGCCCAGACCCCGGGAATCGAGGTGCGGCCCGCCCCGTCGACCTTGATCTTGCGCCCCTCAAGTTCCAGCCCTTCCGGTGCACCTTCGAGTGTCTGGCCAATCGCCTTGAACACCTGATCAGCAGCCAGGCGCACGGTCTCGCCCGTGCCTGTCACCGAACCGCCCGCGCTGGTGGTGTATTCCAGCTCGATCTCGACCGCCGCGCCATTGCCATGCACGGCAACCGGCATCACGTTGAACATCAGTCTGACCCCCTTGGAGGCGGCCAGATCCTGTTCGAAGCCGCTGGCCCCCATCTCGGCGCGAGAGCGGCGATAGGCGACGGTGACGTTCTCGGCGCCCAGCAGCTTTGACTGTACGGCGGCGTCGATCGCGGTCATGCCGCCGCCGATCACCACCACGTTGCGCCCAACCGGCAGTGCCGACAGGTCGCCCGCCTGGCGCAGCTCGGCGATGAAATCGACCGCATCGCGGACGCCGTCCTTGTCCTCGCCCGCTGCGCGCAAGGCATTCACCCCAGCCAGACCGATCGACAGGAACACTGCGTCATAGTCAGCGCGCAGCGCATCGAGCGTAAGGCCCTGCCCCAGCGCCGAGCCCTGCTCAACCTTGATGCCGCCGATTTGCAGCAGCCAGTCCACCTCGGCCCCGGCAAAGCCACCGGTCGCCTTGTAGGCCGCGATACCGAATTCGTTCAGCCCGCCGGCCTTGGGCCGCGCTTCGTGGATGACCACGTCATGGCCCAGCATCGCCAGACGATGCGCGCAGGCCAGACCCGCAGGCCCCGCCCCGACAACCGCCACGCGCTTGCCGGTGGAGGCCGCGCGGGTAAAGGGATGCACGCCGCGCGCCATCAGCGTGTCGGTGGCATAGCGTTGCAGCCGCCCGATCTCGACCGGCTTGCCCTCGGCCGCCTCACGCACGCAGGCTTCTTCGCACAGTGTCTCGGTGGGACAGACCCGGGCGCACATGCCGCCCAGGATATTCTGCTCCAGAATGGTGCGTGCCGCTGCCTCGGGGTGGCCGGTCTGGATCTGCCGGATGAACAGTGGAATGTCGATCTCGGTCGGACAGGCCGTCTGACACGGCGCGTCATAGCAGAAATAGCAACGATCCGCAGCCACCGCCGCCTCGTGCGGCGCATAGGCCGGATGCAGATCGTCGAAATTCGCGGCAAGTTCGTCGCTGGAAAGCCGCCCGGCGACAATGCCGGGAGCCATCTGGCCCTGTGCCATCGTTCTTCTCCCTGAAGATATGTTCGTTATTGAGGTGAGCTTGCCACATCCAGAAATTTTATCAACTGGTAAAATTTATCTTTCGGTCAAAAATGAAGAACCCGGACGAAATCGCCCGGGCCCACAAGGCTGGGTGCAAGAATTTTCGGCGAAAATTCTTGCCGCCTGCCGCAAGGATGTCAGACCATTCCGGCGAGATGACCGGATTTCACCCAGACACGCGTGCCTTCGGCGCCGACGATCAGTTCCAGCCGCGCGCCCGGTGGCAGGCGCAGCCAGTCCCAGCGTGCAAAGGAGTCCCCGCCCTCCCGAAACCCGCCCTCCAGCACGAAGACCTCGATCCCGCCGGGCAGATCGCGCGTCACCTGCGCACCCGCCGCCCAGCTTTCCAGCCGCACCTCTTCATGCGCATCGGCAAAGAGCGTCTCGTCGCTCTTTCCGGTGATCGAACGGCGCACCTCTGTGCGGTCGGCTGGGTCGAACTGGTGCAGCTTGACCAGGATGGTCGCCCCAGGTTCGGTCGCGGGCGTATGGGACGAGGTCGGCGGGTTGCGCACGTAAGATCCGGTCGGAAAATCGCCCAACTCATCCTGAAACACACCGTCCAGAACCAGGTATTCCTCGCCTCCGTCATGGGTATGGGCGGCAAAGGCGCTGCCCGGCGCAAAGCGGACAATGGTGGTGGCCCGTGCCACTTCGGCCCCGATCCGGTCCAGCATCTTGCGTTCGACACCGGACGCGGGCGACGGGACCCAGTCTGTCTGGTCGAAATGCACCGCTGCGCGTTGGCTGAAGTCCGCATTGATCCGCATGGGTTATCTCCTGCTTGCTCTGTCGCCCTTCGATCTGGCGCGCTGCGAGGACCAAGAAAGCATGTTCACGCAGAGGTGATCAACCGCCCTGACCCTCGACCGCGGTCAAGACACTTGACAGGGGCTATTCCTTTAACCTTAAAATTTCATGCATGAAGGAAGTTCGTCAGCACCCATGGTTCGCAAAGCCGGTTCCCGCGCTGCTATCGCGATTTTCGATAGCGGCATTCGGACAAATTCCTTGTCTTGCAGCCCCGCCCCGCCCGACGCTGAAACAAGCCCGCGATGGCAAGCACCGGTAAGGAGGAACACGTGATGGCCCGGCTGAGCGCCTTCAATTTCCAGAAATGGATCGACGAACACAAGCATCTGCTGAAACCGCCCGTCGGCAACCAGCAGATCTGGGAGGATGCGGATCTGATGGTGACCGTGGTCGGCGGCCCCAACAAACGCACCGACTATCATGACGACCCGGTCGAGGAATTCTTTTACCAGCTCAAGGGCGACATGGTGCTGAAACTCTACGACGGCGGCGAGTTCTATGACGTGCCGATCCGCGAGGGCGACATTTTCCTGTTGCCGCCGCATGTGCGCCATTCGCCCCAGCGCCCGCAAGAAGGCTCGATTGGTCTCGTGATCGAACCCAAACGCCCCGAAGGCGCCCATGACGCCATCGAATGGTATTGTTTCGGCTGCGGCAGCCTTGTGCACCGGGCCGAGCTGTTGCTGGAAAGCATCGTGCGCGATCTGCCGCCCGTCTATCAGGCCTTCTATGCCGACGAACAGGCGCGCACCTGCCCCAATTGCGGCGAGGTTCATCCGGGCAAGGAACCACCAGAGGGTTGGGTGAAACTGTAAACCGCGTTTAGACTAGCAAAAAACAACGATTCCAACAGGGAGAGAACCACATGACAATCAGCTTCAAGGGACTGGCCCGGGGGGTTGCCTGTGCCGCGCTGGTACTGGCCGCGCTGCCGGCGGCGGCCAAGGAATTTCGCCTGGGCCTGATCACCCCGCCACCCCATACCTGGACCAAGGCCGCCGAGGCCTTTGGCGCCGAATTGTCCGAGAAATCGGGCGGTGCGCATTCGGTCTCGGTCTTCCCCGCCCGCCAGCTGGGCAACGAGGCGCAGATGCTGCAACAGTTGCAGACCGGGGCGCTGGACATGGCCTTCATGACCGTGGCCGAAGTGTCGAACCGGGTGCCCAACATGGGGGCGTTTTATGCGCCATATCTGGCCAAGGACATCAACCACGCCTCGGCCATCCTGCGCTCGGACACCGCGCGCGGCATGCTGGCGGTGCTGCCGCAAGAGGCGGGCGTGGTCGGTGTCGGCTATGGCAGCGCCGGGATGCGCCAGATCCTGAGCCGGGGCGCGGTGAATTCCGCGGCCGATCTGTCCGGGCTCAAGCTGCGGATCACGCCGTTCGATCCGATCCTCGATTTCTACAACGCGCTGGGGGCCGCACCCACGCCGATGCCGCTGCCGGCGGTCTATGACGCGCTAGCCAATGGCCAGGTGGATGCGATCGACATGGATGTCGAGCTGATCAACGTGTTGAAATATCATGAACATGCCGACACGCTCTTGATCTCGAACCACATGATGTTCCCGATGGTCGGGCTGATCTCGGCCCGCGTCTATGCCGGGCTGAGCGATGCGGACAAGGCGATGATCTCGGAACTGATGGCCAAGCATGTGGACAGCACATTGGACGTTTACATGGCCAAAGAGCCGGAATGGACCGATGCGCTGACCAAGGTGGGCAAGACCTTCAAGCGGGTCGATCAGGACTTCTTCGGCGATGCCATCGCACAATGGGAGACGATCTGGGCGGACAAGGCCCCATCCTTGCCCGAGCTGCGCAAGACCGCTGCGGACCTGCAATAATCCCAGAAAACCCCGCGTCGGGCCGGCCCTGTGCCGGCCCGTTTCGCGACATTTGAAGGCAGGCACATGCTGTATCGGGCATCGCATCTCTGGGCCAGGGTCGAACTGGTCTGCGCCGCCGCGCTGGCGGCGTCGGTCACCGGGCTCATACTGCTCAACGTGGTGACCCGCGCTGCGGGCAACGCCATATATTGGGTGGATGAGGCGGCAATCTATGCCATGGTCTGGATGACCTTTCTGGCCGCATCCGCCGCGATCCATTTCCGCAGCGCCATCGCCGTTACCCTGGTGAATGAGATGCTGGACGGGCACGGCGCGCGCATGCTTGAGCGGGTGGTCGATCTGGTTCTTTTCGTCTTTGCCTGCCTGATGGTCTGGATTTGCCTGCGCTGGTTCATGCCGCTGGAACTGATGCGGGCGGGCTGGGACGTGAAGGCGTTTCAGGGCCAGACCTTCAACTTCATCTACGCCGAACCCACCAACACGCTGGGCCTGCCCAAGGTCTGGGTCTGGTTGGTGATGCCATTGTTTACCCTTGGGGCCCTGCTGCATTCGGCGGCCAATCTGTTTTATCCGGGCCGACACCCCGAGGCGGAGGCCGCGCAATGACCCCGATCCTGTTCCTTGTGCTGCTCTTTGCCTCGGTCCCCATCGCGCTGGTGCTGGCGCTGACCGCGCTCTGGTACATCTATGACAGCGGCAACCTGGTTCTGTATGACAGTTTCGCCCAGCAGATGTTTGCCGGGGTCGAAAACTACGGGCTGCTTGCCATTCCGCTGTTCATCCTGACCGGAGAGCTGATGAACGAAGGCGGCATGACCCAGCGCCTGGTGCGCGCCGCGCGTGTCTTTGTTGGCGGGTTTCGGGGCGGGCTGGCCTATATCAACCTGCTTGCCAACATGTTCATGGCTGCCATCATCGGCTCGGCCGCCAGCCAGATCGCGGTGATGAGCCGGGCCATGGTGCCCGCGATGAAGGAAGAGGGCTATGACCCCGGTTTCGCTGCCGCCACCACCGCCGCCGGCGGGCTGCTGGCACCGGTGATCCCGCCCTCGATGCTGTTCGTGATCTATGGCGTGCTGGCGCAATTGCCGATCGGGGATCTGTTCATCGCGGGCATCATCCCCGGCCTGATCATGGCGGGCTCGTTCTTTGTGGTGGTGGCGCTGATCGGGCTCAGCCAACAGTTTCCCAAGGGCGACTGGATGACCATGCCGCAGGCCTTGCGCGCCCTGCGCGACGCCCTGCCCGCCTTTCTGATCCCGCTGGCCATTGTCGGCGGCATCCTTTTCGGCATCGCCACCCCCACCGAAAGCGCCGCCGTCGCCTCGCTGATCGCCTTTGGCGTGGGCTGGCTGGTCTATCGCGAGATCCATATCCGCGATCTGGGCGCCATGTTCGCGCGCACCGCCACCAATTCCTCGCTGGTGATCTTCATGATCGCGGCGGCCAATGTGTTCGGCTGGGTGGTGATCTACGAGGAACTGCCGCAGAAGCTGGCGGCGTTTCTGTCCACCGTCACCTCAGACCCGTTCACCTTTCTACTGATCGTCAACCTGTGCCTGCTCTTTGTGGGCATGCTGATCGACGGCATCGCGGCACTGATCCTGATCACGCCGATCCTGCTGCCGATCGCGATGAACAGCTATGGCATCAGCCCCTATCAATTCGGGGTGGTGATCAGCCTGAACCTGGTGTTGGGCCTGCTGACGCCGCCGGTAGGCGTGGGTCTCTATATCGCCTCGGCCATGTCAGGGGTGCGCCCCTTTACCATCTTCACCGCGCTTTGGCCGTTCCTGCTGGCGGTGGCGGTGGTGCTGGTGATGCTGAGCTATTTCCCCATCCTGAGCACCGCGCTGATTTGACCACCCTCGATAGCGGCATGACCCGTCAGGGCATCAGCACCTGTGCACGCGCGAAACTGGCACTGTCGGCGCTCAGATCGTCATAGATCAGTTCGACATCAATTTGCGCCACCGAACCCGCAGGGAAACTGCGGAATGGCAGCCCATCGCTGTCGATGATCGCATTGGGCGCGGCGGTTTCGGCATGACAGGGCGGCAGGGGCCAGATCTCGGGCGCGGCCCCGTTGATCGAGACCGACATCTGCGCCAGCCCGCAGCGCCAGGACCACAGATGCGTGACATAGAGCAGGTCCTGCCCGTCATAGTCGCGCAGCGCCACCCAGTTGCCGCGCGTGGCATTCAGGATCGGCTTCACTTCGGTCGCGGTGGTGAACTTGCCGCTGGGCACCTGCGGCTCGGCCACCAGTTGGGGCGCGGGCGACAGAAAGGCCGGCGTCGCGGGGGCCTCGGCTGTTGGTTCGGGCTTCAGGAACGCAGGGGCCGCAGGCGCGTCGGCAGGGGCCGTAACAGCGGCGCTTTCGGTTGGCGTCGGCGCCTTGCCCTCATCCTGGGACGACTGCGCCGCGCCGGCGATGAGGAAAAGCAGAATATCGAGCATCTGGAACGGGCCTTTCAAAATCAGTTGGCGGGAAATCCGGGCTTTTGGCGCCCGGCCCCTGCCCCTATACTACGTCAAAACAGGGGCGCCGCATCACCAAATCCGGCGGCGGGCAGAGATGACAAAACAACAGGTCGCGAAAACGACGGAGCGCAGACCCTTTAACATCGTGGTGGTGGGTCAGAACAACCGCCTGCAATACGAGGCGGTACTGTTTGCCGCCTCGCTGCGCCATTCGACACCCGATTTTGACGGCCGCCTGTTCGTCGCCCACCCACAGCCCGGCCCGAAATGGGATGAGGACCCAAGCATCCAGAGCGACGAGCTGCGCGCCGCGCTCGACATGCTGGGGGCCGAGCTTTTGCCGTTTGACAACAAGGTTTTCGGCCAGACCTATCCGCATGGCAACAAGATCGAGGCGCTGCTGGCCCTGCCCGAGGGTGAACCTTTTGTCTTTTTCGACACCGATACGCTGATCACCGGCGACCTGATGTCGGTGCCCTTCGATTTCAGCCGCCCCACCGCCTCGCTCAAACGCGAGGGCACCTGGCCCCAGCCCACTCTCTATGGTCCCGGCTATACCGAGATCTGGCGGGCGCTTTACACCAGGTTTGGGCTGGATTTCGAAAGCTCGCTGGATTTCGATCAGCCAGACGAATACTGGCGGCGCTATCTCTATTTCAACGCCGGTTTCTTCTATTATGAATGCCCCCACAAGTTCGGGCACCGGTTCCTGACCTATGCCCGCTCGATCCGCGATACACCACTGACCGAACTGGTCTGCCAAAGCCTCAATCCTTGGCTCGACCAGGTGGCGCTACCGCTGGTAATCCATTCGTTTGGCGGCGGGCGCGACAGCCTGCCCGAGGGGCTGCTGGACGGAACGGTCAGCTGCCACTATCGCCTGTTCCCGCTGCTCTACGCGCGCGAGACCGATCGGGTGGTCGAGGTGCTGGAAGAGGTCTGCGCGCCCAACAAGATCAAGAAAGTGCTGAAGAATTACGAACCGCTAAAAAAAATGGTCTATCAGGGCAAGGGGGAAAAGATCCGCGAGATGTTCGACCGCGAGAACCTGCCGCACAAGGAACAGGCAATCCGCAACCGGATCAAATCCAAGGGGCTGTGGCTGCGTTGAAACGCGGCAGGGGCGCCAGAATGCGCACCATCATGCGATATGGGGGAAGCCGTTTATGGTACCGCCTCCCTGGCTTGAACAGGGGACCTCTGGATCCACAATCCAGCGCTCTAACCAACTGAGCTAAGGCGGCACCGTGAGGGGCGATGTACCCAACCGGGTTGCGGATTGCAAGAGGGTCAGAGTGTAATTTTCCAGCTTTGTTCGACCAGGTCGACGCCAAAGGAATGGACCGGTTTGCTGTCGACCAACTGCCAACCGGTGGCCGCGTAAAGGGCACAGGCGGCGCGGTGGCTTTCATGGGTCCAAAGCTGCATTTGCACATAACCCTTGCTGCGTGCAAAGCCCATGCAAGTGTCGATCAGACGCCGGCCCAGGCCCCGCCCGCGCGCCTCGGGCACCAGCAGGAACAGGCGCAGCTTGGCGGTGCTCTCGTCCAGCCGGACACAGAAGATGCTGCCCAGCCGCTGACCATCCGCCTCGGCGATCCAGCCTTGTTCGCGATCGGGGTCGTGATTGGCGATGAAATCGTCGAGGATGCGCGCAACCAGCGGCCCGAAACTGTCATCGAACCCCTCGTCCTGCGCATAGAGCGTGCCATGCCGCTCGACCAACCAGGGGGCGTCTTCAGGGCGAAAGGGGCGAAGGTTGATCGTGTCCATGGGATATCAGACCCCGGAACCGGCTTGATTCTCAACCCGGCCCGGTCTAGTCCGGCAGCAGTTTTCCCGGAGGACGAGATGGGCATCAATACCGAACGCGATATCGAGGCGAATCTTCAGATCGGCCCGACCGATGCCGGGATGGTGCGGCTCTTTGTCGAGGCGCACGGAGTCGAGGTGCCGATGGATTTCGATCCCGAGGAGGCCGAGGAAATCGCGGATGAAATCCGCGCCGCCGCACAGGCCGCCCGCCTGATGTCCAAACGCTGAGGCGGCGCCGGAAAACGACACGTTTTCCGGGCCGTTTTCCGGTGCGGAAAACGGCGCTGGCCGCTCTCGACGCGCTTCATTCGAAAATCCCGTGGCCCTCGGGGTCGCGCAGCGCCTGCAGGCGCCGTGCCGCATGGGTGGCGAATTTCTGGATCAGCACCTTACGCCGGGCCGGGGCGAGCTTTTGCTCGGGCGCCATCCGCACGATCTCTGCATCATAGGCATCGGCAATCAGCAGCCCGCTTTCCGCAGGCAGCAATTCGGCCGGAAATTCCACATCCACCGCCCAGAAATAGCGGTCACACCACTCCAGATACCCCTGCCATTTCGAATCCGCCTGAAAATCGGCGCGGCTCGACTTGCATTCGACCACCCAGATCTCGCCCTTGGGGCCCAGCCCCATCACATCGACACGCAGCCCGCGGGCGGGCACGAACTCTTCGACCGAGACGAATCCATGCGCCCTGAGGTGACGTGAAACGCCACGCGCCAGCCGCTGTCCGGGTAACAAATCCAGTGTCATGGGCACATGGTGAACAATAGGTGAACAAAATTCAAGCCCGTTCCCGTCATCTGCCCCCTTGCGGGCGGTAGCGGTGCGCCCTACCTATGGGGGCGGCGGGTTCTGCCCTTCTCGTGACAGGTAGCATTCCGGTGGCCTTAAACATTTCCGAGGGGGCTGGCTCTGTTCAGGTCCTGGCCTGATTACCTGGCGCCCACCTGTATATACAGGTCCTCGGGAATCGAACCGCACGGTCGACACTTGGTGGTTCCCGCCGCATACCACCCGATGACCCGGGATCAGCCCCGCTGCGCGGCCGCTTCCTGCCGGGCCGGCACCGGGCGCAGGTCGGACACCTTGCTGCCACCGCGCGGCGGCGTGTCGTCCTCGGCCAGGCTCATGATCTTCCAGGCGAATTGCACCCCGGCAAAGACGATCCCGTTCATGAACCACAACATGAACACGGCAAGCAGCGCCGAATCGGACCGGGCGATCAGCCCCCGGAGGCCAGCGATATCGAGCCACAGGAGACCCGCGATGAACACCGCCGATATCGAGAAACCAACCAGAACCTGGGTGATGTAGAGACGGATCAGACGGGGCATGGTCTTACTCCTTGTTGTTTCTTCTCATCTTAGCGCAGAATGATCTGAAAGGCAGGGTATCCCAGCGTATCTGCGACAATATATGCCGGAGACGGAATGCGAAATCTCACCGAGTTTGCGCTCGATCTTTTGGAAAGCCTCTCGCACATCTTCGACGACGACGCCCGCTGGGAGCACACGGTTGCCCGCCTGAACGCCTTTGGTTTCAAGGCGCTCAACATGGGGCAGTTTACTCCCAAGACCGGGATCCTGCACTGGGCGCACAGTTCGATGGCGCCGGACTGGCTGAAAACCTATGCCGAGGGCGGCTATTCGGATGCCGATCTGGTACTGGCCCAGACCGTCCAGGGGCCGGAAAGCCTCTATATCGATTCGGGCCGCCGCTTGCAGGAGAGCAACTCGACCACCGCCACGGCGCTTTATTCGGGGTTGGTCGAACATGGGTACCGACATGTCTTTAGCCTGGTGGTGCCCTGCCCCGGCAATCTGGCCATGCTTGTGGCGCTGTTTACCGATCACCCCGAAGCCGGGGCCTGGATGACCGAACAGGCCACCGGAATGCGTATCCTGGCCACCGTGATCGGCACCAATCTGGGTCCAGGAACCGCCCGGGGCTTGCGCCCCGGACAGGACCTGACCCCGATTCTGGGCACGACCGCGCCCCTGTCGCGCCGTGAAAGCGAGGTGCTGCATTTGCTGGCCGACGGCCTGCGCAACGAACAGATCGCCGACGCGATGAAGATCAGCGAGATCACCGTGCGCATGCACCTGAAATCGGCCCGCGACAAGCTGCGCGCACCCACGCGCGAGGCGGCGCTGGTTCGTGCGGTGCAGATGGGACTGCTGACCAATCCCCCCTATCGGAACAGATAGGTATCCACCGCCGGGTCCGTAAGCTAGCGTTCACGGGCCGGGTATCAGTCGTGAGTGGTGGCCCCGGTGAATTTTATCCAAATATTTCAATATGCGGCGGCGGTGTAGTCCCTTGGACAACCCGCCGCCGGTTTGCCTGCTCTTCGCGCCGCCAACACAAGGCGACAAGGCGCTTCAGAACGCCTCGGGACGCGCCTCGCGCGCCATGTGATCCAGCACCGCGTTCACGAAACTGGTCTCACGCCCCTCGGGAAAAAACGCGCGCGCGATATCGACGAATTCGGTGATCACCACCTTGGGCGGTGTGTCGTTCTGGCTCAACTCGGCCCCCGCGGCGCGAAACAATGCACGCAGCGTCGGGTCGATCCGCGCGATCGGCCATTTCGCCACCAGCGCGCGGTCGGTCATCTGATCGATAAGCGCCTGATTGTTGACAGCTTCGCCCACCAGCGCGCGAAACAGCTTCGTATCCCCTTCGGCCAGTTCGTCACCCTCGTAGACGGCGCCGAAACGGTGGTCGAGAAACTCGGACACGACGGATTCGACCGTCTGGCCCGAATGCTCCATCTGGAACAGCGCCTGCACGGCATAAAGCCGCGCGGCGGATTTCATCTGGCGTTTCCGGTTGACCGGTTTGGGGGTGTCGCTCTGGCTCATGCGGTGCGGGATCCGTTCTTGTCCTCGGCGAGAAGAATGTCCTCCGCCTTGGGGCGGAAACCCACATCCTTTCTCGAAGCGCCCCACTTACGTCCGAGCGCGATCAGATGCAAGGCCGCAGCAGCCGCGCCGCCACCCTTGTTCATCGCCGCCGGATCGGCACGCACCTCGGCCTGGGGGCGGTTCTCGACCGTGAGGATGCCGTTGCCGATGCACAGGCCCTGAAGCCCCATCAGCTGGATCGCGCGGCTGCTGTCGTTGCAGACGGTGTCGTAATGGGTGGTCTCGCCCCGGATCACGCAGCCAAGCGCCACGTAGCCGTCGAAATTGCTCTGCCGGTCGGCCATGGCGATGGCGGTGGGCACCTCAAGCGCGCCGGGCACCTCGACAAGGTCCCAGCTGCCGCCCACCGCCTCGATCTCGGCCTTGGCGCCGGCGACCAGATTGTCGGCGACATCCTTGTAATAGGGCGCCACCACGATCAGCAGTTTCACCGGCTTGTCGAATTCGGGGCGCGGCAGGGTGTAATGGGTCTCGTGTCCGGCCATGTCAGGCGTCCTTCAGAATGGGGCGGGTGCCGACGATGGTCAGGCCATAGGCGTCGAGCCCGAGATACTTGGTTTGCGGAGAGTCGGTAAGCAGAACCAACTCGTGCAGGCCCATCTTGGACAAGATCTGGGCGCCCAGACCGGTCTGCTTGATGGTGCGCACGCCGTCCTCGTCGCTGGCATAAAGCGCGTTGCGCGGCTGGCGGAACAGGCAGACGACGCCGCGCCCTTCGGCGGCGATCTTCTCCATCGCGCGGGGCAGTTCCTGCGTCGGCTTGGGGCCGAGGCCCAGCACATCGGACGCCTCGTGCAGCGCATGGGTGCGGGTCAGCACCGGTTCGGGGGTCGAGATGTCGCCCTTGACCAACACCACATGTTCGATGCCGTGGGTCTGGTCGGTAAAGATGCGCATCTCCCACGCGCCACCATATTCCGAGGTGACGGTGCTGCGGGATGTTTCGTCCACCAGATTGTCGTTGCGGGCACGATAGGAGATCAGGTCGCTGATGGTGCCGATCTTCATTCCGTGCCGCTCGGCGAAATCGACCAGGTCCGGCAGGCGGGCCATGGTGCCGTCTTCCTTCATGATCTCGCAGATCACGCCCGAAGGGTTCAGCCCGGCCAGACGCGAGATATCCACCGCCGCCTCGGTATGACCGGCGCGCACCAGCACCCCGCCCCGTTTGGCGCGCAGCGGAAAGATATGGCCGGGTGTGGCCAGGCTTGCCATGGTGTTCTGTTCGTTGATCGCGGTGGCAACCGTCAGCGCCCGGTCGGCGGCGGAAATGCCGGTCGACACCCCCTCGCGCGCCTCGATCGAGACGGTGAAGGCGGTTTCGTGGCGAGAAGAGTTGTTGACTGCCATCATCGGCAGGCCGAGACGGTCGATCCGGTCGGCGGTCATCGGCAAGCAGATCAGCCCGCGCCCATGGGTGGCCATGAAATTGATCGCGGCGGCATCGGCAAACTCGGCGGCGATGCACAGGTCGCCCTCGTTCTCGCGGTCCTCGTGATCGACCAGGATATACATCCGGCCCTTGCGCGCCTCGTCGATGATCTCCTCGATCGGACTGATCGCGTCGCGCAGGCGGGCCTCGACGGGTCCGGGCGTCTCAAAGCTCATGGGGCGGCCTTTCAGCTGTCTTGTCTGCCTGCGCAGATAGACCACCGCGCGCGCGAATGCCAGTGCACAAACGGCAGGCAAGGTGCGGGACGCGGCGTTCAGGCCTGGCTGCGGGGGGTGGATTGGGGGCGCTGCCCCCGGCGCCTGTGGCGCCTCCCCCGGAGTATTTTTGGCGAAATGAAGGGGCGAAGGTCTACGCTAGCCCGCCTGATGGGCGAAATACTCGGCCGAGGGCAGGTATCCAGCCGCGCGCCCGGCGGCGGCCCAGTCGGCCTCGAGCGGGGCGTCACCGATGATCAGCACGCCCGAGGCGGGCAGGCGCTGACTGTGGATCAGCCCCTGCACCCGGTCGCGCATCTGCGCCCAGCTGTCGGAAAGATGCGGTGCGCGATCGGCGGCGGCCAGTGCGCGATTGGTCGCCAGCACCGCCTGTGGCGTGGCGGGAGGATACACCAGGGTCAGGCGCGTGGCGCTTTTCACCTGTTCGATCTGACGCGCTTCGGGCGCGGCAATCTCGCCGTCCGAGCCAAAGATACGCAGCGCGTTGGACGAGAACAGCAGGCCCAGGATATCCTGGCCCGAATACTGCCGTACCTTTGCATAGGTGCGGTAGGTCATACCCAGTTCAGCCGCTCGGCGCATGCGCATCCGCAAAACCAGCATCGGGATTGCCTCAGGCATCAGCGCCTTTTGCGCCTGCCGCCAGGCATGGGTGCGCCAGAGGCGCCCGCTCTCCATCGACGGACCCCCATTATGCCCGATCCCGGCCATGGCTTAGAGCGCCTCGGCCAGCCGCGCCACGTAGCGCGCCAACATGTCGATTTCCAGGTTGACCCGGTCACCTACCGCCACGCTGCCCCAGGTGGTCGCCTCTTTGGTATGAGGGATGAAGTTGATGCCGAATTCGGCCCCCTCGACCGCATTCACGGTCAGCGAGGTTCCGTTCAGCGCCACAGACCCTTTGGGCGCGATGAAACGGGCCAGTTCAGCGGGTGCACGCAGGGTGACGCGGGTGCTGTCGCCCTCGTCGGCGATGGCCACAACCTCGGCCACCCCGTCCACATGGCCCGACACGATATGGCCGCCCAGCTCGTCGCCCACCTTGAGCGCGCGTTCGAGATTCAGCCGCTTGCCGACCGACCAATCGCCCAGATTGGTCTTGGACACGGTTTCGGCGCTGATCTCGACATCGTACCAGTCCTCTCCCAACGCGATCACGGTCAGGCAGACCCCGTCGCTGGCGATCGAGGCGCCGATGTCGATACCCCCAGTATCGTATCCGGTGCGGATGCGCGCACGCAGGTCGCCGCGCTGTTCCAGTTCGACCACGGTGCCGATATCGGTGACGATGCCCGTAAACATGGTTCTTACCCTTGCTATGCCATTCCTGAACCGGGGTAGCGCCCCGCCGGGCGCACGGCAAGCCCCCGCTTGCTCCGCTGCCCCGCCCCGGTCATAGTTTCGCCCGATTGGCCGGTCAGGATGTCGGCCATGCCCAACAACCGGGCGGCGTTAACCATGAAAGGCGCAGGTATGCCCGCACCGACCCAGACCAGACGGGTCTTTCTGTTCCTTCAGGGGCCGCATGGCCCCTTCTTCCACGCGCTTGGCCGGATGCTGCGCGCGGCGGGAGCCGAAGTCTGGCGCGTGGGGTTCAACGCGGGCGACCGTGCGTTCTGGTTCCATCCGCCAAGCTTCATTCCCTACAAGGGCGCGCATGAGGACTGGCCGCAAGCGTTCGAGGAGTTGCTGGAGCGCAAGGGCGTCACCGATATTGTCCTCTACGGCGATACCAGGCCCATCCATGCCAACGCGGTCACGGCGGCCCGGGCGCGCGGTCTGGGCATACATGTGTTCGAGGAAGGCTATCTGCGGCCCTATTGGGTCACCTATGAGCGCGAGGGCTCGAACGGCAATTCACGCCTGATGCAAATGACGCTGGAGGACATGCGGGCGGCGTTGGCGCTGTCGGATCTGGAAACGCCGCTGCCGCCTTCGCATTGGGGCGACATGCGCCAGCATATCTTCTATGGCGCGCTCTATCACTGGTTCGTCATGTTCACCAATCAAGGCTATCGCCGGTTCAAGCCGCATCGCGACCTGCCGGTAACAAAAGAATTTCAGCTTTACCTGCAAAGGCTGCTGCTGATGCCTGTGCTGGCGGTCGAACGGATGCTGGCCACCGCGCGGATCCGCAATGGCGGTTTCCCCTATCACCTGGCCCTGTTGCAGCTGGAACATGACAGCTCGTTCCAGCAACACTCGCCCTTTTCCACGATGACCGATTTTCTGGAAGAGATCTTTGACGGCTTTGCCCGCGGCGCCCCCCGGCACCACCATCTTGTCGTCAAGGCGCATCCGCTGGAGAACGGTCGGGTGCCGCTCAGGCGCGAGGTGCGGCGACTGGCCCGCCAGCATGGACTGGCCGGTCGGGTCCACTACGTGCGTGGCGGCAAGCTGGCTCAGCTCTTGAACGATGCGCGCAGCGCGGTCACGGTGAACTCCACCGCCGGCCAGCAGGTGTTGTGGCGCGGTATCCCACTCAAGGTGTTCGGCCGCGCGGTGTATGACAAACCCGAATTCGTCTCGACCCAGCCCGCAACCGAGTTCTTTGCCGCCGCCAACCGGCCCGACGCCCGCGCCTACAAGGAGTATCGCCGCTATCTGCTGGAAACCAGCCAGTTGCCGGGCGGCTTCTATTCGCGCAAGGGTCGGCGCCAGTTGCTGCGACAGGTCGTCGACATGATGCTGTCACCGGAAGATCCCTATGACGCGTTGAAATCAGGCAAAGCGGCACCTCGGCAACAGTTGCGTCTGGTGAACTGAAACCAGATGCAGCCGGGACTGGATTTTTCATCCGGATTCCGATAGTTTGACAAAAAAACTGAGGCAGAAACATATAAGGTCGAGGAGACCGAGCAGTGAAACTGATCCCCGTCCGCTGGGCGAAGCCCGTTCTTGTGCTGGCTGCGATGTCTGTCGCGGCCTCATGTTCGTTGCCGAAAGTCGGCCCCAACAAGCGGGAAATCTTCGCCGGATCCGTTCAGAAGGAGGGCGACGCCTTTATCGTCGCCGTCAATGACCGCGTCACCCGTGCCACCGCCGTCGTGCCGGCGCTGGGCTTTTCGGATTCGTTCAAAAATGCATCCCCCCTCACCTCGGACACGATCAGGCCCGGTGACGTGCTGGGCCTGACCGTCTGGGAAAACGTCGATGACGGGCTGCTGGCCAACGAGGCCACCAATGCCACCATCCTTGACGAAGTGCAGGTGGACAGCGCCGGTTTCATCTTTGTGCCCTATGCCGGGCGTCTGCGTGCCTCGGGCAATACGCCCGACCAGCTGCGCGAGATCATAACCTCCAAGCTCGAAGAGCAGACCCCCGATCCGCAGGTGCAGGTGCGCCGCCTGGCCGGTGACGGCTCGACCGTGTCGCTGACCGGCGCGGTGGGCGGTCAGGGCATCTATCCGATCGAACGCCCCACCCGCACCCTATCGACCATGCTGGCCCAGGCTGGCGGCGTGACCATCCAGCCCGATATCGCCGAGGTGACCGTGATCCGCGGCAACCAGCAGGGCAAGGTCTGGTATCAGGATCTGTTCAATCATCCCGAGCTGGACATCGCCCTGCGTGGCGGCGACCGCATCCTGGTCGAAGAGGATACCCGCTCGTTCACCGCGTTGGGAGCCACCAACACCCAGGCGCGCGTGCCGTTCGAAACACAGGACCTGTCGGCGCTTGAGGCGATCGCCCAGGTCGGCGGCCTGATCTCGGCGGCCTCGGATCCGACCGGCGTCTTTGTCTTCCGCAACGAACCGGCCGAGATCGCCGGCCAGGTGCTGGGCCGTGACGACCTGCAAGGCGCGCAGCGCATGGTCTATGTGTTGAACCTGACCGAGCCGAATGGCCTGTTCACCGCCCGTGATTTCGTGATCCGGGACGAGGATACGCTCTATGTCACCGAGGCGCCTTATGCCCAGTGGACCAAGACCATCTCGCTCATCTCCGGCGGCCTGACCCCGCTGGCCAACCTGCAGACGATCGCTGGCGGCTGACGTATGTCGCCCAGTGGCAAGAACCGGGCAGCCGGGGGCGAGCGCTCTCGGCTGTTCGTTTATAACGGCGGCTTTCTGACTCAGCGCCGCCTGCGCCGGATCCTGTCGCTGGCCGGATACGACATCCGGCTCGGCCTGCCGGGTGACGGCGACCCGGTTGGCATCTGGGGCAACAGCCCGACCGCCCATCGCGGGCTTGCCGTGGCCGCACGCCGTTCGGCCCCCCTGCTCCGGGTCGAGGACGCCTTTCTGCGCTCGCTCTTTCCCGGCCGCGCGGGTGAGCCACCCCTTGGCTTGCTGCTCGACCGAGCGGGCGTGCATTTCGACCCCACAACGCCCAGCGATCTGGAACAGATGCTGGCAACCTACCCACTAGACGATACCGCGCTGCTCAACCGGGCACGTGACGCCATGGTGCGCATCCGCGAAAGCCACCTGAGCAAGTATTCCGCCACCGATCCCGACCTGACACCGCCCGAACCGGGCTATGTGCTGGTGGTCGACCAGACCCGAGGCGACGCCTCGGTCACCGCCAGCAAGGGCACCGATGCGCTGTTTCGCGAGATGCTGGTCTTTGCGCAAGAGGAACATCCCGGTGCAAGGGTGCTGATCAAGACCCACCCCGAAACCGCCGCCGGATTCCGCCCCGGTTATTACGGTGACAGCGATGCCACTGCGCGGGTCAGCCTTTTTGATGCGCCCGTCAGCCCCTGGGCGCTGCTCGAAGGCGCGGTGGGAGTCTATACGCTGTCTTCGCAACTGGGGTTCGAGGCGATCCTGGCCGGGCACAAACCCCGCGTCTTTGGCCAACCCTTTTACGCGGGCTGGGGGCTGACGCTGGACGAACACCCGGTGCCCCGCCGCGAGCGCCGCCTGACCCGGGCGCAGCTCTTTGCTGCCGCGATGATCCTCTATCCCACCTGGTACGATCCGTTTCGCGACCGGCTGTGCGAGCTTGAAACCGTGCTCGACACGCTCGAGGCGCTGACCCGTGCCTGGCGGCAGGACCTCACCGGCTGGACCGCCGGCGGGATGCGACTGTGGAAGCGCAAGCCGCTGAAACAAATGTTCGGGCAATACGGCAAGGTCAGTTTCACCGACAGCCCAGCCCCAAGCGACCCCCGCCCGCATATGGTCTGGGCCGCCCGCGCCTCCGGTGTCAACGAGATCACTCGGGTCGAGGACGGGTTCCTGCGCTCTCGCGGGCTGGGCGCAGAGCTGGTCCCCCCCCTGTCACTGATCACGGATGAAAGCGGCATCTACTACGATCCGACCCGGCCCAGCGATCTGGAAACGCTGATCGCCCGCCGCGCGACCCTGCGCAACGATCAACGCCAAAGGGCCGAGACGCTGGTCCGCACGCTGACCACGGCGCGCATCAGCAAATACAATCTCGGCGGCACCCTGCCTGATCTGCCCCCCGGCCACCGCATCCTGGTGCCCGGCCAGGTCGAGGACGATGCCTCGATCCTGACCGGCACCGGCGAGATACGCAGCAATCTCGAGTTGTTGCGGGCCACCCGCGCCGCCAATCCCCAGGCGGTGATCGTCTACAAGCCACACCCGGATGTCGAGGCGGGGCTACGTGTCGGCGGCATCGAGCCCGGAGAGCTGGCCGACGTGGTCGCAACCAAAGCCGACCCGATGCAGCTTCTGGATAAGGTGAACGAGGTCTGGACGCTGACCTCGCTCTTGGGGTTCGAGGCGCTTCTGCGCGGCCTGCCGGTGACCACTCTGGGGGCGCCGTTCTACGCCGGCTGGGGACTCACGCGCGACCTGGGTCCAGTGCCGGCCCGGCGCCAGGCCCGGCCAGACCTGGCCGGTCTCGTCCATGCCGCGCTGATCGACTATCCGCGCTACTGGGATCCGCGTACTGGCCAGCCTTGCCCGGTCGAGGTCGCCGCCCAACGCCTCGCCTCGGGCGCCATCCCCCATCCCGGCGCCGCCAACCGGCTGCTGTCAAAGCTGCAAGGTCTGCTGGCCACCCATGCCCATCTGTGGCGTTGAGATCCGCATCACCTGCGCCCGTGACAAATTCGGAGATGAGTATTTACAACCAGAAAGAAGCAGCAGTCCCTTCACTTTGCTCCAAATACTCCCGCCGGAGGCATCCGCCCTTGCAAGAACACTCTTCTCCCGGAAACCGGCGATGCCAAGCCTCAAAGCCCAAGATAAAGCGCGCCGAAGGCGCTCAATGGGATCAAGGCAGGGTTATGGGCGCTGCCAGCGGTGCAGGATGTCGGCGCCGATGGCGCGAGCCTCAATCAGGTTGAACCGCGCCGCCTCTGACAGCTGCTCCAACCCCAGCACGCCCACGGCGGGCAATCCCTCGGCCCCGATCGCGAGACCTGCGGTAAAGCCCACCAGTTCATCGACCAGATCGGCCGCCAAAAGCGAGGCGGCAAGCGACGCGCCGCCTTCGCAGAACACACGCGTAAGCCCCTGCCCACCCAGTTGCCGCAGCAGGTCGGTCGCGCTGATCTGGCCGGCCTCGACCGCACAGGGGATCAGCCGTGCGCCGGTACCTTCCCAGGCGCGGGCGCGGTCGCCATCCACGCCGGGCCCATGGCAAAGCCAGACCGGCACCTGCCGCGCGGTCCGGGCCAGCTGGCTCATCAGTGGCAGGTCGAGATAGCGCGACACCACCACCCGCACCGGCTGTTGTGCCACGCCCATGTCACGCACCGTCAGCGAGGGGTCATCTGATCGCGCTGTCCCCGCCCCCACCAGCACCGCATCGTGACGCGCGCGCATGGCATGCACCGCGCGCCGCGCCTCGGGGCCTGTGATCCATTGGCTTTCGCCCGAGGCGGTGGCAATACGACCGTCAAAACTACTTGCCAATTTCAGGGTGACCCAGGGCCGGCCGAGCTCGGTATTCAGGAAGAAGCCCGCAAGATCGCGCGCCGCCTCGGCTTCACCGATGCCGACCGACACTTCGATCCCGGCCTCGCGCAGCATTTCAAACCCGTTCCCCGCCACGCGCGGATCGCTGTCCTCGATGGCCGCGACCACCCGTGCCACACCGGCACCGATCAGTGCCTCGGCGCAGGGCGGCGTCTTGCCGTGATGGGCGCAGGGTTCCAGCGTGACATAGGCGGTGGCGCCGCGCGCCGCGGCGCCCGCCTGGGCCAGTGCCACCACCTCGGCATGGGGCCGCCCGCCCGGCTGGGTCCAGCCCCGCCCGACGATGCGACCCTCGTTGACGATGACGCAGCCCACCGCCGGGTTGGGCCAGCAGACACCCTGCCCACGCCGGCCCAGCGATAGGGCCAGCGCCATGTATCGCGCGTCAGACATGCTCACTCTTCGGTTGGCGGGCTTGGCGGGCGCAGTTCATGAACGAAGTCCTCGAAATCGTCTGCCGCCTGGAAGTTCTTGTAAACGCTGGCAAAGCGCACATAGGCAACGGTGTCGATCCGGGCCAGAGCTTCCATCACGATCTCGCCGATCTTCTTCGACGGAATATCTGTCTCGCCCATGCTTTCCAGCCGCCGCACGATGCCGGAAATCATCTGGTCGATCCGCTCGGGGTCGATGGGGCGTTTCTGCATCGAGATGCGGATCGAGCGTTCCAGCTTGTCGCGGTCGAAATCCTCGCGTTTGCCGCTGGACTTGATCACGACGAGATCTCGCAGCTGCACCCGTTCATATGTCGTGAACCGGCCGCCACACGCGGGGCAGAACCGGCGTCGGCGGATCGAAACATGATCCTCTGCCGGGCGTGAATCCTTGACCTGAGTGTCGATATTTCCGCAAAACGGGCAGCGCATCCGCCGTCTCCTCGTCCGTTAATCCGCCTCTTTTGTGAACGCTTCGGCTCACTTATCCACAACTATAGGACCAACGCTAGGATTTGGGTAGAGGAGATTTGCAGCCCCAACATAATGGGCGGCAAGCGTCAGGCGAAATGGGCGGCGATCCGTCGATCATGGGGCGCAAGGCGGTGTTCGACCAGATAGATGCCCTGCCAGGTGCCCAGCAGCATCGCCCCCGCCCGCACCGGAATGCCCAGCGACACCGGCATCAGCGCTGCCTTGATATGGGCGGGCATGTCGTCGGGGCCTTCGTAAGTATGGCGCAGATAGGCCATCGAGGGGTGGTCGGCGGGCGGCACGAGACGGTCGAAAAAGGCGGTCAGATCGGTCTGCACCTCGGGATCGGCGTTTTCCTGGATCAGCAACGAACACGAGGTATGCCGCACCATCAGAGTCAACAGCCCGTCCCCCTGCCCCGTGAGCCAGCGGCTCACCTCGCCGGTAAACTCGTAGAGGCCCACGCCCCGGGTCGAGATCGAAAACTCGGTCAGCACGGCACCCGCGCCCTTGGCCTCAGGGCCGCACCGGGCCAAACTCGCAATAGCTGTTGCCCTGATTGACGGTCATGTTGTCCCCGACCTTCAACCCGGTGCGGATGGTGGTCAGCTCGTTTTCCAGCGGCGTCACGCCCACCGCCTCGGGCGTCATCGAGAATTGCACCGCCGTCTTGCGCCCGGTGGTCACGCTGGGCCCGCGCCCGCGCACCAGATAGATGCGGTCATTCCAGCCCGCACCCAGCTCGCGCCGGGCATATTCCGAGGCCGCGCACCAGAAATCGCCGACCCGCTGCTTGCCGCGCGGAACAACCTCGAACACCGCGTCATTGACCGGCAGAACCCGGTGTCCCATCCGCGTGGTCAAGGCCTGGGCTTGAGCGCCGGTCACCAGAATTGCGGTCACCGTGAGAATCTTTGTCAGTCCGGTCATGGTCTCGATCCGTTTTGCTTATATGCTCTATCTAGGGTGCATCTGTGGACAGAGACAGGGGAGAGCACGCAGAAATTACCCCGCCGCATTGATTTGCCGCAGGAAATTTAGACAAGAACGGCGCCTCTGGCCTCTCTGATGAAACAGGGGCGCTGCCCCTCTGGAGCCCTTGGCCCCATTCACCCCGGGATATTTTGGGCAAGAGGAAGCGGAATGCATGCTCTGTCGCAAAAAAGGGGCACGTCCG
Organism: Ruegeria sp. YKSD163; assembly: GCF_059612905.1. Taxonomy (NCBI): domain Bacteria; kingdom Pseudomonadati; phylum Pseudomonadota; class Alphaproteobacteria; order Rhodobacterales; family Roseobacteraceae; genus Ruegeria; species Ruegeria sp. YKSD163. Next base: position 410,491 of record NZ_JBXWRM010000001.1, read on the forward strand.
ACCAAGCGTTGCGACAGAGGCAACTGCACAGGATTGGCAGACGGCGTTGCGCTCTGTTCATGTCGTGCAAGCCGCGCCCCAAAAGAAAACGCCCCCTTGCGGGGGCGCCTTGATCACTGATCCAGGAAGCTGCGCAGCTTGCGCGAGCGGCTGGGGTGTTTCAGTTTCCGGAGCGCCTTGGCCTCGATCTGGCGGATGCGCTCGCGGGTGACGCTGAACTGCTGGCCCACCTCTTCCAGCGTGTGGTCGGTGTTCATGCCGATGCCAAAGCGCATGCGCAAAACCCGTTCCTCGCGCGGGGTGAGCGAGGCCAGCACGCGGGTCGTGGTTTCCTTGAGGTTTTCCTGAATGGCGCTGTCCAACGGCAGAACGGCATTCTTGTCCTCGATGAAATCGCCCAACTGGCTGTCTTCCTCATCCCCGATCGGGGTTTCGAGGCTGATCGGCTCCTTAGCGATCTTCATCACCTTGCGGACCTTTTCCAGCGGCATCTGCAGCTTTTCGGCCAGTTCCTCGGGCGTGGGTTCGCGGCCGATCTCGTGCAGCATCTGGCGCCCGGTGCGCACCAGCTTGTTGATCGTTTCGATCATGTGCACCGGGATACGGATGGTGCGGGCCTGATCGGCGATGGAGCGGGTGATCGCCTGACGGATCCACCAGGTCGCGTAGGTCGAGAACTTGTAGCCTCGACGATACTCGAACTTGTCCACCGCCTTCATCAGGCCGATGTTGCCTTCCTGAATGAGGTCGAGGAATTGCAGGCCGCGGTTGGTGTATTTCTTGGCGATGGAGATCACCAGGCGCAGGTTGGCCTCGACCATTTCCTTTTTCGCCTGACGGGCCTCTTTCTCGCCCTTCTGCACCTGTTGCACGATGCGGCGGAATTCCGAGATATCCAGACCCACATACTGGCCGACCTGGGCCATGTCGGCGCGCAGCTCTTCGACCTTGTCGCTTGAGCGTTCGATGAACATCTGCCAACCGCGACCGGGCTTTTCACCCATCTCGGCCAGCCAGTTCGGGTCCAGTTCGCGCCCGCGATAGGCGTCGATGAATTCCCGGCGGTTGATACGGGCCTGGTCGGCGAGCTTGACCATCGAACTGTCGATGGACATGACCCGCTTGTTGATACCGTAAAGCTGGTCGATCAGCGCCTCGATACGGTTGTTGTGCAGGTGAAGTTCGTTCACCAGCAGCACGATTTCCGAGCGCAGCGATTGATAGGTCGCCTCGTCGTTGTCACTGAACGAACCATCCTCGTTCAATGTGGCCGAGATACGGCTGTCCTGCATCTCGCTCAGCTGCGCATAGTCGGACGAGATCCGCTCGAGCGTGATCAGCACCTTGTCCTTGAGCGCGGCCTCCATCGCGGCCAGCGACATGTTGGCCTGATCGTCCTCGTCATCGTCGTCTTCGGTGGCAATCGGGTTGCCGTCGGCGTCGTATTCCGGCGTTTCCTCGCGCTGCGGCTTGGCGGTCTGCACGGCGCTGGTGGACACCACCGGCTCTTCGTCCTCGTCATCCAGCTGGTTGCCGAACGTGGCCTCCAGGTCGATGACGTCGCGCAGCAGGATGTCTTCGGAAAGAAGTTCGTCATGCCAGATCGTGATCGCCTGAAAGGTCAGCGGGCTTTCGCACAGCCCGGCGATCATCGTGTTCCGACCCGCCTCGATCCGCTTGGCGATGGCGATTTCGCCCTCGCGGCTGAGCAGTTCGACCGACCCCATTTCGCGCAGATACATGCGCACCGGGTCGTCGGTACGGTCGAGCTTCTCGGTCTGGGCGCCCGCGAGCGCAACCTCGCGATTGCTTTCGGTGGTGACCAGATCGGTCGAGCCCTTCTGCTCTTCCTCCTCGACCTCCTCGTCCTCGATGATGTTGATGCCCATCTCGGAGAGCATCGACATCACGTCTTCGATCTGTTCGGAACTCACCTGATCCGGCGGCAGCACCTGGTTGAGCTGATCGTAGGTGATGTAGCCCTTTTCCCGGGCCTCGGCGATCATCTTCTTGACTTGTGCCTGACTCATGTCGAGCGAGACTTCGTCTTCCTGGTCTTCGGGCTTCTGGTCTTCGGCGGTGTCCTTGGCGGCCATTCAGTGCTCCTGCAGGGATGGGCGATTCGTGTAAGCCGAATCATTAGTGCTCAGAATTGATTCGGCCACCCGTTTACCGGTTTTATTTTGCCTTTTCCTTAGGAAAACGCCCTAGCGGCGTTTCCGGCGAAAATCGATTCCCGCCATGATCGCGTCAAAGGCCTCGCGTTCGTCGCGCTTGATTCGCGCGCCATTGTCGGCCACGTCGAACAGCGCCTTGTCCTCGTTCTGGCTGCGCGCAGCGCGCTGTTTCTCTTCGGCGGCCTGTGCAACGCGCCAAGTCAGCGACTCGTCGGCATCCTCGGCGATGTCCTCTCGGGCCTCCTCGATCTCGGCGTCATACCCCCTCAGCGCCTGGAGTTTTGCGAGTTCCTCCGCCAGCGTCATTTCCGCCAGCTCAACATCGCCCGGTCTGCGCACACAGGGGATAATCTGGACATGGCGCAGCGCGTAGAGGTTTTCAAGGGCCTCGGGGCCGAGATTGTCGTCAATCCTGTCACGCAGCCCCTGCGGGTCGTCAATCCCGATGCGCAGCGCCAGATCGCGCAGCATCGCCAGGTCGGCATCGCGGCAGTCGAGCCGTTCCAGCGCGTGTTCGAACCGCACGATCACCTCAGGTGTGGCAATGGCGGCTGCCAGGATCACCGTCTCGCGCAGCCGGATCTGCGCCGCGTCGTCGGAGCTGGCCAAGAGCGAGGCCCGCGTGCCCGGCGTGGCCGCAACCGGCGCCGCCTTCCATGTACCGCGCGGCTGCCAGGGCTGTTTCGGGCCGCGCTGTGGCCGGAACAGCTGCCAGCGCAGGTCCTTGATCTCCTGCCCGTAATGGGCGCGGATCGAGGGGTCGCGGATCAGCTTGATCTTGTCGCGCAGCGCCTTGTCCAGCGCCGCCTTGCGCTCGGGGCTGTCGAACACGCGGCCTTCGGTCTCGCGCTGCCACAAGAGCTGCACCATGGGCCGGGCCTGATCCAGCACGCTTTGCATGGCTGCGGCTCCTTCGGCGCGGATCAGGTCGTCGGGGTCCTTGCCCTCGGGCATTATTGCAAAACGGACCGACTTCCCCGCTTCCAGCAGCGGCAGCGCCAGATCGACCACCCTTAGCGCCGCACGTAGCCCGGCAGTGTCGCCGTCGAGCGCCACGATGGGTTCATCCGCAATACGCCAGATCATCTGCAACTGATGCTCGGTGACGGCCGTGCCCAGCGGCGCCACCGCGGCGCCGAACCCGGCCTCGGACAGCGCGATCACGTCCATATAACCCTCGGCCACGATCAGCGGCTGGCCCTGCCCCGCCGCCGTCCGGGCGGGACCGTGGTTGAACAGGCTGCGGCCCTTGTCGAAGAGCGCGGTTTCGGGCGAATTCAGGTATTTGGCATTGTCCTTGGGATCCATTGCCCGCCCACCAAAGGCGATGCAGCGCCCGCGCGCATCCCGGATCGGGAACATGATCCGGTTGCGGAAGGTGTCATAGGGCTTGCCGCCCTTGGTCGAAGGCTTGGCCAGCCCTGCACCGATGATCAGCTCCTCGCCCACGCCTTTGCCGCGCAGGTGGTCCCACAACCCCTGCCAGCCATCGGGGGCAAAACCGATCTCCCAGCGTTCCAGCGCCTGTGCGCTGAGGCCGCGCCGGGCCAGATAGTCGCGCGCCGCTCCGCCGCCCCCGGCGCTCAGGTTCAGGCGGAAGAAGCGCACCGCCTGTTCCATCACCTCGGCCAGCTGGCCGCGGTGGTCCTGTTTCTCCTGCGCCTTGGGGTCGCGCGCGGGCATCGTCATACCGGCCTCGCGGGCCAGGATCTCGACCGCCTCCATGAAACCGACATTCTCGGTCTGCTGGACAAAGGTCAGCGCGTCGCCCTTGGCCTGACAGCCGAAGCAATAATAGAACCCCTTGCGGTCATCCACGTGGAACGAGGCCGACTTTTCATGGTGGAACGGACAAGGCGCCCACATGTCGCCCTTGCCCTGGTTCGACTTGCGCATGTCCCACATGACCTTGCGCCCGACAACCTGTGTCAGGCTCAGGCGGTTTCGCAGCTCGTCCAGAAATCCGGGGGGCAGTGACATGGGACCACGATGGCAGAAAGCGCAAGGCGCGCCAAGCGGGCGGCGCGCCTTATCCACAGCGAAGACGGCCCATCAGGGCCGGACAAGCGCGCCTATTGCTTGAGGCAAAGCTCCAACCAGGCGGCCGACAGGTCCTGATCGCGCACATCGCGCATCTTCTGCTGATAGACCCAGGGCGCGATCAGCGGGATGGCGGCGTTGTAATTGTCGGGCCAGGTCGGGTTGGTGGCGGCCACCGCGGCGGGCACGTCACGTTCCTTGACCCGGTCCAGCCGCGCTTTCTGGATCGCAGCCACCACATCGGCCTGATATTGGCAGCTCTGCTGCTTGGTCTCGGCCGCCGCCAGCGGCGAGGCCGCAAGCAGCGCAACAAGGGCGTAACGGTTCATGGGTCGTCTCCCGGGATTCGAAGGTTCCCCGGACCTTACCCGCGCGCGACCACCGCTTCCATCGCCGATTTCAGGTCATGCAGCAGGGTTTGCGCCATCGAGCGGAACACCATCAGCAGAAATCCGCCATCCTCCAGCCGCGTGACCGAGCCCGCCATATGCCCGATCCGGCAACGCGCCGTGGCGCCCGGACCAAATCCGGGCGCGCGCAGATCGACCGGCACCAGCCGCGCCAGAACCGCCTCGGCGCCGGTGCCGTCAAGACGCACCACCGTCCAGGCATCCGACTGATCGACCAGCACACCCGGCCCGGCCAGCTCCGCATCCGGCGCGGCGCCGGTCAGCAACACGCTGTCATGGCCGAACCAGATCGCACGCGCGTCACCTGCCGCCGTGGCCCGGCCCGCGCCGGGCCAGTCCAGCCCATGCGCCGCGCCCAGCGCCCTGGCCAGTGCGGCCCCCTGCCCTTTGCGCGGCGACAGCGCCGTCATATGGCCCGGTTCCACCTCGCTCACCGTCATGCCGCCGATACTCAGCGGCAATTGCCCCGCACAGGGCGTCTTTGCGAACAACCTATCCACGCATCCGCCCTCCCTCGGGGTCAAAGAAAACCGGACTGACCACCTCGCAATAGGTGGTCACCCCGCGCAGCCCGTCGACCATCTTGACGATCTCTCCGATCCGCTCGGGCCCATCGGCCAGAAAGCCCAGCCCGATCATGCAGCCCAGAACCGGCGAATGGCAAACCGAAGTCACATAGCCCTGATCATGCTCGCGCCGGGCGGCATCCTCTTGCCGATAGAGATGCGCGCCCGCCAGCAGCTTGCCCTCGGCGGCGATGGGTTTAAGCCCCACCAGACGCTCGCGCCCCGGCTCCTCCAGCCCCGGACGCTGCGCCATGGTCTTGCCGATACAATCCTTCTTGGCCGAGACCATGCCGCCCATGCCGATGTCATACGCGGTGACGCGGCCATGGATCTCGGCATGGGTGATGAAGCCTTTCTCGATCCGCAGCACGTTCAGCGCCTCCATCCCGTAGGCGCCGCCGCCCAGCGCCTCGGCCCGACGGACCAGCAGGTCAAACAGGCTGGCGCCATAGCGCGCGGGCACCGCGATCTCGTACCCCTCCTCACCCGAGAAAGAGATCCGGAACAGCCGGCCGACAACCCCCAGGACCGACACCGCGCCGCAGGACATGAACGGCCAGTCGGACGGATCGATCGGCGTGTCCATCAGCCCGTTCAGCACCTCGCGCGCCCTGGGGCCAGCGACGGCGAACTGCGCCCATTGCTCGGTCACTGAACAGATCGACACGTCCCACTCGGGATAGAGGCCCTGGGTCACGAATTCCAAATGCGCCATCACCTGTCCGGCGGCGGCGGTGGTGGTGGTCATCAGGTAATGATCCTCACCCAGCCGCGCAGTGGTGCCGTCATCCATCACATGACCGTCCTCGCGCAGCATCAGCCCATAGCGCACGCGCCCGACTTTCAGCGTCGAGAACATGTTGGTATAGACGAAATCCAACAGCCGCGCCGCGTCCGCTCCCTGAATGTCGATCTTGCCCAGGGTCGAGACATCGGCCACACCCACCGCGTTGCGCACGTAACCGACCTCGCGGTCGCAGCTCTGCTGCCAGTCGGTCTCACCCGGCTGCGGGAAATAGCTGGGCCGGTACCACAGCCCCGCCTCGATCATCGGTGCGCCGCGCGCCACAGTGGCGGCGTGCGAGGTGGTGAAGCGCTCGGGCTGGAACCCCTTGCCCTCACCCCCCGCGCCCAGCGCCGCGATGGCAATCGGGCTGTAGGGCGGGCGAAACGTGGTGGTGCCGGTCTCGGGGATGCCGCGCCCGGTGGCATCAGCCAGCACCGCCAGCGCCGCCACGTTCGAGCTCTTGCCCTGATCTGTCGCCATGCCCTGCGTCGTATAGCGCTTCATATGCTCGACCGAGCGGAAGTTCTCGACCGCCGCCTGTTTCACATCCTTGACCGTCACGTCGTTCTGAAAGTCGAGCCAGGCGCGCCCGCGCCCCGGTACCGCCCAGAGCGGCTCCAGAGCATAGGGCGTATCCTCGGCCACCGGCAGTGCGCCTTGCGCCGCCTTGATCCCCAGCGCGCCCAGAGCCTCGATTGCAGCCTCGGCCCCCTCGCGCAGACAGGCCATGGTCGAAAAGGCGCCGTTGCAGGCGCCTGCCGCGCGCAGGCCGGGCACCATGCCCGCCACCGGCACAAAGGCTGCAATGTCGCGGCGCCATTCGGGCCGCCCGTTCATGTGGCAGGTCAGGTGCAGGCTGGGGTTCCAGCCGCCCGACATGGCCAGGCAATCGGTGGCGATGCGTTCTTCGCCGCCGGGGTGGCGAACGGTGATCCGCTCCAGCCCCTGACGCCCGCCGCTGCCACAGACATGACCGCCCCGGATCATCCGCACCCCATCAAGGCGCGGCGCGTCATGGCGGCTGTCGATCAGGGCCGCCACATGCACCCCCGCCGCCAGCAGGTCGCGCACGGTACGATGGGTATCGTCATTGTTGCCGAACACGGTGACCGCACGGCCCGGGCTGACGCCCCAGCGGTTCAGATAGGCACGCACCGCGCCAGCGGTCATGATACCGGGCCGGTCATTGTCGGCAAAGGCGATGGGGCGTTCCAGCGCGCCCGCCGCCAGCACCGCGCGCCGCGCCACGATACGCCAGAAACATTCCAGCGGCGCGCCCGCGCCCCGGTCGGCGCGGTGATGCGAGACCCGCTCCAGCGCCGCATAGGTGCCCTGATCATAGGCGCCCGCGATGGTGGTGCGCGTCATCAGGCGCACATTCTCCATCCCGCGCAGCTCTGCCAGCGCCTCTTCGGCCCAGACCGCCCCCGGCTTGCCGTCGATCTCATAGGTCTCGGCCAAGAGGCGCCCACCCATGCGCGCGTCCTCGTCGGCCAGGATCACATCGGCCCCGGCCCGGCCCGCCACAAGCGCGGCCATCAACCCCGCAGGCCCGGCCCCGATCACCAGCAGATCACAAAAAGCAAATGCGCGCTCGTAGCGGTCGGTATTGTCCTGCCCAGACAGCGCGCCCAGCCCGGCGGCGCGGCGGATCACCGGCTCATACAGTTTCTCCCAGAAACTGCGTGGCCACATGAAGGTCTTGTAATAGAACCCCGCCCCCAGGAACGGCGCAGCCAGGTCATTGATTGCCATCAGGTCAAAGCTCAGCGAGGGCCAGCGGTTCTGGCTCTGCGCCTCCATCCCCTCATAAATCTCCTGCACCGTGGCGCGCACATTGGGGTCCTGTCGCCCACCGTGTCCCACCGTAACCAGCGCGTTGGGCTCTTCGCTGCCCGCCGTCAGAATGCCGCGCGGGCGGTGATACTTGAACGAGCGCCCGACCAGCCGGACCTCATTGGCCAGCAAGGCCGAGGCCAGCGTGTCGCCCTGATACCCGCTGTAGCCCACCCCGTCGAAGGTGAACGAGACCGGCCGGTCCCGCTCGATCAGCCCCTTGTCCTGAACCCTCATCGCCGTGCCTCCGAGGCCAGTTCGCAGCCCAGCACCTCATGGGTCAGCGTGTTGCGGGTGACCACCAGCCAGGCGCCGCAGCCATAGTGGTGATGCCACAGGTCGCGGGTCTCCCCGGCCGGGTTCTCGCGCAGATGCACATAATCGTCCCAGGCCTCGGCCCCTGCCTCAGGCGCCGGACGCTCCAGCGCCAGCGCGTGGCCCTTATAGGAAAACTCGCGGCTGTCACGACCGCCGCAATGCGGACAGGTAATCCTCATCGCCGTCCCCCAATCTTCATTCCGCCAAAAATACTCATATCCGGCCTCTCCCCCCTCAATGCAGGTTGTGTTGAGAGCCGGTGCCCTCTTCATCCAGGATGCCGCGCCCGGTGCGGAAGCGGTCCAGCTGGAACCGTGTTGCCGCCGGGTGGTACTGGTCCGTTGCCAAGAGATGCGCAAACACGTTGCCCGAAGCCGGTACCGCCTTGAACCCGCCGTAGTTCCAGCCGCAATTGACATAAAGCCCGTCGATATGGGTGCGGTCGATGATGGGCGAGCCATCGGGAGACATGTCCATGATGCCGCCCCAGCTGCGCAGCACCCGCGCCTTGCCGATCATCGGCATCAGCGCCATGCCCGCCTCCATCACGTGCTCGACCGTGGGCAGGTTGCCGCGCGCCGCGTAGGAGGCATAGAAGTCAAGGTCGCCGCCAAAGACCAGCCCGCCCTTGTCGGACTGGCTGATATAGAAATGCCCCATGCCAAAGGTGATCACGTGGTCGATCACCGGTTTCAAGCCCTCGGTGACAAAGGCCTGGAGGATATGGCTCTCGATCGGCAGGCGCATGCCCGCCATCGCCGCCACCTGACTGGAGCGGCCCGCCGCCACCATCGCCACCTTCTTGGCGCGGATCGGGCCGCGCACCGTCTGCACGCCCGTCACACGCCCGTTCTCGACGTCGATCCCCGTCACCTCGCAATTCTGGATCAGGTCGACGCCGCGACTGTCCGCCCCCCGCGCATAGCCCCAGGCCACCGCGTCATGACGGGCGGTGCCGCCGCGCGGGTGATAAAGCGCGCCATAAAGCGGAAAGCGCTGATCGTCGAAATTGAGGAACGGTACCTTGGCGCGCAGTTCCTCGCGCCCCAGCAGGATGGCATCGTCGCCCTGGCTCAGCATCATGTTGCCACGGCGCGCCGCCGCATCGCGCTGGCCGTCGGAATGGAACAGGTTCAGGATGCCGCGCTGCGAATGCATCACGTTGTAGTTCAGGTCCTCTTCCAGCCCCTCCCAAAGTTTCAGCGAATGCGAGTAGAATTCGGAGTTGCCCTGAAGAAAGTAGTTGGCCCGCACGATGGTGGTGTTTCGGCCAATGTTGCCCCCACCGATATAGCCGCGCTCCAGCACTGCGACATTGGTCAGCCCGTGATTGCGCGCCAGGTAATAGGCGGTGCTCAGCCCGTGGCCGCCGCCGCCGATGATGACAAGGTCATATTCCGGCTTGGGAGCCGGGTCGCGCCAATGCGGCCGCCAGCCCTTGTTGCCGGTCAGCCCCTCCTTCAACACCCGAAGGCCCGAAAACCGCATCGCCGTCTCTCCCAACCTGGTATCGCCGTCATAACGAGTAACACTGATGGGCAAGGTCTCAAGGCCGTAATCGACAGAGACTGGTCTGTCCGCGACTAATCCTGTCGCTCACACGACAGAGACCAATCCCGGCAACGTCGACCCGAAGCCAAGTCAAACCATATCGGGGATCAGAGGTGCCGGTTCAGCGGCCTCGGGGTCCGCGCGATCAGAAGCGGATCCGAAAGGCAATGCCTGCGACCGGAGCGGTGCCATAGGATTGGCGACTGATTTCAGCCCCTGCGGCATTCTCCAGCTTCAGTTCCCCGTCCAGTTCGACCCCCGCGAAAACCGTCAGGCTGGTTCCAGGATTGGGCGCATAGTCCAGCGACAGCACGACCGGGATGCTGGTTTCCTCGCCCACGCCCCCCGGAGCGGGGCCGCTTCCGTCCAGCCGGAACCGCACGCTTTCCGACCGGGCGCCCAGCGAAAGGCGCATTTCATCTGACAGGGCATAGCTCAGGGACAACCCCGGCCCCTGCGTCGCGCCAAGACCGGTCCCGGTGCTCAGCGACCAGCGGTCGTCTATCTGCCAGTCGACCAGCAAAGCCGGAAAGACCTGCAACCCGCTGTCACCCAATTCGGAGAAAGCGCCAAAAGCGGGGCCGATCCTGAGACGGTCATTCACCTGCCACGCCAACCCCGCGAACATGCCCCAGGTACGCCCGTCCGAGGCGCTGGCCCCGGCTTCGTAGTTCCACCGCACCTGCGGCGCAAGGAACAGGCTGGTTCGATCACCAACCGGCAGGCGCAGGGGGGCCGAGACCCGGATATCGCGAATATCCCCCCAGGGCTGAACCGCGACTCCGCCCGAAAAATCGTAATCGACCTGCCCGTAGCTGACCAGCAGACCGGCCGAAGCACCGCTATCGAAACGGTAGAGAGCCCCGGCCCGCAGGAATGTGCGCGCCGCCGACATTTCGCCGCCACCCGAGAGACCGGCCTCGCCCTGATAGAGCGCCATACCATCGACAACCGGCGCCCAGCCTGATTTCGGCTGCGCCTGTCCGGCCTGCGCTCCGAGGAGCGAAAGCAACGCAATTGAGATCGCGTAAAATATTCTGGGCATGGGACACTCTTTCGATGCAAGACTCTGAATAGGATAGCGCCCGGATACCCCCTGCCCAGCCCACCGGCTGCGGAAACGAAAAAGGCGTACCGAAGTGCGCCTTTCCCAACACGGTCGCCGGGTTCAGAGGCCCTTGGCGCGATAGCTCTTGGCGACCCGGTCGATCGAGACCAGATAGGCGGCGGTGCGCAGATCCTCGACATCGCCCCGTTCATGCCAGACATCGCGCATGGCCTGATAGGCGATGCGCATGGTGTCATCTAGCCCCGAGCGCACCAGCTCCAGTTCGTCGGCGCCGCGCAGGTATTTCTCCTTGAACTGCGGCGTCATCGACCAGGCATCGCCCAGATAGCGGTCCAGCCGTTCCAGCTCGTCCACCACCAGCTGGTGGCGCGCCTCTTCCTGGCGGCGCTGCATGCGGCCGAACCGGATATGGCTGAGGTTCTTGACCCACTCGAAATAGGACACCGTCACACCGCCCGCGTTGGCATACATGTCGGGAATGATCACGCATCCCTTCTTGCGCAGGATCTCGTCGGCACCGGCGGTGACCGGGCCGTTGGCGGCCTCGATGATCAGCGGCGCCTTGATCCGGTCGGCATTGTTGAGGTTGATCACCCCCTCCAGCGCCGCCGGGATCAGGATGTCGCACTCCTCTTCCAGTACCTTGGGGCCATCGGTCACATGAGTGCCGTCCGGGAAACCGGTAACGCCGCCATGCTTGACGATCCAGTTGTGCACCGCCTCGACATCCAGCCCCTCGTTGCTGACCAGGGCACCGTCGCGCTCGATAATGCCGGTGATAACACAGCCGTCTTCCTCGCTCAGGAACTTGGCCGCATGATAACCCACATTGCCGAGGCCCTGCACGATGACGCGCTTGCCGTCGAGCTTGCCCTCGAGGCCCGATTTGCCAACCCCGACGCGGTCGCGGAAGAATTCCTGCAAGGCGTATTGCACGCCGCGACCGGTGGCCTCGACCCGGCCATGGATGCCGCCCGCATTCAGCGGCTTGCCGGTGACACAGGCGCGCGCGTTGATGTCGGTGGTGTTCATGCGTGCATATTGGTCGGCGATCCAGGCCATCTCGCGCTCGCCCGTACCCATATCGGGGGCAGGCACGTTCTGGGACGGGTTGATCAGGTCGCGCTTGGCCAGCTCATAGGCAAAGCGGCGGGTGATCTGTTCCAGCTCGTGCTCTTCGTATTGCCGCGGGTCGATACGCAACCCTCCTTTCGAACCGCCAAAGGGCGCCTCGACCAGGGCACATTTATAGGTCATCAGCGCCGCCAGCGCCTCGACCTCGTCCTGATTCACCGCCATCGCGTAGCGGATACCACCCTTGACCGGTTCCATATGCTCCGAATGGACCGAACGATAGCCGGTAAAGGTCTGTATCTGGCCGCGCAGGCGCACACCGAACCGGACCGTGTATGTGGCGTTGCATACCCTGATCTTCTCTTCCAGTCCCGGCGGCAGGTCCATCAGGGCCACCGCCCTGTTGAACATCATATCCACGCTTTCTCTGAAACTGGGCTCGTTCTTGCGGGTCATTAACCAAAAACCTCCATGACCTTCTCCGACTCGGGTGATGACACCTTGTCGCAGGCAACATATGACGCTTCGTCACAGGAGTGCGACATTTTTAATCGCTTGAAGAAATCGAAACCGGTCAAAACGGCGATTCGAGCGGGTATCTGGCTTCATTGTCAGCACAGGGGAAACAAAGCCGACGCAACCAGTCGGAATGTCTTTAACACACGGTTAACATTCACCCTTTCGGGCGAATTGCGCCCCAATCCTGCCATCTTTGCCGGGCACAAACCGTAAGTGGAACTGTGATCTCCGGCTGGGGTTCTGCCGGGAAGGTAGGTGGAAGATGTTCGATACGCTGATCAGCATCGGTGCGGCAACGCGTCGTGTTCATACCCGGCTCAGGGACCGCGGCCATGCATTTGCGCGCGAAGAAGACGGGCTGATGACCGTGATGGCGCTGTTTCTGTTCCTGGCCCTTGTCGGTGCCGCGGGAATAGGCGTGGACCTGATGCGCTATGAGCAGAAACGCGCCGCATTGCAATATACGATGGACCGCGCCGTTCTGGCCGCGGCCGACCTCGACCAACAGGTTTCGCCCGAAACCGTGGTGCGCTCGTATCTCGAAAAGGCCGGGTTGCTCGAATATCTCTCCAGCATCTCGGTTGAAGAGGGTCTCGGCTATCGAAAGGTTTCCGCGACCGCCACCGCAGATCTGCCCACCCATTTCATGAAACTCTCGGGCTATGACACCCTGACGATTCCCGCCGCCAGCACCGCCGAGGAAAGCATCGGAAACGTTGAAATCTCGCTGGTGCTCGACGTGTCGGGTTCGATGAACAGCAGCAGCCGGCTCTATAACCTCAAGAACGCGGCCAAGGAATTCATCGATCACATGCTGTCCGCGACCGAACCGGGCGCGGTTTCGATCTCGATCATTCCCTATGCAACCCAGGTCAATGCCGGCCCCGACATCCTGCCCTATTACAATGTCAGCACCGAGCACACCTACTCGCATTGCGTGAACTTCATCGATGACGAATTCAGCCAGCCCGGCCTCTCGCGTGTGACGCCGCTGGAACGGACGATGCACTTCGACCCGTTCACCTATTCCAAGGATCCGATTACGACGCCGGTCTGCCCGGTGCGCGCGAGCACCGCGATCCTGCCGTTCACCAACAACCAGACGGTGTTGGAAAACTATATCGACGGGATGACCGGTCGCGGCAACACCTCGATCGATATCGGCACCAAGTGGGGGGTCGTCATGCTGGATCCCGGCACCCAGAGCGTGATCAGCGGCCTGATCGCCGACAACAAGGTTCCCGCGATCTTTCAGGGTCGCCCCAGCGCCTATGACTCGGGCGATGTGCTCAAGGTGCTGATCGTCATGTCGGACGGTGAGAACACCGACCAGTACATGCTGAACCCGTCGCTGCGCACCGGAAACTCACCGGTCTGGTACAACGCGGCCGAAGATGTGATCAGCGGGTCGCCCGACAACAACACCACCGATGCGTTCAGCATCTATCACGACAACGGCGGCGACTCTTACTACTGGCCGGACCAGAACCGCTGGTCGGACCACCCCTATGGCAACGGTCAGAGCGAGGTCTGCGGCTACAATTCCAATGGCCAATACAACTGCGCCATGCATGACGAGCCGGGAACCGCCGTTCAACTGACCTATGCCGATCTCTTTGCCAAGGTATCGCTGGCCTATAACGCCTATTACAACTTCGAATTCACCAGCAACGCCTGGGCGGAATGGTACACTGCCGCCATGACGCACAAGGAGGCCACGGCCAAGGACCAGCGCACGGACCATGTCTGCGACGCGGCCAAGGACGAGGGTATCATCGTCTATACCGTCGGCTTCGAGGCCCCCGCGAACGGCCGCCGCGTACTCAAGCGCTGCGCCAGCTCGGACAGTCACTACTATGATGCCGTAGGGCTGGAGATCAGCGACGCCTTCACCTCGATCGCCTCGTCGATCCGCAAGCTGAGGTTGACACAATGATACGGCGACTGAGCACTTTCCTGCGCCGGTTCCGCAAGGGCGAGGACGGCAACGCAACGGTGGAATTCGTTATCGTGTTCCCGGCGGTGATCGGGGTGATGCTGGCGGGGGTCGAGTTGACCTTCATGACGCTGAACCACGCGATGCTGGAACGGGCGGTGGATATTGTGGTGCGCGATCTGCGCCTGAACACGGGCTCCAACCCCGGTCACAACGAGCTCAAGTCGCGGATCTGCGACAAGGCCGTGTTCATCCGCAGCTGCAGCACCAACCTCAAGCTCGAGATGATCCGCCAGGACCCCTATGCCGGTATCACCCTACCGGCAACGCCGGACTGCACCGACCTGTCCGCCGAGGCGCGCCCGGTGCGTAACTTCGAGAACGGTCAGGCCAACGAGCTGATGGTGCTGCGGGCCTGTGCCAAGATTGACCCGATCTTTCCGACCTCGACGCTGGGGGCGACGCTGGCCAACGAAGAAGGTCAGTATGCCCTGACCGCCATGTCGGTCTTTGTGCAGGAGCCGTTGTAACGCCATGCTGATGACACGCATTCTAAACTCTCTGCGCCTGTTCCGCCGTAACGAAGAAGGTTCGATCGCGGTCGAGGCACTGCTGACGGTGCCGATGCTGTTCTGGACCATCATGATCGGCTATACCTATTTCGATGGGTACCGTGAGGCGGCCTCGAACGTGAAAGCCGCCTATACGATCGGCGATCTGATCTCGCGCGAGACGCGCACCATTGACGATGCCTATATCGATTCGATGGTCGATCTGTTCGAACATATGGTGCAGGACACCGACAATCTTCAGGTTCGCATCTCGCTGCTGCGCTATGACCAGAAGCAGAACCGGCACCGGGTACGCTGGTCGGCCAATCGCGGCTTTGATGGTACGTTGAGCAACGCCAATGTCGCTACGGTCAGCCCGCGCCTGCCGCCGATGTCCGATCAGGACACGCTGATCCTGGTCGAAACGAGGAACGTTTACCGATCACCCTTCCGGGTCGGGCTGGAAGACACCGACATGGAAACCTTCATCTTTACCCGTCCGCGTTTCACCAACGAGATCGCCGGCAGCGTCTGACGCTTAGCGCGGCAAGGTTCCATCGCGTTCCGCCATCATGGCCGAGAGCATCTCGGCCATGAATTTCGTCTGCGACCCGGGGGTGACGCCGCCGATGCCGATCCGGCGGCCCATCCGCCACCACAGGCCCGGCTGCCATATGCGCCCGCCCGGCACAGAGGTACGCAGCAGGAACCCGTTCGACGGCTTGAACGCAAAGACGCCCCGGTCCAGGGCCTCGATATCGGCAATGCGCGCGATCACGGTGCCGTCACTGCCGCGCAATTCCGTCGCAGTCATCTCGACCCGCCCCGCCGTCGCCTGGAACATGCGCTGCGCCAGCCACAGCGTCAGCGCCCCCAGCACGATCAGAAAGACCTGCCAGACCAGCGCGGGCGGTGTTACGACCGCCACATAGATCAGCAGCGCGCCCAAAATCGTCAGCACCGCCAGCGCCAGCCAGCGCCGGGGCGCCGATGCCTCGATCGTAGCTAAAACCTCATCCTGCATCTGCTTGCGTCCCCTTGTCCGTTGCGCCTGCATAACCGATTGCGCAGGCGCCGAACAGGCATCTTGCCCTACCCACAAACCCCGAGTTAGCGTGGTGGCCATGAGCTATCCCGCCAACCGGCCCGACCGTACCCGTCCGACCGATGCCGCCGCCGGGATCGAGACCACCGAGGCGTTCGAGCGCTTTTCCCAGCGCAATGACGTGTTCACCCGCGCCATGTGGGATCCGTCGGTGCGGTCGAAACAAACGGATGCCTTCTTTGCCTCCTACCGGATGGAGGCGGCGCCGCGCCGGGGCGATGGGTTCACCCAGCGTGATTTCGCGCTGCGCAACGCCGCCTGGCTGATCTCGGACGTGGTCACCAACCGGTTTGCTGCCGAGGGGCGGCGCGAGGGGTTCCAGGCCCCGATCAGCTATGACACGCCGGTGGCGCCGCAACAGGTCGAGGTCGACGATCCCGCCGCCATGCGCGCCGAGATCAAGCGCGTCGCTCACTTCTTTGGTGCCGATCTGTGCGGCGTGACCGAGCTGGACGAACGCTGGCACTATACCACCCGCGTCGATACCCGCGACATGAGCGAGGCGCCGTTGGGCCTGCCGGAGGGTCTGACCTCGGTCATCGTGCTGGGCCACGAGATGGAGCGCGACCTGGTGGCCACCTACCCCTCGGCGTTGGCCGGGGCCGCCACCGGGCGCGAATACAGCCACGAGGCAGCGGTGGTGATGCAACTGGCCGCCTATATCCGCAATCTGGGATACGAGGCCGTGGCCTCGATGAACGACACCGGGCTGGTGATCCCCTATGCGGTCAAGGCGGGCTTGGGCGAATATGCCCGCAACCAGATGGTGATCACGCCGGAATTCGGCCCCCGGCTGAGGTTTTCCAAGGTGTTCACGAACCTGCCACTGGCCCATGATGTGCCGCGCCCACGGGGCGTGCGCGCCTTTTGCGACATCTGCACCGCCTGTGCCGATGCCTGCCCGGTCAAGGCGCTGCCCTATGGGCCGCCCTCGGATGTGGCGCCGAATGTCTCGGCCATCCAGGGTGTGCGCAAATGGACCTCGGATGCCGAGAAATGTTTCGGCTTCTGGGCCAAGCTCGCCTCGGATTGCGCGATCTGCATGCGGGTCTGCCCGTTCAACCGCGACTATGCGCGGCGGCGCAACCGATTATGGCTGCGGCTCGCGCTGTCGCCGCTGCGCCACCTGGCGCTGCGGCTGGCGCGCGGGCACGGCAAGCGGCGCAAGCCTGCGGAGTGGTGGGCCAGAACCCGAACCTGACAATCCGGCGGCTGTGCGCCGCTGCACAAGCCCGGTGGCGCGACGCGGAATTGCCTTGGCGACCGCGCCTCCTATCTTTTCACCAGCTTTCACAGCCCAAGCGAGACCCCACCATGTCCATTCGTCCCATCCTTGAAACCCGCCGCGCAACCCCCGCGCTCGAAGGTGCGGGGGTCAAGCTGCACCGCGCCTTTGGCTTTCATGACCCGACCGAGCTGGACCCGTTCCTGCTGTTTGACGATTTCCGCAACGAACATCCGCAGGATTACCTGCGCGGGTTTCCATGGCATCCCCATCGCGGCATCGAAACCATCACCTATGTGCTGGCTGGCACGGTGGAGCACGGGGATTCGCTGGGCAATACAGGCACGCTGGGCGCGGGCGACGTGCAATGGATGACCGCCGGGTCGGGCATCCTGCATCAGGAGATGCCGAAAGGAAATCCGCAAGGGCAGATGCACGGTTTCCAGCTTTGGGGCAACCTGCCCGCCAGCCAGAAGATGACGGCACCCCGCTATCAGGATGTGGCCGGCAGCGAAATCCCCGAGGTGATCGACGATGACGGCACAAGGGTACGGGTGATCGTCGGTAGCTTCTGGGGCAAGACCGGCCCGGTGGACGGGATCGCCGCCGATCCGCAATATCTCGATGTCTTTGTTCCGGCGGGGGTGAAGAAGACGTTCCGGATCGACACCTATCGCCGCGCCTTTGCCTATGTGTTCGAAGGCGCAGGCGCGTTTGCCGATGCCTCGGCGCCAACCGGTGTGCTGCTGGAAAAGGAGGTGGCGGGCGAGGAGGTCAATATCCGTGACCTGTCCGGCGACCGCACCCTGATCCGCTTCGGCACAGGCGACGAGGTGACGGTGCAGGCCGGGCCGGAGGGGGTGCGTTTCCTGTTGATCTCGGGCGCGCCGATCGCCGAGCCGGTGGCCTGGCACGGGCCGATCGTGATGAACACGCAGGAAGAGCTGATGCAGGCCATGCGCGACCTGCGCAACGGCACCTTCATTCGCCCCGCGCATTGAGGCGCGCGGAATTCTGCAAGAATTCCGGCCCGGAAAACATGCGTTTTCCGGGCCGTTTTCCGAAACGGAAAACGACTAGGCCGCCACCGCCTTGCGCACCATATCCCAATAGATGCCTTCCACCTGGTCGAGCGACAACCGCCCCTCGGCCCGGTACCAGGTATTGACCCCGTTCAGCATCGCGATCACCGCCAGCGTCGCGATCTTGGTATCGGGCACCGCAAAGGCGCCCTCGGCGACCCCGGCCCGCAGGATCGCCTCCAGATCATCCTCATAGCATCTCCGCAGCCCTTCGATGGTCGCGAAATTCTCGGGCGTCAGGTTGCGGAGTTCCATATAGGCGATGAAAACCTCGTCGGGCCTGTTCAGGTGGAACCGGATGTGAAAGCCCACGAAATCGCGCAACCGGGTCAGCGCATCGCCACGCACCCGATCTTGGCGCGCCGACAGGAGTTCGTCCATGTGCCGGTGCATCAGCCCAAACAGCAGGCTCTGCTTGTCCGGTGTATAGTTGTAGAGCGCGCCCGCCTGCACCCCCACCTCGCCGGCGATCTGGCGCATCGACACCGCGGCAAACCCGTGCCGCGCAAACAGCCTGAGCGCCGCGTCCTGAATGCGCGGGCCGGTGATATCGGAATGAGAGCCTTGGGTACGTGCCATGGGGTCACGCTATCTGAACATACGTTCAGATAAAAGCCCCGCTTGCGCCGCAGCCCGCAATTTACGACAAAAGGGGCACCCTTCAACAGGTCCGGTGGCCGCATGCCTAGATCCGCATTTCTTTCTTTGCTGCTGCTGGCGGCGGCCTGCACACAGGTGCCTGAGTTGAACGAGCGGATCGGCCCCGATCTGCGCAAAGCGGAATTTCCCAAACTGGTGCCACTGGACGAGGCTCTTGGCCCGCCCGCCGACCCCGAGGGCGAGGCCCTGGCGGTGCAGAAGTCCCTCGAAGCGCGCCGCGACGCCTTGGCCCAGCGCGCCCGGCGCCTGCAAGAGGCGACCGACCAAGACACCTCGCAGACTGAGACCGAATAACACGCCCGACGATTGCACGCCCGCCCCGAACGGGCTAAGGCACGCGGCAAGGGACCGGCCCGGCAGGACCGGTCCAGGCACGAGCAGAAAGGACAGACAGCATGAAACCGGCATTGCGGCTTGGGATCGCGGGATTGGGAACCGTGGGCGTCGGCGTTGTGCGCATCATCCGCCGTCAGGCCGATCTGCTGGAGGCGCGCACCGGGCGCCGGATCGAGATCGTGGCCGTTTCGGCCCGCGATGCGGGCAAGGACCGGGGCATCAACCTGTCCTCTTACGCGTGGGAAACCGACCCGGTCGCCCTCGCCCGCCGCGACGATGTCGATGTGTTCGTCGAATTGATGGGGGGCGAGAACGGCCCCGCCAAGGCCTCGATCGAGGCCGCGCTCGCTACCGGCAAGGACGTGGTCACCGCCAACAAGGCGCTGCTGGCCATCCATGGCCAGGCCCTGGCCGAACAGGCCGAGAACGCAGGCCGGGTGATCCGGTTCGAGGCCGCGGTCGCCGGTGGCATCCCGGTGATCAAGGCCCTGACCGAAGGGCTGGCCGGCAACGAGATCACCCGCGTGATGGGGGTCATGAACGGCACCTGCAACTATATCCTGACGCGGATGGAATCGCAGCGTAAAGGCTATAACGCGCTGTTTCAGGAATGCGCCGAACTGGGCTATCTCGAGGCCGATCCGACGCTGGATGTGGGCGGGATCGACGCGGCGCACAAGCTGGCACTGCTGGCCGCAATCGCCTTTGGCACCAAACCGCATTTCGACGGAATCGACATCGAGGGGATCGAGCGCATCAACCTCGAAGATATCGCCTATGCCGCCGATATGGGCTATCGGATCAAGCTGCTGGGCGTGGCCCAGCGCAGCGGGCGCGGGCTGGAACAGCGGATGCGGCCCTGTCTGGTGCCGGCGGACTCACCGCTTGGCCAGCTCGAGGGCGGCACCAACATGGTGGTGATCGAGGGCGACGCCGTGGAACAGATCGTTCTGCGCGGCCCTGGCGCGGGTGAAGGCCCCACGGCCAGCGCCGTGCTGGGTGATATCTGCGATATCGCGCGCGGCTTCCGCCTGCCGGTCTTTGGCCAGCCCGCCGCCACGCTGGCCGAGGCTGACAGCGCGCAATCAAACTCTCCGGCGCCGTATTACCTGCGCCTGCTGCTGCCCGACCGTCCGGGTGCGCTGGCCAAGGTGGCCGCCGCGCTGGGCGATGCCGGGGTCAGCATCAACCGGATGCGCCAGACCGGCCATGACAGCGCCGAGGCGCCGGTGGTGATCGTCACTCACAAGACCCAGCGCGCCGATCTGGACGCCGCACTCAATGCCATGACGGCGGCGGGTGTTCTGGCCGCCGAACCTGTGGCGCTGAGAATCGAGGCGGTCTGACCCGCCCGAACCGTTTTCGCAAACATGCTTGTGGAACCCCGCCGCGCTGCGCTAGAGGGTCAGTAAGCCATCTGCAAGGAATTATTCATGTCCTCCATGCCCGAATTTCATGACCGTATGCTTTCCCTGGGTCTCGCGCGCGTGGCCGAACAGGCCGCGCTGGCCTCGGCCTCGCTGATCGGACGCGGCGAC
This sequence comes from Ruegeria sp. YKSD163, assembly GCF_059612905.1. Lineage (NCBI taxonomy): Bacteria > Pseudomonadati > Pseudomonadota > Alphaproteobacteria > Rhodobacterales > Roseobacteraceae > Ruegeria > Ruegeria sp. YKSD163. The sequence goes on from NZ_JBXWRM010000001.1 coordinate 431,271, forward strand.
GAGAAGGCCGCCGACCAGGCCGCGGTGAACGCGATGCGCGAACAGCTGAACCTGCTCGACATCGCCGGTGTGGTGGTGATCGGCGAAGGCGAACGCGACGAGGCGCCGATGCTGTATATCGGCGAGGAAGTGGGCACCGGCAACGGTCCGGGCGTCGATATCGCGCTGGATCCGCTGGAAGGTACTACGCTGACCGCCAAGGACATGCCCAACGCGCTGACCGTCATCGCCATGGGCCCGCGCGGCTCGATGCTGCACGCGCCCGACGTCTATATGGACAAGCTGGCCATCGGCCCGGGCTATGCCGATGGCGTCGTGTCGCTCGACATGTCGCCGCGCGAACGGGTCGAGGCGCTGGCAGCGGCCAAGGGCTGCAAGCCGTCAGACATCACCGTCTGCATTCTGGAGCGTCCGCGCCACGAGGCGATGATCGCCGAAGTGCGCGAAACCGGCGCGTCGATCCGGCTGATCACCGATGGTGACGTCGCCGGGGTGATGCATTGCGCCGAGGCCGAGACCACCGGCATCGACATGTATATGGGCTCGGGCGGCGCGCCCGAGGGGGTGCTGGCGGCGGCTGCGCTGAAATGCATGGGCGGGCAAATATTTGGCCGGCTCCTGTTCCGCAACGATGACGAGCGCGGCCGCGCCGCCAAGGCCGGCATCACCGATCTGAACCGCGTCTATACCCGCGACGAGATGGTGACGCAGGACGTGATCTTTGCCGCCACCGGGGTGACCGGCGGGTCGCTGTTGCCGCGCATCAAGCGCGAGCCCGGCTGGGTCGAGACCACGACGCTGCTGATGCGGTCCAAGACCGGCTCGGTGCGGCGGATGAGCTATCGTACCCCGGTCTGAGCCTTTGGCGGGGAATGCGGCTGACGCCGCAGCCTCCGGCGGGAGTATTTGAGGCGAAATGAAGGGCCGGGTCCGGGGCGGGTCCGGCCTTTGCGCATGAGGTGAGTGGTGAGCTATCTGGGCATCGAACAGTCCCTGAGCGGGCGGCGCTGGGTCGGCCCCGATCTCGAGACCGAGCGGGCGGCGCAGATGATGCGGCAGCAGACCGACCTCCCGCAGGCGGTGTGCCAGGTGCTGGCCCGGCGCGAGGTCCCGGCGATCGAGGCGCGCGGCTTCCTTGACCCCAAGCTCAAGGAACTGCTGCCCGATCCGCGCAAGCTGAAGGATATGGAAATCGCGGCGACACGGTTCCTGGCCGCGGTGGCCCGGCGTCAGCGGATCGCGGTCTTTGCCGATTACGACGTGGATGGCGGCAGTTCGGCGGCGCTGCTGATCTGCTGGCTGCGCGAGATGGGGTTGGGAGCCACGCTGTATGTGCCCGACCGTATCGACGAAGGCTATGGCCCCAACGAGGCCGCGATGGCGGACCTGGCCCGGGGCCATGACCTGATCGTATGTGTCGATTGCGGCACGCTCAGCCATGGCCCGATCGCCGCCGCCAAGGGCGCCGATGTCATCGTGCTGGACCACCATCTGGGGGCCGAGACCCTGCCCGACTGCGTGGCGGTGGTGAACCCCAACCGACAGGACGAGAGTGGCGATCTGGGCTATTTCTGCGCCGCCGGCGTGGTATTCCTGATGCTGGTCGAGGCAGGCCGCCAACTGCGCACGCGTGGGCAACGCGGGCCGGACCTGATGGCGATGCTCGACCTGGTGGCGCTGGCCACCGTGGCCGATGTGGCGCCGCTGATCGAGGCGAACCGGGCGCTGGTGCGCCAGGGGCTGAAGGTGATGGCGCAGCGGCAGCGGCCCGGCCTGGTGGCGCTGGCCGATATCGCGCGCATGGACGCCATGCCCAACACCTATCACCTGGGCTTTCTGCTGGGGCCACGCGTCAATGCCGGGGGCCGCATCGGGCAAGCCGATCTGGGCGCCCGCCTGCTCGGCACCGACAACATGAGCGAGGCGCAGGCCCTGGCCGAGCGGCTGGACCTGCTCAATACCGAGAGGCGCGAGATCGAGACCGCCGTGCGCGCCGCAGCACTGGATCAGGCCGAAACCCGCGGGCTTGAGGCGCCGTTGGTCTGGGCGGCGGGCGAGGGCTGGCATCCGGGCGTGGTGGGCATTGTCGCCTCGCGCCTGAAGGATGCCGCCAACCGGCCCGCCATAGTCATCGGTTTCGACGGCGACGAGGGCAAGGGCTCGGGCCGCTCGGTGGCGGGTGTCGATCTGGGCGCTGCAATCCAGCGGCTGGCATCCGAGGGGCTGCTGGTCAAGGGCGGCGGTCACAAGATGGCCGCCGGGCTGACGGTGCTGCGCGACCGGCTGGAGCCGGCGATGGAACGGCTGTCAGAACTGCTGGCCAAACAAGGTGCGGGCCAAGGCGGGCCGGCGGATTTGCGGCTGGACGGCGTTCTGATGCCGGGGGCGGCCACGGTCGAGCTGCTGGAACAGATCGAGCTGGCAGGCCCTTATGGCGCCGGCGCCCCTGCCCCGCGCTTTGCCCTGCCCGACCTGCAAATCCGCTTTGCCAAACGGGTCGGCGCATCGCATTTGAAACTGTCGCTGGCCGACGGGATGGGCGGCGGGCTGGACGCGATCCTGTTTGGCGCCTTCGATGGCGAGATCGGTCCGATGCTGGAAAACCACGGCGGCGCCCGGTTCCATTTCGCGGGCCGGCTCGAGATCAATTCCTGGGGCGGCAGGCAGAGCGTGCAGTTGCGTGTCGACGACGTCGCGCGCGCCTGAGCAATTGAAAACAAAGACTTTTCAGGGCCTTGCAAAAAAGTTTCACAAATTGCGTTTTTCCGCTTGCGAGGGGCAAGGGGACACCATAAAACGCCCTCCACAAGCCAGCGTGGCCCGTTCGTCTATCGGTTAGGACGCCAGGTTTTCAACCTGGAAAGAGGGGTTCGATTCCCCTACGGGCTGCCATTTCTCCCTGATATCCTCTTGGTCTACCCCGCATCGCCGCCGATGCAGCGGCTGTTCCGCTTATGTTGTGCTGCCCGAATGCGGGCCTTTCCAGAGCAGCCAGGCAGGCGACAAATGCCGAGAGAATTTCGCATTTCCCCTCTTGCGCCGTGCCGCGACTCTCCGTAAAAGCCGCCTCACGCCAAGCGCGGCCCGTTCGTCTATCGGTTAGGACGCCAGGTTTTCAACCTGGAAAGAGGGGTTCGATTCCCCTACGGGCTGCCATTTCACCCGATCAACAGGCCCTTGCGGACAGCCCGGTCATCGAGCGCGGCGTGGCAGCCACAGGACCGTGATAGGGGCTGGCACTTTTGCATGTGATGGCTTACCTCAAAATCTCGGAAAGGAAGCCCGCGACATGCCTATCAAGATCCCCGCACATCTGCCCGCCTATGACATTCTGACCCGCGAGGGGGTCATGGTCATGTCCGAGGACCAGGCCGCGCGGCAGGATATCCGGCCCCTGCGGATCGGGCTTCTGAACCTGATGCCCAAGAAGATCCAGACCGAGACCCAGTTCGCCCGTCTGATCGGCGCCACGCCGCTGCAGATCGAACTGAGCCTGATCCGGATGACCGAGCATCAGACCAAGACCACCGCCGCCGAACATATGGAAGAATTCTATCGCCCCTTTCAGGAGGTGCGCGACGAGAAGTTCGACGGGCTGATCATCACCGGCGCCCCGATTGAACATCTGGAGTTTTCGGACGTCACCTATTGGGACGAATTGCGCGAGGTGTTCGCCTGGAGCCAGACCAACGTGCATTCAACATTCGGCGTCTGTTGGGGCGGGATGGCAATGATCAACCATTTCCACGGCATCCGCAAACATATGCTGGACCACAAGGCATTTGGTTGTTTCCGGCACCGTAATCTGGACCCGGCCTCGCCCTATCTGCGCGGATTCTCCGATGATTTCGTGATCCCGGTCAGCCGCTGGACCGAGATGAAACAGGCCGAGATCGACGCGGTGCCCGAGCTGGTGACACTGTTGGGCAGCGACGAGGTCGGCCCCTGCCTGGTCGCCGATCCGGAGCATCGCGCGCTCTATATCTTCAACCATTTCGAATATGACAGCGACACGCTCAAACAGGAATATGACCGCGACGTCGCGGGCGGCACCGCGATCAACGTGCCGATCAACTATTATCCCGACGACGATCCCTCGCGGCAGCCGCTCAACCGCTGGCGCAGCCATGCGCATTTGCTCTATGGCAACTGGATCAGCGAAATCTACGAGACCACGCCCTATGATATGGCGCGGATCGGGTTGGAATCCACCGACCTGCGGGGCTGAGCGGTCATGCGGGTGCTGCTGATCCTATTGTTGCTGGCGGGGGGATTCTGGGCGCTGACCCTGTGGCGTGCCGCCCGGCACGAGGCACGCGCGCAGGCCAGCCATCCCCCGCAGGGCCAGTTTGTCACCGTGGACGGGACGCGCATCCATGCCGAGGTCATGGGCAGCGGCCCGGAACTGGTGATGATCCACGGCTCGAACGGCAATACCCGCGATCTGAGCTTTGTACTTGCGCCGATCCTGGCCGGGCATTTCCGCGTCATCCTGCTGGACCGGCCCGGGCTGGGCTATTCCGATCCTGCCCCCGCCGGGGCCGAGGATATCGCCGGTCAGGCGCAGCTGTTGATGCGGGCGGCGGTGCAACTGGGCGCCGAACGTCCCATCGTGCTGGGCCACAGCTATGGCGGCGCGGTGGCGCTGGCCTGGGCGGTGCATCACCCCGACCGGCTGGCGGCGCTGGTACCGGTGGCCGCCGCGTCGAACCCCTGGACCACGCCGCTCGACCTGCTCTATCGGATCACCTCGACCCGGCTGGGCGCGGCGGTGGCAGTGCCACTGATCACCGCCTATGTGCCCGACAGCTATGTCGCCCGCGCGCTGGACGACGTCTTCGCCCCGCAACCGGCACCCGCAGGCTATGACGCGCATTTCGGCCCCGGCCTGTCCCTGCGTCGCGGCTCGCTCAGGGCAAATGCGCGACACCGGGCCAGCCTGTTGGAGGAAATCAAGGCGCTGCATCCGCGATATCGCGAAATCGCGGTGCCCACCGAGATCGTGCATGGAACCGAAGATGACACCGTGAATTTCGACCTGCATTCGGCCACCCTGTCGCGGCAGATCCCCGGCGCGGTGCTGACCGCCCTGCCCGGCATCGGCCACATGCCCCAACATGTGGCGGCCGAGACAGTCGCCGAGGCGGTCCTGCGCGCCGCGACACGTGCGGGTTTGCGTTAATCGCCAACAGCTTCCATATTGAACCCAAACGGCAGCACAAGGGAGCGCGGGCAAATGATGGGCGCGGCAACAGGCGAGATTTCCCGCTATTTCAACGACAAGGCGCCAAAGGACATCCGCCGCGCCATCGAGAAGGCGGACAAGGACGATATCCTGAACCCCAGCTATCCCTATGACGCGGAAATGTCATCGAAAGCCTACCGGGCCGAGATGGAGGCCTTGCAGATCGAACTGGTCAAGCTTCAGGCCTGGATCAAGCAGAGCGGCGCCCGCGTCGCCATCCTGTTCGAAGGGCGTGACGCCGCCGGCAAAGGCGGCACCATCAAGCGGTTCCGCGAGAACCTGAACCCGCGCGGCGCCCGGGTGGTGGCGCTGGCCAAACCAACCGAGGCCGAGCGCAGCCAATGGTATTTCCAACGCTACATCCAGCATCTGCCCTCGGCGGGGGAATTGGTTTTCTACGACCGCAGCTGGTACAATCGCGGCGTGGTCGAACATGTGTTCGGCTGGTGCAGCGAAGACGAGCGCGAGCGCTTCTTTCGCCAGGTTCTGCCCTTTGAACATGACCTGACCGATGACGGCATCTATCTGTTCAAGTTCTGGCTGAACGTGGGCCGCGCCGAACAGCTGCGCCGGTTCCACGACCGCGAGCGCGACCCGTTGAAACAATGGAAGCTGAGCCCGGTCGACATTGCCGGGCTGGACAAATGGGAGGCCTATTCCGCCGCCATCTCGCAGACCCTGACCCGCAGCCATTCCGACAGGGCGCCCTGGACCGTGATCCGCTCGGACGACAAGAAACGCGCGCGGCTGGCGGCGATCCGCACCGTGCTTGCGGGCATCGACTATGACAACAAGGACCGGGACGCGACCGGCCAGCCCGATGCGGCGATCTGCGGAGGCCCCGACATCTGGAATGCGTAAGCAGGGCTATCATCACGGCAATCTGAAACAGGCGCTGATCGACGCGGCGCTGGAGTTGATTCGCGCCAAGGGTCCAACCGGGTTCACCCTGTCCGAGGCCGCCAAGACCGCCGGGGTCACCCCCGCTGCAGTCTATCGCCATTTCGACGGGCGCGAAGAGCTGATCGCCGAGGCCGCCCGCCAAGGGTTCGAGATCTTTGCCGACCTGATGCAATATGCCTATGACAAGGGCCAGCCCTCGGCACTGGCCGCGTTCGAGGCGACAGGCCGCGCCTATCTGGCCTTTGCCCGCAAGCATCCGGGCCATTACATCGCCATGTTCGAAAGCGGCATCTCGGTCAACCGCAGCCCGGAACTGGCCGCCGCCGCCAATCGCGCCAAAGCGGTGCTGGAACAGGCCGCCGCCGATCTGAGCGACCACATTCCCCCCGAAAAACGACCGCCCGCCGCCATGGTCTCGGCCCATATCTGGGCGATGAGCCACGGGGTGGTCGAGCTCTACGCCCGCAATGCCGGCGCCACCGCCCCCTTTGCGCCCGAGGATCTACTGGAATCCGGGGTCGGAATCTATCTGCGCGGGCTGGGCCTGATCCCGCCCGACTGACAAAGCCCCTTGTCTCGGGTGGGGTGTCCCGCTACCCAGACAGGGACATTGACGGAGTAAACTTGCCGTGAGCCATTCGATTTCCAACACCACCCTTGTCCGCCGCGACCGCCTGCGCCAGTTGCAACAACGGGAAAAAGCCTGGTTCGACCTGGAATTCCTCAAGGCCATGGCGCCCGACGATCGCAGCCGCTGCATCGACCTGTTGGACCAATCGAAATCGCAGCTGCGCCAGGACCTGTTCGCGCTGTGCCAGACCGGGTTCAAAGAGGGCGGTTTCTTTGTCGAATTCGGTGCCACCGACGGGATCGAGCTGAACAATTCCTACCTGCTGGAGACCGGCTTCGGCTGGAGCGGCATCCTGGCCGAACCGGCACGCGGCTGGCATGCCGCGCTCAAGGCCAACCGCGCCGCCACCATCGAAACCCGCTGCGTCTGGCACACATCAGGCGAAACGCTGGGCTTTACCGAGGCGCCGCGCGGCGAAAACTCGGGCATCTCGACCTTCGTCAAATCCTCGCGCCGCATCCGCGGCCAGAACTACAAGGTCGAAACGATCTCTCTGGTCGAGCTGCTGGAAACCCACAAGGCGCCCGCGCATATCGACTATATCTCGATCGACACCGAGGGCAGCGAGTTCGACATCCTGAACGCCTTCGACTTCGACCGCTGGACATTCGGGGTAATGACAGTGGAACACAACCACGCCCCCCAGCGCGAGGACATCCACGCCCTGCTGACATCCAAGGGGTATCGCCGGGTGCTGCCAGACATCTCGCGCTTTGACGACTGGTACCTGCGCGACGGGTGAGACCTCCCCTTTCTGGTTCGGACTGGATGGCCGCTGGTTCGCGCGTGATTTTGCGTTTTTTGGAGAAGCGTCGAGTTTCGCGCGTAATCAGTGCGGCGGCCGGGTTTTGCGCGCCATCAGACGGCGGCAAACAGGCGGAACTGGCGATGGGCGGGGAACGGTCATTCGCTAGTTCGATCATCAGAAGCAGCTTTGAAGCAGCTTTGCGGACAATCCCGTCGTTAGCACATTTACGACAATGTCCGCTTAACGGGAGGCTGTCACGTGCGGCCTCAAAGCCGGTTGGCTGTAGCTGCACGACAGTCTTGCTCAGTGCTCGACACTGTTTATGAAAATGGTTGCTTCCTTTCCGAAGACTTGGCGAGTACGATGATGATCTATCGGACATTATTCGTACACATGTGACTGGGGGATTAAGATGTTACGGATGAAAACTTTCGTTGCTTCGTTTTGCTTGGCGCTTGGGATGTCAACCGCAGGTTACGCTGCGACAATAACGGGGGCGTATTCGGGAATCACGCGGCTCGAGATTTATTTCGATGATAGCAATCTCAACGGCTTGTTGGATTTTCCGGAGTTCACGGGTTGGAGGGGTTTCGATGAATACTCTGACGATGAGCAGATTTTCCCATTACTTTTCGCCATCGGTAGTGCAGAGCCGCTCCCGGCGATCGCGGTACAAGGTGGGCCCGCCGTTTGCGCCCTCGAATTATTCTGCTTCACATCACAAGGTAATGGCGGTTTTTTCCAGATCGGCCCCGACCCGAATTGGAGGTTTACTTCCGACGCCGTCCCCCTCCCCCCGGTCCCACTACCCGCCGGGCTCCCGCTGCTGCTAACCGGTCTCGCAGGCTTCGCGGGATTGCGGTTGAGAAAGAAACGGGCTGCCAGGGTCTAAGTCGCCAAGCCCACCCCGGAACCATGCGTTCCAGCGCGTGAGATACTGCCCTAGGGGCGTCGGTTGGGTCCGATGCCCCTTTTGCTCGTAAAGCCGGGCGGCAGTCTCTGTCATCTTGGCGACGGTTTTCTCGGCCGCGCTCAGCACATCGTCGAGGAAGTGATACCCCAGAAAGTCAAAGCCCTTCGAGACGCGCCCGATGAAGGTCTTTTCGGGGTGAATGTCGAGGCGCAGGCCGTTCAGCACGAACCGCACCACCGCCATCGCCTTGCGGATTTTCCACCGGGTCGGGGCAAGAATGAGAATGTCATCCATGAACCGGACATAGAACAGACCGCTGCGTTCAAAACGCTGGTCCAGCTCATATAAGTAGAATGACGCCATCAGCGGGCTGAGAGGGCAGCCAAGCGAAATGCCGCGCCTGATGTCGACGAAGTTGCCGCCATCACAAATACTGCGCCGCAGGTATTGACCCAGGAGGTTCATCACCGTCCGGTTGGTGATATGCTCCGCCAACCTGTCCAGAAGCCGGTGATGGTCGATGCTGGCGTAGTAGGATTTGACATCCGTGCGCAGAACATACCCGTGATGGGGCAAATGTTGCACGACCTGCCGGACGGCCTGCTTAGCCCCACCATGGCCTTTGATGTGTGTGCAGGAGGGCGATGAAGGCAGCACGTTGGCCAGACACAGGCTCATGGCCTTGAGCACCAGCGCATCGCGCGAGGTCCAGACATCGACGCTGGAGCCGTCTTTCAACTCGATACGGTCGAGAGCCTCAAAGCGATAGTTGCCGGTCAGCAGATGCTGCTGCAGCCGTTGCTTCTCCGAAGCCCAGTTGTGCCGAAACCACCAGATGTCAGCATTTGCGGGATAGTCCCGCCTCCGGTGGCAGAGCCACGCGTAGGCTTCCTCCAAGACGTCATTCGAGGTAATTCGTACGATCAGCATACCAGACGTTCGCGCGGGCTGTAGAAAACGCCAATATGGGCTCAAACCAGTCCCATGCTGCAAAGAGATCAAATGACCGGTCGCGGCTGTTTCATGGTTCTGCAAAGCCTCTCCCTGCACATCGCTTGTTACCGAATGGCATCGACCAAGGCCTCGATCAGTTCTGCAATGCAGAGCCATCGCCCCCCACACCCGACAACGAAAAAGGCCGCGCACTGCGCGGCCTTTTCCATGTTCTGGGTCCGAAACTTAGCGCTTCGCTAATCTGGCAGCTTGCTTTTACACTATTTTTCATAATCTTACGCCACCAAAAAAGCGCACGTTAAACATTTGTTAATCAAGCACAGCGCACTGTGCTGAAAGTTATTAGCTAACTGGAACGCGATTTCGTTGCCAAAGCAATAGCCTTGTCCAGCTCACCCGTTTCTGCAGCTTTATTGAACACCTCAAGCACAGCTGCAACCTCCTCCAACTTGTCCACAAACACAGCGTTGCTCTTGCCGTTGATGTTCAGAATGCGAGTTCCGTACCTGCACTGCACGTACCAGCCATTGTCCTGCTCAAAGAACCACGGTCGAACACGTTTTTCATGTGCCACCTTTACACGCTCACCAGCTTCGTTCTGCTGCCAACGCTTCACGCTGACCGTATATTCCTTGCCCGCCAGCGCAGCATCCAGCACCTTGTTCTGCTCCTCAATAGCGGCAAGCAACTTTTCGCGCCGCGCAATCACAGGATCGTTTTGAGTATTACGCTGAACGGTTTTCAGGTTCAGTTTTGCAAGATGTGACATAGTTTCATATCCTCTTATCATATTGATAATATGAAACTATTTTCTCTTACCCTATTGAGCTACCGAAAATATTTCGCCTTTGCAGTCAAAGGATAAATAACTGCGAAGGAGACAAAAATGTTCGGTGGAAAACAGGTAAACAAGGCATGGGAAGAATGGTTAGCGCAAGACGACTGGGATTTATTTGCGACACTTAACTTCGGCCATCTATCATTGCTCGACGGCAATAAGACTGACGCGGCGGGTAAGTTGTGGCGCAGCTGCTTAGCGACTTTGGACTACGCGATTTATGGCCGTACAAAAAAGAACCAGCCGCGCTTCAACCGTGTCGCATTCCGACAATACGGCGCCAACGGCACAAACCCGCATGTTCACATTCTGGCTAAATCGCCCATCGACGTGAACGAGTTTTGCATAGCTTGGAACGCGATTTGGGCATCACAATTTGCCCCTGCCGCCAGCCCGGTAAGTAACTCAATCGCTCCTCTGATCACAAAAACAGGCGCTATAGGCTACGGACAACACGAAGAATTTAAACAAGATATAGGCTCATACGACGAACGACTAAGTTACATAAATTCAGGCCCCCAGCATCTTGTGCGCACAGATGCACTCACAAGGCTTCGAGCAAAGGCTACAAACAAATTTTTAGTCAAGGCACGTTTAGCACTTCCCGATCACATCAAGACTTCACAGGCAAATTTTGAACGACGCGAACGCTTTAGGGCGGCAGCAATGTTGCGTCCTTGAGCTTCGCTTCAAGCAGCTTCGATCTCAAAGCAACGCGACTTAGTTTTCTAGCTCGCATTTGTTGGCGTGCTCGAAAGCAGGCAGTGGACCCAACGGCAGACAAAGGAGATCACATCCTAGTTCTTTTCCAAAACAACAACAGCTCGAACAGCAACAGTGAAACACAGAGGTTAAATACTACGGAGGCAGGAACAGATGATATTACTTGAAACGACATACAGGCAGCTACGCAGCGCAGGACTTGTTGAAAGCGGCGAAGCATTCAGCAGCGCATACTTGGGCAAGAACAAGAACTGGTTTTCATATCAAAAGCACACAGGGCGCGATTTCAGCGTAGATGCTGCTGTGCAGTGTTTACGCGCCATACGCTGCCAAAAGCACAATCCAGCTCTGCCCAGGACACAGCAACGCGCTTTAGCTGTTATCGAAAGCCAGCTGCTTGCTCATCTCAACCATGAGCACTGCATTGCTGAGGTATGCTGAGCAGAATGTTATAGAATATGTATTCCTTAACATTTCCTTCCAATCGCCAACAAAAACAAAGACTTGCTGTTTCAGGCTTTTTCGGTCGCTCTCTAAAATGTTTGAATTTACAATCACTTACAACAGAACCACACATATTTGGGAACTATAGGATGAAACAAGCAAAGCTGCTCACACAACAAGAACGCAAACGACTGGCAGCTGTGATCGACAGCAAACGTCATGCAACACGCAATCATACAGCTGTGGCGCTCAGCTTTTACGCTGGGCTTCGAGCTTGCGAGATTGCTGCACTGCGCATTGGCGACGTGTTCGATGCTGATGGAGCTGTGCGTGACACGATCCATTTGCGGGCAGCACAGACGAAAGGCAATGAGGCGGCAACAGTGCTTGTTAACAAACGTCTAGCCCAGCATCTGCGCAAATATGCTGCTCAATACCCTGCTCGCGTTGCCAAGCCAGACGCTGCTTTGATGTTCTCAGCCAAAGGCGGTGGCTTTACAGCGCAGACAATCGTCAACCTGTTCCAGGGTCTCTACAAAGCAGCTGGTATAGCTGGCGCAAGTTCACACAGTGGTCGGCGTCAGTTTGTGACAGAACTTGCTGACAAAGGCATTAACGCACGTGTGATCCAAGCACTTGCTCGTCACAAACATCTCAACACCACCATGCGCTACATCGACTTGAACGAAAACAAGCTGCGCAGTGCCGTTGAGCTGGTGGATTACTGAAAAAGGCACAGCAGTATTTGCACTATGTCTCTCGGCTCTTGCGTCAAATCTCCAACCAAGCAGCATAGACTGATGAAGATCGTGCAGATTTGGGCAAAATCTTAACGGCACTAGTCAGTTGAAACAGGCTTAACAGGCCTTTTTGCATCCAGCTTGCGCTCCTTACTGCGCAGCCGCGTCAAGTTTGTCTCCCAGTCCGTTTTCTTCTTCGCAGCCTTACGCTTTTTAGGCTTGGCTCCCAGAACTTCCCATATGTGCAAAATCACCACCTCAAATCTGTAAGTACTTCCCAGCAAGATTTTGCAGCACAAAAAAATAAAGACCACAGAACCCAGCTCCGGCTAAGTCTATTTATGCATCTTGACCAAGCCCTTATGCAGAGCCAGCTTACATCAAATTATCGTTCCCTTATTATATTTTTGAAAGGATCAAAATTTCTGCCTATCGCTTCCGACCCGAAGTTTGAAAAATGGCCTGTATCTCTGTACATCGGGCTGTTTTCGATAGCTGATCGACAAACCTGATTTTCACATAGAAATTTTTCAAGGTTTAGGACTACGTAGTCTTCTGATAGTAAATCAAGCACGCGCTGAACTTTTAGCCGATCGGTAGAAATTTCCGATAATGGATAATCGCATAAGTCCACGCTCTTACCACTCCAAATCTTCCCTACACCACAATATCCCAGATCAGTACCATTTGTCGGCGGCGGCGAAACAAAAATTGCTTTAGCTCCTGTGGCTTCAATTCGTATAGCAGTTTCCCTTAAAACTTCTGCCAACTCGTATTCATTGTTAATAGTAACAGAATTTCCACTCGCGTCATAGTGTACTCGGCCCACTCGATTGTACGGACTGGACATAATCACATATTTATAGCTGCTTTTTTCAATATGATCTAAGACTTGGCTATTAAACGATATGCACTCCTGTGCAGACGTAACACTTCCATTGAGCCCAATCGTCGAATTAGGCATACATTGACTTAATGCAAATTGCCTAATTCCTAATGAGCTCGCCTCAAAGTTATTCGAAAGCATTCCATATAAATGCATAGCGTAACTATCGCCCCAAAGTAAAACTCCTGGAGACTTTTTACTGGAACATTCTGGATTGTCTAAGATACTTTCAATATTTCGCTTTTCGATGCACGCCCAACTTATCCCTGGGTTACCAGCAAGAAAATGCTCCAACTCTACAAATGCCAAACCACTCGGACCTACACGTTGGTTCCATCCTTGTGCAAAGTGCCCAGCCAAACCAATGGTAACGAATATTGCTCCAATCGTACCACTAGCAGCGAAAACACCGCTCCGCGTCGCAAGTATAGGATTTGCACGTTTCCTAAACGGTTGTTCAATAAAGTACCAAGTTGCCCAAGCAAGCAAAAATGCTGCAACTGCAAGTGTCGCCATTAAATATTGGCTAGGCTCATTTAGGCTGCGCAGGCGTGCAAATGCAAACAAGGGTTGGTGCCACAGGTACGCGCTATAGGAAATTATTCCTATCCCCACAAAAGCGCGCATCGAAAGCAACCGCGCAACCCATGTCTCCGGAGCAGCAAACAAGATCACCAGCATCGTTCCGCCTACAGGCACTAAGGCGTATACGCTTGGAAATGGTGTGCTTGCATCATAGTAAAATATTGAAACCACGATCAGAAATAAGCCTGCGGCGCTCAACAAGTTATTAGACCACTGCGCTCGTCCGAAGGTAATAAATGCACATATCGATCCTGCTAGTAGTTCCCAGGCACGTGTTGGCGCGAGGAAGAAGTTTGCACTGGGTGAATTTCGCCAACCCCACTCAGCCAGAAGTAAACTGAACACAGCGATTGCGATCACGCTCCAAAACACACGCTTCCGACCAAAGCGCCAAACTAAGAGGAGGAAGACGGGGAACAACAGATAATACTGCTCTTCGACTGCCAAGCTCCATGTATGCAGCAACGGCTTTAACTCGGCAGCATGCGCAAAGTATCCAGTTTCACGCCAAAACAGTATGTTAGATGCAAAAAAGACAACGGCAACGATACTTTGAGCAAAGTCTTTTAACTGTGATGGCAGCATCCACATGTAGGCAAAAGGCAAGCACGCCAGCATGACGAAAAACAGAGCAGGCAAAATTCGTCTTGCTCTACGCTCGTAGAAGCGCGCAATCGAAAAGTTACCCTTTTCAAGCTCTCCAATCAGTATGCTCGTGATGAGATAACCGCTGATTACGAAAAATACGTCTACTCCAACGTATCCGCCGCTAAACACACTGAAGCCAGCGTGGAAAAGTATCACCGGTAGAACGGCTACAGCACGTAGACCGTCAATCTCTTGCCTGTAACGCATACCACAACACTGCTGCTTGTCTCAGTTTGACGGTTAAGTACGATAGGGAGAAAAAAACGTCTAGCAACACATAAGCGCGCCCTACCACCGTCATCGTACCCGTTTGCGTGTGCAGACAGCGGACCAAGACCTAGACGCGCTGTATGAAGCTGTTTGGCGCCTTAGCTGTTTAGCGCCTGCGCTGCGCAGCCTCACGCATAGCGTCAAGCTTGCTCTGCGCCCTTGCCCGCTCAGTGTTGCCCGTTGCAGCCACATTGCTGTGCGCATATTCACCACCACCAATCAGCACATCAACATCCATCATGATGCCCTTACGTACGTAGTGGTCTTCAATCTGCTTTCGGCTTGTTCCCATGTTTGTGCAGAGCATGTCATAGACCGCGGCGTTGTAACCAAGCTCTACGAACCGTTGTTCCGCATAATAATGTCGGAAGCTGTAAGCTGTGCGTCTTTGACCGTTTTCATCGTAAAGCAAACCAATTTCCTTCAGCATTTTCGGCAGCGTTTTGTAAAATCCCTCGTTCTTCTTGCCGTTCGCGTAGCAAAACACCCAGTCTTCTGCATCTGTATGCCCAGTCAGTTCGCGTAACTGCTTGTAAACAGCTACCACCGAGCTTTGCGAACTTACGATCCGCTCACCAGTTTTGGTGTTTTTTGGCACTGAAATTTTAAGGTACTGCGTTTCGGTAACGTCGCTGCGGTCAACACGAACATGCTTGTGTTTCAGCTGCAAAACCTCACCAGTGCGCATACCTGTTCCAGCAAGAAAATGAATGTAGCACTTTAGAAGCTGACGGTTGAACTTGTGCGCGGAGTTAACTCGCGTGTCATTTACGCCCCTGCCTTCTACCCATTTGTCCAAATACGCATCCAAACGCTTGAACTCTTGCGCTGAAAACGATGGCCGACGATTAGGTGCGATACCTTTACGAGCAAACGGATTTTCGATGATTGGCATGTGTGACAGCAGCTTCATGCTGTTTGCCCAGCCAAATATCTCACGCAATGCGCTCTGCTCCATATCCATGCTTTTTTTGGCTGGTTTGAGCACGTGATTTGGATGACGTTTACGTTCTGCTTCATCAGCCCGCGCCCAATACGTCATGCGCCAGGTCCAGTAACCTTGCACAAACGCTTGCGTCATTTCCTCAAGCTTCATCGAGCCAAAGTACGGTAGCCAGTAGCGTTGCGCGTGTTTTTCGTACCAGCCAACACGCTGTGCAGGACCAGTTCTGCCTTTAGCAAAGTGATTGGCTTCCAAACGTTGCCGTTTGTCAGCCCACCAAATCACATACAGATCTTCAAACGTCAGCTGCTTTACTGGCTCTTTTTTCTTAGCCCGCAAGCGCAAGTCATCATACTTGTCCAAAGCGTAACGCTTTGCTTCTTCCAAGTCCGTTTCGCCAGTGCTTTCCTGTACGTACGTAACCTTGTTGCCGTACACATCGCGCATTCCCCGTACATGTATGCGCATGTGGTAGATTGGCTTTTTGGCATTGGGACGATGGAACAGAATAATTTGCCCATCTTTCAGCTCTACCTTGTTCAAGTAGCTCTTGCTCATCGCCCTACCGTCAGCATCATTTCTTTGTAAAATATGTGTAAGTTCAGCACCTTAATGTGTCTATGATTTGTTGCTTGTAAAACTTTTGTAAGCCAACCATGAAAAGAAAAAGCGCAGTAAAAACTGCGCTTTTCCAATAGCTTAATGATCTTAGCGTTAGTGAAATTCTTAACGCTTCGAGAACTGGAACGAACGGCGGGCTTTACGCTTGCCGTATTTCTTACGCTCGACCACGCGGCTGTCGCGGGTCAGGAAGCCGGCGGCCTTGAGCGCGCCACGCAAGCTGGGGTCGTACAGCTGCAGCGCCTTCGAGATGCCGTGCTTGACCGCGCCGGCCTGACCGGTCAGGCCGCCGCCCTTGACGGTCGCCATCACGTCGAACTGGCCTTCGACACCAGCCACCTGGAACGGCTGGCGCAGGATCAGCTGCAGAACGGGGCGCGCGAAATAGGCGTCCTGGTCCTTGCCGTTCACCACGACCTTGCCCGAACCCGGCTTGATCCAGACGCGGGCGACCGCGTCTTTCCGCTTGCCGGTGGCATAGGAGCGGCCCAGCTCGTCGCGAACGGGTTCGCGCGGCTCGTCTGCGGCCACGGTTTCGAGGCCTGCAACGGCGCTCAGCTCTTCGAGAGTGTTGATCTGATCAGCCATCGGTTTCAGCTCCGGGTGTTTTTCTTGTTCATGGACTTGACGTCCAGAACTTCGGGGGCCTGGGCTTCATGCGGGTGCTCGGTCCCGGCATAGATGCGCAGGTTGGTCATCTGCTGACGCGACAGGCGGTTGCCCGGCAGCATGCGCTTGACGGCCTGATAGACCACGCGCTCGGGGTGGGCCCCCTCGAGAATCTGCTGCTTGGTGCGCGACTTGATGCCGCCCGGGTGGCCGGTGTGCCAGTAGAAGTGCTCTTCGCGCTTCTTGCCGGTGATCTGCACCTTGTCGGCATTGATGACGATGACGTTGTCGCCCATGTCCATATGCGGGGTGAACGAGGCCTTGTGCTTGCCACGCAGGCGCATGGCGACGATCGAGGCGAGGCGGCCCAGAACGACACCCTCGGCGTCGATCAGGATCCACTTCTTGTCGATGTCTGCAGGAGTTGCAGAGAAGGTTTTCATGGCAGGATGGTCCTGTTTGATGTGAAAGACCGGCCTTTACGACCGGCCCTAATCCGATGGGCGGTTTCTAAGGAGATGTATGGGGCGGGTCAAGCGCATGTTGCGCGATTTAATTGCGCAAAAACAATAGTTTGCAAAATAGGTATTATTATACCCCAAGAAAATCAGACACTGATCTGCTCGGGCGGGTTATCCAGCAGCGCGCGCAACCGCATCATCGCGGCCTCGAACCGCTCCAGCGAGACATGGGCGTTCATCGCGATGCGCACCGCATTGGGCGCGCGCCCGTCGCGCAGGGCAAACTCGTCGGCCGAACGCACCTGCACCCCTGCCCGCTCGGCGGCGCGGGTAAAGGCGGCCGAGCGCCAGCCCGAGGGCAGACGCAGCCAGACAAACGGCACCGCGGAATCCCAGACCAGATCGAACCCGCCCAGCGTGTTGACCGTGACGCGCACATATTCGGCCATGCGCCGCTGCACGGCGCGTGCCAGATCGCGGGCGCGCGGATCACTCAGCATCAGCCGGGTCAGTTCCGCCAGCGGTTGGGCCAGCCCGAAATAGCCATATTCGGCCGAACGGCGCAGCCCCGCGCTCTGCCCTTCCGCAGCGATGGCGAACCCCACCCGCAGCGCCGGGGTCAACGTCTTTGAGATGGACGAGACATGCCAGCCCCGCTCGGGCGCCAAGGCGCGATAGCTGGGCGCCTGCGGTTCTCCCATCCTATAACAATCGTCCTCGATGATCTGCAGGTCATGCTTGCGGGCGACCTCGACCACCTCCTTTCGGCGCTCCAGCGGCGAGCGGCAGCCGGTCGGGTTCTGCACCTCGGGTGAGACGCAGATCGCCTGCGCCGGGGTCTGGCGCGCGGTCAGGTCCAGCGACATCGGGTCAATGCCCCATTTGTCCATCCGCACCCCGATCACATCCGCCCGCATCAGTTCAGCCGCGCGACGGAACCCGGCATAGGACAGGTCCTCGACCAGAACCACCGGCTTGGGCCCCTTGAACACGGTCTGGAACACAACGCAAAGCCCGTTCTGTCCACCATGGGTCAACACGATATCATCCGCCGTCAGTGGCCCCAGCGGCAGATCGGACATCCAGTCCGCCACCGCCTGGCGCACCCCGGCATAGGCATCGCGGGTGGGATAGTTCAGGAACATCGCCGGATCAGCCTGCGCCACCTTTTGCAGACATTCGCGGATCAGCGCCACCTGCCCCATATCGGCCAAACGCGGGCTGAACAGGCTGACATTGTTGTCATTCCGCTCATCCAGAAGATAGAGCTGCCGCGACCAGACATCATCCAGCACCGGGCGTTTGGGCGGCGCCACGAATGTGCCGCGCCCCACCTCGGCATTCAGCAGCCCCTCGTCGGTCAGGATCGTATAGGCCCGCGCCACGGTTCCGGGGGTAATGCCCAGTTTATAGGCAAGCTCCCGCACCGGCGGCAGTTTCACCCCAACCTCCAGGTCCTTGGCATCAATCGCTTTTCGGATGACGTCGGCAACCAGAGTGTACTTGGCGCCTTTGGCCTGCGGCAAGGAGTCGGGCCAAATTGTACCCATTACAATCTTTCCTTTGATCTTGGGACAATTTCGAATGTATCAAACATATGTACCAAGTAAATGAAACTTGTGTCAATACAATTTTTGAAAGGACCCATGTCATGACCCGCATGATGCATTCGCCCGCTCTGATGCTGCTGAACGCCAGCCCCCGGCTGCCGCTGATCGCCGCTCTTGCCGTGCGTTTCGCCGCGACCGTGACCAAATGGGAACAACGTCGGCGAACCCGGCTCAATCTGGGCAAGCTCGACGATCACCTGCTGCGCGATGTGGGTCTGACCCGACAGGCCGCCCGCGACGAGGCTGCCCGCCGCTTCTGGCAGGGCTGAAACGGAATCCCCAGTCCCTTCATTGGGACCTCTTCACTGGCCGGGGCTTGCCCCGGCCTTTTTTCATCCAAACTGCGCGGCGGCAGAGCCCTGCGGCGGGATCGAATAGGTCATGCTGGCCCGCGCAACCGGCTTGTCGGACCCTTCTGAGAACATCAGGATATCGCCTACCGCCAACGAGCGGCCAAGTTTCAGCAGGCGGCACTGCGCCACGATCTGGGCGCCGCCCTCGGGCTTGCGCATGAAGTCCATCGAACAGCTGGTGGTCACCGCCAGCGCCTGCCGCCCCAGCCGCGCCAGCACCATCGCATAGACGCAGACATCGGCCAGCGCGAACATCGACGGCCCCGAGATGGTGCCACCCGGGCGCAAATGCCGCTCGGCGGTCAACAGCCGCATGGTGATCGTGTCCTCGGTCAGATCGTCGATGGCGAAATCCTCGCGCACCTGCGGGAACACCTCGGCCAGGTATTGCGACAATTCCTCCCGGTTCAGTGCCAACGCCATGCTTTCCCTCCTCGTCTCCTGCGCCTAGAGTTGCCCCGAGTTTGGCAGGGAGGGCAAGATGGCAATTCTGGAACGTCGCGACACGGGGGCGGTGGCCCATCTGACCATGAACGCGCCCGAGCGGCTGAACGCGCTCAGCGACGAGATGCTGGCGGCGCTTCAGGCCGAGTTCGACGCGCTGCGCGACGACGCGCGCATCCGCGCGGTGATGCTGTCCGGCGCGGGCAAGGCGTTCTGCGCGGGCCACGACCTGAAACAGATGACCGCCGGGCGTCAGGCCGAGGATGGCGGCAAGGCCTATTTCAAGGATCTGTTCGACCGCTGCGCCCGGATGATGATGACCATCCAGTCGCTGCCCCAGCCGGTGATCGCCCAGGCCCATGGCATCGCCACCGCTGCCGGCTGCCAGTTGGTCGCGACCTGCGACATGGCCGTCGCCGCCGAGGGCACCCGGTTCGGCGTCAATGGCGTCAATATCGGCCTGTTCTGCTCGACCCCGATGGTCGCGCTCAGCCGCAATATCCCGCGCAAGCAGGCGTTCGAGATGCTGACCACCGGTCAATTCATCGAGGCCAGCCGCGCCGCCGAACTGGGGCTGGTCAACCGGGTGGTGCCCGCCGCCGATCTCGAGGCCGAAACCCGCGCGCTGGCCGACACCGTGGCGGGCAAGCTGGGCGCGGCGGTTCGGATCGGCAAGGAGGCGTTTTATCGCCAGCAAGTGCTGCCGCTGGATCAGGCCTATGCCTATACCGGCGAGGTGATGGTGGAAAACATGCTCTATCGCGACACCGCCGAGGGAATCGCCGCCTTTATCGAGAAGCGCGACCCCGATTGGCGCCAGTAATCGGATCATCGCACCAATCCACGGGAATTGTTTCCAAATTTGCGCTTTCAATCGGGGCAACACTGTGGCAAAGCTGGGGCAGGGTAAATGCCTTGACGACTTTTGGGTCGCCGTGGGCGGAAGGTCCCTCCTAGCCGGCTCTCTCTCCGGCATTGACATTCCCGCAGCGGCGACCCCAAAAATCTCCCGTCTTTGATCCGCCACAATTGCCGCGCTGGCCAAACGCGTGACGTATTTTCGGTTGACAGCGCCTTGGACAGGCGAAAGAGGGCCACACTCGATCATTGCACCATGCCGCGCCCTGCCCTATGTGGCAGACCATGACAGACAGATTGCATATCGTGGGCGGCGGCATGGCCGGGTCCGAGGCCGCCTGGCAGGCGGCACAACAGGGTATCGACGTGGTAATCCACGAGATGCGCCCCACCGTCGGCACCTTCGCACATCAGACCGGCAACCTGGCCGAGATGGTCTGCTCGAACTCGTTCCGCTCGGATGATGACGAACAGAACGCCGTGGGCCTGCTGCACTGGGAGATGCGCGCGGCGGGCGGGCTGATCATGTCCGCCGCCGATGCCCACCGCCTGCCTGCCGGAGGCGCGCTGGCAGTGGATCGCGACCCGTTTGCCGAGACCGTGACCGCCCGGCTGCACGCCCATCCCCGCGTCTCGGTCACCGCCGAGGAAGTGACCGAACTGCCCCGCGACGGGCACTGGATCTTTGCCACCGGCCCGCTGACCTCGCCCACGCTTGGCGCTGCCATCCAGGCCGAGACCGGGGCCGAGGCGCTGGCCTTTTTCGACGCCATCGCGCCCATCGTCTATGCCGACACGATCGACATGTCGCGCGCCTGGATGCAATCGCGTTATGACAAGGGCGAGACCGAGGAAGAGCGCACCGCCTATCTGAACTGCCCGATGGACCGCGACCAGTACGAGGCCTTCATCGACGCGCTGCTGGCCGCCGACAAGACCGAGTTTCACGAGGGCGAGACCGCAACCTATTTCGACGGCTGCCTGCCGATCGAGGTGATGGCCGAACGTGGCCGCGAAACCCTGCGCCATGGCCCGATGAAGCCGGTTGGCCTGACCAATCCGCACCAGCCCGACGTCAAACCCCATGCGGTGGTGCAGCTGCGCCGCGACAATGCGCTGGGTACGCTCTATAATATCGTGGGCTTTCAGACCAAGATGAAATACGGTGCCCAAACCGCTGTTTTCAAAACCATTCCCGGCCTGGAAAACGCCAGCTTTGCCCGTTTGGGTGGCATCCATCGCAACACCTTCCTGAACTCGCCGACCCTTCTGGATGCGCAGATGCGGTTGAAATCGCGCCCCAATATCCGCTTTGCCGGGCAGATCACCGGGGTCGAGGGCTATGTGGAAAGTGCGGCCATGGGCCTTTTGGCCGGGCGGCTGGCCGCGGCCGAGATCCAGGGTCGCAACCTGCCCGAGGTGCCGCAGGACAGCGCCATGGGCGCGCTGATCCACCACATCACCGGCGGCGCCGAGGCCAAGACCTTTCAACCGATGAACGTCAATTTCGGCTTGTTCCGCCCGGTCGACGGGCTGAAGGGCGGTCGCCGGGGCCGCAAGGACCGTTACAAAGCCTATACCGATCGCGCCAAGGAAGCCTGGTCCACCTGGCTAACCGAGGCTCAGAACGGGTAAATATCATGCGCTTTCTTATTGAAAAAACATGACTTTTACCACCCGCTTTGCACCATCCCCCACCGGCCCGCTGCATCTGGGTCATGCCTATTCGGCAATCCTGGCCCATGACATGGCCCGCGCCGCCGAGGGCAGGTTCCTGTTGCGGATGGAAGATACCGACCTGCAACGCAGCAAACCGGAATGGGATGCGCAGATCATTGACGACCTGACCTGGCTGGGCCTGACCTGGGACGGCCCCATACTGCGCCAGTCGCAGCAGCTTTCCTCATACGACTTTGCCCTGCGCGCGCTTGCCGATCTGAACCTGCTCTATCCCTGCTCGTGCAGCCGCAGCCAGATACAGGCCGCGCTGGCCGCCCCGCAAGAGGGCGTCACGCATGAGGTCTATCCCGGCCTCTGCAAACACCGCCCGATGGCAAGCCGACAGGACGGCGACGCGCTGCGCCTGCATCTGGACCAGGCGCTGGCATTGTTTGACGGCGCCTATCCACAATTCACCGAAACAGGACCTCGCCATGCAGGTACCCACCAAATCGACCCGGAACAGGCCATGGCCCGGATCGGCGATGTCGTCCTGTCCCGCAAGGGCGAAGATATCGTCGCCTATTTCCTGGCCTCGGCGCTGGATGACGTGGCTCAACGCATCACTCATGTAATCCGGGGCGAGGACCTGTTCGACTTCACCGCGATACAGGTCATTCTGCTGGCGCTTCTCGACCTGCCGATCCCGATCTATCACCATCACCGCCTGATCCGGGACGAGATCGGCAAGCGGCTGGCCAAGCGCGACGATGCCCGCGCCATTGCGAAATACCGGGCCGAGGGCGCCAACCCCGCCGAGATCCGCGCCATGGTCGGGCTCTGAGCGTCAGACCATCGGCGCCATCAGCTCCACCTCTTCACCCTCGCGAACAGCGTTATAGAAACAGCTGCGCCGGTTGGTGTGACAGGCCGGGCCGGTCTGACGTACCGTGACCAGCAGGCAATCGCGATCGCAATCGACGCGGAAATCCACCAGTTCCTGCACATGGCCCGAACTTTCGCCCTTGACCCAGAAGCTTTGACGCGAGCGCGACCAATAGGTCACCCGCCCGCTTTCCAGCGTGCGCGCCACCGCCTGGGCATTCATCCAGGCCATCATCAGAACCTCACCCGTGGCGGCATCCTGCGCGATGGCCGGAATCAGCCCCGCAGCGTCATACTTTAGTGTCGAAGGGTCGAAGGACATGGCCAAAAACCTTTTGCATCCGGATGTTCGCCCACTATGTATGGGGAACAGCGAACGAGGGAAAGCCATGTCCGGCGAGACCGATCTGATCAAGCTCTATTCCGGCCGTATCCTGGCGCTGGCGGCGGATATCCCGCATCTCGAGCGGCTGGACAGCCCCGACGCCACCGTCAAGAAACGCTCGCCGCTTTGCGGATCCACCGTGACGGTGGATGTGAAGCTGCGCGACGGGCGTATCGACCAGTTCGGCCAGGACGTGAAGGCCTGCGCGCTGGGTCAGGCCGCCGCCGCCGTTGTGGGCGCCGCGGTTGTAGGCACCACCCGCGCCCAGATCGAGGCTGCCCGCGACCAGCTCAAGGCGATGCTGAAACAGGATGGGCCGGTGCCCGATGCCCCTTTTGACGGGCTCGAAGTTCTGATCCCCGCGCGCGATTACAAGAATCGCCATGCCTCAATCCTGTTGACGCTGGAGGCGACGGCCGAGGCGTTGGAACAGGCCGAACGCGCAAACTGCGCCTGACCGGATCAGGGGGCGCTGCCCCCGTCGCCAAAGGCGACTCCCCCGGAGTATTTCCGGCGGAATGAAGATACCGGTAGTGCTGCTTCTTTCTGGTTCCAAATACTCCGGAGCGCGAGGCGGAGCCTCGCAAAAAAACCGCCGCTCCTCCCGGGCAGGAGGGCGGCGGCAGGTTGTGCGGGTCTCGTATGGGGTCCGGTCCGCGACGCCATGAGCCGAGGCGCGGCCCAGGAAGGGTCTTGGGATAGGCAGGTCACCCTTGCATCGAATGGGACAGGATGCGCGCGGAAACCGGGTACGAGATCGCAGGCAGAAACAGTCAGAACGTGCCGGGCAGCAGCAGAGCCGCAACCAGCATCACCACCAACGAGGCGGCCCCGGCGGCATCCTGCAACAGGGTATGCTGCGAGCGGCTCAGGACGGTCTTGATCTGGGTCAGCATCGGCTCTCTCCTCCGGCGTGTCAGTTAATCCTTTGTTGACCTTTTGTTCTCACATCTCGCCGAGTCGGTAAAGAACTTTTTAAGAACATTTGTGAACTTTTAGGGGGAGTCGGGCTCAACCCACTGAAATCAAACGGATCGCCTGATCCTGTTTCATCAGCCACAGCAGGATACGGGCGGCACGGCCGCGCTCGCTGTTCAGCTCGGGATCCTGGGCCAGAAGCGCGCGGGCATCCGTCTGCGCCGTGGCCATCAGCGCGGTATGCCGTTCCAGATCGGCGATACGAAATTTTGGCAGGCCCGATTGCGCGGTCCCGATCAAATCGCCAGCGCCGCGCATGTCCAGATCGGTCTCGGCGATGCGGAACCCGTCCTCGGTCTCGCGCAGAACCTCAAGCCGGCGACGGCCGCCCTCGGTCAGGGGCGGTTGATACATCAGCAGACAGGTCGAGGCCGCTTCGCCTCGCCCCACCCGGCCGCGCAGCTGATGCAGCTGCGCCAGGCCGAAAATCTCGGCCCGTTCGATCACCATGATGGTGGCGTTGGGGACGTTCACCCCCACCTCGATCACCGTGGTGGCGACCAGAACCTGGGTCTCGCCCGCCTGGAACGCGGCCATGGCAGCGTCTTTCTCGGCTGGCGGCATCTGACCATGGACCAGCCCGACCACGCCCTCGCCCAGCACCGCGCGCAGGCGCTTGAACCGGTCCTCGGCCGCGGTCAGGTCGCTGACCTCGGATTCGTCCACCAGCGGGCAGACCCAATAACATTGCCGCCCCTCAGAGATGGCGCGGCGCAAATGATCGATTACCTCATCCATCCGCTCGGTGCTAATCACGGCTGTGCGGATCGGTTTGCGCCCGGGCGGTTTCTCGTCCAGCACCGAGACATCCATGTCGCCATATTGCGCCAGCGCCAGGCTGCGCGGGATCGGCGTGGCGGTCATCACCAGAACATCGGCGCCCATCCCCTTTTCCGCCAGTTCCATCCGCTGGCGCACCCCAAACCGGTGCTGCTCATCGACGATGGCCAGCCGTAGATCGGCAAATTCCACATCCGCCTGGAACACCGCATGGGTGCCGACCAGAATCGAGATATCGCCGCGTTTCAGCGCCGCCAGCTTGGCGCGCCGCTCGGCCCCCTTGTCGCGGCCTGTGAGCAGTTCAAGCACCACGCCCGCCTCTTCGGCCAATGGGCGCAACCCTTCGAGATGCTGGCGCGCGAGGATCTCGGTGGGGGCCATCATCACCCCCTGCCCGCCTGCCTCGACCGCGACCAGAAGCGCCATGAAGGCCACCAGCGTCTTGCCCGCCCCCACATCACCCTGCAACAGCCGGTTCATCCGCGCGGGCGCGGCCATGTCGGCGGCGATCTCCTCGATCGCGCGGGCCTGAGCGTTGGTGGGGCGATATGGCAGGCTGGCCAGCACCCGCGATTGCAGCGCGCCGGTCGCCACGCTGGAGATGCCGCGCGCCTTGCGCTCGCGTCGCCGCGCCAGCGCAAGGGTCATCTGATGGGCAAACAGCTCGTCATATGCCAGCCGCATCCGCGCCGGGGCGGTGGCGGCCACATCATCCAGCCCTTCGGGCGCGTGGGCGGCACGCATGGCGTCAGCCCAACCCGGCCAGCCCTCGCGCGCGCGCAGGGCCGGGTCGATCCACTCGTCCAGATCGGGCAGCCGCGCCAGTGCCGAACGCGCCGCCTTATAGGCGGTTTTCTGGCTGATGCCCTGGGTCAGCGGATAGACCGGTTCGAATTCCGGGATCTCGCCCGCCTCGGCCACCGGCAGGATATGGTCGGGATGGACCATGTTGGCCATGCCATCGAACAGTTCGACCTTCCCCGACACGACGCGGCGCGACCCCTCGGGCAGCACCTTTTTCAAATAGTCGCCGCGCGCATGAAAGAAGACCAGCTGGAAATCGGCCTGCGCATCCTCGACAAAGATACGATAGGCACCGCCGCGCCCGCGGGCCGGGCGATGGGCGCCGACCGTCACCTCGACCGTCAGCGTCGCGGGCAGATCAGCACCCCGGATCGTGTCGCGCCGACGCCGGTCGACAACGGAATAAGGCAGCGAAAACAACAGGTCGCGCGGGGTTTCCACATCCAGATGCGCAAACAGCTGCGCGGTCTTGGGTCCCACCCCTTCGAGCGTCTCCAGACCCGCGAACAGCGGGAAGAGCTGTTCCGGCCGCCCGCTCATAGCCCCTCGATCAGCGTCAGCCAGCCATCCTCGTCCAGGGTCTCGATCCCCAGGCTCTCGGCGGTCTTGAGCTTGGAGCCGGCGCCGGGCCCCGCCACCAGCAGATCGGTTTTCTTGCTGACAGACCCCGCGACCTTCGCCCCCAGCGCCTCGGCCCGCGCCTTGGCCTCGGCCCGGGTCATCTTTTCCAGCGAGCCGGTAAAGACCACGGTCTTGCCCGCGACCGGGCTGTCGCGCGCCGGGGCATCGGGGGGGATCACCGTCAGATGCGCGGTCAGCCGGTCAAAGGCAGCGCGCTCGTCTGTATTGGCAAAGGCATCCGACAGCGACAGGCCCAGCGTGGCGCCGATCCCGTCGACGCCGATCAGGTCGGCCCATGCGGCGGCGGCCTCGGGCGGCACCTCTTGCGCGGCGATCACGGCAGCGCGGGTATCGCTGATGCGGGCGCGGCGCCCTTCGGCCTGGGCCTGCTGGCGCTCCTGCTCCTCGGCGGTGTCGGCGGCACGATGGGCCAGTGCGGCGGGGCGGGCTGTGTCCAGTGCCGCTGCCATCGCGTCCCAGTCGCGGTAATGCAGCGCCAGATCCTTGGCGCCCACCTCGCCCACATGTCGGATGCCCAGGGCAAAGATCAGGCGGGCCAGCGGAATGCGGCGCTTATCGTCGATGGCCAGAAACAGGTTGGTTGCCGATTTCTCGCCCCAGCCCTCGCGGTTCTTCAACTGTTGTAGCCCTTCGCCATAGCGGCTGCGCAGCTCGAAGATATCGGCAGGTTCGCGGATCCAGCCGTCGGCGTGGAACTGTTCCACCTGCTTGGCGCCCAGCCCCTCGATGT
Source organism: Ruegeria sp. YKSD163 (assembly GCF_059612905.1). Taxonomy (NCBI): domain Bacteria; kingdom Pseudomonadati; phylum Pseudomonadota; class Alphaproteobacteria; order Rhodobacterales; family Roseobacteraceae; genus Ruegeria; species Ruegeria sp. YKSD163. The sequence continues at coordinate 458,561 of NZ_JBXWRM010000001.1, forward strand.
CAAAGGCGGCGCGGCTGACGAAATGCTTGAGCTTTTCCACCGCCTGCGCCGGGCAGATCACGCCCCCGGTACAGCGGCGCACGGCATCGCCGTCCTCGCGAATGGCGAGGCTGCCGCACTCAGGACATTGCGTCGGGAAATCAAAGGGCTGCGCATCCTCCGGCCGCTTGCTCAGATCGACATCGGCGATCTTGGGAATCACGTCACCGGCGCGATAGACCTGCACCCAGTCGCCGACGCGGATATCCTTGCCGTCGCGAATCTCTTGTCCCCGGCTGTCGCGCCCGGCGATGTAATCCTCGTTATGCAGGGTGGCGTTCGACACCACCACTCCGCCCACGGTGACCGGGGTCAGCCGCGCCACCGGGCTGAGCGCACCGGTGCGCCCCACCTGGATATCGATCGCCTCGAGCCGGGTCCAGGCAAGTTCGGCCGGGAATTTATGCGCGATCGCCCAACGTGGCGTGGTCGACCGAAAGCCGAGCCGCGCCTGAAGAGACAGCTCGTCAAGTTTGTAGACCACTCCGTCGATGTCATAGCCAAGCGTCGCGCGCTGTGCCTCGATATCGCGATACTGCGCGATCATGGCCCCCAGGTCGGCGCAGCGGCGGGTTAGCGGGTTGGTCTGAAATCCAAGGCTGGCCAGCCGCCCGATCGCCTGCATCTGCGTTTCTGCCAGCGGTTCCGAGAGTTCACCCCAGGAATAGGCGAAGAATCGCAAAGGCCGCGCGCGGGTGATCGCGGCGTCGAGTTGGCGCAGCGAGCCGGCGGCGGCGTTGCGGGGATTCGCAAACAGCTTGCCGCCCTCGGCCTCTTGCCGGGCGTTGAGTGCGGCGAAATCCGCATGGCTCATATAGACCTCGCCGCGCACCTCCAGCACCTCGGGCGCGCCCTCGATCCGGGCCGGGATATCGGCGATGGTGCGGGCATTGGCGGTGACATTCTCGCCCACCTCGCCATCGCCCCGGGTCGCCGCCTGCACCAGAACGCCCTGTTCATAGCGCAGCGACAGGGACAAACCGTCGATCTTGGGCTCGGCGGTATAGGCCAGCGGCGCCTCGGAATCGAGGCCCAGATACTTGCGGATCGAGCGGTCAAAATCGGTGACGTCCTCATCGTCAAAGGCATTACCCAGCGACATCATCCGCACCGCATGGGTGACCTTGGAGAAGCCCTCGCCCGGGCGAGCGCCCACCTGTTCGCTGGGGCTGTCGGCGCGTTTGAGATCGGGGAATCGCGCCTCGATCGCGGCGTTGCGCTGTTTCAGCGCGTCATACTCCGCATCGGACATCTCGGGCGCGTTCTGGGTGTGATAGGCGAGGTTCGCCTGCGCCAGCAAACCGGCCAGCCGTTCCAGTTCCTGCGCGGCTTCAGCCTCGGTCATTTTTTCGATGGGTTCTGAAACTGTCATGGCCCCGCCCGGTCTGTCTGGTCTTTGCGACCAGTGATAGGGCGAGGCCATGGTCAGGTCCAGATCAGTCTGCGTGAGTGGTGGTGCCGCGCTGGACTCGCGACTGGCTTTTCAGGCGTTGACCGCGATCCGGGGATCGGGCAACCCGTCGGCTTGAGGATCGCGCAGCACATAGCCACGCCCCCAGACCGTTTCGATGTAATTCTCTCCTCCGGTTGCATTGCTCAACTTCTTGCGAAGCTTGCAAATGAACACGTCGATAATCTTCAATTCGGGTTCGTCCATGCCGCCATAGAGATGGTTCAGGAACATCTCCTTGGTCAGGGTGGTGCCCTTGCGCAGCGACAACAGTTCGAGCATCTGATATTCCTTGCCGGTCAGATGTACCGGCTGGCCGTCGACCTCGACCGTCTTGGCATCCAGATTGACCGAAATCTTGCCGGTGCGGATCACCGACTGCGAATGACCCTTGGAGCGGCGGATGATCGCGTGAATGCGTGCGACCAGTTCCTCGCGATGGAAGGGTTTGGTCAGGTAGTCGTCGGCGCCAAAGCCGAAGCCCTTGATCTTGCTCTCTGTATCGTCGACGCCGGACAGGATCAGGATGGGGGTTTCGATCCGCGACATGCGCAACTGGCGCAATACCTCATGCCCGTTCATGTCGGGCAGATTGATGTCGAGCAGGATCAGATCGTAATCATAAAGCTTCGCCAGGTCGATGCCTTCTTCGCCCAGATCGGTCGCATAGACGTTCAGATTGGCATGGGTCAGCATCAACTCGATGCTCTTGGACGTCGTCGGATCATCCTCGACTAGAAGTATGCGCATCTCAAGTTCTCCGCCTTAAACGCTATTCCGTACTGGAATTAACCGTGACGAATAAAGGTTAATCTGCCGTTACCGATATTCACATTATGTAAGATCAACCTAAAGTTGTCGATATCTTTTTAGCGCAGTCACCTTCAATGCATCTTTCCCGTGTTCGGCCAGGGCCGAGACCCAGCTGTTGAACTCCTCATCGCTCAAACCATAGGTCTGTTTGGCCTCTGTCAGCGTGATCAGCCCATAAATGACCCCCCGGACCACCGCGATCTTGCGCGATGCAACCCAACGGCGCGTATTGGCCGGCGGCAAATCCGCGCGCGTCATGATAGAGCCATCCGGCAGGGTGACAGATCGGGGGCCTTCAACCTTTCGCAAGAACATCACCTATCCCTTCTTGTGTCAGGGCAACATTGGCGACAGCCTACTTAATGCCGGGTGAAACCGCCCCTTGAGAGTAGTTCGGATTTTCCTATATTCTGCCGGTCTCCCTTAATCTTCAGGAGTTGCCCGGATGGCGCTGGACACCGAAACGCCGCTGAACACGCTTGGCTTTGCCAAACCGCCCTCGGAAACGCGGGTGGTCGTTGCCATGTCGGGCGGCGTCGACAGTTCGGTCGTGGCCGCCTATCTGGCCGATCAGGGCTATGACGTGGTGGGCGTCACTTTGCAGCTATACGATCATGGCGCAGCCCTGGCCAAGAAAGGCGCCTGTTGCGCCGGGATCGACATCCATGACGCCCGCCGCGTCGCCGAAGAGCGCGGTTTTCCCCATTACGTGCTGGATTACGAGAACATCTTCAAGGATGCGGTGATCGACGAGTTCGCCGACAGCTATCTGGCCGGTGCCACACCGGTCCCGTGCATCCGCTGCAATGAACGGGTGAAGTTCAAGGACCTGCTGGAAACCGCCCGCGATCTCGAGGCCGACTGCATGGCCACCGGCCATTACATCCAGCGCAAGATAGGCCCGAACGGACCCGAGCTGCATTGTGCCGAGGATGCCAACCGCGACCAGTCCTATTTCCTGTTCTCGACCACGCCGGAACAGCTCGACTATTTGCGCTTTCCGCTGGGCCACCTGCCCTCCAAGGACGCGACCCGCGAAATGGCCGCGCAATATGGCCTGGCCGTGGCCGACAAGCCCGACAGCCAGGACATCTGTTTCGTGCCCAACGGCAACTATGCCAGCGTGATCGAAAAACTGCGCCCCGGCGCTGCTGAGCCGGGCGAGATCGTGCATGCCGATGGCCGCGTGCTGGGCAGTCACGAGGGCGTCATCCACTACACGATCGGCCAGCGCCGCGGTCTGGGCATCGGCGGCCTCAGCGATCCGCTTTATGTGGTGCGTCTGGACGTGGACAAGAAACAGGTTGTCGTCGGACCCAAGGAGATGCTGGCCACCCGCACCATTCCGGTGCGCGAGATCAACTGGCTGGGCGATGCGCCCTTTACCTCGCGCCCCGAATGGCACCTGTCGGTCAAGGTCCGCTCGACCCGCCCCCCGCGCGAGGCGATCGTGCGCCCGATCAGCGAGACCGAGGCCGAGGTGGAACTGTTGACGCCCGAGGAGGGCGTGTCGCCCGGACAGGCCTGCGTTTTCTATGAAAGCGACGGCAGCCGCATCTTTGGCGGCGGCTGGATCTGGCGTGGATATTGAGTCCCTTCAAACCCCGCGCCTGACGCTCTGCCCGATGCGGGCAGAGCATGCCCCTGCCCTGCATGCCGTCTTTGGCGATCCAGAGGCGATGCGCTTCTTTGGCGAGACCCATACCGATCTGGCACAGACCGAACGCTGGGTTGCCGGGACGCTGGCCGCACCGCCGGAAAGGTGCCGCGAATACGTGCTGCTTGAGGAGGGCGAGGCGATCGGCAAGGCGGGGCTGTGGGACGTGCCCGAGCTTGGCTTCTTTCTGCGCCGCGACCGCTGGGGCCAGGGGCTGATGCGCGAAGCCCTGAGCGCGCTCATACCGCATCTGTTCGCGACCCTGCCGCTTGATCATATCCGGGCCGATGTCGACCCGCGCAACGCCGCCTCGCTGGTGCTGTTGCACCAGCTTGGCTTTGTCGAGACCCATCGGGCCAGCCGAACGATCCAGATCGCCGGGGAATGGGCGGACAGCGTTTATCTGGAACTTTAACGGAGCAATGTCGGCGGCTAGCCCGGCAACCGGTCCAGCACCGCCTGCGCCGCGCGCAGACCCGGCGGGGTGCCGCCCCGGCCCAGACGCTCCATCGTCAGGCGCATCGCCGCATCCTGCGCGGCGGGGTCGGCATGCACTGCTGCCAGCCGCGCTGCGATGTTTTCGGGCGTGCAGGCGGGGCCCAGGCATTCCGGCACCACCCGCGTCTCGCTGACCAGATTGACCAGCGTCACCGTGTCGATGGTGACCATCCGTTCGGCGATCTTCTGGGTCAGCCAGTTCACCTTGTAGGCGATCACCATAGGCGTGCCCGCTGCTGCCAGTTCCAGCGACACCGTACCCGAGGCCGCCAATGCCAGATCAGCAGCAGCAAAAGCCGCGCGCTTGCGCATGGCGGCTTGCGCAGGCGCCAGCCCGCGCGGATCGACCAGCACCGGCGCACCGGGCCAATCGGCCACGTGCTGTGCCACCTGCTCGGCCACATGCGGCACCACCGGCACCACCACCCGCATATCGGGATGCTCCGGCAGGAACCGCCTGAGTGCCGCGCCAAAGACGGGCGCCAGCCGTTCGACCTCACCCCGCCGCGAGCCGGGCAGTGCCAGCAGCACCGGCGCCGCGCCCAGCCCCAGTTCGTCCCGCAGCGCGGCGATATCCTCCCCGGTCGCCTCGGGTTCGGTCACCACCGGGTGGCCGACAAAGTCGCACTCCATCCCGGCTCGCTCCATATAGGGCGGCTCAAAGGGCAACAGCGCCAGCACATGGTCGATGACCTTGGCCATCTTGTCGGCCCGCCCGGGCCGCCAGGCCCAGACGCTGGGCGCCACGTAATGCACGGTGCGGATATCGCTCGCCTCTTTGACCAGCCGCGCCACCCGCAGGCTGAAATCGGGGCTGTCGATGGTGATCATCACATCGGGACGCATCGCCAGCACCGCCTGGGCGGTCTCGGCGATGCGGCGCTTGAGGTGGAAATATTTCGGCAGCACCTCGACCAGACCCATAATCGAAAGCTCGGCCATGGGAAAGCGGCTTTCCAGCCCCTCCGCCTCCATCGCGGGTCCACCGACCCCGTCAAACTGCACATCGGAGCAGAGCTGACGCAGGCCCGCCATCAGCGCTCCGCCAAGCCGGTCGCCCGAAGGTTCGCCCGCAAGGATAAAGACGCGCATCAGGCGTCCGGTCCCGCAACAAACAGAAAGAGGCCCAGCCGGTCACATTCCGCGATCACCCGGTCACGCTCCAGCACGATGACGCCGCCCGCTGCGATCACCAGCCCCGAGAGGCCCGCCACCACGGCGGCGGTGACGGTATCGGGGCCGATGGTGGGCAGATCGGCGCGCCGGTCCTGATCGGGTTTCGGCGCCTTGTACAGCACTCCACCGCCCGCATCGGGACGTTGGCCAAGGGTTCCCAGCATCCAGTTGGTGCCAAAGACGCTTTCGACCGCCAGCGCCTGTCCGCGATGTGCCACACAGGCCTGTCCGATATCGGCGGCCGACATGGCAGCCACGATCTCGGCGCCGCGCTTGGCATCCGCCAGCTCCGCAGGCCCCGGCTGCGCCTTGGTCGGGCATCCTGGGGGCATCAACAGATCGGGGGCGATCTCATGCGCGGCGCGCACCGCCAACCCGGCGCTTTCGAATATCCCCATCACCGCCCTCAGCGCGCCATCGTCGCCCGAGGTCAGCGCCTGCTGGATCACCGGCACCAGTGGCAGCGTCGCAGCATCGATCCGAGCCGGGTCCACCGCCGGTCGCCCCACCGCGCCGGCAAGGCAGATCTCGCTCACCCCGCGCGCCTTGAGGTCCGCCAACAGCGAGCCCAGATGCTCGATCGGGAACGGGATATCGACCGCGAGCCGTTCCGGTAAAAAGCCTTCCATCGCGCAAATCAACGGCAGTTCGGGCAGGCGGGCGACCAGTTCCTCGGGCAGCGCCCCTGTCCCTGCGATCAGCGCCAGCATGTCACTTGCCCGGCGTCAAATAGGACCGGTCGGTCTGGCCCAGAATGAACTCGGCGATCTCGCGCACATAGTCGCTGTCGAACTCCTCGCCCATGCGGCGGGCGCGATCCTGAAAGGTGCCCTCGCCCTGGGCCAGCATCTGAAAGGCGGCGCGCAACTGGGTGATGTCCGAGCGGGCCACGCCGCGCCGTTTCAGCCCGATCAGGTTCAGCCCGTCCAGCTCGCCGCGCGGCGCCTGCACCAGGCCATAGGGAATGACGTCATTGGGGACCATGGTCAGCGCACCGATGATGGCGCCGCGCCCGACCCTGACCCATTGATGCAGGCCCGAGATACCGCCGATGATGACGTCATCCTCAACAATGCAATGGCCCGCGGCGCCCGCATGGTTGACCATGATCACCCGGTTGCCCAGCTGGCAATCATGCGCCACATGACAACCCGCCATCAACAGGCAGTCATCCCCGATCCGGGTGACGCCGCCACCCCCGGCGGTGCCCGCGTTCACGGTCACATGTTCGCGAATGCGGTTGCGGGCACCGATCACGACGCTGGTTTCCTCGCCGCCGAATTTCTTGTCCTGCGGGATCTCGCCGATCACCGCAAAGCTGAAGATCACGCTGTCCTCGCCCACGGTGGTGTCACCGGTGACAACCACATGGCTCTTCAACTCGACCCGGTCGCCCAGAACTACTTTTGGCCCCACGATGCAGAACGGACCGATCACGCAATCGGCGCCGATCTGCGCGCCCTCTTCGATGATGGCGCTGGGATGGATCTGGCTCATGTGCTTTTCTCTCCGGTCAGGTCCACATAGGCCGAGAATTCGGCCTGTGCCGCCACCTCGCCATCCACAGTGGCAGTGCCACGGAACTTGAAGATCTTGCCGCCCATCTTGCCGCGCAGGGTTTCCACATGCATCTTCATGACATCGCCCGGCACAACCTTGCGGCGGAATTTGCAGTTGTCGATATTCATGAAGTAGATCAGCAACTCGCTGTCGACGATATCCATGCCCACACCCAGCATCACACCGGCGGTCTGGGCCATCGCCTCGACGATGGTGACACCGGGCATGATCGGCGTGCCGGGGAAATGGCCTTGGAAATGCGGCTCGTTCATGGTGACGTTCTTGATCCCAACGGCCGAACTGTAACCGTCGATCTCGACAACCTTGTCCACCAGCAGAAACGGATAGCGGTGCGGCAGGATCCGCTGGATCAGCTGGATATCGGCGCTCTTGGTCTCGGTGGTCATGCTGCACTGTTCCTGTTCTTGTCGGTCTTGATCCGGGATTAGCAAGACTGGCCGCAATCGGCAAGCAAGCGCAAACAGGCGCTAATCCCGACGCAGGGCGCTGCCGTCGCCAATGGCCGCGTCGATGCGGCTGATCGCGATGGCGGTGATATCGGTGGTGTCGAGGCTGAGGAATACTGTCGAGCGCTCCAGGATCACGCTGGCCCCGGTGTCGCGCATCAGCGCCGCAAGGATCGGCCGGGCCAGTTCGACAAAGGTGGCGCGGGCCTCTTCGCCGCGCGCCTCCAGCGCCTGCCGCTTGGCGGTCTGGTTCTCACGATGGGCCTGCACCTTGACGTCGAAGGCTTCGGCCAGCAGCCGGAACGCCTGCGGCTCCAGCTCGGTCCGGCGCTGGGTCAACTCCTGCTCCTCGCGGCTCAACTCGGCCACGATCCGCTCGTTCTCGGCCGCCAGAAGCGCGCCTTCGGCCTCGATCTCGTCGATGATGCGGCGGCCATAGGCGGATTTCACGAACAGGATTTCACCCGAGATGGTCAGCACCTCGTGGCGCGGCAGGCCCAACTGTTGCGCACCCACGAGCGACGGCAGTGCCATAAACAGCAGCAGGGCCCCCAAGAGGCCCCGCATTGCCTGCCCTGTTTGCCAAGGCCGCATGCCGTGATCAGAACCGCGCCTGAATGGTCAGGTCGAAGGACTGTTCCTTGTCAAAGGTCTCTTTCTTGAGCGCCTTGGAGAAGTTGAAGCGCAGCGGGCCAAAGGCGGTGGTCCAGAGCAGCGAGAAGCCGATCACATGACGGAACGAGCCATCCGCACCGACAATGGTGCCACCGGCGGTGTTGACGTCGCTCAGGTCCCAGACGTTGCCAACGTCGTAGAACACGCCGCCACGCAGACCCAGTTCCTCGGGCAGGCCCAGCGGGAATTCCGCCTCGAACCGTGCCACCGCATAATAGTTGCCGCCAATCGCGTCATCGACCCCGTTGGACAGGTCGCGCGGACCGACACCGGCGGGCTCAAACCCGCGGAAAGTGTTCGGGCCGATCACGAAACGGTCGACCGCACGGCTGAACCCGCTGCCCTGCCAGCTGAACGCGCCCAGGTCGAGCGAGGCCCGCAGCGTGATCTCTTCGTGCCAGACACGGGTCTGGGCGATGGCCTTGGCCGAGGTCTTGATATATTCGTTGTCGCCGCCCAGACCGGCCGCATCGACGCCGACCTCGAACAGCACACCCGCATTGGGGTTCAAGCCACCGATCCGGCTGTCATAGGTATAGGTCAGCCCCAACGCGCTGGATGATTTCTTGCCCTGCGCGATTTCGCTTGCGATCACCGCGCCGCTGACCGTGGTCGCGGTCCGCTGCACCATCTCGCTGGCCTCCCAGCGATAGCGCAGTTGCAGGGTCGACAACTCGCCCAGTCGGAAGGTCAGGCCGGGCGCAAAGAAGGCCCGCTCGGTGTCATAGCTGGCAAAGCTGGAATTGGTGTTCGCCACGCCGAGGTCGATGTCAAAGCGCAGGTCGCGACCCAACAGCTGCGGCTCGGTGAACGAGAGCACATATTGCTCGGCATCCTGCGCGGTCGACAGGGTCAGGCCCAGCCGCTGGCCGCGACCCAGCCAGTTGTCCTCGGTCAGGCCGATGGCCACACCGAAACCGTCCGAGACCGAGTAGCTGCCGCCGAAGCTGAGCGAGCCGGTCGGCTTTTCCTCGACATCCACATCGACGATGACCTGAGCCGGGGTCGATCCCTCGCGGGTTTCCACGTTGGCATCGGCGAAGAAGCCCAGCGCGCGAATGCGCTCGGCGCTTTCGCGAATCTCGCGCGGATTGAACGGGTCGCCTTCGACGGTGCGGAACTGACGACGGATCACCTGATCCAGCGTGGTGGTGTTACCCTCGATATCGATCCGTTCGACAAAGATGCGCGGTCCCTTGACCAGCGCGAATTCGATATCCAGCGTCAAATCGCGGTCGTTGCGCTTGATCCGAGGTTCGACCCGCAGGAAATCGACCCCGTTCTTGAGGCCCAGACGCTCCATACGGGCGATCGAATTCTCGACAAGGCTAGGCGAATAGACCACGCCCGGCTTGATCTTGAGCACGTCCTGATAGGCCGGTGCCTCGACACCGGGGATCTCGCTGACGGTGGTGATATTGCCAAACGAGAACTGCTGCCCCTCGGTCACATCCATGATCAGGAAGAAGGCGTCGCGTTCGCGGGTGAATTCCACGTTGGCGCTGTTGACGCGGAAATCGACATAGCCGCGCGACAGGTAGAAATCGCGCAGCACCTGTTTGTCGAATTCGATCCGGTCGGCGATGAAGGTGTCCGAGCGGATAAAGGTGCGCAGCAATCCGGCCTGCTTGGTCTCGAGAATCCGGCGCAGACGGCGATCGGAAAAGGCGCGGTTGCCGACAAAGCTGACGCGCTCGATCTCGATCGTGTCGCCTTCGGAGATCTCAAACACCAGATCGACGCGGTTGTCGCTGCGGCGGATGATGCGCGGCACCACGGTGGCGGCGACGCGGCCCTGGGTCGAATAGATCTCTGCGATGGTGGCGGCGTCGCGCTCGGCCTGTTCGGGGGTAAAGACGCGGCGCGACTGCGAACCGATGGCGCCTTCGAGCGTCTCATCCTTGACCCGACGGTTGCCCTCGAAATTGATCCGGTTGATGGTCGGATGCTCGACCACCTTCACCACCAGAGTGTTGCCTTGCGGAATCAGCTCGACTGTTTCGAAAACGCCACTGTCAAGCAAACGCTGATAGGCATCGTTGAGCGCCCCGGCCGAGACCGTCTTGCCCCGTTCGATTCCCATCCGGGCGACGATGGTCGAGGTCTCGATACGCTGGTTTCCGTCGACCTGAACCGTATTGAACCGGTAATCCTGCGCCTGCGCGTCCTGCGGCAGGGCAGTAAAGGTCATTGCTGTGACAAGAAAAATTGCGGAGACGGAATTCAACAACATATGGCGGCTGGAAATGCCCGTACCGCAGTATGTACCTGCGCCTCTCCCGTTATGCATCTTTTTTCAACCCAGTTTGCAGCAGTCTTTCATCTGTCAGTACCGGGATTGGCCGGGGTTGTCAAAAGCCCAAAACGAAAGACGCGGCCTCGAGGACCGCGTCTTGTACATGAGAGCGAGAGAGCGGGTCAAAGACTGCCCAGATAGGCCCCCAGAAACAGCGCTGCCGCGATTGCGCCCACAAACAGGATACGATCCCAGTTGAGCTGCATCACCAGGCCAAGACCACGATACGATTGTTGCAAGACATGCATCTTTCACGCTCCTGCTAGTTTCCCAAGTTCTGCTCAGGTTAGCCCCTGAATGTGGCGAGACTTGGGCGCATTCACGCTTTGTTGAGAATTGACGTCTCGTCAGCAGAACAGATCGTTACTGAGCGAGAACAGCATCAGCGACAGGATGAGGGTGATCCCCAGCGCCATCAACACCCGCAGCACATTGTCGCTGGGCGGTTTGCCGGCCACTGCCTCGTAGGCATAGAACACCAGATGGCCACCATCCAGCGCCGGGATCGGGAACAGGTTGAGCAACCCCACCGCCGTCGACAGTACCGCGATGAAAGCGATGAAGCTTTGCGCGCCCTGGCTGGCCACCGCGCCCGAGGCCTGGGCGATGCCCACCGGACCCGAGATGTTGCAGGTGGAAATCTGCCCCGCGATCATGTGCCAGAGCCCAGAGAGCGAGGAGTAGACGATATCGCCGGTGCGGCTGACCCCGGTGGCCAGCGCCGCCAGCGGGCCGGGCGTTTCGGTCGCCGGATCAAAGGCCTGACCGCTGGCCACACCGATCCGCCAGTTGGTCTCGTACCCGCCTTCGGGCTTGGGGCTGTCGGTGCGGCGTGGCACCAGCAGCAGTTGGAGCATCTCGCCCTCGCGCCAGACATCCAGCAGCAGCGGCTTGCCGTCCGACCCCTCGACGATGTCCTTGAGCTGACGGAAGGCCACGATCGCTTCGCCGTCGATAGCGCGGATCACGTCGCCCGAGCGCAGCCCGGCATCCTGCGCGGCGCTGCGCGGCACCACAGAGCCGACGAGCGCCGGGAAGAACTGCGGACCGGTCGCCGTAACCTCTGCCCCGTCGCGCATCACGGAGTATTCAAGCTGCGCCGCCAGCGGCAGCGCGCCTTCGAAATCGCGCCAGGCGGCGCCTTCCTCGGCATCGCTGGCGAAATCCGGCCCCGGCAGCGGCACGCCGCCCACCGACAGGATGGTATCGCCGGGGCGCAGGCTGGTCTCGACACCGGGCAGATCGCGGATCTCGGCCACTGTCAACGGCTCGACCGGGGCGCCGCGGGTCATGAAGATGACCGCGAACACCAGGATCGACATTACGAAATTGAACAGCGGTCCCGCCGCCACGGTCGCCGCCCGCGCCCAAAGCGGCGCGCCATGCATGGTGCGACGCAGGTCACCGGGGTTGCGGCGATAGATCTCGGCCATGCTCTCGCCATCCTTGCCCGATGCGGCATTGGCGTCGCCCAAAAACTTGACGTATCCGCCGAAAGGCAGCAGCGCAATTTGCCAGCGGGTGCCGCGCCGGTCCACGCGGCTCCACAACACCGGTCCGAACCCGATCGAGAACACCTCGGCATGGATGCCGGACCAGCGCCCGACGATGTAATGGCCATATTCATGCACCGCGACGATGACCGACAAGGCCACCACAAAGGCCGCAATAGTATAGAGAAGGCTGCCGAATTGCGGGATCAGTCCAATAACGTCCAAAATCTTACCCTGCTCGTTTTGCCAATGCGGCGTCGACCCTTTGACGCGCCAGATGGTCTGTTTGGGTCACAGTATCAAGGGTCATTGGGGCATCAATGAGGCCGGGATCGGACTCAAACCGGTCCAGAACGACCTCGACCAGATGCGCCATGTCGAGAAAGCCGATACGCCCGGCGATGAAATGATCGAGCGCGCGTTCCTTGGCGGCGTTGAACACCGCGCCCGACAGCCCGCCCCGCGCCATCACCCGCCGCGCCAGCCGCAAGGCGGGATAGCGGGCATCGTCCGGGGCACGGAAATTGAGCTGCCCCAAAGCGGCGAGATCAAGCCGCGCCACCGGCAGGTCGCGCCGTTCCGGCCAGTGCAGCGCATAGCCGATGGCATGCCGCATGTCGGGCGCACCCAGATGCGCCATCAACGCGCCATCACGAAAGCCAACCAGCGCATGCACCATGGATTCGGGATGCACGATGACCTCGATCCGATCCGAGTCGATCCCGAAAAACTCCCGAGTTTCAATGACCTCCAGCGCCTTGTTGAACATGGACGCGCTATCGATGGTGATGCGCTGGCCCATGTCCCAGTTGGGGTGCTGGGCGGCTTCCTGGGCAGTGGCCCCGGCCAGCCGTTCCAGCGGCCAGTCGCGGAAGGCCCCGCCCGAGGCGGTGATGACGATCCGTTCGACCGCCGCCATGTCCTCGCCCACCAGCGCCTGGAACACCGCCGAATGCTCGCTGTCCACCGGCAGCAGCCGGGCGCCATGGCGACGCGCGGTTTCCAGCACCAAAGGCCCCGCGCAAACGAGCGTCTCCTTGTTGGCCAGCGCCAGAGTGGCGCCCTGTTCCAGCGCCGCCAGCCCAGGCGCCAGCCCCGCCGCGCCGACAATGGCCGACATCACCCAATCCGCCGGGCGCGCGGCCGCCTCGATCAGCGCCGCCGGTCCCGCCGCCGCCTCGACCCCGCTGCCGGCGAGCGCCGCGCGCAAGTCGTGCAGGCGCTCGGGAAAGGCGGTCACGGCCACATCAGCACGCAGCCGCCGGGCATCCGCAGCCAGTCGCGCGATATTGGCGCCACCGCTCAGCGCCACCACGTCGTAAGCGTCGGGATCGCGGGCTATCAGGTCGATGGTGTTTTGCCCGATGGAACCGGTAGCCCCGAAGATCGAGACCCTGCGCGCAGACCCCGCTTGCATCACAGCCCCCCAAGCGTACGCAGCAGCCCGGCCAGCAGTACAAAAACCGCCGCCCCCATCATCCCGTCAAACCGGTCGAGAAAGCCGCCATGGCCGGGGATCAGGTTGGAACTGTCCTTGACCCCCATCTTTCGCTTCAGCGCACTTTCAGCGATATCCCCCGCCTGGCTGGCCATCGAGGCCAGCACCGACAGCACCAGCAGACCGACGCCCAACCCTGCATATATCGCGAAGCCACCGCCAATCAGCGCGGCAGCGGCCCAGCCGCCCGCCGTCCCCGACCAGGTCTTTTTCGGGCTGACGCGCGGCCAGAACTTGGGCCCGCCGATCATCTTGCCCACGAAGTACCCCGCCACGTCGGTGGCGACCACCACCAGCACCAGCCACAGCATCCAGTCGAGGCCCATGACCTCGCGGATCCAGATGAAGCCAAGCCCGGCAAAGGCGATCCAGAGCGCGAAAACCGCGTAAAGCCCCTTGTATCGGGCCACCTGCCCGGCGCCCACCAGCGCCGGCGCCACCAGAACCGGCAGCCGGTAAAGCGGCGGAAGGTGATAGGCCAGCAGCACCGCAAATCCGGTCAGCAGCGCCATCTGCACAGCCGCCCCGGCCCGCTCGGGCGCGATCATCCGCATCAGTTCCCAGACCATCAGACCGGTCACGATAGCGATGAAGCTTTCAAACCACAGACCGCCCAGCCACAGCTCGACCCCGGCTACGGCGGCCAGCACCACGGCCGAACCCAGCCGAGCGGCCAAGTCGGACCAACGACTCTCGCTCATGCCCTGACCGCGCCGAACCTGCGGTCGCGGCTCCCATAGCTTTGGCACAGCCGGGCCAGCTCCTCGGCGGTGAAATCGGGCCAGAGCGTGTCGATGAATTCGTATTCGGAATAGGCCGACTGCCAGAGAAGGAAGTTCGAGATCCGAGCCTCGCCGCTGGTGCGGATCACCAGGTCGGGATCGGGCAGCACGCGTGTGTCAAGGTAGCGCGGCAGCGTCTCCTCGTCCACGTCCTCTGGTTTAAGCCGGCCTTCGGCAACGTCGCGGGCCAGGCGGCGGGTGGCACGGGCCACCTCGTCGCGGCCGCCATAGTTGAGCGCGATGGTCAGATGCACGCTGTCATTCTCGCGGGTCTGCTCTTCGAGCGTGTCCATCAGCGCGATCAGCTTGGCATCCAGCCGCACCCGGTCGCCGATAAAGCGCACGCGGACCCCGCGCGCATGCAGCGCCCGGGTCTCCTTGGCGATATAGCGGCGAAAGAGGCTCATCAGCCCGGCCACCTCGACCTGGGTCCGTTTCCAGTTCTCGGTCGAAAAGGCGAATATCGTCAGATACTTGATGCCCAGTTCGGGACAGGCCTCGACCACCTCGCGCACGCGGCGGGCACCGGCATGGTGGCCGAACAGGCGCGGACGGCCCCGTGCCTGGGCCCAACGACCATTGCCATCCATGATGATGGCGACGTGACGCGGGCCGGAGCCGTGCGCGGGAGCGGGGTCATGGGCCATCTGGTGCGGCTCAGACCTGCATGATTTCGGCTTGCTTGGTCTCAAGCGCGCCGTCGACCGCCTTGATCATCTTGTCGGTCAGTTCCTGCACCTCGGCCTCCCAGAACTTCTGATCGTCCTCGGACATGCCGTCGGCCTTGGCCTTCTTGATCTGGTCCATGCCGTCGCGGCGCACGTTGCGGATGGCGACGCGGGCGTGTTCGGCATATTGACCGGCAACCTTGGTCAGCTCGCGGCGGCGTTCCTCGTTCAGTTCGGGGATCGGCAACATGATGATGGTGCCGTTGAGCTGCGGGTTGATGCCCAGCCCGCTTTCGCGGATCGCCTTCTCGACCTTGCCCACCATCGACTTGTCCCAGACATTGATGGTGACCATGCGCGGCTCGGGCACGTTGACGGTGCCGATCTGGTTGATCGGGGTCATCTGTCCATAGGCCTCGACCTGGATCGGCTCCAGCATCGAGCCCGAGGCGCGACCGGTGCGCAGCGAGGCGAACTCGGTCTTGAGGTTGGCCATGGCGCCATCCATGCGGCGCTTGAGATCGTCGGTGTCGAGTTCGAAATCGTCAGACATGCTGCTCTCTCCTCTGCTTGAGGTCCTGTTTCTTGGGTCTTAAGCCATCCAGATTGGGTTGTATAGCAATCTTGGCCCACCTCCTGTGGCCAGACGCCCGACCGCTGTGGTCAGCCCTGTACCTTGGTATAGGTGCCCTCGCCCGCCAGGATGCCGCGGAAACCGCCCGGCTCGTCCAGTGAAAAGACGATCAGCGGCAGGTTGTTGTCGCGCGCCAGCGCGATGGCCGAGGCATCCATCACCTTGAGCCGCTTGGCCAGCACCTCATCATAGCTGATCTCGTCATAGCGCACCGCGTCGTCATGCAGCGCCGGGTCCTTGTCATAGACGCCGTCAACGCCGTTCTTGCCCATGAAGATCGCCTCACAGGCCATTTCATTGGCGCGCAGGGTGGCGGCGGTGTCGGTGGTGAAATAGGGATTGCCGGTGCCGGCGGCAAAGATGCAGACCCGCTTCTTCTCGAGGTGGCGCACGGCGCGGCGGCGGATATAGGGTTCGGCCACCTCATCCATCCGAATGGCCGAGATCACCCGGGTAAACACGCCCAGCCCTTCGAGCGCGGCCTGCATTCCCAGCGCGTTCATCACCGTGGCGAGCATTCCCATATAGTCGGCGGTGGTGCGCTCCATCCCCTGGGCGGCGCCGCTGAGACCGCGAAAGATATTGCCGCCCCCGATCACCATGCAGATCTCGACCCCCATGTCATGCACGGTTTTGACCTCTTCGGCGATCCGCCTGACGGTGGGCGGGTGCAGGCCGAATCCCTGATCCCCCATCAGCGCCTCGCCCGAGATCTTCAGCATCACGCGTTTATACCTGGTTTGCGAGGGATCGGACGGGGTTTCAGGGGATGTGGACGAGGTCATGTTGCGCTCCGCTTTGGCACCGGTCTATTTTCCGGCGCAAAATGGAGGAAAACCCCGATGGGTTCAATGCGGCATGGCCCCTGTCGGGCAAATGAGATGAACCGGGGCGCGCGGTCATGGCTGTAGGCCCCGCCCTGCCCCCGATCCCCGAGGGTGCACCGGTGCTGATCGCGGGGCCGACCGCCTCGGGCAAATCGGCGCTGGCGCTGGAGATTGCCGAGCGGTTCGGTGGCGTCATCGTCAATGCCGATGCCAGCCAGGTCTATGACTGCTGGCGCGCAATCAGCGCGCGGCCCTCGCCCGACGAGGAAGCGCGCGTACCCCATCGCCTCTATGGGCATCTGCCCTATGATGCGCCCTATTCCGCCGGACATTGGCTGCGCGAGGTGACACCCCTGTTGAACGGCCCCCACAGGCCGATCATCGTGGGCGGCACCGGGCTCTACTTTACCGCGCTGACCGAGGGCATGGCCGATATCCCCGCCACCCCGCCCGATATCCGGGCTGAGGCGGACACCCTGCCGCTCGACACGTTGCTGGCAGGGATCGACCTGGCCACCGCAGCCGGGCTGGACCGGATGAACCGCGCCCGAGTGCAGCGCGCCTGGGAGGTCGAGCGCGCCACCGGGCGGGCCCTGCATCTGTGGCAAGCGGACACGCCGCCGCCGCTGCTGCCACTGGCGCGCACGGTGCCATTGGTGCTTGAGGTGGACAAGCTCTGGCTGTGGGACCGGATCGCGCGCCGGTTCGACCAGATGCTGGACGAGGGCGCGCTGGCAGAGGTGGCCGCGATGGCCGACCGGTATGACCCGGCGCTGCCCGCCTTCAAGGCGATTGGCGTGCCCGAGTTGATGGCGCATCTGCGCGGTGAGATCACGCTGGACGCGGCGCGCGAATGTGCCAGCATCGCCACGCGCCAATATGCCAAGCGGCAACGCAGCTGGTTCCGCGCCCGCATGGGCGACTGGCACCACTTGCCCGCCGGCGGCTAGGCGGTTGGCATTGACCACAAGCGCTGGCAGGATCGCACCCCATGGCCCATGACCCCGCCGAGATAGCAGATATCCGCCTGTCGACGCTGGCGCAGCTGATGCCACTAGGGCGCTGGCAGCTGGAGCTTGCGCATGACCGGGGGCACCATCTGTTGCTGTGGGTGACGCGGGGCCAGGGGACCGGGCTGCTGGACGGCGGACGGATCGGGTTCGGCGCCCATAACGCGCTGTTTGTTCCGGCCCGGCACCTGATGGCGCTCGATCCGGGCCGCGGCTGTCTGGGGCAGGTGCTGCTGATCCCCGCGAACAGCGCGATCTCCCTGCCCACGCGACCGCTGCTGCTGCGCGTCCGCGCGGCGGCGGAGCAGACCGAACTGACCGGCCTGCTCGACGCGCTTTCGCGGGAGCAGACCGGCACCCGCCCGCTGCGCGACACCGCGATCGAAAGCTGGGCGCAACTGACGGCGGTCTGGTTGCGCCGTCACGCCGGACAAGACGAGCTGCGCCACCCCGGCGACCGCGCCCGCGACCTGACCCGACGCTACGGCGCGCGGCTGACCGAAACCTTTGACAGCGGCGCTACGGTGGCCGAGCACGCCGCCGCGCTGTCAGTCTCGCCCGAACACCTGACCCGCCTGTGCAAAACCGCGACCGGAATGGGGGCCGCCGAGGTGCTGCACCAGCGGCTGGACCATGCCGCACGCGGGCACCTATGCGGCGGCAACGCCGCCATCGGCGACATTGCACGGCATCTGGGATTCGCCAGTGCCGCGGTGTTTTCCCGATTTGTCAGTCGCCGTTCCGGCCTGTCTCCCCGCGCGCTGCGCGGAAGGATTGCTACGAAATAGACACTCCTGTCTATTTTAGCTGAACATATGAAGGAATTCGACGCGCGAATGTCGCTTTTTGACCAAGTTGTGACGAAACCAATCATTGACGCAGGCCGGAATCTATTGCGGAATAGGCGCATGGGGACGCCAGAATTCCATCGGACGGGAACAGACCCGCAGCAGCGCAGCCGGCGCCACACGGGCCGCAGACCGACCGCTAACTGAAAAAGTCACAGGGAGACTTTCATGACCACACACGAAACCCGCCAGCAGCCGGTACACTGGGCTGCCGAAATGCATGCGCAGGAGTTCCGCGACGGCAAACTGAGCCGCCGTGAATTCCTGACCCGCGCCACCGGCCTGGGTGTCAGCGCCGCCGCAGCCTATGGGCTGATCGGTCTGACCGCGCCGACCCCTGCTGTCGCCTCCGAAGCCAAGCAGGGCGGCACCCTGCGCGTTCAGATGAACGTGCGCGAACTCAAGGATCCGCGCACCTATGACTGGTCCGAACTGGGCAACGAAACCCGCGGCACCATGGAATATCTGGTCGAGTACAACTCGGACGGTACCTTCCGCGGCATCCTGCTGGAAAGCTGGGAGATCAACGACGACGCCACCGTCTACACCCTGAATGTCCGCAAGGGCGTCAAGTGGAACAATGGCGATGATTTCACCGCCGATGACGTGGCGCGAAACATCGCCCGCTGGTGCGACAAGAGCTCGGAAACCAACTCGATGGCGGGCCGTTTCGCCAGCCTGATCGACGCCGACAGCGGCCAGGCGATCGACGGGGCGATCGAAGTGGTCGACAGCCACACCGTGCGCCTGAACCTGCCGAGTTCGGACATTTCGCTGATCGCGGGCATGTCGGACTATCCGGCAGCCATCGTACATAGCTCGTTCAGCGAAAGCGACCTGACCAACAATGTGGGCACCGGCCCCTATGTGATCGAAGAGCTGGAAGTGGGCGTGAAATGCACCCTGGTGCGTAACGAGAACCACACCTGGTGGGGCGAGGCGGTGTTCGGCCGTCCGGCACTCGACCGGATCGAGTATATCGACTATGGCACCGACCCGTCGGCCTGGTTGTCGGCTCTGGAATCCGACGAAGTCGATATGCTGCACGAATCCGTCGGTGAATTCATCGACGTGATGGATGGCCTCGGCTACGCCAAGTCCGAAGTTGTGACCATGAGCACCGTGGTGGTGCGTCCGAACCAGCTGGCCGAAGTCGACGGCGTGAAACCCTATGCCGACAAGCGCGTGCGCCAGGCCATTTCGATGGCGGTGGACAACGCCATCTGTCTGGAACTGGGCTATGGCGGGCGCGGCGCGCCGGCTGAAAACCACCATGTCGGCCCGAGCCACCCGGAATATGCCGCCCTGCCCGCGCGCAAGCACGATCCCGCCGCGGCCAAGGCCCTGATGGAAGAAGCCGGGATGATGGATTTCGAACACGAGATCGTCTCCATCGACGACGACTGGCGCCGCAACACCACCGATGCCGTGGCCGCACAGCTGCGCGACGCGGGCTTCAAGGTGAAGCGGACGGTTCTGCCCGGCTCGACCTTCTGGAACGACTGGACCAAGTATCCGTTCAGCTCGACCAACTGGAACCACCGTCCTCTTGGCGTGCAGATCTGGGCGCTGGCCTATCGTTCGGGCGAAGCCTGGAACGAGTTCGGCTGGGCCAACCCCGAGTTCGACGCCATCCTGGCCGAGGCGCTGGCGCTGGCCGATGCCGACAAGCGGCGTGAAGTTGTCGCCCGGGGCGAGGCCCTGATCCAGGAGGAAGGCGTGACCATCCAGCCCTATTGGCGCGCGCTCTACCGCCACATGAAAGAGGGTCTGGTGGGCACCGACATGCACATCGCCTTTGAACACCACCACTACAAGTGGGGCTGGGCGGCCTGATCGGCCACCACCACCCGATATCGACCGGAGCGCGCCTTTGGGCGCGCTCCTCCAGCCGCAGCACCGCCCCGCCCTCTTCCGGGGTCCAGACGCCGAAACCAAGGGCGCGACCGCTGCGGACCAGCCTGACCAACAGGGGCTAACATGGGACTTTTCATTCTCCGTCGGTTCGGGGTGATGCTGCTGACAGCATTGTGCCTGACCTTCGTGGTCTTCTTCCTCACGAACCTCTATCCGAACCTCGAAAAACTGGCGAAAACCCAGGGCAACCAGCGGATGAGCGACGAGCAGGTGCAATCCTGGCTCGACAACCGTGGCTATAGCGACCCGCTGCTGACCAAATACGGCCGCTGGCTGGGCGTAATGCCGGGCTTTACCAAGACCCTGAATGACGGCCAGTTCGTCGGAACCTGCGTGCGGCCCGGGCTGACTCCGGAAGAGACGCCGCGGTTTTGCGGCATCGTTCAGGGCGACTGGGGGTATTCGACACGGTTCAAGGCCGATGTGGACGAGATCATCTGGAAACGGCTGGGCAACACGCTCTACCTGATGATGTGGGTGATGATCCTGATGGTGCCCTCGGCTCTGCTGGTGGGCGTGCTGGCGGGCATGCGCGAAGGATCACGTACCGACCGGACGCTATCGACTTTCTCGATCCTCAGCACGGCAACGCCGGAATATGTCTCGGGCGTGATCTTCATCGCGGTCTTCACCTCGTCGACTGTCGGGCTGAAATGGTTCAAGGGTACGGCGACCCAGGCGATGGAAAATCCGACCTTTGAAAACTTCTTCCTGCCGGTGCTGACCATCGCGCTTTATGGCATGGGCTATATCGCGCGGATGACCCGCGCCTCGATGACCGAGGTGATGACAGCGCAATACATCCGCACCGCGCGGCTCAAGGGCGTGTCCTTCCCAAATATCGTGATCAAGCACGCGCTGAGAAACGCGCTGATCGCGCCGTTCACGGTGATCATGCTGCAATTCCCCTGGCTTCTCAACGGTGTGGTCATCGTCGAGAGCCTGTTCAACTACAAGGGCTTCGGCTGGGTTCTGGTCGAAGCGGCGGGCAATAATGACATCCAGCTTTTGCTGGCGGTATCGGTGGTTTCGGTCTTCGTGGTTCTGATCACGCAGCTGATCTCGGATATCGGCTATGTCTACCTCAACCCGCGCATCCGCATTTCGTAAGGGAGGAACGGGACATGGAACCTCTCGGTACATTCGAAATCATCATCCGCGTGCTCTATCAGCTGTCTTCGGTCTGGATTGCGCTGCTGCTGCTCTTTGCCCTTTCGATCGCCTTCAAACGGCGGCTGGGTCTATATGGCAAGCTGTTTGACAGTCCGATCGGCATGATCGGCTTTGGGCTGGTGATGTTCTGGGTCTTTGTCGGCATCTTTGGCGCCATGGACCTGATCATCACCCATGACCCGCTGAGCCAGGTCTCGGGCATGAAGAACAAGGTGCCCGGCACGCCGCTGGCGGGCGCCGAGGAAGGTGAATACGCCTGGTATCTGCTGGGCGGCGACAACCTGGCGCGCGACGTGTTCAGCCGGGTGGTCAAGGGCGCCTGGATCGTGGTGCAGATCGCACCGCTTGCCACACTGTTCGCCTTCATGGTCGGCATCACCCTGGGCCTGCCTGCCGGGTATTACGGCGGTCGGCTGGACACGTTCCTGTCCTTCCTCGCCAACCTGATCCTGGCCTTTCCGGTCATCCTGCTGTTCTACCTGCTGGTCACACCCGAAATCGTGGCAACCGGCCTGCCCACCATGATGGCCATCGTGCTGTTCATGTTCCCGATCATCTTTCTGGGCGTGCTGCTGAACTCGCGCTATCGTACCCAGCCCGCGTTCCGGACACCGTTGCTGATCGGGGTGCTGGGCTTTGCGCTGTGGCTCTACCTGGCGCTGATTTCAGAGAACGGCTATCTGGTGCGCAGCATTCCGGGCCTGCCCTCGGTGCTCGACCCGTTCGACATTCCGGGCGGCATCCTGGTGGTGTTTGTTTCGGTGGTCTTCGTCAACTCGCCCACGGTGTTCCGTATCGTGCGGGGTCTGGCGATGGACATCAAGACACGCGACTATGTCGCCGCCGCCCAGACACGCGGCGAAGGCCCCTGGTACATCATGCTGTGGGAGATCCTGCCCAATGCGCGCGGGCCGCTGATCGTCGATTTCTGTCTGCGCATCGGGTACACCACCATCCTTCTGGGGACCCTGGGCTTCTTTGGCCTGGGCCTACCGCCGGAAAGCCCGGACTGGGGCAGCACGATCAACGAAGGGCGCAAGCTGTTGTCGATCTACCTGCACCCGGCCCTGCCGCCCGCGCTGGCGCTGCTGTCGCTGGTTCTGGGTCTGAACCTCTTGGCGGACGGGCTGCGCGAGGAAAGTCTGAAGGACTGACGTGATCAAGGCCGGGGGGCCAGCCCCCCGGACCCCCCCGGAGTATTTCGGGCGAAATGAAGAACAAGGGGTCGAGACGGCCCACGCTCCAACAGGGAGATGCATAATGTCGAAACTGGCGGAATATGAAGGGCCGATCCTGGAGATCGACAAGCTGTCGATTTCCTTTTTCACCCGGCTACGGGAAATTCCCGCGGTAATGGATTTCTCGGTCAGCGTGCAGCCCGGCGAGGCGGTGGGACTGGTCGGAGAATCCGGCTGCGGCAAATCCACCGTGGCGTTGGGGGTGATGCAGGACCTGGGCAAGAACGGCCGCATCGTCGGCGGCACCATCAAGTTCAAGGGCCGCGATCTGGCGCAGATGAGCGCCGACGAGCTGCGCAACATTCGCGGCAACGAGATCGCGATGATCTATCAGGAACCGATGGCCAGCCTCAACCCGGCAATGAAGATCGGCAGGCAGCTGATGGAAGTGCCGATGATCCACGAAGGCGTGTCCGCCGAAGAGGCGCGCAAACGCGCATTGGAAGTTGTGACCGACGTGCGCCTGCCCGACCCCGAACGGATGCTGAACAGCTACCCGCACCAGCTGTCGGGCGGCCAGCAGCAGCGCATCGTCATCGCAATGGCGCTGATGTCAAAACCGGCACTGCTGATCCTGGACGAGCCCACCACAGCGCTTGATGTGACGGTCGAGGCGGCCGTGGTCGAGCTGGTCAAGGACCTTGGCAAGAAATACGGCACCTCGATGCTGTTCATCAGCCACAACCTGGGCCTGGTGCTCGAGACCTGTGACCGACTGTGTGTGATGTATTCCGGAGAGGCTGTCGAACGCGGCTCGATCAAAGACGTGTTCGACGAGATGCAGCACCCCTATACCCAGGCGCTGTTCCGCTCGATCCCGCTGCCGGGTGCCGACAAGAACAGCCGCCCGCTGGTGGCGATCCCCGGCAACTTCCCCTTGCCCCACGAGCGCCCGCCCGGCTGCAACTTCGGGCCGCGCTGCGACTATTTCGAAGCCGGGCGCTGTGACGCGCAGGATATTCTGATGGAGGCGGTCCCGGGCAATGACCGCCACCACACCCGCTGCCTGAAGTTCCGCGAGATCGACTGGAACGCGCCGATCACGCTCGCGGCACAAAAGGAAAAGGGCGAGATCGGCGAGGTGGTCCTGAAGATGGACAACCTCAAGAAATATTACGAGGTCTCGGCAAACGCCCTGTTCGGCGGCGGCGAGAAGAAGGTGGTCAAGGCCAACGAAACCCTGTCCTTCGAGGCGCGCGAATCCGAAACGCTGGCGATCGTCGGCGAGTCGGGCTGCGGCAAGTCCACATTCGCCAAGGTGCTGATGGGGCTGGAAACCGCCACCGACGGGCAAATCCTGCTCGACAACCGCAACATCGAGCATATCCCGATCGAGGCACGCGATACCAAGACCGTCTCGGATGTGCAGATGGTGTTCCAGAACCCGTTCGACACGCTCAACCCCTCGATGACCGTTGGCCGGCAGATCATCCGCGCGCTCGAGATCTTCGGCATCGGCAAGAACGATGGCGAGCGCCAGCAGCGGATGCTGGAACTGCTCGATCTGGTGAAACTGCCGCGCGCCTTTGCCGAGCGGATGCCGCGACAACTGTCCGGTGGTCAGAAACAGCGCGTCGGCATTGCCCGCGCCTTTGCCGGCGGCGCCCGCATCGTTGTGGCGGACGAGCCGGTCTCGGCGCTGGACGTGTCGGTGCAGGCGGCGGTTACCGATCTGCTGATGGAGATCCAGCGAGAGCAGAAGACGACGCTGCTGTTCATCAGTCACGACCTGTCGATCGTGCGCTATCTCAGCGACCGGGTGATGGTGATGTATCTGGGCCATGTGGTGGAATTGGGCACCACCGACCAGGTGTTCAGCCCGCCCTATCACCCCTATACCGAGGCACTGCTGAGCGCGGTGCCGATCGCCGATACCTCTGTGGTCAAGGAGCATATCGTGCTCGAAGGCGACATTCCGTCCGCGATGAACCCGCCGCCGGGCTGCCCTTTCCAGACCCGCTGCCGCTGGAAATCCGAGGTGCCAGGCGGTCTGTGCGAAAAGGACGTGCCACCGGTGCGCCAGCTGGGCGGCGGCCATCAGGTGAAATGCCACCTGAGCGACGAGGTGCTGGCCAGAATGGGCCCCGTCATCAAGATCGCGGCAGAATAGGCAGAAACACGAAACCCGCAGCCTTCGGACTGCGGGTTTTCTGAAAGAACGGGGCTGTGACGGCGCCCTTTGCGAGTGGGCGGGGTCAGCTGCCCCAGATCACCTTGACGTAGTTCTTGGTCTCTTCATAGGGCGGTACGTCTCCGTATTTCTCGACCGCTTCGGGACCGGCGTTATAGGCCGCCAGCGCCAGGCGCCAGGATTTGAACTTGCGGTATTGCCGCGACAGATAGCGGGCGCCACCGTCGAGGTTCTCATACGGATCGCCCGGATCGACCCCCAGTGCCCGCGCGGTGCCCGGCATCAGCTGAGCCAGCCCCAGCGCGCCCTTGTGCGATTTGGCATGCGGGTTCCAGCCGCTTTCCTGCTGCACCAGCCGCAAGAACAGATCCTCGGGGATATTGTGGCGCCGGGCCGCGTCGCGGGCCATTTGCAGATATTCGCCCTTGTACTTGCCAGCGTACCTGCGGGTTGAAGTGCGCTCGGCGCTCGGCGGTTGCAGGCGCGAGGAGCTTTCGTATTGGCTCGCAGCCCTGGTATCCAGTAGTCGCGCCTGTTTCTGGAACAGGTCGCGCCGGTTCTTGGTCGAGAACATGTCCGCACTCGCAGGCAGGCCCGACAGGGCAACCGCGGCCACCATGAAACCGGAAAAGAGTCTGCGCATTGGAAATAACCTGTCCGTAACCCCTTGCCGGCAACTATAGCTGGTTTGGCGGTGAAGAAAACCCTGCGTGCACGCTGGCGCAGATCAGGCGAATCGAGCTACCGGTTTCCCTCTGCCCACGCGCGCGTGTAGGGTCTGTCGGGACGGGTCGGCAAGATTCGGGCCGATCACAACACAAGATGTAACAAGAACAGGAGACGGGGAACCCATGGCTGGCTCGGTCAACAAAGTCATTCTGGTGGGAAATCTGGGCCGCGACCCCGAGGTGCGGACATTTCAGAACGGGGGCAAGGTGTGCAACCTGCGCATCGCCACTTCTGAAACCTGGAAGGATCGCAATACGGGCGAGCGGCGCGAACGGACCGAATGGCATTCGGTCGCCATCTTCAACGAAGGTCTGGTTCGCGTTGCCGAACAATATCTGCGCAAAGGGTCCAAGGTTTATCTGGAGGGCCAGTTGCAGACGCGCAAATGGCAGGATCAGTCCGGCCAGGACCGCTATTCCACCGAGGTGGTGTTGCAGGGCTTCGGCTCGACGCTGGTGATGCTCGACGGGCGCAGCGAAGGCGGTAGTGGCGGCGGCTATGGCGGTGGTCAGGGCGGCGGTTACGGCGGCGGTTATGACAGTGGCCCGGCGGGCGATCCCTATGGCGCGCCCTCGGGCGGCGGCAACCAGGGCGGCGGGCGTGGCCCGGCATCGGGCGGCATCGACGACGACGAGATCCCGTTCTAGACCCGGAGGCATATCATGACATGGTCCTTCACTCTCGGCCGTCTCTTTGGCTCGGAACTGAAGGTCCATGTCACCTTCTTTCTGCTCATCGCCTGGATCGGCATTTCGGCCTATCAGATGGGCGGCTGGCCCAGCGCGTTAGAAAATACCGGTTTTGTACTGGCTCTGTTTGCCTGTGTGGTGGCGCATGAATATGGCCATGCCCTGACCGCGCGCCGCTATGGCATCCGCACCCCCGATATCACGTTGCTGCCCATCGGCGGGCTGGCCCGGCTGGACAAGATGCCCGAGAAGCCGGGGCAAGAGATCATGGTGGCGCTGGCCGGTCCAGCGGTGAATGTGGCGATCTGGGCGGCGCTCACCCTTGTTGGTGTCGATACCAGGTTCGAGACGCTGACCGCCATCGACAGCGCCGAACCCGATTTCCTGGGCCGGCTGGCGATGCTCAACCTGTTCCTGGCGGTGTTCAACCTCATCCCCGCTTTTCCGATGGATGGCGGGCGCGTCCTGCGTGCCGCGCTCAGCCTGACGATGGACCGGGTGCGCGCCACCCGCATCGCCGCCGCTGCCGGGCAGCTGGTAGCGCTGCTTTTCGGCTTTGCCGGTCTCAGCGGCGGCAATCCGGTACTGGTGCTGATCGCGGTGTTCGTCTTTATTGCTGCCAATGCCGAGGCGCAGGATGTCGCCATGCGCGCCGTGACCCGCCGCCTGCTGGCACGCGACGCGATGATCACCCGCTTCGAGGTGCTGGGTCCCACCGACACGCTGGCCACCGCCGCGCAGGCGGTGCTGCACACCACTCAGCATGAGTTTCCGGTGCTGGATGGCGATGGGAAACTCTTGGGATTTGTGACACGGGCGCGGCTGTTTGCGGCGCTTGCCTCGGATCATCCACGCTCGGACTCGGCGGAAACCGTGATGGAGCGTGACATCCCGCAGGTTACGCTTTCCAGCGGGTTGGAGACGGTGCTGGATGCCCTCTATCAGGGGGCGCCGGCGGTCGCCGTCACCACGACTGATGGGCGGATGCTGGGTTATGTCACCCGCGAGAACGTGGGCGAGTTGATGGTGATCCAGGGGCGGTAAATGCCGCCCTTTCAGCAGGTTGCCAGCGCATCCTCAAGCACGGACAGCACCGCCGAGCGCGGGACGTCCGAGGTGACGAAGGCCTTTCCGATGCCGCGCGCCAGGACAAAGCGCAACTGGCCATCCACCACCTTCTTGTCCTGTGCCATCAGGTCGACCAACGCCGCTGCACCCGGCAGATCGCCGGGGATATCGGCAAGATCGGTCTTCATCCCCATTGCCTTGAGATGCGAGCGCACCCGGCTTGGGTCCTCTTGCGAGCAAAGCCCCAACCGCGCCGACAGTTCGAACGCCAGCGCACAGCCGATCGCCACCCCTTCGCCATGCAACAACCGGTCGGAATAACCGGTCGCTGCCTCGAGCGCGTGGCAGAAGGTATGACCGAGGTTCAAAAGCGCCCGGTCACCCTGTTCGGTCTCGTCGCGGGCGACGATATCGGCCTTCATCTGAACCGAGCGGGTCACCGCCTCGACCCGCGCGGCCATGTCGCCCGCGGCCAGCGCCGGGCCCTGCCCTTCGAGCCAGTCAAAGAACCCGGCATCGCCCAGCAGCCCGTATTTCACCACCTCGCCATAGCCAGCCAGAAAGTCGCGCGCCGTCAGCGTGCCAAGCACCGAAGTATCGGCCAGCACCAGCGAGGGCTGGTGAAAGGCGCCGATCAGGTTCTTGCCGTGGGTGGCGTTGATACCGGTCTTGCCGCCAACCGAACTGTCCACCTGCGCCAACAGCGAGGTCGGGATCTGCACGAACCGCACGCCCCGGCGCAGAATGGCGGCAGCAAAACCCGCCAGATCGCCGATCACGCCACCGCCAAAGGCCACAACGATATCGTTGCGCTCGACCTTCTCGGACAGCAGCCAATCGACCGCGCGTTCCAGATGCGGCCAGCTTTTGGTGGCCTCGCCCGGCGGCAGCGCCAGCGCCTGCATCGTGATCCCGGCGGCAGCCAGACCTTCACGCAGCGCCTCCAGATGCAGGCTTGCCACCGTCTCGTCGGTCAGCACGCAGACCCGGCGCCGTTTCAGCAGGGGCGCAATGCGCGCGCCCGCCTCGGCCAGCAGCCCCGGCCCGATTTCCACATCATAGCTGCGCGCCCCCAGCGCGACATGCACCGTGTTCATCATGTCAGCTCAGTTCCAATACATCCTTGCGCGTTGCCAGCGCCGCGATCACCCGGTCGACCATCTGCTCGATCGAGGTTTCACCATCCGAAATCACGCAGAGATCGGCCTCGGAGTAAAGCGGCACCCGCGCCTCATAAAGCGCGCGCAAGGTCGCACGCGGATCGGCGGTGCGCAGCAGCGGGCGGGTGTCCTTGTGCCGGACCCGGTTCCAGAGCACCGAAAGATCGGCCTTGAGCCAGACCGACACGCCGCGCTCGGAGATCATCCGGCGATTCGCTTCGGCCAGAAAGGCGCCGCCGCCGGTGGACAGCACGCAGGGCGCCCCCTTCAGCAGCCGCCCGATGACCTGGCTCTCTCGGTCGCGAAAGAACGCCTCGCCGTCACGCTCGAAAATCTCGGGGATCGACATGTTTGCCGCGTTTTCGATCTCGGCGTCGCTGTCCAGAAAGGGCACACCCAGACGCTGCGCCAGGGCACGGCCCACAGCGGTTTTACCCGCCCCCATCATGCCCACCATGACGACGGTCTTGTGCAGCGCGGCGGCGCCACCATCTATTGTTTTGGCCGAGTTATGCTCAATTTTGCTCATTGTCCTCTGAATGACGTGATCTTGTGAAAAAGGCCAGTTATAACTTGGGCAAAAGAACGAAAGAGGCAGCGTGAAATCATGGGTCGTCTGATCAAATTCCTGGTCTACATTGTGTGTCTCTGTGCAATCGGACTGATCGGATATGCCTATCTGGGTCCGTTCTTCGGGGTCGATTTCTCGGCTCCGCAGACCGAACAGCGCCTGCCGGTGGTGTTGGATGCCGACTAGGAACAAGGCGATCCTTGGACCTGTCGGGATGGCCGTGCTTCTGTTCTGCTTGCCTGTATCGGGTTTGACCCAGCAGGCGCCCTTGTCGGCAATCGACTGGCTGGCCAACCCCGCCCCCCAGACCCTGCCCGGCACCGTGCTGCTGGAACCACCGGTTACACAGAGCGGGTTGCTGCCGCAGATCGAGGTTACCCCGCTCGAGGCGCTGCCAATGCCGCTGGGACTGGTCTCGACCAAGCTGACTGGCCTGCCGCTGGACCTGTGGCAGGGCAGCGACCCGGTGTTGCTGGCCGAGCGACTGATGCGGGTGCCGGTACGCGACAACCCGGCGATGCAGACCCTGCTCTATACGCTTCTCTTGTCGGAAACCCGCCCCCCCTATGCCAGCCCGCAGGCCGCGGAAACGATGCTGCTGGCGCGGGTGGATCGCCTGATGCAGCTGGGTGCGGTGGACCCGGCGCAGGCGCTGATCCAGCTGGCCGGTCCCACCGCCTCGCAAGAGCGGTTTCGGCGCTGGTTCGACGCGACCCTGCTGACCGGGGACGAGGACAGCAGTTGCGCCGCGCTGGCCGCCAGCCCGCATCTGGCGACCGATTATGCGGCGCTGATCTTTTGCACCGCG
Organism: Ruegeria sp. YKSD163; assembly: GCF_059612905.1. Lineage (NCBI taxonomy): Bacteria > Pseudomonadati > Pseudomonadota > Alphaproteobacteria > Rhodobacterales > Roseobacteraceae > Ruegeria > Ruegeria sp. YKSD163. The sequence continues at coordinate 488,436 of NZ_JBXWRM010000001.1, forward strand.
CGTCGGGGCGACTGGACATCGGCGGCGTTGACGCTTGAGACAGCCCATGCGCTGGAGCTGCTGCCCCAGGAGACGTTGGCGCTGCTCGACCGGTTCCTCAGCCCGGAGATATTCGAGGACCTGCCGCCACCCCCTGCCCCCGAGCGCCCCGATCCGCTGACCTTTCGCCTGTTCGAGGCGATCGGCGAACCGCTGAACACGTCCGGCCTGCCGCGTGCTTTTGCCAATGCCGACCTGCGCGATCTTGCCGGCTGGAAGGCACAGCTGGAGGCGGCCGAGCGGCTGACCCGGATCGGCGCGCTGACGCCCAACCAGCTGCTGGGCCTCTATACCCAGCGCAGCCCGGCCGCTTCGGGCGGCATCTGGGACCGGGTCGAGGCAGTGCAGCAATTCGAAACAGCCTTGCAAAGCGGCAGCGCCGAAGCGGTGGCCAAGACCCTGCCCATCGCCTGGGCAGCGATGCGGCAGGCACGGCTCGAAGTGCCTTTTGCCCAACTCTTTGCCGAGGCGCTGCCCCCGCTGGACGCGCCCGAGGCCGCCGCACTCGCCTGGCGCATCCGGCTGTTGTCTCCGGGTTATGAAACGGCAGCGCATGACCCCGCGGATACCAGTGGCGACCGCGCCTTTCTTGCCGCGCTGGCCCGTGGCGTTCCCGGTTCGGTCGCCCCGCCCTCGCCCCAGGCCGGGGCCATCGCGGACGGGTTCGACAGTGCCACCGCCCTGCCCCCCGAAATGGAGGTGATGTTGAGTGACGGTCATCTGGGCGAAGCGATTCTCGAAGCGATGGACCGGTTCGGCAGCGGCGCCACCGGCAATCACGACGATCTGGGCGTCGCGCTGGCCCTGTTCCGCCGGGTCGGGCTGGAGGACACCGCGCGGCGCGCCGCGCTGCAATTGATGCTGCTGACGCGGAGTTGACCGATGCCCGCTGCCCCTGCCCATCCGCATCAATGGATCTCGACCTTTCTCGACGCGCAGGCCGCCGAACTGGGGGCAGCAAACAACACGCTGCTGGCCTATGGCCGCGATCTGAAGGATTTCATCGAATGGCTTGAGCGGCGCGGCGTCACGCTGAGCGGCGCCGACCGCGATACGGTCGAGGCCTATCTGGTCGATTGCGACGCACAAGGACTGGCGCGAGCGACCCGGGCGCGACGCCTCTCGGCGATCAAGCAGCTCTATCGCTTTGCCTTTGACGAGGGCTGGCGTGCCGATAATCCCGCCATCCAGATCAAAGGACCCGGGCGGTTGAAATCGCTACCCAAGACGCTGGAAGTGGTCGATGTCGACCGCCTGCTGGAGGCCGCCCGCCAGACCGGCCGCACCAGCGCCGACCGGCTGCGCAATACCTGCCTGATGGAGCTACTCTATGCCACCGGCATGCGGGTCAGCGAGCTGGTCTCGCTACCGGCATCGGCGGCACGCGGTGACCCGCGCATGCTGCTGGTGCGCGGCAAGGGCGGCAAGGAGCGGTTGGTGCCATTGTCCCCGCCCGCGCGCGCGGCGCTTGCGGCCTGGCTATCGGTGCGCGACGCCGCCGAAGAGGACGGTGCCCGGCGCGGCAGCGCCCGCTCGCCGCATCTGTTCCCCTCACGCGGGAAATCGGGCCATCTGACCCGTCACCGGTTCTATCTGCTGATCAAGGAACTGGCGGTTGCTGGCGGGGTCTCGCCCGACACGGTCACCCCGCATACCTTGCGACACGCCTTTGCCACCCATCTGTTGGCCAATGGCGCCGATCTGCGCACCATCCAGACCTTGCTGGGCCATGCCGATGTGTCGACCACCGAGATATATACCCATGTTCTGGACGCGCGGCTGACCGAACTGGTGCTCGATCACCACCCGCTGGCCCGCAATGGCAAGACCGATACCGACTGAGCCCTTGATCGCGCCCCCCGCCGACCCCATAACGGATGACAGTGAAACAAGTTTTCAGGACCGATGGACCCCTCAGCCCCCGCGCTCGACAGCGCCTTCTGGATCACGACCGGCGCGATCCTGTTCCTGCTCATTCTCTCCGGCTTCTTCTCGGGGTCTGAAACCGCGCTGACCGCCGCCTCGCGCGGCAAGCTACGCACCCAGGCCGACAAGGGATCGAAAGGCGCGGAAAAGGCGCTTGCGATCACCGATGACAACGAGAGGCTGATCGGTTCGGTCCTGCTGGGCAACAACCTGGTCAATATCCTTGCGGCCTCGCTGGCTACCGCCCTGTTCACCCGTGCGTTTGGCGAAAGCGGCGTGGCGCTGGCGACGCTGGTGATGACACTTCTGGTGCTGATCTTTGCCGAGGTGCTGCCCAAGACCTATGCCATCACCAATGCCGAAAAGGCCGCTGCGGCTGTGGCGCCGATCATCGGCGTGGTGGTGATGGTGTTTTCTCCGGTGGTGGCCATGGTGCGGCTCTTGGTGCGCGGGGTTCTGCGGCTGTTTGGTGTGCGTATCGACCCCGACAGCCACATCATGGCAGTGCGCGAGGAAATCGCCGGCGCGCTCTATCTCGGCCATTCCGAGGGCGTGGTGGAGAAAGAGGACCGCGACCGTATCCTGGGCGCGCTCGACCTGGCCGAGCGCACGGTCGAGGAAATCATGCTGCATCGCTCGAATATCGTGATGCTGGACGCCGATGCCGAGCCAGAAACCATTCTGGAACACTGCCTGCAAAGCCCCCATACCCGCCTGCCCGTCTATCGCGGCGAGCCCGAGAACATCATCGGCGTGGTCCATGCCAAGGACCTGTTCCGCGCCATGTATGCCCAGGTTGGCGGCAGCGAGGGTCACACCGCGCGGCTCAAGGATTTCGACATCACCCGGGTCGCCAACGCGCCCTATTTCGTGCCCGAGACCACAACGCTCGACGACCAGATGCGCGCCTTCTTGCGCATCCGTAGCCATTTCGCGCTGGTGGTGGACGAATACGGCTCGTTGCGCGGGCTGATCACGCTCGAGGATATTCTCGAAGAGATCGTCGGCGAGATCACCGATGAATTCGACCCCGATGCCGAGATGCCGGTGACCCGTGGCGACGATGGCCAGTTCCTTGTCGAGGGCGCCATGACCATCCGCGACGTGAACCGCGCAATGGACTGGTCGCTGCCCGATGACGAGGCCAATACGGTCGCCGGACTGGTCATTCACGAGGCACAGATGATCCCGACCGTGGGTCAGGTCTTTGCCTTTCATGGCTTCCGCTTCGAGGTGACGGGCCGCGAGGGCAACCGGATCACCGGGCTCAAGATCCGCCCGCTATGACCCGCGCGGGCCGGATCCGGGGCTGGTTCGACGCTGTTGTCCTCGATCTGGGCCGGCAGATGCGCTGGTCGTTCCTGCCGCCGCTGATGGTCTACTTCGCGGCCGGGGCGCAGGGGCTGACCGCCGTTGTCGGCACGTTTTTCGTCAAGGAATATCTGGATGTCTCGGCGGCCTTCATCGCCGGGCTTGCCTTCTGGGCCGGACTGCCCTGGGCGCTGAAGATGCCGCTGGGCCATCTGGTCGACCTGATCTGGCGCTGGAAGGCCTGGCTGATCTATCTGGGCGCGTCGCTGATCGCGGCCAGTTTCGCCATCATGTATGGGCTGGCCACCCGCGCCGAATGGATGCCGGGCATCATGTCGGTCACCGCCTGGTACGTGTTGGCGGTGCTGCTGGCACCCTGTGGTTATGTGGTGCAGGACGCGGTCGCCGACGCCATGTCGGTCGAGGCGGTGCCGCGCCACGATGCGCAGGGGGCCGAGCTTTCGCCCGAGGTGCAGCGTGCCCAGCACACCACCATGCAGACACTGGGACGCTTCGCCCTGATCGGCGGCGCCAGCGCGGTTGCCGCCCTGAACATCGTTCTGTTCGACGGGATCGAAACGCTGGCCCCGGCCGAGAAAGCCGCCCGCTATGGGCATATCTATGCGCTTGCCCTTCTGATCCCCTGTATCTCGATCTCGGGCGTGCTGCTGGCCGGCTGGCAGAAACGGCAGGCCATCGCGCGGATGATCGCGGGCGGAATGGACCGGATGCGTGCACTGGCCATATTCGACCCCGAGGGCGAGAAGGTGCGGTTGAACCACTGGTATTTCTCCGGAGGCGCCATCTTTGTCGCAATGACACTGACCGTCGGGCTGATGGACTTGCCGTTTTCGCAGGAGATCGTCTTTGCCGGGTCTATGGCCATCGTGCTGACCCTGATGCGGCAGCTGGTGCGCAATCTGGATCAGGCGCATGCGCGCGCCCTGATCGGCACCGCCGTCATCGTCTTCATGTTCCGCGCCATGCCGCTTAATGGCGCGGCCTCTTCCTGGTTCGATATCGACGTGCTGGGCTTTGACCAGCAATTCCTGTCGCTCTTGTACCTGATCACCTCGGTATTGACCCTGGTGGGGATGGTGGTGCTGCGGCCGATGATCGCTTCGCGCACCATCGCCGATATCGTGATCCTGCTGACGCTGGCGGCGGGGGTGCTGTCGCTGCCCGGTATTGGGTTGTATTATGGCGTCCACCACTGGACCGCCGCTATGACCGGCGGGATTGTCGACGCGCGGTTCATCGCAATCGTCAACACGGCGGTGGAATCGCCACTGGGTCAGGTGGCGATGATACCCATGCTGGCCTGGATCGCGCGCAATGCGCCCGCAAACCTCAAGGCGACGTTCTTTGCGGTCATGGCCTCGTTCACCAACCTGGCCTTGTCCGCGTCGAGCCTTGGGACCAAGTACCTCAACCAGATCTATACCGTCACCCGCGAGGTCCGCGCCGAGGATGGGACGATAACGATTCCGGCGGATTACTCGCAGCTTGGCTATCTGCTGATGACGGTGGCGGCAATCACCGTGATTGTCCCCCTGCTCACCGTCTGGCTGGTGCAGCAGAGCCGGTTCAAGAGCCGCGACTAGCCCGTTCCAGCCGGTCGCGATCCTCGACCGCGCTCAACTCCGCGAGCCCTCGCGCCAGGCTGCGCGCGGCAGAGCGGCGGGCGGCTTGTTCCAGTTCACCGTCGCTACGCGTGCCTATCGCCGCCAACGCCCGCTGCAGCGCAAGTTGTACCTCGATATTGGTGGCGCCGTCGCGGGCGATCCTGTCAAAGGTTTCGGCGAACAGGGACTCGGGCGGAAGCGGCCGCAACCAGACGCGGTCGCAAGCCGGGCTTTCGTCGACTTCATCGCGATTTGCCAGCAGCAACAGTGAGGACAGCCGGTCGATCACGGTGATCGCCGTCGATGGGTCGTTGATCCCCGGCGACAGCGCACGGCAAGCCATATCGCCCAACACCGACAGGCCGAAGAGCGGGTCCTGCACGAATGTGCGCGCGCCTTCGATCGCAAAGGCGCGGCAGGCGTCCCCGGTGACCTCTTCGTCCAGATCGCTGCAAGCGAACCGGGCCAGTTCCTGCCCCTCTTGCACGTAATCTCCGACAGAGACGGTGACATAGACCTGGGTCTCGGCTTTTTGGGCCAGTTCCTGCAGCATTTCGACAAAGATCTGCTGGACATATCCGGGCTGCGGCGCCCGCAGGACCTGCCCGCCCTCGGGCAGGTCCGTTTCCTCGGTGAGCGCGTGCGCCCCGTAGCAAGGCGTACGCGCCAAGGCGCGCAGCGACACCGCCGCGCGACGTTCAACCTGCGCCAGGGTCTCGCCGAAACTGCCCAGATCCTCCAGATGCGCGATCCAGCGGATGATCGAGACGACGATCAGGGCAATGACCAGCATCGTCATGGCAAACAGCGCCACGCTTTCCTGTTCGCCAAAGATCGGCGTGCGCCGCAGGACCATCCCGGACATGGCAAACAGATAGGCGCCGACAAAGACGGCAAGGATGGAATGGGTGGCGGTGTCATCCTTGAGGATCACATGGGTGCGCGGCCCCCATTGCGACCAGGCGGCGCGATGGGCGCCGGTCATCACCGTCAGCGAAAAGGTGGTCACCGCCAGCATGCTGGTCGCCAGTGTCGCCAGGATCGGGTCCACTGCCGCCGCGCCGATGCGGTCGGCCAGCCCCGGCGGGATCAGATCACCCAAGAGTGCCGCCAACGGGACCGACAACAGGCTGAGCGCGGCGATCAGGATGATCCGCACATAGAGCAGCCGCAGCATGCGCCGGGCAATATTCAGGAGTTTATCTCGCAAATCGCCCTCTCGAACCGGCTGCACATTTCATTTGCGACACGTCCCGTCGCAGAGCGACAAGAACCTGCGCCATATCTGCCCTGACTGATAGGTCAGACCTGTCCCTAGACTAGCGGAGACTGAAATGAAAACCACCACCCGAGTGGCCGTCATCGGCGGCGGTGTTGTCGGCTGTTCCGTCCTTTATCACCTGACCAAGCTGGGCTGGTCCGACGTGATGCTGATCGAGCGGTCCGAGCTGACCTCGGGCTCGACCTGGCATGCGGCGGGCGGCTTTCACACGCTGAACGGCGATACCAACATGGCCGCGCTTCAGGGCTATACCATCCGGCTCTACAAGGAGTTGGAAGAGATCACCGGCATGTCCTGCGGGCTGCATCATGTGGGTGGCATCACGTTGGCTGACAATCGGGACCGGTTCGACATGCTGCTGGCCGAACGGGCCAAGCACCGCTTCATGGGGCTCGAGACCGAGATCGTCGGCCCCGAAGAGATCGCCAAGATCGCACCCATCACCAATCTGGATGGAATCATCGGTGCGCTCTACGACCCGCTCGACGGGCATCTGGACCCGTCGGGGACCACCCATGCCTATGCCAAGGCTGCGCGCATGGGCGGCGCAACCATCGAAACGCACTGCATGGTGCGCGAGACCAACCAGCGCCCGGACGGCACCTGGGACGTGGTGACCGACAAGGGCACCATCCACGCCGAACATGTGGTCAACGCAGGCGGCCTCTGGGCGCGCGAGGTGGGCGCGATGGCGGGTGTCTATTTCCCGCTGCACCCGATGGAGCACCAATACATTGTCACCGACGACATCCCCGAGATCTATGAACGCGGCAGTGAACATCCGCATGTCATGGACCCCGCCGGAGAAAGCTATCTGCGGCAAGAGGGGCGCGGGCTGTGCATCGGCTTCTATGAACAGCCCTGCAAGCCCTGGGCGGTGGATGGCACGCCCTGGACCTTCGGCCACGAACTGCTGCCTGACGACTTTGACAAGATCGAGGAAAGCATTGAATTTGCTTATAAACGCTTTCCCGTTCTGGCCAGCGCCGGGGTCAAGTCGGTCATTCACGGCCCCTTCACCTTTGCCCCCGATGGCAACCCGCTGGTCGGGCCGGTGCCGGGTATGCGCAACTATTGGTCGGCCTGTGGCGTGATGGCGGGGTTCAGCCAGGGCGGCGGCGTCGGCCTGATGCTGGCGCAATGGATGATCGAGGGCGAGACCGAGCGCGATGTCACCGCGATGGACGTGGCCCGGTTCGGACGCTGGATCAGCCCCGGCTATACCCGGCCCAAGGTGATCGAGAACTATCAGAAACGCTTCAGCGTGTCATATCCGAACGAGGAACTGCCCGCCGCCCGCCCCAACCGCACCACGCCGATGTATGATATCTTTTCCGACATGGGCGCGGTCTGGGGCCAGCAATTCGGGCTGGAGGTTGCCAATTACTATGCCCAAGGCGACGAGCCGACCTATGAAACCCCCTCCTTCCGCCGCTCGGACGCGTTTGCGGCCACCGGCCGCGAGGTGCGCGGTGTGCGTCAAGGCGTGGGCATCAACGAGGTCCACAACTTCGGCAAATACATGGTGACGGGCCCGCGCGCGCGCGCCTGGCTCGACCGGATCATGGCGGGCCGCATCCCGGCGCCGGGGCGGCTGTCACTGACCCCGATGCTGAGCGCCAAGGGCAAGCTGATCGGCGATTTCACCGTTTCCTGCCTGAGCGAGACCGAGTTTCAGCTGACCGCCTCCTACGGGTCGCAGGATTATCACATGCGCTGGTTCCAGAAACATCAGGAAGACGGCGTAACCATTGAAAATATCAGCGACAAACGCAACGGATTCCAGATTGCCGGGCCAAAGGCACGGGCGGTGCTGGCCGCCTGTACCCGCGACGATGTCGACAGCCTGCGCTTCATGGATGTGCGGCGGATGGTGGTCGGCATGACCGACTGTATCGTGCAGCGGGTCAGCTATACCGGCGATCTGGGCTATGAGATCTATTGCGATCCAATGGCGCAGCGGCAACTGTGGTGGACCTTGTGGCAGGCCGGTCAGGATCACGGCATGATCCCCTTTGGCATGCGCGCGATGATGAGCCTGCGGCTGGACAAGTTCTTTGGCTCGTGGCTGCGGGAGTTCTCTCCCGACTATTCCGCCGCCGAAACCGGGCTGGACCGGTTCATCGCCTTCAAGAAAGAGGCGGATTTCATCGGCCGCGCGGCCGCCGAGGCGGAGCGCGCCGCAGGCCCTGCCCGCCGGCTCTGTGCCTTCGAAGTCGACGCCAACGACGCCGATGTCAATGCCTATGAACCGATCTGGCTGGAGGGCGCGGTGGTGGGCTTCTGCACCTCGGGCGGCTATTCGCATCACGCTGAAAAATCTGTGGCGTTGGGCTTCTTGCCCACCGACCGCATTGGCGACGGTGTGGCGGTCGAGATCGAGATCCTGGGCCAGATGCGCCCCGCGCGGGTGATCAGCCACCCGCTGTTCGATGGGAATGGTACGCGCATGCGCGGGTGACAACTCCAGCGCCAGCAGCCAGAGTTGCGGCATGAAGCCGATTCCCATCCTGTTGCTGGCCGCGGGCCGGTCCCGTCGCATGGGCGGGGCCGACAAACTGATGCAAGAGATCGACGGCATGCCGCTGCTGCGCCGGACCGCCTTGCGGGCGCTGAAAGTGGCACCGGTGATCGTGGCCGTGCCGCCGGCACCGCATCCGCGCCATGACGCGCTGGCGGGGTTGCCTGTCGATATTGTCGAGGTTCCCGATGCCGACGAGGGCATGAATGCCAGCTTGCGCCGCGCAGTTTCGGCGTTGCCGGACGAGACGCCCGCAGCCATGGTTCTGCTTGCCGACCTGCCCGACCTGACCAGTGACGACCTGACGCGGGTAATGGGCGCCATAGATTTTTCGACGAAAAATCTCATCTGGCGCGGGGCGACCGCATCGGGCCATCCCGGCCATCCCGTTGTGTTTCACCGGGCCTTGTTCCCCACGCTTCTGGAACTGACCGGCGATACCGGGGCGCAATCGGTGGCAAAGGCGCATCACGAGCGGCTGATGCTGATCCCGTTGCCGGGCGAGCATGCCCGCACCGATCTGGACACGCCCGAAGCCTGGGCAGACTGGCGCGCGAAACGGCAATAGGCGAGGCGCGAAAACCGCGCCCCGCCCTGCCCGCGCGCCCCGAGACCGCGCGGTTCAAGCTGCATATTCGGGGATGCCGAAGCCCGCTGTCAGATCAGCAGGCGGGCTTCGTGTTTCTTCAGCGAGCGGCGCGCGGCGGCATAGGCCTCGACACCTTCCCGGGTCTTCAGCTCGGGGAACAGCTCGAGCAGTTCGTCGCGCTGTGCATCGGCGAGACCGGCGAGTGACAGATCGCCCGGCTGGAAGCTCTCGGTCCAGGCCCCGTCCGACAGTACCACTTCGTGCTGGTCGAACATGAAGTGGATATAGGTCACTTCCGAGATCTCGACGATGTCGACCCCTTCGAGCCCGATCAGGTGCTTGGCCGCGACCAGAACCTCGCGCTCTTCGAAGTAGAGCGCCGTCTTGTCATTGGCCACCAGGATCCGGTGGTTGGGGCTGACGATCATGTCCCGCTCGGGTAGGCCCCCACCCAAGGCACCCTGACGGATCAGGACCGGGTTCAGATGACCGGCACGGGCCAGTTCTGCGCCGGTCAGCGTGCGGGCGCCGACCCAGCGGATTTCCTGGATACCGTTGTCGCGGGTGATCACCCGGTCGCCAACCTGCAACTCCTCGACCAGACGCTCGCCCTTGGGGGTCGCGATCTTGGTGCCCGGCGTGAAGCAAGGCAGAATGACCGTCTCGATTTCGCTGAACGTGCTGGTTCCCGTCTCGGCGCCAGCCGCATCGAAATAGCGCACGGTGCCCGCCTCGGGGTCACCTGCGTCATATTCGACGGTGACCGAGCCACCGGGAGCAGCCGCATTGGTCAGGTCGAGCACGTCCTCGTCCAGCCCGTCGGCATCCTCGCCGCCGATGATGACCTCACCCTGACCGACATTGACGAACCGGTCGTCGCCAAAGCCGCCGCCCAGAAGGTCACCACCATCGTCGGGGTTTTCGTTACTGCCAGAGAGGGTGTCGTCGCCTTCGCCACCGAACACGATGTCGCGGCCCGCGCCACCGTCGAGCGAGTCGTTGCCCTCTCCGCCGTCGATGGCGTCGCCACCTTCTTCGCCGAACACGGTGTCATTGCCCGCGCCGCCGAACACTACGTCCGTGTCCAGACCGCTGTAGACGAGATCGTCACCGGCACCGGCCAGCACCACATCCTGTTCATCGACCAGCGGCGGAACGGCATCGTCATTGTCGACCATGTCGCCTTCGGGATCGCCGGTATAGGCCAGATCAATGGTGTCGTTGCCCGATGTGCCGTCAACGATACCGTCATAGCTGTCCGGCGGGGTCGGGCCGCTACCCGGCGGCGGGGTCGGGCTTCCGCCCGGATTTCCGACCACCAGCACGTTCTCGACCTCCGAGAACTCGGCGGTGCCGGCCACGGTCAGATCGGGGTTGTAATAGGTGATGGTTCCGGATTCGCCGGTCGGATCGGTCTGGTCATAGTCGACCACGGCCAGTCCGGTCGCGATGGCGACGTCATAGTCATTGCCGCCTTCGCCGCCTTCGATCGTGTCGCCGATCCCGGCACCGATCGTGTCGCGGTCGTCGTCACCGTAAAGGACGTCGGCCTCGGACCCGCCAAGGATCACATCATTTCCAGTGCCGCCGTGGATCTCGTCCTCGCCGTGCCCCCCCAGCAGGGTGTCATTGCCGTCGCCGCCTTCGATGCTGTCCTGGTCGATCCCGCCATCGACAAGATCGTCGCCCGCACCACCCAGGATGGTGTCGTTGTCGTCCTGACCATACAGCGTGTCGTTGCCGTCGCCGCCATCGATGAAATCGAGCCCGTTGGTGGTCTCGGGATCGGCGGGGCCATCGGTGCCATCGTCGCGGATGTTGAGATTGTCCGGGAAGCGCGGGTCGAGACCGCCATAGACCACGTCGTCGCCGGTGCCGGCCAGGATCGAGTCCGCGCCCTCGCCGCCCACGATCATGTCGGCGCCGTCGCCGCCTTCGATGGTGTCGTCATCCAGGCCGCCGTCGATCGTGTCGTTGCCGCCACCGCCGGTGATCCGGTCGGTGTCGTCACCGGTTAGGATCATGTCATTGCCTTCGCCGCCATCCACGGTGTCACGATCGTCGTCCACAACCGGATCCGCCGGAACCGCAGGCAGGCCGTTATACGAGGGGAAGCCGCGGTCGGGCAGATTGCCCGACAGGCTGCCCGAGGTATCGATCACATCGTCGCCATCGCCGCCCTCGACGCTGTCATTGCCGTCGCCGCCAGTCAGCGTGTCATCGCCGCCCTGGCCGATCAGCGTATCATCGCCATCGCCGCCAGTCAGGCTGTCATCACCATCCGCGCCGGTATCGGCATTCGGGACATTGAAAAAGACATCCGAGACGGAGATTTCGCTGGGATTCGCGCCGGCCTGGGCATGTTCGATGGTCAGGCGCGAAACCGGACCCGGAATGGTGACCAGGATCGAGTAATTCGCGTTGTTTGCCCCGGCATAGCCGCCGTCGCCGGTGGCGGTCTCGTTGCCCGGCACGCCGTCGGTATCGCTCTCGGTGACATTCAGGCCGCCGGCGATGTTCACCGTGATCGGGTCGCCGTTGACATCAAAAGCCTGCACGCGGGCCTGGCCGTCGCCGTCGATATCGTTGATGCGGAACGAGACATTGGTGACCGGGTCCGAGAAGTCGAGCTGATAGCCGGCCGTATTGGTCTGCCCGTTCAACTCCGATTCCATGGCGCTGTCGTCAGTCGCAGCGGGGCCGTTGGTGTCAATATTCCCGACAAATTGCTCTTCGGTCGAAAATTCGGTGGTGACCGCCGGATCGGCATTCAGAACCGAGAAGGTGACATCGACGCCGCCGGTGTTCTGGGTGAAGCCGCCGCTGAGGTCGTCGCCATCATCCACATCTCCGCCGTCATCCGGATCGGGTGCGCGGAACCATTCGAACACCTCGCGGGTGCTGCCTCCGGCGCCGCCGCCGGGTGCATTGTCATCGCCGATAAGCAGGTCGTCGCCAGACTCACCGTTCACCGTGTCGCTGCCGCTGCCGGCATATACGGTGTCATCGCCCAGACCCGCATCGATGCTGTCATCGCCCGCGCCACCGTCGACCACGTCATCGTCGGGACCATGGGTCGGGTCGACCGCGTCACCGCCGTCGATCACGTCGCCTTCGGGGTCACCAGTATAGGCCAGGTCGATGGTGTCGTTGCCGGGGGTGCCGTCAACGATACCATTGGGTTGGCCGATCACCGGTGCATCCAGCACCGCCACATAGTCGACACCGCCAAAGAAGTTCTGGTCGAAATCGCCTGCTGTCGCCTCGCGGGCACCGATGGAAAAGCTCTGTTCGCTGTTGGTGGTCACATCGAGCGTCATGCCGGTCTGATCGCTGGACACGGTGGTCTCGGTGCCCTGGGTCTCATTCTCCACACGCATGTCGAGTCCGTTGTCGGACCAGGCATAGGTCACGGTGACCACATCGCCGATGTTATAGAAGTTCGAGCCGGTGCTCAGAACCTCTTCGATCCCGTTCGAGCGATGCAGAACCTCGACCACGCCCTCGTTGGTCACACGCACCTCGAAATAACCGCTGTCGGCGCCCGGGGTGGTGCCGGCGCCATCATCGACGTTACCGGAATCCTCGGCGCCGCGGCTGACCACCGTATAGGGACCGCTGCCGGGATGGCCAAAGACGCGGAACGAGGTGATCAGAGAGCCTTCATCCAGGTCGAACTGATCGTCATCGCCATCATTGACGTCCATCCGTTGATCCGGCTGACCGGTATACATCCAGCCCGCGCTGAAGTCGGGGCTGTTCACCGGAGTGCCGTCCTGCGCGATTCCGTCCCCCAGGCCGGTATCGTTGGTTTCCGCACCGGGGCGGAAATCCCACAGACCAATCAGGTTGGCCGAATACGGATTGTCAAAGTTCGTCGCCATACCAATCTCCTTCCCGGCACACCTGCACCGATCGCGTCCCTACGCGAAAAACCTAAGTTAACCGGGCGATGACAGGGTCAGTCGCGACTGCACCACTTGTGATCCCGGTCGGGCAGAGAAAGCTGGCGCGACGCCAAGCGGCGCTGTTTCGATACGCCGCAACGTATCGAGTAAACCTTCGCCACAAACGACCTCAAAGCCGTTGCGCGAACGCGCATCTTTCCCGCGTCTTCAAGACGCCAAGTTGTGCGGTCGCCCCCGTGACCAACAGACATCGCCCCCCCAGTTGGGCTGCATCTATAATTACCGGAGGCGTCGAAGCGGACAAAGCGAAAAAGGGTCTAAAATTCGCCCTATTCCGATCCGGCCTCGCCCCTGAGCGTCCGGGAACGGCTGGCCATATCAACTTTTGGTTGATTATTGTTTCACAAGCCTCATCTCGCAAATGGAGAGATCGGCCTTGTTTCCTCCGCAGAACCCCGGTTTGCTTCGGTTGCCGCGCCGCCGCTCACCGAGGAGTTGTTTCTCTTTCGAGAACAGTACGCAACCACCGGCACCGGCATCACCCGCGCCACTCCCCGCCATATTTGTAAACAGGTCAGTGATCAATCGTCCCTGTTGGTAAAGTTCTTTGAAGGAACGGGAACAATCCTGCGTGAGATTTGCTCGAATCAAGTTCAATTTATCCACATCCGCATGATCCGCCGCCCTGCATGCCGCCTGCGATCGGTGAAGGCGGATTAAGAAATCTTAATCCCTGCCTCAGCCCCACCTCAGAATGCACGGCTATCTCTGATCCGAACCCGGCCCGGACCGGACATCGAGACAGGAGATCAAGATGAACATTCGCATGTCCCGCAAGCTGACCCCCTCGCTTCCCAACTGGGCGGCCGCCCCCGCATTGGGCGCGCTGCTGATGGCCACGACCGCCCTGCCCGGCCATGCAGACACGGCGCTGGCCGATCTGGTCGAACAGGTCGCCCCCAGCGTGGTGACCGTGCTGGCCAGCCAGAACGCGGCGCCGCGCCCGACCGGCGCTCAGCCTTCGCCCTTCGAGGGCACCCCGTTCGAGGAGTTCTTTCACCAGTTCGGCGGCCCGCGCGGCATGCCGATGCCCGATAGCGGCCCACGCCAGGGGCTCGGCTCGGGCTTCATCCTTGATGCCGAGGGCTATATCGTCACCAACAATCACGTGGTGGACGGCGCCGACCGGGTCACTGTCCGCCTCAGCGATGACCGCGAATTCACCGCCCAGGTGGTCGGCACCGACCCGCTGACCGATCTGGCGCTGCTGCGGATCGATGCAGGCGAGGCGCTGCCCGCCGTCACGCTGGGTGACAGCGACGCGATCCGCGTGGGCGAGGATGTGGTGGCCGTGGGCAATCCCTTTGGCCTCAGTTCGACCGTGACCACCGGCATCGTCTCGGCCAAGGGGCGCAATATCTCGGACGGACCCTATGCCGAGTTCATCCAGACCGACGCCGCCATCAACAAGGGCAATTCGGGCGGACCGCTGTTCAACATGGCGGGCGAGGTCGTGGGCGTGAACTCGGTGATCTATTCGCCCTCAGGCGGTTCGGTGGGTCTGGGCTTTGCCGTCACCTCGAACATCGTCGATCACGTGATCTCGGACTTGCGCGAGGACGGTCAGGTCGATCGCGGCTGGCTGGGCGTGTCGATCCAGAACCTTGGTGCCGATATCGCCGCCGCGCTGGGCCTTGACGGGACCACCGGTGCGTTGGTGTCCGAGGTCGTGGCCGATGGCCCCTCGGACGGCACCCTGCGCCCCGGTGACGTGATCGTCGCCTTCGAAGGCAAACCGGTGCGCAGCAGCGCCGACCTGCCCCGGCTGGTGGGCGCGACCGAATCCGGTACCCGTGCCAGTATCCGGGTGATGCGCGATGGCAAGGCGCAGGATATCACCGTCACCATCGGCACCCATCAGGCCAGCGCCGAGGTGATCCCGGCCAGCGCCGACGGCCCGGCCGACGCGCCCGGCCTGGGCCTGACCGTCTCGCCGCTGAGCGACGAGGCCCGCAAGGGCGCCGGGCTGGACAGCGACACCGGCGGCGTACTGATCACCGATATCGCGCCCGACGGCCCCGCCGCCCGCGCCGGTTTGCGCCCGGGCGACGTGATCCTGCGGCTGGGCGGCAGCGATACCATCAGCCCGGCAGCACTGGCCAAGGCGCTGGAGAGCGAAAAGACCGATCCGGCGCTGATGCTGATCAACCGGAGCGGCAACCAGATCTTCCTCGCGGTCAAAATCACCTGACCCACAGGTCGCTGACCCGGCCGTGCCCCCGCGCGCCGGGTTTGGATCCGGGCCATGTTATGTGCCTTTCGGCCCCGGATCTGCCGGGCGCGTCCCATCCGCGCCCGGCACGTGCATTTGCGGCCTTGCCCCTGTATATCCGTCACAAAAGAGGACCATTGAGATGAGCCGACGTGTGCTGATCGTCGAGGATGACGCCGAAACCCGCGAGTTCCTGGCCAAAGGTTTTGCCGAAGAAGGCTTTGCCGTGGAATGTGCCGCGGACGGGCGCGAGGGGCTTTATCATGCCACCGATGGCGGTTTTGACGCGATGGTGCTGGACCGGATGCTGCCCGGGCTTGACGGGCTGGCGCTGATCAAGTCGGTTCGCGCCGCCGGGCTGAACACTCCGGTAATCATGCTGACGGCGATGAGCGCGGTGGACGAGCGCGTCAAGGGGCTGCGCGCGGGCGCCGACGACTACCTGGTCAAACCCTTCTCGTTTCAGGAGCTGCTGGCCCGGGTCGAGGCGCTGCTGCGCCGCCCGCAGGACACGCAAGAAGCTGCGATGCTGACCTGTCGCGATCTGGAGATGGACCTGATGCGCCGCAAGGTGACCCGCGCCGGGCGCGAGATCACCCTGACCCCGCGCGAATTCCAGATCCTCGAATTCTTCCTGCGCCGCAAGAACCGGGTGATCACCCGCACCATGCTGCTGGAGGGGGTCTGGGATTACCATTTCGACCCCAACACCAATATCGTTGACGTGCACATCTCGAAACTGCGCCGCCAGATCGACGAGGGCGCAGACGTGCCTTTGATCACCACGGTGCGCGGTGCGGGCTACATGATCTCCGATGGCTAAGCCGCTAGTCCTGATGCGAAATGCCCGCACCCGGCTGGTGTTGCTCAGTATGGTGCTGAGCACGGCAATGACGGTTGCGGTGCTGGCGCTGGTCTATGTCACCGCCAACCGGACCATCGCGGGCGAGACCCGCTCGGTCGTGACCGCCGAACTGGCGGGGCTGGCGGATGAATACCAGCGACTGGGCGTCATCGGCCTGCTGACCGCGATCGAGCGGCGCAGCCAGGACGCCAGCGAGCGCGACGCGCTTTACCTGCTGACCGATCGCGGCGGTGCGGTGCTGGCGGGCAATCTGGTGCGCTGGCCTCCCGGCGTGACTGCGGGCAGCGGCTGGATCGAACTGGACCTGATCCGCACCGAATCCGGCGAGAGCGTGCCGGTCTCGGCCGCTTCGATCCGCCTGCCCGGTGGCGAGGGGCTGCTGGTGGGTCGCGACGCCTCGGCCCGGCGGCAATTCGACCGGGTGCTGCTGCGCTCGGTCGGGCTGGCGCTGCTGGCGGCGCTGGCGCTCAGTTTGCTGACCGGCTGGCTGCTGACACGACTGGTGTTCTCGCGGCTCAAGGACATCTCGCGCACCGCCGGAGAGATCGTCTCGGGCGATCTGGGCCGCCGCATCCCGCTGCGCGGTACCGGGGACGAGTTCGACCGCATGGCGGCAACCCTGAACGAAATGCTGGACCGGATCGAGGAGCTGGTGGGCCACCTGCGCACCACCTCGAATTCAATCGCCCATGACCTGCGCTCGCCCCTGTCGCGGCTGCGCCAGCGGGTCGAGACGCTGACCGACCCCAACCGCGACCCTGACGAGCGCGGCGCCGACGGCGCCCGCGCCCTGGCCGAGGTGGACCACCTGTTGCGGGTCTTTTCGCAACTGACCGAGATCTCGCGCGCCGAGGCGGGGCTGGGGCGCGAGGAATTCGAGCCGGTGGACCTAGCTGCGCTGGCGCGCAATCTGGGCGAGTTCTATGAACCGCTCGCCGCCGAAACCGGCGTTACCCTGACGGTCGAGGCCGACGCGGCGACCCTGCCCGGTCACCCGGCCCTGCTCGCGCAGGCGCTGTCCAACCTGCTCGACAATGCGTTGCGTTATGCGCCAGCGGGCAGCACGGTCTCGCTGACCCTGTCCGAAACCAACACGGAGATCGTACTGGCTGTGCGCGACAATGGTCCCGGCGTCCCCGAGGAGGACCTGTCGCGCCTGGCTGACCCCTTTGTCACGCTCGACCCGTCGCGCACGGGCGGCAATTCGGGTCTGGGCCTGGCGCTGGTTGCCGCCATCGCCCGCATGCACGGCGGCAGCTTCGAGGCCGAAAACCGCGCGCCGGGCCTTGAGGCGCGCCTGACCCTGCCGCGCGGTGCCTGAGCCGGCCCTGCCCGCTCACAGGCGCGCGGGCAGCTCGGCGTAGCCATGAAACCGGATGCGCCCGCCGGGCACACGGCCGTCCAGCAGCCGATAGTCGGGAAACCGCTCCAGCAGCCGGCCCAGTGCGATCCGCCCTTCGAGTCGGGCGAGCGTCAGCCCGACACAGACATGCGGCCCGCCAGCAAAAGCCAGATGCCGGTTCGGCTTGCGCGCGATGTCGAACCGGGTCGGATCGTCGAACACCGCCGGGTCGCGATTGGCCGCCCCGATGCATAGATGCAGGTTGGTCCCCTTGGGCAGGCGAAGCCCGTCCAGTTCGATCTCCGCGGCAGTCTCGCGATTGCCCAGCTGGTTGGGCGAGCGGAAGCGCAGGATCTCTTCGACCGCCGAGGGCAGCAGCGACGGATCCCCCAGCAGCCGCGCGCGTTCCTCGGGGAAATCATGCAACAACGCCAGCCCGTTGCCGATCAGGTTCGAGGTGGTCTCGTGCCCGGCATTCAGGATGAAGATGCAGTTTTGCAGCAGCTCGATTTCTGACAGTTGCTGATCGGCGCCCTCGCCCCGAATGAGCCGGGTCAGCACATCGGTTTCGGGATCGCCCGGTCTGACGCGGCGCCGTGCCACCAGATCCTCGAGATATGTCTTGAACTCGGTCACCGCCTGCTGGCCCTGCGCCAGCTGCTCGGCGCTCAGCTTCGGTTCGAGCGCGCCCAGGATGATCAGCGACCAGTCGCGCAGCGGCCCGCGCTCGTCCATCGGCACATCCAGCAGGTTGCCGATGATCTGGATCGGGATGGTCGAGGCGAAATCGGCGATCAGGTCCACCCGGTCGCGCCCGGCCATTGCGTCCAGCAGGTGATCCACCGTCTCGATCAGCCCCGGTTCCATCCGCGCGATGGCGCGCGGCGTCAGGGCAGAGGTCATGATCTTGCGCACCCGCGTGTGCAGCGGCGGGTCGTTGAACACCAGCGAGGTGGTGTGATGTTCGAACAGCGGCGAGCCGACCCCGAATTTGGGACCAAACGCCGCCTTCTTGTCCGAGGAATAAAGCGTTGTGTCGCGATAGATGCGGTCCAGGTCGGCATACCGGCTGAGCAGCACCGAGCCGTCCGGTTGCGGCAATACCGGCGCATGGGCCAGAAGCGCGTCGTAGAACGAAAATGGATCCTCCAGAAACCCGGGCGGCGGTGCTGTCAGGTCCAGCTTTCCGATCTCCGCCGTTAACCCATCGCTCATTCCATTCCTCCCTCTGGTTCTTCGGGCCATGTCGTGCCCGCACCGCCTGCCCACACGATAGAGAGGCGCGCGGCTGCATGCCAGATGGCGACCTGCGGCGCGGGCGCGCAGTCCGCCCCTGACACCCGCCGGTGACATGCCGAACGGCGGAGGTTAGGGTGGCGCCATGACCGATCCCGTTTCCTCGATCCGCAATCTTGGCCCCGCCATGGACGAAGCCTGTGCCCGTGCCGGTATCCACTCGGCCGAAGAGCTGCGCGCGCTGGGCGCCGATGCGGCCTATGCCCGGCTGCTGGCCGCTGGCAGCAAGCCGCATTTCATCGGCTATTATGTGCTGGTGATGGGACTGCAAGGCCGCCCCTGGAACGATTGCAAGGGCAAGGAAAAGGCCGAGCTGCGCGCCCGCTTCGACGCGATCAAGGCCGCGACCAAACCCGCCCCGGCCAGCAAACTGGTGGCAGAGCTCGACGCGCTGGGCGTCCGTGTCCGCCCGGAGGATCTGCGCCCGCAATCCTGACGCACATCTGCGCTTTCCTCTTGCCGCAAATATCCCGGGGGAATCGCGCCCCCGGCGCGATGGGGGCAGCGCCCCCTCCCGGCCCAATGAAAAAGCCGCCCTCGAAGACGGGGCGGCTTTTCCTGTTCGTTCAGGTCCGCAGACCGGCGGCTTAGCCGACCAGTTCGATACCCGAGAAGAAATAGGCGATCTCGACCGCGGCGGTCTCCGGCGCGTCCGAGCCGTGGACCGAGTTCTCACCGACCGACTCGGCAAACTCGGCGCGGATGGTGCCGGGGGCCGCGTCGGCGGGGTTGGTGGCGCCCATCACTTCGCGGTTCTTGGCAATGGCGTTCTCGCCTTCCAGAACCTGCACCACGACCGGGGCCGAGGACATGAATTCGCACAGTTCGTCATAGAACGGGCGGGCGGCGTGCACTTCATAGAACTTGCCGGCCTGTTCCTTGGTCATGTGGATGCGCTTCTGCGCGACGATGCGCAGGCCGGCATCCTCGAACTTGGCGTTGATCTTGCCGGTCAGGTTGCGGCGGGTTGCATCGGGCTTGATGATCGAGAAGGTACGTTCCAGTGCCATCGGGGCTCTCCTTGAATCTGGCGGCGCGCCTTTCGCGCCGGATGTATCGCGCGCCGCCTAGCACGATGGGGCACGCAAGGAAAGTGCCATGATGGCAAATCCCGGACCTGATACGGGATTGCCCGGTCAGGTCTCGACCAATGGGTCGCGCAGGTCTACCCAACGGGTGTAGAGCGCGGCGGCAAGGCTGAGCAAACTGGCCGCCAGCATCAGGCCCAGAACGGCATAGGGCGCATTTCCGGCGTTCACGATCACGCCCGTCGCCGTGGTCAACGCCGCTCCCAGCGCAACGGTCAGTGCCCCCGACAGGCCCGAGGCGCTGCCCGCCAGATGCGGGCGTACCGACATCAACCCGGCATTGGCATTGGCCAACGTCAGCCCGTTGCCGAAGCCCACGAATATGGCCGAAGCAAAGAATACCCAGACCGACCCAAGCCCGACAATAAACAGCACCAGCCCCAACAGCGGCCCCAGGCTCGCCACCCAGCGCCCGGCCACGATAAGCGGCATCAGCCCCACGCGCGGCGCGATACGCCCGGTGACGAAGTTGCCCGCCATGAACCCCAGAGTGATGATACCGATACCAAGGCCCAGCATCGCCGGGCTGAGGTCAAACGCGGCCGCAGCCACCATTGGCGCCCCGGTGATGAAGGCATAAAAGCCCCCGACCGAGAAGGCGGCGCACAGGCTGTAGCCCCAGAACCGGCGAGATCCGAGCAGCTCGGGGTATTGCCGCATCTGCGCCCCGAAGGTGGCCGAGCGGTTCTGGTTGGTCTCGCCCATATCCGCCCAGACGAGTGCCAACATTCCGAACCCCATGACAGCATAGAGAACGAAGCCGGCCCGCCATCCGAACAGGCTCTCAAGCACGCCGCCCAGCATCGGGCCCAGCATCGGCGCCAGCGCCATCGCCATCGACAATTGCCCCAGCCGCGCCGCCGCCTGTGACGGCGGGTAGAGATCGCGCAGCGCCGCACGCGGCAGGACCTGCCCCGCGATCACCGCGCCCTGCACCATCCGGAACCCAAGAAAGACCCAGATATCCTCGGCCAGCGCGCATCCGACAGAGGCCAGCGCAAACACGCCCATCGACCACAACAGAACCGGACGCCGCCCATAGCGGTCGGACAAGGGGCCCATGATCAGCTGCAACACCCCGGTGACGATCAGGTATCCGGCAATCGACAGGTTCGCCAACGCGTAATCCACCCCGAAATCCGACGCGATATGCGCCAGCGACGGCAGGAACATGTTCAGTGTCAGAACCGCCAGCGCGGTGGCCAGAACAAGCGTGATCAGATGCGGCGGGTTGGTGGCAGGACGCATTGGCGGGATCCGGCGGATGGGGCGCTATCTCTGCGCTATCACGGCCGCTTGCGCCTGACCATCCCCGCAACGGGCCCAAGCCGCTGGCGGCCCCCTCACCTGTCTGTTATGAGCGCGCCCATGTTGAGGATCGATAACATCACTTACGCGGTCGAGGGCCGGCCGCTGTTCGATGGCGCCAGCGCCGTCATTCCCGATGGCCACAAGGTCGGACTGGTAGGCCGCAACGGCACCGGCAAGACCACGCTCTTTCGCCTGATCCGGGGCGAGCTGGCACTGGAGACCGGTGAGATCGCCCTGCCCCGCCGCGCCCGCATCGGCGGGGTCGCGCAAGAGGCGCCCGCCTCAGACGTGTCTTTGCTCGACACGGTTCTGGCCGCCGATACCGAACGGGGCACGCTGATGGCCGAGGCCGAAACCGCCACCGATCCCACCCGCATTGCCGAAGTGCAGACCCGGCTGGCCGATATCGACGCCTGGAGCGCGCCTGCGCGCGCCGCCTCGATCCTCAAGGGGCTCGGGTTCGACGATGACGAACAGCTAAAACCCTGTTCCGATTTCTCGGGCGGCTGGCGGATGCGGGTGGCGCTGGCGGCGGTGCTGTTTTCACAGCCCGACCTGCTGCTGCTCGATGAACCGACCAACTATCTCGACCTCGAAGGGGCGCTGTGGCTGGAGAGCTATCTGGCGAAATACCCCCACACGGTGATCATCATCAGCCACGACCGCGGGCTGTTGAACCGTGCCGTGGGCGCGATCCTGCATCTGGAGGATCGCAAACTGACCCTCTATCAGGGGCCCTATGACCAGTTCGCCCGCCAGCGGGCCGAAAACCTGGCTCAGGCCCAGGCTATGGCCAAGAAGCAGGAGGCGCGCCGCGCGCATCTGCAATCCTATGTCGACCGCTTCCGGTACAAGGCGGACAAGGCCAAGCAGGCACAGTCGCGTCTGAAGGCGCTGGCCCGGATGCAGCCGATCAGCAGCCCGCAAGAGGCCGCATTGCGCGCCTTTACCTTTCCCAAACCCGAGGAAATGTCGCCCCCGATCATCCATCTCGAAGGCGGGGTGACGGGCTATGGCGAAACCGAGGTCCTGAAACGGCTGAACCTGCGCATCGACCAGGACGACCGGATCGCGCTATTGGGCAAGAACGGTCAGGGCAAATCCACCCTGTCGAAACTGCTCTCGGACCGGCTGCCGCTGATGGCGGGGCGGATGACACGCTCGCCCAAGCTGCGCATTGGCTATTTCGCCCAACATCAGGTCGACGAGCTTTACGTGGACGAAACACCGCTCGACCACCTGCGCCGCCTGCGCCCGGGCGAGACGCCCGCCAAATGGCGGGCGCGGCTGGCGGGCTTCGGCCTTGGCCCCGAACAGGCGGAAACGGCGGTGGGGCGGCTTTCGGGCGGGCAAAAGGCGCGCCTGAGCCTGCTGATCGCCACCCTTGACGCGCCCCACATGCTGATCCTCGACGAGCCGACCAACCACCTCGATATCGAAAGCCGCGAGGCGCTGGTCGAGGCGCTGACCGACTATACCGGCGCGGTGATCCTGGTCAGCCACGACATGCACCTGTTGACCCTTGTCGCCGACCGGCTGTGGCTGGTCTCGGACGGATCGGTGAAACCCTTCGAGGGCGATCTGGAGGCCTATCGCGATTTCCTGCTGGCGCGCGACAAGCCGGAAACCCCCAAACCGGCCGAGGCCAAGCCCAAGCCCAAGCGCGCCAGCCGCGACACGGTGCTGGCGCTGCGGGCCGAGCTGCGCAAATGCGAGGAGCGGGTCAAGAAGCTGACCGAGATGCACGAGAAACTGGCCGCCAAACTGGCCGATCCCGCGCTTTACGCCGATGACAAGGTCGGTGATCTCGAAGTCTGGAACCGCAAATATGCGGAACTGAAGGACGCGATGGAGCGGGCCGAAACCCTGTGGCTGGACGCGCAGGAAAAACTCGACGCGGCGCAGGCCTCATGATCGTCCGACAGGCAGAAGCGGCGGATGCCGCCGCGATGAGTGCGGTACTGCTACCTATCCTCACCGACTGGAACAGTGCCCGTCGGGGCGATGCCGCGACCGTTCTGACCCATTACATCGCCCATCCCGACCGGCTGAGCTGTGCCGTGGCCTGCGAGGGCGCGCGCATCCTCGGTTTTCAGTCGCTGAAGGTTGCGAGAGAGCAGAACGACTATGACCTGCCCGCCGGCTGGGGCATCATCGGCACCTATGTGGCGGGCGATACGGGCCGCCGCGGCATCGGGCGGGCGCTGTTTTCCGAAACGCTGGCCAAGGCGCAGCGCGCCGGGCTGGCCCATATCGACGCCACTATCGGCGCCACCAACACCGAAGGTTTGGCCTATTACACCGCTTTGGGCTTTCAGACCTGGCGCGCGCTTGACGGCGCCGAGGGCAAACGGTTCGATCTCGGCGCCACCAACCAGACGGAGGGGGCATGCTCGACACGGCCTTTCTGATCACCGCCTTTACCACGCTGTTCGTGGTGATCGACCCGCCGGGCCAGACGCCGATCTTCATGGCGCTGACCCAGGGCATGGACAGCCGTGCCAAACGCGCCATCGCGCTGCGCGCCTGCCTGACGGCGGCGGGGATACTTGCAATGTTCGCCGCCTTTGGCGAGGCGGTGCTCGGCTTTGTCGGCATCTCGATGCCCGCCTTTCGCGTGGCGGGCGGTGTGCTCTTGTTCCTCACCGCGCTCGACATGCTGTTCGAGCGACGCACCAAGCGGCGCGAGGATCGGGCCGAGGCCGAGGAGCACGCCGACCCCTCGGTTTTCCCGCTGGGCATTCCGCTGATCGCCGGCCCCGGCTCGATCGCCACCATGATCCTGCTGGCAGGCCAGCATCCGGGCGCCGAGGGTCTGGCCACGGTGATTGCGGTCATGCTGGCGGTGCTGGCGGTGGTGCTGTTCCTCTATCTCATTTCCGGCCTCCTGGGGCGACTTCTGGGCAAGACCGGGCTGAATGTTGTCACTCGCCTGTTGGGTATGCTGCTGGCGGCGCTGGCGGTGCAATTCATCCTTGATGGACTCAGGGCCTTTGGCTTTGCCGGCTGACGCCCCATATCGAGGGAACATCCACAGGAAAGGCCCTCCATGGTCGCAGACGATTTCGCCCGCCTGATCTACCTGATGCTGCTTGTCGCGGCGCTCTTGTTCTGGTTCATCAGCCAGCGACGCGCCAGCCTGGGCAAAGCCATGCAGATGGCGATGGCCTGGCTGTTCATCTTCATCGGCGTGATCGCGGTGGTGGGCCTGTGGGACGACATTCGCGGCACGGTGGCGGGCACACCCCGGATGTCGGTCAGCGACAACCGGGTCGAGATCCCGCGCAGCCCGGACGGCCATTACTATGCCACCCTTATCGTCGAGGACAAACCGCTGCGCTTTCTGGTCGATACCGGCGCCAGCCAGGTGGTGCTGAGCCATGCGGATGCCGAACGGCTGGGCATCGACACAGCGGCACTCAACTACTTCGGCCGCGCCTATACCGCCAATGGCGAGGTGCGCACCGCGCCGGTGAAACTAGGCCAGGTGCAGCTGGGCGGGTTCACCGATCAGGGCGTCACCGCCTGGGTGAACGAGGGCGAGATGAGTGAATCGCTCTTGGGTATGGACTATCTGCAACGGTTCAGCAGTATCCAGATCGCGGGTGGAACCCTGGTGCTGGCCCGCTGAACGGTCGCGGTCGTGCCGCCGCGTGACGCATCCGGCGCTGCCCGGGCGGGTCATTCATGTGCATTCTGGCACCAGCCTGCCCTGACCGGAGCCACACCCGATGACCCATTTTCCCTATGACCTCACCGCCCCGATCGGCAGCGCCGCCACGCTGGGGCTGATCGTGTTGCAGGCCGACGAGACGGTCGAGCAGGATTTCCAGCGCCTCTTTGCCGCCCGCGATCAGGCGCTTTATGTCACCCGCATCCCCTCGGGTGCGGATGTGACGCCCGAGACCCTGCGCCAGATGGAGCGCGATCTGCCGTACTCGGCCAGCCTGCTGCCGCCCTCGGTGGCGTTTTCGACCGTGGGCTATGCCTGCACCTCGGGCGCCACGATGATAGGACCTGACCGCGTGGCGGAGTTGATCCGGGGCGCTTGCGAAACACAGGCCAGCACCGATCCGCTGACCGCGGCGCGCGCCGCGCTGCGTGCGTTGGGCATCACCCGGCTGGGCATTGTCTCGCCCTATGTCGCCTCGGTGGCCGAACCTGTGCGGCACGCCTTGGGCGCGGCGGGGGTCGAGACGCCCGAAACGCTCAGTTTCGGCGAGGCGAGCGAGGCGCGGGTAGCGCGGATCGATCCGGCCTCGATCCGGGCGGCGGCGCTGGACCTTGGACGGCGCGGCGGTCTGGACGGGCTGTTCCTGAGCTGTACCAATCTGCGCACGCTGGATGTGATTGACGAGATCGAGGCAGAGCTGGGCATTCCGGTGGTCAGTTCCAACCTGGCGCTGGCCTGGCACATGGCGACGCAGGCCGGGCTGACCCTGCCGGACGCGCCGGGGCGGTTGATGCGGCAGCTGGCGGGCTGAGGCCGCGCCTCAGGCTCGGTCGAACGCCGCCAGCATCGCCGCGCGCAGTCGTGCCACATCGGCATCGACCGGCGCGGCAGGGTCGCAGACAAAGGGCTCCAGCACCTCGACCCGGATCACCCCGCCTTTGGGCAGGAAGCGACCGCGCGGCAACAGGCGGTCTGATGCGTGGATGACGATGGGCCGGATGCTGCGACCGCTATCGCGCGCAGCCAGAACCGCGCCCGCCTTGAACGGGCCAAGCGACTCGCCGTGTGCTCGGGTGCCCTCGGGAAACAGCACCACCGAGCGGCGGGCGGGCATCTCGCGCACCGCCGCGCCCAGCGTCTCCATCGCCAAGCTGCCGTTCTTGCGATCGATCTCGACCAGTCCGGCGCCGGTGAAACCGGTACGCAGCAGCGGGTGGCGACACAGCTCCTTCTTGGCGGCAAAGGTGAACCATTTCGCATCCGGCACCGCGTCCATCAGCGCGAACCCGTCCAGATGGCTGCGATGGTTGATCACGATGATGCTGTCGCGATCCTGTGCCAGCGCTGCGCGCTCGGCCTCGGTGATCTCGACCCGGATGCCCAGCAACCACAACAGCCGCGAACAGGCGCGCTTGACCAGCCGCCAATACCAACCGCGAAAGCCGTGCCGTCGGGCGCAGAGCAGCGGCACGAAGGCGATGAACAGGAAATAGAACGGCCCGAACAGGACCAGCACCACACGCTTGATCAGCCGGACCGGCGCGGAAGCGGTCGCCGCGTTGCGGGAAACGGAGGTATCGGTCATCTGGCCCTGCCATCGGTTCAGGCCCCGGCGGGGCGATTGGGCCATGACAACAGATTGCTTGCGCACCGACGGGCCAGTGTCACAACCTGCACTGGGCGCCTTGGACCGCGACAGGCGCGACCCTGCCCCTATCGGTCAGATCCCCGCAGATATCAACGAAAAACAACCAGAGCGGCCCGGCAGGCTCAGCCGCCCGCCTCGGCCTTCTTCTCCCACCGGCCCGATTCCTCGGACCAGTATTGCGCCGCGCAGCCCGCCGAAGTCAGAGCCCGCCACTGACCGCGCGCGGCCTCGACCGCCTGCGGATCGGTGCCATCGAACAGGATACAGACCCGCTCCAGCGCCGCGACTTCATTAGGCGTGACGGCGGCGCCATCCACGCTCATCACGCAGCGCGCGCCATTGGGTGCATCCGCGCCGGTGGTCAGCAACACCGGCTGGTCGGCGTCATAGGCGCCACCTGCCAGCCCATGCGGCAGGAACCCGTCATCGGGCCCCAGCCACAGCTTTTCGTCCAGCCAGCCCAGCCGCCCCGGATCGGTCCCCCGCACCGCCACCCGCCAGCCCGCGCCCAGTGCCTTGGTCAGCAGCACCGGCAGCGTCGCCTCCAGCGGGTTGCGGGTCAGGTGATAGAAATAGGCGGCCCCCATCGGATCACTCTGCCAGCCGGTCCACCAGACGGTTCAGCGCCAGCACGCCCCAGCCGGTGGCACCCTTGGGCGCCATGTCGGTCTCGGCGGTGACCGAGGCGACCCCGGCGATGTCGAGATGGATCCAGGGCGTGCCCTCTTGCACGAAGCGGGCCAGGAACTGAGCCGCCGTGATCGAGCCCGCCGGGCGCCCGCCCACGTTCTTCATGTCCGCGATGCGCGATTTCAGCATATCGTCATAGGCCTGCCCCAGCGGCATCCGCCAGGCACCCTCGCCCTCTTCGCCAGCCGATTTCAGGAAAGCGTTGCACAGTGTATCGTCGTTCGAGAAGACGCCGGCATTCTCGTGACCCAGCCCGATGATGATGGCACCGGTCAGGGTGGCAAGGTCGATCATGCCCGAAGGCTTGAACCGCTCCTGCGCGTACCACATCACGTCGCACAGCACGAGCCGCCCCTCGGCATCTGTGTTGATGATCTCGACCGTGTCGCCCTTCATGGATTTCACCACATCCCCCGGGCGGGTGGCCCGGCCCGAGGGCATGTTCTCGACCAGGCCCACCAGACCCACGACATTGGCCTTGACCTTGCGCAGCGCCAGCGCCCGCATGGTGCCCGCGACCACACCGGCGCCGCCCATGTCCATGGTCATGTCTTCCATGCCAGCGGCGGGTTTCAGCGAGATGCCGCCGGTGTCGAACACCACGCCCTTGCCCACCAGCGCCAGCGGGGCGGCATCCTTGTCGCCGCCCTTCCAGTGCATCACCACCACCTTCGACGGGCTGTCGGAGCCCTGCCCGACGCTCAGCAGCGTGCGCATGCCCAGTTTGGCCAGCTCGTCCTCCTCCAGCACCTCGACCTCAAGCCCCAGCGCCTCCATCTCCTTGAGGCGGTTGGCGAATTCCGTGGTGGTCAGCACATTGGCCGGTTCGTTGACCAGATCGCGGGTCATGTGAACCCCCTCGGCCAGGCCTGCCAGCGGCGCATAGGCGGTGGCGACCTCCTCGGCCTTGGTGTGGGCGATGGTGACCGAGGCATCAGCAGCCTCGGCAGCCTCATCCTCGGGTTTGGATTTATGAGCGGTGAAATCATAGGCGCGCAGGGCGATGCCCAGCGCCAGCTGCTCGGCCCGGACCTGACCGCCCGCCATCAGCAACAGCGGCTTGCCCCCCGCCAGTTTGGCCAGCGCAGCGCCACCCTTGCGGGCGGTCAGAGCATCGGCGCGGCGCGGCAGCACCAGAACATCCAGCGCCTCGGCGGCCATGCCCGCAGGCCATGCCAGCGACACCACCTGCCCCGGTTTCACCTTGGCGAACCGGTCGCTTTCCACCAGCCGCGCCAGCGCCCCGCGCGTCAGCCGGTTGGCCCGGCGGGCGCCCGGATCAAGCTTGCCCTCGGGCGGTACGATCACGGCGACGCGTCCGGTCGCGGTGGCCATCGCGTCCAGGTCGGGCATCTCGAAACGGATCGGGGTGGGGCTGGTCATTCGGTCTCTCCTCAACATCTGTCCGCCTAGAGGTAGCCTGCCCACCGCATCTTGGCCAGATAGCAGTTTTCCCCGCCGATCAATTGCATTAAGGTCCGGCCCATTCGACGGACCGTTCCGGGGGGATCGCAGTGCCACCATACGGCAGAGTGCCGCTGTTGCCGCTTTGCGCGCGCCCGGGCGCGATACAGGTGATTCCCGCCGCAAGGTCCGGTTCAGGGCGGGGCATCGCATGATTCTGGACCGCTACTTCGCCCGCCGTTTCATCCAGAGCTTTCTGGTGATCGGGCTGGTGTTTCTGGGGCTTGTCCTGCTAATCGACCTGATCGAACAACTTCGCCGCTTCGAGGGTTTCGAGGTAAGCATGGGGCAGTTGATCGGTCTGACCCTGCTGAACGCCCCCGCCGCGATCAGCGAGATCCTGCCGCTCTTGATGATCCTGTCGACCATCGTGCTGTTTGTCGGGCTGGCCCGCAGTTCCGAACTGGTGGTGACCCGCGCCATCGGGCGCTCGGGAATCCGGGCGCTGGTCGGACCGGTGCTGGTCGCGATGGTGATCGGGGTGCTGGCGGTGACCACGCTGAACCCCATCGTCGCCGCGACCGCCGTGCGGTATCAGAGCCTTGCCGATACCTATCGCAATGGCGGCCCGTCGGTGCTGTCGCTCAGCGAAGAGGGGTTGTGGCTGCGCCAGGGCGATAGCAGTGGCCAATCGGTGATCCATGCCACCGGCTTTGGTGGCGACGGGGTGACGCTCTTTGACGTGACCATCCTCAGCTTTGGCCCCGAGGGCAGCGCCCAGCGGCGCACCATCGCCGAAAGCGCCCAGTTGCAGGAAGGCAAATGGGTACTGAACAAGGCTAAGGTCTGGCCCCTGAAAGTGGGACAGAACCCCGAGGCCAACGCAGTGCATCACGACCGGATCGAGATGCCGACATCGCTGACGCAAGAGCGTATCCGCGACAGTCTGGGTCGGCGTGAAACGGTGTCGATCTACGACCTGCCGCAGACCATCGAACAACTGCAACAGGCGGGCTTTTCGACCAAGCGGCACAAGGTCTGGCTGCAGGTGGAACTGGCCCGGCCGCTGTTTCTGGTGTCAATGGTGCTGGTCGGCGCAGCCTTTACCATGCGCCACACGCGGTTCGGCGGCACCGGGCTGGCGGTTCTGTCGGCGGTGTTGCTGGGCTTTACCCTCTATTTCACCCGCAATTTCGCGCAGATCCTGGGCGAGAACGGGCAAATCCCCGTGGCGCTGGCCGCCTGGGCGCCGCCGGTGGCGGCGATCCTGCTGACCTTTGGCCTCTTGCTGCACGCGGAGGACGGCTGATGCGGGCGCTGCTTTCCACCCTGTTGTCCGGCGTCGCATGCCTGCATCTGGCGAGCACCGCCGCCGCCCAGACATTGAGCCCTGTACCCGCGGAACAGACCGAGGTGCAGCCCGCGATCCTTGTGGCCGACAGCGTCTTCATCACCCCCGAGCGACAACTGATCGCCGAGGGCAATGTCGAGGCCTTCCAGGGTGATATTCGCCTGCAGGCCCAAAAGATTACCTTTGACAGGCAGTCGGGACAGCTGAGCATCGAGGGACCGATCCGCATCGACCAGGGCGGTCAGGCGACGGTGCTGGCCGATGCGGCCGAACTGGACAAGACCCTGCAAGACGGCCTGCTGACCGGCGCGCGCATGGTTTTCGACCAACAGCTGCAACTGGCCGCGCTGCAAATGACGCGGGTCGGCGGGCGCTATACCCAGCTCTACAAGACCTCGGTCACCTCGTGCCATGTCTGCGAGAACGGCAAACCGCCGCTCTGGCAGATCCGGGCACAGAAAGTGGTCCATGACCAACTGGAACAACAGCTGTATTTCGAGGGCGCGCAATTCCGGGTGCTGGATGTACCGGTGTTCTACTTTCCGGCCATGCGCCTGCCCGACCCGAACCTGAAACGCGCGACCGGGTTCCTGATCCCGTCGATCCGAACCACATCACAGCTGGGTACCGGGATCAAGGTGCCCTATTTCTTTCGCCTGGGCGATCACCGCGACCTGACGGTTTCTCCCTATGTCTCGTCCAAGACAAAGACGCTCGACCTGCGCTACCGTCAGGCCTTTGCCCGCGGCCGGATCGAGATCGAGGGCGCCTATACCCGTGACGACCTGATCCCGGGCGAAGATCGCGGCTATGTCTTTGCCACCGGCCAGTTCGACCTGCGCGACGATTACAAGCTGAAGCTTGGGGTACAGACCGTCTCGGACAACGGCTATCTGGCCGATTACGGCCTGCCCGAATACGACCGGCTGCGCAGCGAGATCTCGATCGAACGGTTCCGCCGCGACAGCGCCTTTCGCATTGGGCTGATCCACTACGAGACCCTGCGCGACAGCGAGATCGAGGAAGAGATCCCCACGGAGATCTTCGACATCAATGCCGAGAAACGGTATTTCCCGACCGGCCTTGGCGGCGAGGTGCGTCTTGCCTTTGATGGCCACGCGCATCAGCGCCAATCCTCGGCCAATGTTGTCGGGCGCGATATCGCGCGGGCGACGCTGGATGCGGAATGGCTGCGCAGCTGGACCTTTGCCAGCGGGCTGCGCGCCGATTGGCGCATGGGCGTTGCGGTTGACGATTACCGGGTCTGGGATGACAGCAACTATGCCAGCGGCACCCTGCGCAGCGCCCCGCGCGCTGCGCTGACCCTGCGCTATCCGATGGTCTATCGCGGCGCAACCGGGACCCATTACCTGGAACCCATTGCACAACTGGGCTGGAGCGA
This sequence comes from Ruegeria sp. YKSD163, assembly GCF_059612905.1. Classification (NCBI taxonomy): domain Bacteria; kingdom Pseudomonadati; phylum Pseudomonadota; class Alphaproteobacteria; order Rhodobacterales; family Roseobacteraceae; genus Ruegeria; species Ruegeria sp. YKSD163. The sequence goes on from NZ_JBXWRM010000001.1 coordinate 519,979, forward strand.
TGTATCCGGCGCGCCGCTTCCCAATGGCGAGAGCAATTTTGTCGAGTTCGATCAGGGCAACCTGCTGGCGCTCTCTCGTTTTCCCGCCAACGATCAGCGCGAGGAAGGCAAGCGCGCGGTGTTCGGTCTGAACTGGGCACGTTTCTCGACCTCGGGCTGGCAGGCCTTTGCCACCGTCGGACAGGTGTTCCGCAGCACCTCGGACCCGCGCTTTTCCAAATCCTCGGGCCTGGGCGGCACCGCTTCGGACCTGCTGCTGGCCGGGCAGTTGACCCTGCCCCAGGGTCTGGGCCTGACCGCGCGTGGGCTGCTGGATGGCTCGCTCAACTTCTCCAAGGTCGAGCTGCGCGGCAGCTGGACCGATGACCGCACCAGCGTCAGCGGCAGCTATCTGTGGCTGGGCCGCGATCTGGCCGAGAACCGGGCACTGGCGGTGTCGGAATTCTGGTTTGACGGCAGTTACAAGGTGAACCCCTTTTGGACGGCCTCGGCCAATATTCGCTACGATATCGAGGATTCCCGCGCCACCCGTGCCGGCATCGGTTTTGCCTATCAAAACGAATGTGTCACGGTTAACATTTCGGTCAATCGCCGCTACACCTCTTCGACAAGTGTTGAGCCGTCGACCGATTTCGGATTTACCATCGCCCTGAACGGCTTTGCCGTGGAGAGCGCAAACAAAGAATACAGGCGATCATGCAGCAAAACCTGACCACCCTGTCCCGCTCCCTGGCCCGCATGCTGGGCGCCGCCACGCTGGCCCTGACGCTGTTTGCGCCCCCCGTATCGGCGCAAAGCCTGTTCAGCCCGGCCATCCGTGTCAATCAGGGCATCATCACCCATTTCGAACTGGAACAGCGCATCCGCCTGATGGAGGTGCTGCGCATCCCCGGTGACCCGCAGAAAGACGCACGCCGAGCGCTCATCGAGGAAGAGCTCAAGATGCAGGCTGTCGAAGAGGCCGGGATCGAAGTCGCCCCCGAGGATGTGCAACTGGGCATCGACGATTTTGCCGCCCGCGCGCGCCTGTCTACGGACGAGTTCCTGGCGGCGCTGGAGAACGAAGGGGTCTCGGCCGAAACAGTGCGCGATTTCGTCAGCAAGCAGATGGCCTGGCGCGACTATGTCAGCGCCCGTTTTCTGGCGCGCGCCCGTCCCACTCCGGACGAGATCGATCGGGCGCTGGGTCTGGGCGGCGGTGGCGGCTTGCAGGTACTCTTGTCAGAGATCATCATTCCGATCACCCCTCAGACCGTGGATCAGGTCGACGAGGTGGCCCAGCAGATTGCCGCACTGACCAGCTACGAGGCCTTCTCAAGCGCCGCGGCCCAGGTCTCGGCAGCCGAGACGCGCGGCAATGGTGGCCGCATGCCCTGGATCCCGCTTGCTCAGCTGCCGCCGGCGCTGCAGCCCGTGATCCTGGAACTGGAGCCCGGCGAGATCTCGGACCCGATCACCCTGCCCAACGCGGTGGCGCTGTTCCAGATGCGCGGCCTGCGCGAGGCGGCGGTGGGTACGCCGCGCTATGCCGCGATCGACTATGCAGCCTATCGCATGGCGGGGGGGCGCAGCCCCGAGACGCTGAAGGCCGCGGCTGAGCTTCGCCAGCGCGTCGATACCTGCGACGACCTCTATGGCGTGGCCAAGGGCCAGCCGGTCGAGGTGCTGGACCGGATCAGCGCCAAGCCCGCGGAAATCCCGCAGGATATCGCGCTGGAACTGGCCAAGCTCGATCCCGGTGAGACCTCGGTCGCCGTGACCCGCAACAACGGTCAGACCCTGCTGTTCCTGATGATGTGCAACCGGACCCGCGATCTGGGCGGCGACGCCTCGCGCGAAGATGTGGCCAACGCCCTGACACAGCAACGTCTGCAAACCCTGGCCGAAAGCCATCTCGAGCAACTGCGCGCGGACGCCGTCATCACCGAGGAATAGCGCCATGCGCCCGATCGCGCTCAGCTGTGGCGAACCGGCAGGGATCGGCACGGAAATCGCTGCGGCCGCATGGGCAGAGCTGCGCGAACGCTGTCCCTTTGTCTGGATCGGCGACCCGGCACATCTGCCCGGCGAGACACCAGTGGCCCTGGTTGACGACCCGGCGCAGGCGGTAGCGGCCTCCGCCCATGCCCTGCCGGTGCTGCCGCTGCCCTTTGCCGCCCCGACCCAGCCCGGCCGCCCCGATCCGCGCAACGCCGCCGGTGTGATCGCCGCGATCGAACGGGGCGTGGCGCTTGTGCAATCGGGCGCCTGCTCAGCGCTCTGCACCGCACCCATCAACAAGAAGGCGCTGATCGACGGCGCAGGCTTTGCCCATCCCGGTCATACCGAATTCCTCGCCGCGCTCGCGGGGTGTGACCGGGTGGTGATGATGCTGGCCAGCGATCAGCTGCGCGTGGTGCCCGCCACCATCCATATCGCCCTGTCCGAGGTCCCCCGCGTGCTGACCCCGGCACTGCTGCGCGAAACGATCGAGATCACCGCCGCCGGGTTGCGTGAGCGGTTCGCCATCGCCCATCCCCGGATCGCTGTGGCCGGACTGAACCCGCACGCGGGCGAAGGCGGTGCCATGGGGCGCGAGGAAATCGACTGGATCGCCCCGCTGCTGCAAGAGATCACGGGCGATTTCACCCTCACCGGCCCGCATCCCGCCGACACCCTGTTCCACGCCGCCGCCCGCGCCCGCTATGACGCGGCCGTGTGCATGTATCACGACCAGGCGCTGATCCCGATCAAGACGCTCGATTTCGACCGCGGCGTGAATGTCACGCTGGGCCTGCCCTTCGTCCGCACCTCGCCCGATCACGGCACCGCCTTCGATATCGCCGGTAAAGGCATCGCCAACCCGACCAGCCTGATCGCGGCGTTGAAACTGGCCCAGCGCATGGCCACAAGCGGCTAGCTTCTTCATTCCGCCCCAAATACTCCCGCCGGAGGCGGAAAATATCTGGCACTCCCCCCCTGGCTGCGACTAAACCCGACACATCATGAGCGCCATCGACACCCTGCCCCCGCTGCGCGAGGTTATCGCCAACCACCAGCTCTCGGCCCGCAAGTCGCTGGGCCAGAACTTCCTGCTCGACCTCAACCTGACCGCCAAGATCGCGCGGCAGGCCGGGGATCTGAGCGCATGCGATGTGCTGGAGATCGGACCCGGTCCCGGCGGGCTGACCCGAGGGCTGCTGGCCGAGGGCGCACGTCGGGTACTGGCCATCGAAAAGGACCCGAGATGCCTCCCGGCGCTGGCCGAAATCGCCGAGGCCTATCCGGGACGGCTCGCGGTGATCAATGGCGATGCGCTCGAAATCGACCCGCTGGCCCATCTGAGGCCTCCGATTCGCGTCACCGCCAACCTGCCCTATAACGTGGGTACCGAACTACTGGTGCGCTGGCTGACCCCGCGCGACTGGCCACCCTTCTGGCAAAGCCTGACGCTGATGTTCCAGCGCGAGGTGGCCGAGCGGATCGTGGCCCAACCCGGCTCCAAGGCCTATGGCAGGCTGGCGCTGCTGGCGCAATGGCGGGCCGAGGCGCGCATCGTGATGTCGCTGCCGCCCGAGGCCTTCACCCCGCCCCCCAAGGTCTCCAGCGCCGTGGTCCATCTGACTGCCCTGCCCGAACCGCGCTTTCCCGCCGATGCCGCGATCCTCAGCCGCGTGGTCGCCGCCGCCTTCAACCAGCGCCGCAAGATGCTCCGCGCGGCGCTCAAGGGACAGGCCCCCGATATCGAGGACCGTCTGATCGCCGCCGGGATCAAGCCCACCGAGCGCGCCGAACAGGTCTCGCTCGAAGCCTTCTGCGCGCTGGCGCGGGAAATGGAACGCTGAAACGGGCGACACAGAATTTCGCAGAAATTCTGTGTCAGAAAATGGGACATTTTCTGGGCGTTTTCCTTGCAGGAAAACGCCTGTCGTCGCGTTCATGGGCATCGCGACAAAAAACGCCGCCTCCAATCGAGAGACGACGTTTCGAAGCTTCGGCGAACAGGCCCCAGATCCTACTCTGCGGCCTCGGCAGGACCACCCGGTTGTGGATCGGGCGCATCGCCCTCGCCTGCGGCAGGTTTGCGGACACGCGGGCGGCGCGGTGCTTTCTTCTTGGGTTGATCCGCGCCCTCATCGGACGCGGCCGCGACCTCTTCCGATCGCGCGGTGCGGCGTTTGCGGCCTTCGCCCTTGCTTTCCGGGGTTTCGACCAGGCCGCTGGCGTCATCAGGACCTTCGTCTGAGCCGAGGTCGAGCACATCGGGTTGCGGAGCACTGGACGGATCGGCCACCGCTGCGGCGGGCGCGTTGTCGCGCTCCTGACGTTCGGCGCGCTCACGGTCGCGTTCCGCCTGTCGTTCACGGTTCTGGCGTTCCTGTTCTTCGCGGCGGGCGTCGATCTCGCGCTGTGCCTCGCTCAGCAGACGCAGGTAATGCTCGGCATGCTGCTGAAAGTTCTCGGCAGCCACCCGGTCATTGGCCAGCTGGGCATCGCGCGCCAGCTGGTTGTATTTCTCGATGATCTGCTGCGGGGTGCCACGCACCTTGCCCTCGGGGCCCGAGCTGTCGAATACGCGATTGACGACATTGCCGCCAGAGGGCCGGTTGCGGTTGTTCTTCGACCGCGAACGGGATTTGGACGATCTCATATGTTTAACGTCAGCCTTGTTGGTCTTTGCCGATGAACCCGTTCGACGCCGCTTGCGGTTGGTGTTGCCGGACATCGACTTTTTGGGCTTGCTGTCGGGGATGCGCCAAAAGGGGCATCAAGTGCCACGACGCCCCTGAGTAAGCACGTCCCGGCCCGGCAGACAAGAGGTTATGAGTAAAAATATCGGGAATTTGAGGCAAACTGGCACATTTACGCCGCATCCCTGCGGATCATCGTGGCAGATGCGCGGCCACCACCCGGTCACGTCCATCCAGATCCGGAATCACCCTCAGACCCGAAAGGCCCGCAGCCTGAAAGAGGTCCGAGACCGCCCGAGCCTGGGTCGGGCCGATCTCGACCAGCAGCCGGCCGCCGGGCAACAGGTAATCGGGCGCACCCGCGGCGATTTGGCGATAGGCGCCCAACCCGTCTCCGCCATCGGTCAGCGCCAGTTCCGGCTCGTGCTCGCGCACTTCGGGGGCCAGAGAATCCATCTCGCTCAGCGCAATATAGGGCGGATTGGACACGATCAGGTCGAACCGACCCTCGACCACCTCGAACCAGTCCGACCGGCGGATATCGGCGCGCGCGCCAACCCGATGCAGCACCGCATTGGCGCTGGCCTGCAGACAGGCGGCCTCGCTCAGATCGACGCCAAGTCCGGTGGCGCTAGGACGTTCCCCCAGAAGGGTGACCAGAATCGCACCCGATCCGACACCCAGGTCCAGGACCCGGTCGAACGGGGCACTCAGCGCCGCCTCGATCAGGATTTCGGTTTCGGGACGCGGGTCCAGCACCTCTCCCGAGACCTTGAACCGGCGGCCGTAGAAATCGCGTTCGCCCAGCAGGTGCGACACCGGCACGCGTACCGCGCGCAGCGAGATCAGCTGGTCATAACGCTCGGCGATTTCGGGGGCGAGGTCCTCGGGCGCGATCAGGGTCACGCGGCTGGCCTCGATCCGGGCGGCATGGGCTAGGAGCAGCCGCGCGTCGCGGGCCGGATCGGGCACACCGGCGGCCCGCAGCCGGGCGGTGGCGGCAACCATCGCCTTGGCGGCGGTTTGGCCGCTCATTGCCCCATCTCGGCCAACATGCGCGCCTGCCCGTCGGCGATCAGCGCGTCGATCACCTCGTCCAGATCACCCTGCATCACCGCGTCAAGCTTGTAGAGCGTCAGGTTGATGCGATGGTCGGTCATGCGGCCTTGGGGAAAGTTGTAGGTGCGGATGCGTTCCGACCGGTCCCCCGTCCCCACCTGGGCCGACCGGCTGGCAGAGCGTTCGCTGTCCAGCCGCTGGCGTTCCAGATCGTAAAGCCGGGTCTTGAGCACCTGCATCGCGATCTCGCGGTTACGGTGCTGCGATTTCTCGGAACTGGTGACCACGATGCCGCTGGGCAGATGGGTGATGCGCACCGCGGAATCGGTGGTATTCACGTGCTGCCCGCCCGCACCAGACGATCGCATCGTGTCGATGCGGATATCGCCCGGGTCGATCTGGATATCCACATCCTGCGCCTCGGGCAGCACCGCCACCGTCGCGGCCGAGGTATGGATGCGCCCGCCGCTCTCGGTCTCGGGCACCCGCTGTACGCGGTGCACGCCGCTTTCGTATTTCAGTCGGGCAAAGACATTCTCGCCGCTGACCCGCGCCACCACTTCCTTGATGCCGCCCAACTCGGTCTCTTGCAGCTCGATCAGCTCCAGCTTCCAGCCGTGCGCTTCGGCATAGCGGTGGTACATACGCAGCAGATCGCCCGCGAACAGCGCCGCCTCGTCGCCGCCTGTTCCGGGCCGGATTTCCAGCATTGCGGGCCGCGCGTCGGCCTCGTCCTTGGGCAACAGCGCCAGTTGCAACGCGCGTTCGGCCTCGGGCAGACGCGCTTTCAGAACCGGCAACTCTTCTTCGGCGAGCGCCTTCATGTCGGGGTCCCCCAGCATCTCCTTCGCCTCAGCCATATCGGCGCAGAGCTGGCGCCAGGCGGCAATCTGCTCGACCACCGGGCGCAGGTCGGAATATTCCTTGGCCAGACGCGCGATATCGCCGCCCGAGGCACCGTCGGCCATCGCGGCCTCCAGATACTGGAATCGCTGGGTAATCTGGTCGAGGCGTTCTTCTGGGATCATTGCGGCGGTGTCCGATATCCGGGGGCTTTGGTCAAGGGGCTGGGCTGTGCTAGCTTATGTACATGACACGTCTTCTTGCATTGCTCCTGCTCATCGCGCCCCCGGCGCTGGCCGATGTCGTTGGCCCCGGCGGCAAGACCATCGACTGTTATTGCACAGACACCTCCGGCGCGCGGATCGAGCTGGGCGAGACAATCTGCCTGATGGTCGACGGACGCATGTTCATGGCGCAATGCCAGATGTCGCTGAACGTGCCGATGTGGCGCGAGGTGCAACCCGGCTGCCTGTCTTCGCGCCTGTTACCGCAAAGCCGCCAGCCATTGCTCGACACGCGCGCGGTTTACCCCAAGATCTGAGCGTCCGAACCGGTTGCGCGCATGGATCAGCAACAGGTCCCCCTGTTGCCGGGCGGTGGTGTAATCGGGAAAGCCAAAGACACGGGTGCGGGTGACATAGGTCACCATCCCCTCGGTCACCGAACCGGCCAGCACCCGCGTGCGCGGGGCCGTGCGCGCGATGGTGTCGAACCGGGCCAGACCGTCCGCCCCCGTTTCGACCCGGCGCAGGACGCCGCCCCGCATGTCGCGGTCCGCGGTGACCTGCGGTGCACGGTGCCAGCGCGCCGGGTCCGAAGGGGCCAGCCGGATCCAGGCCAGACCCAGCACCACCAGCGCGATCAGGAACCAGATCAGCATCCGCACCGCTCAGCGCGCCCGCACGCCGGGCAGCACGCAGAGCAGTTCATAAAGCAGGTTGGCCGCCGTCAGCGCGGTATTGCCCGAGGTGTCATAGGGCGGAGAGACCTCGACCAGATCACAGCCGACGATTTTCAGCCCCCTGAGTGCCTGGATCAGTTCCAGCGCCTGCGGCGTGGTCAGCCCGCCAATCTCGGGCGTGCCGGTACCAGGCGCATAAGCGGGGTCCAGACTGTCGATATCATAGGTGACATAGACCGGCCGGTCGCCGATATCGCGGCGGATCTCGTCACCCAGCGGCTTCAGGCTGCGGTGCCACAACTCCCACGCCGGGAAGTGCTGAAACCCCCAGCCCTGCGCCTCGGTAAAGTCGGTGGCGGCATAGCCCGAGCCGCGAATGCCGATCTGATAGGTCTTGTCGGGTTGGATCAGTCCCTCTTCATAAGCGCGGCGGAACACGGTGCCGTGGGTTTCCCGCTCGCCGAACATCTCGTCGTTCACATCCGCATGGGCATCCACATGCACCAGCGCCACCGGGCCATGTCTGGCCGCAATCGCCCGCAGGATCGGCAGGGTGATCGAGTGATCTCCGCCCATCGCCACCGGGATCACCTCATGGGTCAGGATCGCGTCGTAACTTTCCTTGATGATGCGCAAACTGTCGGCCAGTGAAAACGTGTTGATCGCCAGATCGCCGATATCGGCAATCTGTAAGCTGTCAAAGGGCGCCGCCCCGGTCGCCATGTTATAGGGCCGGATCATCGCGCTTTCCGCACGGATCTGTTTCGGCCCGAACCGCGTGCCCGAACGCCACGAGGTGCCGATATCCATCGGTATTCCCAGAATGGCCACGTCCAGCCCATCCAGCGCCTGCGCCTGCGGCAGCCGCATGAAGGTGTTGGGCCCCGAGAACCGGGCCAGATCGTTGCCGCCGATGGGCTGGTTGTACTCGCTCATGCGCGCCCTCCTGCTGTCCAGGTGCAAGCTTTCCCAGATTTCCGCACAACTGACAATTGCTGAAACAGGGCGGTGCCCGGCCCGCTATACGCCCTCAAGGCCGATGGCACGGTTGAGCTCGGCCCCGAGATTTGCCGCGCGATAGACCGGGAACGGCACCCGCTGCGACAGGTCCAGATCACGCCGCAGCCAGTCGTGATCCTCCAGCTGTTTCAGCGACACCGACAGCGCCCGGTCCGTGATCGGGGACAGGTCGGAGCGGATCGCCGAAAACCGCCTGGGCTGGCCGGTCAGCGCCAGAATCGGCACCGTCCAGCTGCGCCGCAACAAGGCGCCCTCGGCCGCGCCGGGCATGGCATCAAGCAGCCGGGCCGCCAGCGCGGCGGCCTCCTGCCCGGATGCGGTCAGCCGAAACTCGGGCCGCAGCGGATGGCCATGACCCGGGTTCCGCTCCAGCAGCCCAAGCTGCAACAGATGCGCAAGGCTTGCCGCAAAGGCGGTGCGCCCCGCGCCGGTCGCGGTCAGCAATGGCGCCTGCCGTCCCGGTAAGCCCTGATGCAGGTTCGCGAGGATCGGCAGGGACCAGGTCCGTGCGGTCAGCTTGACAAGCAGGTTTATGTCCATAAAGTATAGTTACTATATTTTAAGAAAAGGATAAACCCCATGCCCCTCGCCACATTGGACACCACAATCACACTGGCGCTGTCGGTCCGGGACCGCCACGCCAGCGCCGAATGGTATCGCGAGACATTGGGATTCGAACTGATCCACCACATCGACGAGGCGGGGTGGAGCGAGATGCGCACACTGACACCGGGCGTGACCCTGGGCCTGGGCGAACAGGCGGAACCGACGCCCGGCAACACGGTGCCGGTCTTCGGAGTCGCTGATATCGCCAGCGCCCGCGCCGCGATGGAGGCGGCGGGCATCCGTTTTGACGGCCCGACCGAGACGATCGAGGGTATGGTAAGCACCGCTACGTTCTATGACCCGGACGGCAACGCGCTGATGCTGGCGCAGGACCTGACACAATGCGCCTGACCCGCCCCCGCTCGGGCAGCAGGGGCGGATAGACCGCGTTTCAGCCTGCGGCCGCCCCACAGAGCTTGGTCCACCCCAGCAGGCAGATGATCTGGGTCGCCACATGCGCCCCCGCAATCGCGGTGGCCCCTGAGGTGTCGAAGGGCGGAGAGACCTCGACCACGTCGCCGCCCTTGATGTTGATCCCGCCCAGATCGCGCAACATGATCGCCGCCTGAAGCGAGGTCAGCCCGCCCCAGACCGGGGTGCCGGTGCCGGGCGCAAAAGCCGGGTCCAGCGCGTCGATGTCGAATGTCAGATAGACCGGATTGTCTCCCACGATCTGTTTGACCTTTTTCGCCACCGCCGCCGGGCCGCTCTCCTCGACCTCGCGCGGGTCGATGATGTTGACGCCCAACGTGTCCTCGTTGGTGGTGCGGATGCCGATCTGGACCGAACGCGCGGGGTCCACCAGCCCCATCTTCACCGCCTTGTAGAACATGGTACCGTGGTCGACGCGGTCCATGTTGTCATCGGGCCAGGTGTCTGTGTGGGCATCGAACTGCACCAGCGACATCGGCCCGTATTTCTCGGCATAGGCCTTGAGGATCGGGAAGCTGATATAGTGATCGCCCCCCAGAACGACCGAGGCAACATCCGCCGCCAGAATGGTGCGGATATGCTCGGTCACCCGGCCTGGAAAGCTTGGCACATCGGCATAGTCAAAGGCCAGGTCGCCATAATCCACGATGGCCAGATCGCTCAGCGCCTTGAACGGCCAGCCATAGGGCTCGTCCATGGATTGCAGCGTGCTGGCCTCGCGGATGGCACGCGGCCCAAGGCGGGTTCCGGGCCGGTTGGTCACCGCCTGGTCGAAAGGCACGCCGGTCACCGCGACGTCGACGCCACGCAGGTTCTTGGTATAAAGCCGTCGCAGGAAGGATACCGCCCCCCCAAACGTATTTTCAAAGGACAACCCTTTGAGTTCCGGTACGGTGAACGCCTCGTCCACCGCTGATTTCGCATCTTCTAGAGCCACTTCTGCTTGCTCCTCCTTGGGTTCCCGGCGGGTTGGCGACGCGCGTGAACGTCAAGCCACCGGCTGTGCCTTCTCCACGATCCGTGCAAAGAAGGACGCCCCCACCGGCGCGATCTCGTCGTTGAAATTGTATTTCGGATGGTGCAGCCCGGCACTGTCGCCCTGACCGATGAACAGATAGGCGCCCGGCCGCTTTTCCAGCATATAGCTGAAATCCTCGGCCCCCATCTCGCGCCCGCCATCGGCCACCACATTGGCCGCGCCCGATACCTCGCGCGCCACCTCGGCGGCAAATTCGGTCTTGGCGGCGTCGTTGACGGTGGCGGGATAGCCCACCACATAGTCCAGCTCTGCGGTCACCCCGTAAGAGGCCGCCTGCCCCGCCACGATCTCCTTCATCCGGCGCATCACCATCTTTTGCACAGCCGGGTCAAAGGTGCGCACCGTACCGTTCAGATAGGCGGTATCGGGGATCACGTTGTTGACGGTGCCCGCATGGATCTGGGTGACCGAGACCACCAGGTCGTCCAGCGCATAGTGGTTCCGGCTGACGATTGTCTGGATCGCCTGCGCGATACCACAAGCCGCCATCACCGGGTCGATGGTTTCATGCGGCATCGCGCCATGGCCACCGCGCCCCTGGATATGGATCTCGAACGTGTCGACCGCCGCCATCAGCGGCCCCGGCGTGGTATAGAACGACCCCTCCTTGTGGCCCGGCGCATTGTGCAGCGCATAGACCTGGGCAATGTCGAACCGGTCGAGGATGCCCTCGCGCACCATGATATCGGCGCCACCGCCCTCTTCCTCGGCAGGCTGGAAAATCAGCGCCACCCGGCCACTGAAGTTGCGGGTCTCGGCCAGATAACGCGCCGCGCCCAGCAACATCGTCGTATGCCCGTCATGGCCACAGGCATGCATCTTGCCCGGATGGGTCGAGGCATAGTCGGCCCCGGTCTCCTCAGGGATCGGCAGCGCGTCCATATCCGCCCGCAACCCGATGGTGGGGCCGTCACCCTGCCCGTTTATGATCGCCACGATGCCGGTGCTGGCGATACCCTCGTGCATCTCGTCGACCCCGAACTCGCGCAGCCGCTCGGCCACGAATGCCGCGGTCTGGTGGCAGTCGAACTCCAGTTCGGGGATGGTGTGCAGATGCTGGCGCCAGGCAGTCATGTCGGCGGCGAATTCGGCGATACGGTTGATGACGGGCATGGGGGTGGACTCCGGGGCCTTGCTGCGGGATGGATGCATCTGACACTGGAACGAGGAGCGCCGCAATGCCCGATGATACGCTGATCCACGACCAATCGGCCGGAATCGAGCGCCTGCTGGAGATCATGCGCCGCCTGCGCGACCGGGATACCGGCTGTCCATGGGATATTGAACAGGACTTCGACACCATCGCCCCCTACACGATCGAAGAGGCCTATGAGGTCGCCGACGCGATCGAGCGCGGCGCCTGGGACGAACTCAAGGGAGAACTGGGCGATCTGCTGTTCCAATCGGTGTTTCATGCGCAGATGGCGGCCGAGGCCGGGCATTTCACCTTTCAGGACGTGGTGCGCACCATGTCCGACAAGATGGTTGACCGCCACCCGCATGTGTTCGGAGACGAGACCCGCGACAAGTCTGCCGAACAGCAGACCCGCGACTGGGAGACGATCAAGGCCGCTGAACGGGCGGAGAAGGCCCAGCAAGGCGCGCTCGACGGCGTAGCACTCGGCCTGCCCGCCCTGCTGCGCGCCTTCAAGCTGCAAAAACGCGCCGCCCGAGTGGGCTTCGACTGGGGCGATGTGGGTCCGGTGCTCGACAAGATCGCCGAAGAGACCCGCGAACTGGTCGAGGCGCGCAACAGTCTCGATGCGGATGCCATCGAGGATGAATTCGGCGACCTCCTCTTTGTCCTCGTCAACCTCGGCCGTCACCTCGGCGTCGAGCCAGAGGCCGCGCTGCGCCGCACCAATGCCAAGTTCACCCGCCGCTTCGCCCAGATCGAGGCGCGGCTGGCGACACGGGGCAAGACCCCCGAAGAGAGCACCTTGGACGAGATGGACGCGCTCTGGAATCAGGTCAAGGCTCAGGAAAAAGCCCGCCCCTGACCCTTCATTCCGCCGCAAATACTCCGGGGGAGCGCCGCCAGGCGCTGGGGCAGCGCCCCTCTGTCCCCCTCTGGACAGACGCCTGCGCACCTGTCACCACTGACCCCGACACGACCGGAGACACCCATGCCCCCCCGCAAGATCATCATCGACACCGATCCCGGCCAGGACGACGCGGTTGCCATCCTGCTGGCATTGGCCAGCCCCGACGAGATCGAGGTGCTGGGCATCACCGCCGTGGCCGGAAACGTGCCGCTGCCGCTGACCGCGAAAAATGCCCGCATCATCTGCGAATTGGCCAGACGGCCAGATGTACCGGTCTATGCCGGGTGCGACGCGCCCATCGCGCGCAAACTGGTCACCGCCGAGCACGTGCATGGCAAGACCGGGCTCGACGGCCCCGATCTGCCCGATCCGGTGATGCCGCTGCAAGACACCCATGCCGTCGACTTCATCATCGACACCCTGCGCGCCCAGGCGCCGGGTACGGTGACGCTCTGCCCGCTGGGTCCGCTCACCAATATCGCCACCGCCTTCAGCCGCGCCCCCGACATCGTCGGCCGCGTGCAGGAAATCGTGCTGATGGGCGGCGCCTATTTCGAGGTGGGCAACATCACCCCCGCCGCCGAATTCAACATTTACGTCGACCCCGAAGCCGCTGATATCGTGTTCAAATCCGGCACCCCCATCGTCGTCATGCCGCTTGATGTCACCCACAAGGCGCTGGTCACCAAGGCACGCAACGACGCCTTCCGCGCGCTCGGCACTCCCGCCGGCATCGCGGTCGCCCAGATGACCGACTTCTTCGAGCGCTTCGACAAGGAGAAATACGGCTCCGAAGGCGCCCCCCTGCACGATCCCTGCGTTACCGCCTATCTGCTCGCCCCCGATCTGTTCTCGGGTCGTCACATCAATGTCGCGGTCGAGATCGGTTCGGAACTGACCCTCGGCATGACCGTCGCCGACTGGTGGCGGGTCACCGACCGGGCGCCCAACGCGCTCTTCATCGGCGACATTGACGCCCACGGCTTTTTCTCCCTGCTGACAGACCGATTGGCACGGTTATGAGCGCCGCGCTGCACCTCGCCCGTCCCGAGGACCTCGACCGGTTGACCGCCATGGTCGGCACCTTTCACGCCGAACAGGGTCTGCATGGGTCTGAGGAGGCCCGCCGCGAGGCCCTGCAGCCGCTGCTCGACGGCATCCCGCATGGCTGTGTCTACCTTATCGGCCCCGCCCGCGCGCCTCTCGGCTATGTCATCGTTACCTTTGGCTGGTCGGTGGAATTCGGCGGGCTGGACGGGTTCATCAAAGAGATTTGGCTGCGCCCGGCCGTGCGCGGCCGCGGTATCGCCAGAGAAGTGCTCGGCCAGCTGCCCAAGGCGCTGGCCGCCGCCGGAATGAGGGCCCTGCATCTCGAGGTCGACCGCCGAAACGAAGCTGCCCAGCGGCTCTTCGCCCGCGCCCGTTTCGCCCCCCGCCCGGACGAGATGCTGATGAGCAAGCGCCTCTGACCGCACGACCCCAGCGCCAGCCGTGGCGAAGACGCGACCCGATACACCGCCAGTCAGCGTTTCCGGCTTCCCGAAACCTGTTCTGCAAGATCAAGGAAATCCCGCGCCACCAGATCCCAATCACTTTCCGGGCGCAGATCCCGCACCTGTCCCGGCCCATGCTCGCGCGGGCGTGGCACGAAACCGGTCCGCATCCCCACCGCCCGCGCCGCGGCCAGGTCGTCGTTATGCGCGGCGACCATCATCACAGACTCAGGCGGCAGGCGCAGCGCAGCGCAGGCGGCTAGGTAGACCTCTGGCTGCGGCTTGTATCCTCGCGCGATATCCGCCCCCAGAATGCAATCCCAAGGCAGGCCGGCGTGGCGCGCCAGCCGGGTCATCAGGGCAATCGACCCGTTCGAGCACGGCGCGATGATCACCTCTCTCTTGAGCTGCTCCAGCCCGGCCACCACATCGGGCCAGGGGTCAAGCCGCTCCCAGGCCGCATTCAGGCGCAACCGGTCCGGGATCTCGATCGCAAAAGCCTGTGCCACCCGGTCGAGATTCTCCAGATGCAGATCGTCGAGCGGCACATAACCCCGCGCGCCATCGCGAACCCGCGCCATCGCCGGGTCGTATTCGGCGCGCCAGGCTGTCGCAAAGGCCTCGGCATCAATGTCTGGCAGAAGCGCCGAAACCGCGCGTGAGACCGATCCGCGCCAGTCCACGCAGGTTCCGAACACGTCGAAAATCAGGGCGTCTATCATTCCGCTTCCGTCGCCTGCCACATTTCGTGCTAGCATCGGCGCATAGCACATGGAGGATTTCAATGCCCAAAGCCTATATCGTCGCCCATATTCGCGTCCACGATCCCGAAACGTTCGAGCGTTTCAAATCCATGTCGGCCCCGGCGATCAAGGACTTCGGCGGCCGGGTCCTTGTTCGCAACCCGAACATCGATCACCGCGAGGGCGCGGCCACCGGAACCTGCATCATCGTCGAATTCGACAGCCTCGAACAGGCCCGCGCTTTCTACGAGTCCGAGGCCTACACGGCTGCGCGTCTGGTCCGTGAAGAGGCGGCCGAGACCGATCTGGTCATCGTGGAAGGGGTATAGATCGCCAAACCCTGCCGGCCGTCCCGGCAAAAGCTCTTCTTTCTGGTTGGAAATACTCCGGGGGTGAGGCCCGCACGGGCCGAGGGGGCAGCGCCCCCTTGGACACGCCTCACAGGCGCATTTCGAAAAAGCGCAGGAAGTCGCGGGCAATCTCGGGCGGATCGTAATATGGACCTCGCCGGGCGAACCCCATCGCGTCATACAGCCTCTGCGCCGCCTCCAGCGGCGCACCCGTATCCATCCGTATCAGCAAGAACTCCTGCTCCCGGCAGGCCTGGACCAACGCGTTCATCAACGCCAGCCCCGCACCCTGCCCGCGCGCCGCGTCGGTCAGATAGACCCGCTTGATCTCGGCAATGCCGGGTTCCAGCGTGTGAAACATGCCGCAGCCGACAGGCTCACCCCGCGCCAGCACCAGCCGTATCCCGCCCGTTGGAGCCGCGTGCTCCTCCTCCAGCCGGTCAATCACCGCAGCATATTTTTCAACCGGATAGAAGGTTTCGGCGATCACCTTGCTCTGCGGTGACACCGCGAGCAGAAAATCGCGGTATTGCCAGCATAGCTGTCGGACCGCGTCAAACTGCTCGGTCGTTTGTGGTGTTACGATCTCGATCACGGTCCCCTCCGACGCTCCGAAGGGAACCATATCAGAGAGGTCCTCAACCGCGAAGGATCGAACGGCCGGCGTATTCGGCGACCTCGCCCAAGGCTTCCTCGATCCGGATCAGCTGGTTGTACTTGGCCAGCCGGTCCGAACGCGCCAGCGAGCCGGTCTTGATCTGACCGCAATTGGTCGCCACAGCCAGATCGGCGATGGTGGCATCCTCGGTCTCCCCCGACCGGTGGCTCATCACGTTGGTGTACCGCGCGCGGTGCGCCATATCGACGGCCCGCAGCGTCTCGGTCAATGATCCGATCTGGTTCACCTTCACCAGCATCGAGTTGGCACAGCCCTTGGCGATCCCCTCGGCCAGACGCGCCGGGTTGGTCACGAACAGATCGTCGCCTACCAGTTGCACCTTGCCACCCAGACGGTCGGTCAGCGCCTTCCAGCCCGCCCAGTCATCCTCGGCCATGCCATCCTCGATCGAGATGATCGGATAGTCGGCAACCAATGCCGCCAAATAGTCGACATTCTCTTCGCTTGAAAGGGTTTTCCCTTCGCCAGCAAAGACATATTTCCCATCCTTGAAGTATTCGGTGGCCGCGCAATCCAGCGCGAGGTGAATATCGTCACCCGGCTTGTAGCCTGCCTTCTCGATGGCTTTCAGGATGAAATCCAGCGCGTCCCGAGTGCTCGACAGGTTCGGGGCAAACCCGCCCTCGTCGCCCACACCAGTCGCCAGACCCGCCGCCGACAGTTCCTTCTTCAGCGTGTGGAACACCTCGGCTCCCATGCGCACCGCGTCGCGGATATTCTCCGCCGCCACCGGCATGATCATGAATTCCTGGATGTCGATCGGGTTGTCGGCATGCTCGCCGCCATTGATGATATTCATCATCGGCACCGGCAGCACCCGGGCCGAAGTGCCCCCGACATAGCGATAGAGCGGCTGCGTGGTGAAATCCGCCGCCGCCTTGGCCACGGCCAGCGACACGCCCAGGATGGCGTTGGCGCCCAGCCGGCCTTTGTTCTCGGTCCCGTCCAGTTCGATCATCGCCGCGTCGATGGCCACCTGCTCGGTGGCGTCAAAGCCAACCAGTTCCTCGGCGATCTCGCCGTTGACGGCGGCCACCGCCTCCAGCACGCCCTTGCCCATGTAGCGATTTTTGTCGCCATCGCGGCGTTCGACCGCCTCATAGGCACCGGTCGACGCCCCCGAGGGCACGGCGGCGCGGCCCATGGTGCCGTCTTCCAGAACCACGTCGACCTCGACGGTCGGATTGCCCCGGCTGTCCAGAATCTCGCGCGCGTGAATGTCGATGATGGTGCTCATGAAATCGGTCCCCGACTCTGCAATTGGATTGCCGCTCTCATAACAGCCGCGGGGCGAAAGTAAACCTCACCTGCTATCGCTAACACGCGCAAAAACGCGCAGTTAGGGCTAACAAATCGCTGTTTGCGCCAACAATCCACCGCGACCGCTCAACCCATTGCAAAGGCCAGTTCCCGCGCCAGCCGCCGTTCGCGCAGAAAGGTGTAAAGCCCCGAGCCGATGATAAGCGCGCCGCCCGCCAGAGTGGGCCAATCAGGCCGCTCGCCAAACACCAGCACCCCGGCAAGCAGCGAGAACAAGAGCCGAGTATAGCGGAACGGCGTCACGACCGAGGCCTCGCCCACGCGCATCGCGGTGACGATGCCGTAATAGCCCAGAACCCCGAACAGGATCGCGCCCGCATAGGGGACCCAATGGCCCGGCTCGACCGGAACCAGCGCGGTCCCCGAGACCAACAGTATCCCGCCCCCGCCAAGGATCAACGCCAGATAGGCCTGGAACGACACCACCGCCGAGGCCACATGCGCGTCGATCCGCCGGGTGATCAGATCGCGCGCCGCCACGCTGATGACCGAGGCCACGACAAGAAGCTGCGCAGGCTGGAACCCGGCCATGCCGGGGCGGATGATCATCAGGACACCGACAAAGCCGACCGTGATGGCGCTCCAGCGGCGCCAGCCCACCTGTTCACCCAGAAACAGCGCCGCCCCCATCGTCACCACCAGCGGCATCGCCTGGAACACGGCCGCAACGGTGGACAGGTCGACCAGTGACAGAGCCGTGGCAAAGGTCAGCGCGCTCACCGCCTCGGTCGCGGCGCGGATCAGCAACAAGGGCGACCAGGCGGCGCGGCTGAACACCCGCTTGCGCGTGGCGACTGCCATGGTCAGGAAGGTGGCCGAACAGAACACCCCCAACACCAGCAGGATCTGCCCGATTGGTACCGTGACGGACAGTTTCTTGATAAACATGTCCTCGATCGAAAAGGCCGCCATCGCGGCGACAACCAGCAGGATGCCGTGTACGTTGTTCATGGGTCAAAGCCTCTCGCTGGCCGCAAGGGGCCGGGTCCACTTTCAGCCAAAGCGTATGTTCGGTGCCGCGGCAAGCGTAAACGCGGCGCCACCGATCAAAAGACGTGGAGCCCCCCATCGCGCCGGGTGATGGCAAAGCGTTCGGGCTCCGCCCTTTTCCTGTCAACAAAGCCCAATCCGCGCTATGCTTGGCGATATCCGACATCAGCCCTCTCGATTGGACATGACATGACCCGCCTCTTTGCATCCGCCGCCCTCTGCCTCGTGACCGCCACAACCGCAGGCGCCTGCCCTTGGGCAGGCGGCACTTATGAATTCAGGGAACATGGCATCTACGGTAATTTCGCGGTCAATGGCGACTGCACCGAACTGGTCTGGGACCGTCTCAGCAACGCGCCCGAGACCACAGCGCTTGCGCGCAGCAAACATGGCTGGACAGGCAAGCTCGAAAAGGCTGACGTGGAACTGCTCGACAATGGCGAAAACCTGCGGGTGACCGGCACTGGCGGCGCCATGCGTCAGGTCCGGGCAAGGCCCGCAGACTGACGCCCCTCCCCTTCATTTCGCCGAAAATACTCCGGGGGAAGCCTACAAAATTCGACGAATTTTGTAGGCTGGGGGCAGCGCCCCACAGCAGCGTCCCCGAAATGCCTAGCCCTTGCGGATCGGCACCCCGTACAGCTCAAGCTTGTGCCCTTTGAGACGATAGCCCAGCTTCTCGGCGATCCGTTCCTGCAGCGCCTCGATCTCGGGGTCGCAGAACTCGATCACCTCGCCGGAATTCATGTCGATCAGGTGGTCGTGATGGTCGCGCTCGGCATCCTCGTATCGCGCCCGCCCGTCGCCGAATTCCAGCCGGTCGAGTATCCCCGCCTCCTCGAACAGTTTCACCGTCCGGTAGACCGTGGCGATCGAGATCGCCGAATCCATCTTCGAGGCGCGCGCATACAGCTCCTCGACATCGGGATGATCGTCGCTGTCCTCCAGAACCCGGGCGATGACCCGGCGCTGGCCGGTCATGCGCAGGCCCTTGGCCTCGCAACGGGCGATGATCGGTTGGGACATGGGCGCATCCTGTCTCGGCATTCGGGAATCCCGTTTACATGCTGATGCGCCACAGGGCCAGCGGCGATTGGCAGGCAAAGGTTGACTTTTACCCGCCAAGGCGCCACATGGGCGCTAACGCCATTGTCCTCTGCCGCGTGAGCAGACCAGATAAGACGTGCGGGGAAAACCCGCCCGGCCCACAAAGGAAGGGCCGCAACAGGACAGGCGCAACCGTTCCCACATTCACGCATGGGGCAAACCGCTGGACCGATCCGGGGCATGAGGCTGCCGGATCCGAGGCTCCGCGGACCCGCTCGTGACGCCGTGCCATTTGGGGTGCGGCGCGAAAGGATTTTTGTGAGCGATTTTGACATGATGGGGCTCGATGATGCCCTGGTGAGCCGGCTGACCGCTATGGGCATCACCGAACCGACCCCGATTCAGGCGCGTGCCATCCCCGAGGCGCTGAACGGCCATGACGTGATGGGCCTGGCCCAGACCGGCACCGGCAAGACCGCCGCCTTTGGCGTGCCGCTGATCACCCTGCTCAGCCGGGTTGGCCGCAAACCGGCGCGCGGGACCGTGCGCGGGCTGGTGCTGGCCCCCACCCGCGAACTGGCGCAACAGATCGCCGAAACGCTCAAGGCGCTGACCGAGGATACCCCGCTCAAGGTGGCGATCGTGGTGGGCGGCGTGTCCATCAACCCGCAGATCAAGCGGCTGGAACGCGGCATCGACATACTGGTCGCCACCCCGGGCCGCCTGATGGACCTGATGGAACGCCGCGCCGTCGATCTGGGCAGCTGTTCCTTCCTGGTGCTGGACGAGGCCGACCAGATGCTCGACCTCGGCTTCATCCACTCGCTGCGCAAGATCGCGGCGGTGCTGCCGAAAGAGCGCCAGACCATGCTGTTCTCGGCCACCATGCCCAAGCTGATGAACGAGATCGCCCAGAGCTATCTCAACAGCCCGCGCCGGATCGAGGTCTCGCCCCCGGGCAAGGCCGCCGACAAGGTCACGCAAGTGGTGCATTTCATCGCCAAGGCCGCCAAGACCGATCTGCTGATCGAGCTTCTGGACAGCCACCGCGACGAGCGCGCCATCGTGTTCGGGCGCACCAAATGGGGCTGCGAGAAGCTGGCCAAGACGCTGGAAAAGGCCGGTTTCGCCACTGCCGCCGTGCATGGCAACAAAAGCCAGGGCCAGCGCGACCGCGCCATCGCCGCCTTCAAATCGGCCGATGTACGGGTGCTGGTGGCCACCGATGTGGCCGCGCGCGGGCTCGACATCCCCGACGTGAAACATGTCTACAACTACGAATTGCCCAATGTACCCGATGCCTATGTGCACCGGATCGGCCGCACCGCGCGGGCGGGCAAGGACGGCGCCGCGGTGGCCTTCTGCGCCCCTGACGAGATGGAGGAACTGGCCGCCATCCAGAAGGTGATGAAGAGCGCGATCCCGATCGCCTCGGGGCGTCCCTGGCAGCCGATCGAAGATCCGGCCAAACCGGCGGCCCGCAAGGGGCCCGGCGGCGCTGCCGGCAAGCCCGGCGGCGGCAATGGCAACCGCCGTCGACGCGGCGGTCGTGGCAGCGGCGCGGCACGCAAGGCGGCCTGAGTGTAAACGACAGGGTCTGACCCGCTCAGGGTCGGACCCCATCCCGGACCAGATCGGATCGGGCAAGGCAGCACCGCCATCCCAACGCCCTTCTTGACCGAGGCGATGCTGGTCGTGCCGCGATGCGGGGCGATCTGTGTCAGCCGCAGAGGTTCTGTCCCTCCGCATCCTGTCCGCAAAGCCAGTCCAGAAATACACGCGCAGCGGGTTTCCCGGCGCCGCGCGGGGTGATGTTGCAATAATAGCCTCGCCCGGTGCGACATTCATGGCACGACGCCAGAACGAGCGCGCCACTTTCCAGCTGGTCATCCATAAAGGGTCGCCAGCTCAACCCAATTCCCATGCCGTTATGCACCGCCCGGTTATGCACCATGAAGCTGTGAAACCGATCGTGCCGGGGCGGGCTGGGTGGTGTCACGCCGCTGCCCTCGAAAAACCGTTGCCAGTCGTCGAAATGGGACTCAGCGCTCAGATGCAAGAGCCGTTCAGCCGCCAGCTCGGCCCGGCTGAGCGGACCGCGCCCGCCCAGTACAGCGGGCGCACAGACCGCAACCAACCGTTCCGGGATCACACGCTGCGATACCATTCCCGCCAGCCCCGCCGTGCCAAAGGTCACTAGCAGGTCACAGGTTGCGGGGTCGTAATCGGGGTTCTGGTCGCGGGTTACGACCTGAAGCGCGATCTCGGGGTGGCGCGATTGGAATGCTCCCATCCGGGGCAACAGGTAATAGCTGGTAAAGCCCATCGCGGCGTTAACCACCAAGGCGGCTTGCCCGTCATGCTCTCGCACACGGTCCAGCCCTTCGTGCAGCGCTTCGAACCCCGCCGAGACCGCCCGCGCCAGCAACGCGCCTTCGACGGTCAGGGTCAGGCGCGGCTTGGTCCGTTGGAACAGGGTCACGCCCAGATCGGCCTCAAGCTGTGCCACCTGCCGGCCCACTGCCGGGCCCAGCACGTTGAGCTCGCGCGCAGCACGGGTAAAGCTCAGATGCCGGGCCGCCGCGTCAAAGGCCTGGATTTGGTGCAGGGGCAAGCTGGGGCGCGTCATCATCGTTCATTCAAAGAAATATCAAGCTTCCCCTTTAACCTATTTTTTAGTTGATTGCATCCCGTTACGCTTCACCGCAGGACGGATGAGCCGTGCCCGTGGATGCCTTGTCAAGGACGCAAGCAATGCAGGACCCCAACAGCAAGCTGACCCTTGCCAGCGGTCGCACTCGCTTGCCCGCGACAGAGGTGCAATCCAGGCTCGACGCGATTTTCCAGGCTCTGGGGTTTGATCCCGACATCGCCGATGAGGTGGCCGCGCATCTGGTCGATGCCAGCATGTCGGGAGTGGAAAGCCACGGGGTGATGCGGGTGCTGGAATATGCCGCCCAGGTCGAAAGCGGCTATCTGACGCCCTCGGGCCGCCCACGGGTGGTGCGCGACGACGCAGGCGGCCCGACTCGGGTCGAGGCAGATGGCGGGATCGGCATCCCCGCCCTGCGGCTGGCCTATGATACCTGCTGTGACGAGGCGCGCGCGCGGGGTCTGTCGGCGCTGTCGATCCGTCACGTGGGCCATACCGGGCGGCACGGCGCCTTTGCCGAGGCGGCGGCCGAGGCCGGGTGCCTGACCATTTGCCTGGGCGGCGGCAATCGCCAGACTTGGCGGCAGGTGGCGCCCCATGGCGGCGCCCGCGCCATGCTGCCCACCAACCCCTGGTGCATCGGCATTCCCGGTGGCGGCCGGGGGCCGGTGGTGCTGGATTTCGCCACCTCGATGATTGCGGGCGGCTGGATCTATGCGGCGCGCTCGGCCGGGGCGTTGCTGCCCGAGGGCTGCGTGATCGACGCCGCAGGCCACCCCACCCGCAACCCCGAGGATTACTTTGCCGGGGGCGCCATCCTGCCGGCGGGCGGGCACAAGGGTTTTGGCCTTGCCCTGCTGGGCGAGCTGGTGGGCGAGGCGCTGCTGGGCCCCTCGACCACCGAATGCAACTGGCTGCTGATCGCGCTCTCGGCAGAGCGGTTCCGAGATGCCCCCGCCATGGCCGCCGCCGCCGAAGAGGTGCTGGACGAGCTGCGCCGCTGCCCGCCCGCGCCGGGCAGTTCCGGTGTCGAGATCCCGGGCGAGCGCGAACGCGCGCACCGGGCGGCCTCGGGCGGCGTCGTGTCGGTCCCGCGCGACACCTGGAGACAGATCGAGACATTGGCCGACAGGCTGGAAGTATCCGCGACATGAGTAGACGCAAACGCAGAGCCACCCCCGAGACCAGTCCCATAGAGCGACCCGCGACCGCCGCCCATGGTGGCAGTTGGCACCCGGTCCCGGCCGAGGCGGTCACGCAACTGGCCGAGGCGGCGATCATCATCCTCACCACAATCGGCATGGCTGAGGCCCCGCCGGTCGTCTGCGATGCCATCCTTGCGGCAGGGGGTCGCCTGGATCAGGGCCGCCTTCTCTACCCGCGCGCCCTGATCGAGGCGACGCTGGCCGAAATGCCGCGCCGGGTGCTGCTGGCCGGTCAGGACCCGACCCATGACCTGAGCGTGGGCGGCACCCGCGCCTATGCCGGCACCGGGGGCGCCGCGCCCAATGTGATGGACGCAGAGAGCGGCGACTACCGTCCTTCCAGACTTGCCGATCTCTTCGATGCCGCCCGGCTGGCCGATGCGCTGGATCATGTGCAGTTCTTCGCCCGCTCGCTGGTGGCGGGTGACGTGGCCGATCCGCTGCGCTTCGACCTGGCCACCGCCGCCGCCGCGCTGGCGGGTACCGCCAAACACGTGATGGTGCAGGCAACCGAACCGGGCCATGTGGCGCCGCTTGCCGCGCTCTGCCACCGGATTGCGGGCGGCGAGGCGGCGTTCCGCGCCCGGCCCTTCCTGTCGCTCAACATCAACCACGCGGTGCCCCCGCTCAGGTTTCACGCCGAAAGCGCCGAGGTGATGGCCGAGGCGGTCCGCGCGGGCATCCCGGTGCATTGCAACGTGTTCGGCCAGCTGGGCGCGTCGAGCCCGGTGACGCTGGCGGGATCGGTGGCGCAGACCCTGGCCGAGACGCTGGCGGGGCTGGCCTTTGTCCATGCGCTCGACCCGAACGCGCCGCGCATCGCGGGACCGCGCCCGATGATCACCGACCTGCGCAGCGGCGGGCTGGCGGGCGGTGCGGGCGAACAGGCGATGGCCACCGGGCTGGCGGTGCAGGTGCTGCGGTTCTGGGACCTGCCCTGTTCGGTGATCGCGGGCGCCACCGACAGCAAGCTGCCCGATTTCCAGTCCGGTTACGAAAAGGCGCTGACCATCAACACCGCGCTTCAGGCCGGGGCCAATCTGATCACCCAGGCGGCGGGCAGTCAGGCCGGGCTGATGGCGGTACATTTCGGCGCCATGGTGGCCGACAATGACATGCTGGGCGCGATCCTGCGCGCCAATATCTCGCCTGAAATCACGTCCCAGACACTGGCGCTGGAGGCGATTGCCGAGGTGGTGCGCGGCGAAGGCCATTTTCTGGGCCGTCCCGAGACCTATGCCCGGATGCGCAGCGACTTCCTCTACCCCGAGATCGCAGACCGCGCGCAACTTGGCGACTGGGCCCTGGGCGCGCGCGCCGACATGGGTGCGCGTGCTGCTTCCCGTGCCGCCACGCTGCTGGGTCGCCATTGGCCCAACCACCTGCCACCCGACCTGCGCGCCGATCTGGCCCATCAGTTCGGACTACCGGTTGAAAAGGAGCCTTCCTCATGAAAATCGCAATCGTGGGCTGCGGCGCCATGGGGTCGATCTATGCCGCCCGCCTGGCCGAAGCCGGGCATCAGGTGCGGGCCGTGGACATGTGGGCCGCGCATGTGGCGGCGATCAATGCCGGGGGCCTGCGTGTGGACGGGCCATCGGGAACGCTCCTGTCCCGCCAGGTCAAGGCGGTGGAGCACCTGTCACCGGCCGACCCCTGCGACCTCTATATCCTGGCGACCAAGGCGGCGGGCGTCGAACCGGCGGCGCGGGCCATCGCGGCCACGATGCCGGAACATGCGCTGGTGCTGACGATCCAGAACGGTCTGGGCGCGGGCGAACGCATCGCCCGCCACCTGCCCGCCGACCGGGTGCTGCTGGGCGTGGCCGAGGGGTTCGGCGCCGCCATGGTCGGGCCGGCCCATGTGCGGCACACAGCGATGAAGCTGATCCGGCTGGGCGCCATGACCGGCGGCGACGATCCGCGCCTGGAACAGGTGGCCGGGATCTGGCGCAGTGGCGGGTTCGAGGTCGAGACCTTTGCCGATATCGACCGGCTGATCTGGGAAAAGCTGTTGTGCAATGTCACGCTGTCGGCCCCCTGCACCGCCTTTGGTTGTACCGTTGCCGATCTGCGCGCCGATCCCAAACGCTGGGCGGTGGCACTGGGCTGCATGGCCGAGGCATATGCGGTCGGCCGCGCGCGCGGGGTGGCGTTCTCCTTTGACGACCCGGTTGCCTATGTCACCGCCTTTGCCGAGCGGGTGGGCACGGCCAAACCCTCGATGTTGCAGGATCACGAGGCGGGGCGGCGCTCCGAGCTTGAGGCGATCAATGGCGCCATCCCGCCGCTGGGCGCTGAGGTGGGGATCGCGACCCCCTATAACGATACACTCTGCGCGGTGATCCGCGCACGCGAAGCGACATTTGGGGGAGACCGGACATGAGACTTGCATCGTTCCTTGTTGACGGCGCACCCGGTTATGGGGTGATCACCGATGCGGGTGCGCATCCCGCCCTGCCCGCGCTGTGCGCCACCTGCCCCACCCTGCGCGACTATCTGCGCACCCACCCGGTGGCCGATCTGCCGGGCCAATGCGGCGCGGCGCTGTCGCTGGAGGGTCTCGTCTGGCTGCCGCCGATCCCCGAGCCGGGCAAGATCATCTGCGCCGGCATGAACTATCGCAAACCCTATCCGGTCGATGGGGTGCCGCCGCCCGATCCGGGCCATGTGGTGCTGTTCTCGCGCCATCCACAAACGCTGGTGGGCCATGGCGCCCCGCTAGAAATGCCGCAAGGTGCCGCAGCCGAAAGCTTTGATTTCGAAGGTGAGATCGTTGCGGTGATCGGTCGGCCCGGTCGCCATATCGCGCCCGAGGCCGCACTGGGCCATGTGCTGGGCTATTCGGCGATGAACGAAGGTTCGGTCCGGGGCTGGATGAAACACTCGGTCCATGCAGGCAAAAATTTCCACACCTCGGGCAGTTGGGGGCCGTGGATCACCACCGTTGACGAGGCAGGCGATATTGCCGGGATGTCATTGCAAACGCGGGTGAATGGCACCCTGATGCAGTCCGATAGCGGCGCCGGGATGATCTTTGGTCTGGCTGAGCTGATCGCCTATATCTCGCATATCCAGCCGCTGGAGACAGGCGACATCATCGCCACCGGCTCGCCAGACGGCACCGGAGGCAGCCGCACACCGCCCGCCTTTCTGCGCCTGGGCGACCGGGTGGCCGTTACTGTCGGCGGTGTCGGCACGCTGGAAAACATCGTGGGCGCGCCATGAACACGGCCTCTCATCTGGCCCGCTTTGTCGTGACTGCCCGGCCCGACCCGGCGGTCGAGGCGGTCGCCGCCCCCGCCATTCTCGATTGCATCGCCTGTATCCTTGCCGGGGCCGACAGCCCTGCGGCAAGCCGCAGCCGCGCCGCGCTGGCACCGTTGGGCAACGGCCCGGTACCGGTTCTGGGCACGGCGCTGACCCTGCCCGCCCCGACGGCGGCGCTTGTGAACGCGGTCGCCGGTCATGCCTGGGACATGGACGACTGGGAGGAACCGGGCAACACCCATCCCACCGTTGTCCTGTTCCCAGCGCTGCTGGCAGCGGCGCATCTGCGCCCCGTCAGCGGCGCCGAGTTGCTGGCGGCCTATGCGGTCGGGATCGAAGTGATCATGCGGCTGGGTGAGGCGATCACGCTCGACCATTACAAACGCGGCTTTCACGCCACTGCGACGCTGGGCGCCATCGGCGCGGCAGCGGCGGTGGCACGGCTGCTGGGGCTGAGCGCGGATCAGGCGGAACATGCGCTGGCGCTCTCGGTCTCGCAGGCGATGGGCTATACCGCGCAATTCGGCAGCACCGCCAAACCACTTCAGGCCGGGTTCGCCGCGCGCACCGGGGTCGAGGCGGCGCTGCTGGCCCGGGCGGGTGCCACCGCGCAACCGCATGTGCTGGATGACAGGCGCGGCTTTGTCGGGTTGCTGGCGCCGCATGATCCGGCGCGGCTGGCCGCGATCCCCGATCAGTTGGGCTCGCCCTGGGGCCTGTTGCAATACGGGCTGGCCTTCAAGCCCTGGCCATCCTGCGGCTATACCCACCGGCTGATGACGGCAGCGGCCGAAATCCGCACCCGCCTGAACGGCGAGACCGCCGGTATCGTCGCGATCCGGGCCAGCCTGCCCGATTTCCACCACGCGATCCTGCCCTTTCACCAGCCCCGCAACCAGGCCGAGGCGCTGTTTTCCGCCCCCGCCTCGGTTGCGCGGATGCTGGTTTCTGGCGGGCTGACGCTG
Source organism: Ruegeria sp. YKSD163 (assembly GCF_059612905.1). Taxonomy (NCBI): domain Bacteria; kingdom Pseudomonadati; phylum Pseudomonadota; class Alphaproteobacteria; order Rhodobacterales; family Roseobacteraceae; genus Ruegeria; species Ruegeria sp. YKSD163. Next base: position 547,309 of record NZ_JBXWRM010000001.1, read on the forward strand.
GCCGATGGCACCGCCGAATTCTGGACCGAGCCCGAGATCCGCCGTCTGATCGCGCTGACCGAATTGCGCGCCGAGCCGGTGCGTGACCGCTCGCTGAACTTTGATCCCGAGCAGCCCGATCGCCTGCACGTCACACTTTCCGACGGCCTTGAACTGAGCGCCAGTTGCGCCTATCCGCTGGGCGCACCACAGAACCCGATGCCGCCCGACCGGCTTGCGGCGAAATGGCACGAGATCACCGGGCGCCCTGTGTCGCAGTATCACGTCTTGCTGCGCTGGCCACAGGCCGCCGATATCGCCACATTTCTGCGGCAGGAGGCGGGTTGAAACGTTGACGGAAAGGACCCCGGCGATGACCGAGAGCAATCTGCAAGACTGGCTGGGCCGGCAGACACGCGCCGAGGACACGCTGCGCGCCCAACCCGCGCGTTTTCTTCAGGCCACGCTCGACCGCGAGCCGGACCTGGCCGAGGGCGACGCGCTGCCGCCGCTCTGGCACTGGCTCTATTTCCTCGAGGCGCGCCGCGCCAGCGAGCTGGGCCGTGACGCGCATCCGAAAAAGGGCGGCTTCCTGCCGCCCGTTTCGCTGCCGCGCCGGATGTGGGCGGGCGGCCGGTTCCACTTTGACCGCCCTCTGATCCTGGGGCGGGCCGCCAGCAAACGCTCGACCATCGCCTCGGTCACCGAGAAGGAGGGGCGCAGCGGTAAGCTCTGCTTTGTCACCGTCCGGCACGAGCTGTTCCAGGACGACGCGCCCGCCCTGATCGAGGAGCATGACATCGTCTATCGCGAGGATCCGGCGCCGGACGCCCCTGCGCCCACGCCCGCCCCCGCGCCCGATGGTGCCGAGTTCTCGCGCCGAATCGCACCGACCGAGGTGATGCTGTTTCGCTATTCCGCGCTCACCTTCAACGGGCACCGGATCCATTACGATGTCGACTATGCCCGCACGGTCGAAGGCTATGACGGGCTGGTGTTTCACGGCCCGCTGACCGCCACCCTGCTGGCCGATCTGGCCAGCGCGCAGGCCGGGCGGCCCCTGCGCGCCTTCTCGTTCCGGGGGCTGGCGCCGATTGCCGGCCTTGCCCCCTTTGACATTCAGGGCCGGGCCGAGGGCGACGGCCTGACACTCTGGGCCCGGCGCGCGGACGGGGCGCTGGCCATGCGCGCCACTGCCGAGTTCTGAGGGTTCGACCGATCCGGAACCGCGGCCAGACCAGACGCGCATTCCGGGGTTTCAGCCTACCACCTCTTTCATGCCGAACACCTCTATTTCGTGGCTGAGTCCGCGGATCCGATGATTGCCGCGCGACGCGAACATACCGGGCGACGACAGGGCCACGCCGGCGGTTGCCAGCACCCGGTCGCCAAGCGTCTTGGTCAATCCCTCGATCCGGCTTGCCACGTTCACCGCAGGTCCCAGCACCGTAAAGTCGAGCCTGCCGGGACTGCCGATATTGCCATAGCTGACCCGGCCCACATTCATGCCAATGCCGATGTTCAGCGGTGACTGGTTCGCCTTCCTGCGCGCATCGTTCAAGACCGCCAGCCCCTTGAGAACCTCCTGCGCCGCGCGGGTAGCTTGCCGACACTTTCCGTTTCGCTCTTCCGGCGTGGAAATCGCAAAGACCGACAAGATACCGTCCCCCATGAATTTGAGCACATCACCGCCCAAGGTTTCCACCGACTGAACCACTAGTTCGAAATACCCGTCCAGCGCGTCAAAGACCGCGTCCTCGCCCGCAGTTTCGGAAAAGGCGGTAAAGCCGCGCAGATCGGTGAACATGACCACCGCTTCCAGCGTCTTGCGTTCACCTCGCCTGACGGTCCCGTTCCAGACCTCCTGCGAGGGCCCGTCGCCAAGATAGGTGCGCAGCAGGCTTTGGGTGGACTTGCGCATCGTCATCGGCTCCAGCGCCGAGGACAGGCCCGGTTTCGACGCCTCGATCATTGCCAGATGTTCCGGGCGGAACCCGCCGCTGTCGCGGGTGGCAAAGGTGCAGCCGTGCAGCGATCCGTCGCCATATTGCAGCAGCGTCGCGTAATAATCGGTGCCTCCCGCCTCGGCGAATTCGAGATAGGAAACATGGTCCTTGTCGCGATCAAGACCGCGAAGGCTTTTGTGCAGCGGTTTCTGATGGGTCAGGATGTATTCAAAGGCGCTGCCGATATAGTCGTCGGTCAGCATGCGCGCATGGGTGACATCATAGGTTTCGGTGCCATCGGGCGTCCAGACGATGCCCCACGCGATCAGCAAGGGGTTGGCAAACCGCTGGCCGATATTCACCCGCCAGAGCGGCACGCCGGCGTCCACCAGTGTCGCGCAATACCGCGACACCACCTCGACAGGATCGTCAGAACAGCGACCCCGGGTCATCATCCAGTGATTGAGGTCCGCAACAGGATCCATCGCTCCAGCTTAGGTCTTTGCGCCCGTGGCACAAGTCCCCATGGCCGGGTGATACCTGTTGCCTATTCCTTGACCGCCGCAACCGCCGCCGCCGCACGGATTAGCGCCGCTTCGGTCCGCTCCAACTCCTCCTCGCCCAGCGCCAGCGAGGGATAGAGCTTGCCCGGAGACTTGAACACGCCCTCGGCCCGCAGCACCGCGTTCCAGACCTGCGCCCGCTCGGGCTCGGCATGGCGGGCAGTACGGTAATCTGTGCAGGCGGCCTCGGTGAAATAGACGTCGAACAGGGTGGCGTCGCCCGACAACCGGTGCGCAATGCCCTGTGCGTTCAGTGCCCGCTCGTGCATCGCCATCAAACGTTCACCCAGATCGCGCAGGCGCGCATACTGACCCGGACGGCGCAGGATCTCGAGCGTCTTGAGCCCCGCCGCCGCCGCCACCGGATTGCCCGACAGGGTGCCCAGCTGCATCAGCCAGCGTTCGGCCCCCACCGCCCCCTTGTCGAAATGCACCATGATCCGGGCCGAGGCGCCCAGCGCCGCAAGCGGGAAGCCGCCGCCGATCACCTTGCCCAGAGTGACGATATCGGGAGTCACGCCATAATGTTCCTGCGCGCCGCCATAGGCGAGGCGAAAGCCGGTGACGATCTCGTCAAAGATCAACAGCACTCCATGACGGTCGCAGAGGTCGCGCAGGCCCTGAAGGAAGCCGGGCCGGGGCGGGATGATCCGTTGCAGCGGCTCGGCGATGATCGCGGCGATGTCGTCATGCTCGGCCAGAAGCGAGGCCACCGCCTCGAGATCGTTGAAAGGGGCCACCAGCACCTGATCGGCCACCCCCTGCGGGATGCCGGCGCTATCGGGCAGCGGGGTCGGAAAGTTGACCGAACGGGCGGGGGCAAGGCTCATCTGTGCCTCGGCAGACATGCCGTGATAGCCGCCCTCGAATTTCACGATCCGGGACTTGCCGGTAAAAGCGCGCGCCAGCCGGATCGCGTACATGTCCGCCTCGCCCCCCGAGGTGACAAAGCGCACCTGCTCGCAACAGGACACCGCCTGAACGATCGCCTCGGCAAGCTCTATCCCCTTGGTGTTGTTGGCGAAAAAGGTCATGCCCAGCGGAAGCTGTTCCAGCACCGCCTCCATCACCTCGGGATCGCCATGGCCCAAGAGCATGGGACCCGAGCCGATCAGATAGTCCACATATTCGCGCCCGTCCTGATCCCAGACCCGCGCGCCCTGCCCGCGCGCGATCACAACGGCGGGGTCGAAATTGCCAAAGCCCGCGGCGGGCAGCACCGCGCGGGCGCGTTCGACCCAATCGGCCTGGCTGTTCAGTCGGATCATATCTCTCCCTCCGGATAGGTCAGCACCGGCGCGGTTTCCAGATCGCCGCGCCACAGGACCAGCGCCATGAACGGGCGGTCATATGTGCGCGTGGCATGAGCACGCCCCGAGGGGTGGAACACATGGTCGCCCGGCCTCAGACGCCGGGGCGGATGCCCCTCCATCAGGAACTCGGCCTCGCCTGCCAGGATGAAATAGATCTCTTCGGCCGGGTGCTGGTGAAACGGATAGTATAGCCCCGCCGGCATATAGACCACATAGGCCGCAAGGCTGTCGCTGGCAAAGGGCCCGCCCTCGCCGATCAGGCAGTAGCAGGCGAACCGGTCCATGAAATCGGCCCCGAGACGCGAGCCCTGATAGGTCAGGCGCCACTGGGCCACGGCGCCCGCGGCGATGAAGGCATCGCGGATGGCGGCATAGGCTGTGGTCGTCAGGTCCGGGTCACTCTCCATCAGGGCTGCGGGCGGGATGCGGACGGGCGTGACCGGTTGTGGCGTCAGGCTGTCGGGAAGGTCGACGAAACCGGCCAGAGCGGGTTCGCGCGCATGAAGCGCTTGAAACTCGGCCAGAAGGTTTTGAAAGGCGGGATCGGTCTGGGTCATGTGGTCAATCCAGTATCAGGTCGGGTGCGCCCAATGCGCCCCGGTCGACGGTGATGCCAAGGCCCGCGCCTTCGGGCGGGGCGATGCGGCCATTTGCGCGCACCGGCGCATCCGGGGCAAGGCGAGGAGCGACATAGCCCGACAGATCACAGACATTCAGCACCCGCCCCGGTTCGGTCGCCGCCCCCAGGTGGAGCAGCGCGGCAGTGGTGATGTCACTGCCCCAGGTGTCCTCGATGCACATTCTCGCCCCAAGGTGCAGGCACAGATCCCGCGCCCGGCGGGTCGCCGAAAGCCCGCCGAATTTCGACAGTTTCAGCGCCACCGCATCCATGATGCCCAGCCGGTGCGCTGCCAGCAGCGAGGCGGTGTCATGGGCCAGCTCGTCCATCTTCATCGGAAGACCGGTGGCGTGCTGGACACGGGCGCAATCCTCCAGTGTCGCGCAGGGCTGTTCCAGCATGATATCGAGTTGCGCCACGGCCTTACCCACCCGGATCGCCTCCAGCGAGGTCGCGCCGCAATTCCAGTCCCCATAGACCAGCGGCCCCGGCCCGACCGCCGCGCGCACCTTTGCTAGCCGCTCAACATCGGTCTGCCAGTCGCCCGAGGCGCCCAGCTTGACCTGGAACTGTGTGATCCCCTGCGCCTGCGCCTCGCGGGCGATACTGGCCATTTCGTCGGGCGCGACACAAGTGATGGAGTGATAGAGCGGCATATCCGCCGCCCGCCGCCCGCCCAGCAGCGCATGAAGCGGCAGGCCCGCGACCTGCCCGGTGATGTCCCACAGCGCGATATCCAGCGCCGATTTGGCATAGGGATGACCGGGCAGAACCGCATCCGCCTGCGCCATCAGCGCGCCGACCCCGACCGGATCGGCGCCCAGGATCACCGTGGCCAGCTCTTGCAAGGCCGGGGCGACGCCGCGCGCATAAGCGGGCAGGTAATGCGGGATCGGGCAGACCTCGCCCCAGCCGGTTATCCCGGTATCCGTCTGAACCGCGATCACCACGGTTTCGACGGTGTCGCAGGTCTTGCCATCGGCCATGTAATAGGCCGTGTGGCTGGTCAGCGGCACATGCCAGAGGTTGAGGCGTGCGATTTTCATGAATAGACCGCCACCGGATCGCCAAGGGCGTCCTCATCCGGATGCACGCCAAGGCCGGGGGTTTCGGGCAAATGCAGGTGGCCGTCGATATTGCGCGGTCCCCTGCCCCCTGCAATGTCCACCGTCAGCATGTCCTGACAGGCCCAGACCGCGTGGCAGGCATGGTCCGGAATGGTCGCGGCCAGGTGCAGCGCCTCGGCATCGGCCAGAACACTGCCGCCGGTGGCCATCACGAACATGTCAATCCCATGCGCCAGCGCGATATCGCGCATCCGCGCCGCCTTGGTCAGCCCGCCGACACGGTTGAGCTTGATCCCGAATACCTCTGCGAGCCCGTCGCAGGCGACACGCGCAGCATCCTGCAGCGTGACAAGGCATTCATCCACGCTGACAGGCGCCGAATGCAGCGGGCGGATCGCGGCGATATCGTCCAGCGTCTCGCCGGGCTGTTCGAACATCACGTGTAGGTCCTCGGTCGCCCGCATGACGCGCAGTGCCTGTTGCCGGGTCCAGCCCCGGTTGACGTCGTAGAGCACGATCTCGCCGGGTTTGCGGATATCCTCGACATCGCGGATGCGCGCGATATCCCGTTCCACGTCACCGCCGATCTTGACTGAATGCGCCACATATCCGCGCTGGCGGTAGCGATCGATGACAGCGCGGGTTTCCTCGACCGTTTTGGCGCCAACCGAAGAGGCGATCGGCCGGGGTGTCCGGCTACCGCCACCCATCAGGTCGGCGATGGGCAGGCCCGCGGCCAGCCCGGCAATGTCCCAGCACGCCATGTCGATGGGGGATTTTGCATAGAGATGCCCCGGCAGCGCGATATCCATCGCGCGCTCCACATCAAGCAGCCGGCGCGGGTCAAGCCCCAGCACGAAAGGCGCCATCGTCTCGATCCCGGCGCGAATGCCCGGACCATGCGCGGGCACATAGGTATGACCCCATGGCGTGCCCTCGCCCCAACCGGTGATCCCGGCGTCGGTCTCGAGCTTGACGAGCGTCGCGTCGAGCAGCTCGAACTTCAGCCGCCCACCCGACAACCAATAGGGATGCTCCAGCGGGAGATCGACCTGATAGACGGTGATGCGGGTTATCTTCATGGGGTCACCACGATGTTGCCGGTGTGTCGCTTGGCGATGAACGAAGCCTGCGCCGCGCGCAGCTGGTCCAGCGGATAGGTCGCGGCCAGCGCGGGCCTGATCTCGCCCGCCTCGATGTAGCGGATCAGGTCCGCCATCACCTGCGGGTCGATCACGGTCGAGCCGGTAAAAGTCAGGTCGCGCAGATAAAAGGTACGCAGGTCGAACGTGACCATAGGCCCCGCGATGGCACCCGAGCAGGTATAGCGCCCGCCCCGTTCGAGGATGTCGATCAGCATCGGCCAATAGGGTCCGCCCACCACATCCGCCACCACGGTAATCTTCTCGGCCCCCAGTGCGGCCCGCAGATCTTCGGGCGCGCGGGGCAGGACGCGGTCGGCGCCCAGCGCCGCGACCTCGGCATGTTTCGCCTCGGAGGCCAGCGCGATCACCCGGGCGCCCCTCCGCCGGGCCAGCTGTACCACTGCGCCGCCGACCCCGCCCGAGGCGCCGGGCACCAGCACCGTATCCGCCCCGGTTACCTGCGCGCGGGTCAGCATGCCTTCGGCGGTGGAGTAGGAGCAGGAAAAGGTCGCCAGTTCGGCGTCCGACAGCGGGCTGTCGATGGTCAGCGCGTTGACTGCGGGGATGGTGCAATATTCGGCAAAGCCGCCATCGCGTTCCGACCCGAAATAGCCCGCCGTGTCCTTGTTCTGCGGATCAGACGGGTCACGCAGCCAATTGTCGGTGATGATCCGCTCGCCGATACGGGTGGCGCCGACCCCCTCGCCCACGGCAACGATGCGCCCGCAGACATCGGCGCCCTGAATGCGGGGAAAGGTGATCGGTGCGCCGCCCCAGGTCGGGTCCTGCGCATCGACCCTATCATAGGCGCCGCCGGTGGTGGCCTCTTGCACCGCTTTCGAATACCAGCCCGTGCGGGTGTTCACATCGGTATTGTTCAGCCCACAGGCGCCGACGCGGATGAGCACCTCGCCCGGCGCGGGCCAAGGCACCGGCCACGCCTCGTGCAGGACGATCCGGTCCAACTCGCCATGCCCCATGGTGACCATGGCGCGCATCGTGTCGGGCACGCTCATTGCGCGGGCTCCGTCACTGCATCGGCGCGGGGTTTTGTGCTGTCGGGATCATAGGCCGGTGCGCCAAGGATGCGGCCCTTGCGGGGGCTTCCGGCAATGATCACCTCGACTTCGGTTCCCGGCACGTTCACCTGCGGTTTGACATAGGCAAAGGCGAGGATCTTGCCGACCGTGTGCCCATAGACGACCGAGGCGGTCGAGCCGACCACCTTGCCATCCAGCAAGACAGCCTCGCCGCCATTGCCATCGAACCGGCCATCGGGCGCGATCTCGAGATAGGCGCAGACCCAGGGCAGGTTGCTTGAGTTCAGCGTCTTGTCCCGGCCCAGATACTCCTTGTCGGTGCGGGCAAAGCGCAGCACATCGGCCTCAGCCAGAGTCACCTCGTTGGTCAGCTCGCCCGCGCCCTTGAACGCCTTCTCCATCCGCAGCGCGTTCATCGCGAAACTGCCATAGTCGGTCAGGCCATGACCCTCGCCCGCCCCCCAGAGCGCGTCATAGACCGCAAGCGCATGGTCGCGGGGGATGTGCAACTCCCACCCGAGCTCACCGGCATAAGACATGCGCATGGCCCAGAGGCTGTGGCCCGCGACAGTGATCTGCTGCGCGGTCAGCCATTTGAAACCCGTGTTCGACAGGTCGGCATCCGTGCAGGCGGCCAGGATATCGCGAGCGCGCGGGCCGTTCAGGGCCAGCGCGGCCCAGTCGGTCGAGAGATTGCGTACCGTTATGTCCGCCGCACCGCGATGCGCGTCCAGGTGATCCAGCAGCCGCTGTTCGAAGAAGGCGGCGCAAACGAGATAGAACCGATCCTCGTCAAGCTTCACCACGGTGGTTTCCAGCTCGATTCTGCCCCGCCGGTTCAGCATATGGGTGAGCGCGATCCCCGCCACCTTTTGCGGCAGGCGGTTGGCGGTGAGACGGTCGAGCAGTGCGCCCGCGTCCGGGCCCGAGACCTCGACCTTGGTAAAGGCCGAGATATCCATGATCCCGGCGGCGCTGCGTACCGCGGCGCATTCGGTCGCGACCATGTCATGCACCGGGGTGCGGCCGAAGCCGTAGTAGTCGCGCTGCTCGATCCCGCGCGCGAACCAGCGTGGGCGTTCGTGGCCATAGACTTCCTCAAATACCGCGCCCTTGGCCTTGAGCCGGTCATAAAGCGGTGAGGGTTTCACCGGGCGTCCGGCAAGGCGGTTGAAATGGGGAAACGGGATCTCGTGGCGCAGGCAGTAGTCTTCCCTGGCCTTGATCACCTGCCAGTCCTTGGTGGCATAGGCGCCGAACCGGCGCGGGTCGAAATCGCGCATCGAGATATCGGCGGCGCCATGCACGATCCAGCGCGCCAGTTCACGGCTGAGCCCCGGCCCCCAGCCGATACCGATCTGGGTGCCGCAGCAGCACCAGTAGTTGCGAACCCCCGGTGCGGGGCCAATGAGCGGGTTGCCGTCGGGCGGGTGGCTGATCGCGCCATGCACCTCGCGCTGGATGCCGAGATTGGCAAAGATCGGCATACGGTTCAGGCTCTCTTCGAGCCAGGGCATGACCCGGTCGTAATCGGCATCGAACAGCCAGTTTTCGTAATCCCACGGGCATTCGTCGATCCAGACGGCATTGGGATTGGCCTTTTCATAGATGCCGATCAGGCCGCGCTTCTGCTCCATCCGGATATAGCCCGAGACCTTGCGGTCATCGCGGATGACCGGCAATTCGCGGTCCAGCGACTGGAACTCGGGCACCGGTTCGGTCACGAAATAGTGGTGTGTCATCGAGGTCATCGGCAGTTGCAGGCCTGACCATTCGCCCATCTGCCGGGCATAGGTGCCGCCCGCGTTGACCACATGTTCGCAGGTGATCCTGCCCTTTTCGGTCTCGACCACCCATTCACCGTTCGGCGCTTGCGTGATGTTGGTGGCGCGGGTGTGGCGGAAGATGCGCACGCCCTTTTGCCGCGCGCCCGCCGCCATCGCCATGGTCACGTTTGTCGGGTCCACATGCCCGTCATCGGGCGTGTGCAACGCGCCCAGCACGCCGTCGAGATTGTAGAACGGGTGCAGCTCTGCGATCCGGTCCGGCCCGACCAGCTCTATGTTGAAGCCCAACGCGGTGCCAACCGACAGCGTGTGGCGCAACCAGTCCATCTCATCCTCGGTATAGGCCAGCCGGAACGAACCGCAGCCATGCCAGGTCACCGCCTGCCCGGTCTCGGCCTCGAGCTTTCCGGAATAGAGACCGATGTTGTAATCGACGCACTTGCCGAGGCCAAAAGAGCTGGTCGAATGGGTGATCTGCCCGGCAGCGTGCCAGGTGCTGCCGCTGGTCAGCTCGGCCTTTTCCAGCAGGACGGTATCGCCGCCCCACCCTTCATGCGCCAGGTGATAGGCCAGGCCCACCCCCATGACGCCGCCGCCGACAATGACCACACGCGCATGGGTGGGCAGGTTCTGCTGGGACATGAAATTTTCCACTTCACGAGTCGCGTTTTCTCTCGACAGGCTAATGCTACATTTGTACCATCGTCAATCATGAATGACACAAATGTATCATCCGCAGTTCTGAGCCGCCTCACCGAAGAATGGGACGCCCTGACGCCAGAGGCGCAGAAGGCCGCGCGCTATGTGCTGGAAAACCCCGCCGACGTGGGGGTCTCCACCGTGCGCGAGATTGCCGAGGCGGCCAATGTGAAACCCAACACCTTTGTCCGCATGGCGCGGCAGGTGGGCTTTGACGGGTACGAGGATTTCCGCGCGCCCTTCCGCGACGCGATCCGGCGCGGCACGGCCAGCTTTCCCGACCGGGCGCGCTGGTTGCAGGATATCGGCCGCTCTGGCGAATTGGGCGGGCTTTATGCCGACATGGTGGGCGCTGCGATCCGCAATATCGAGGAGACCTTTGCCGGCATCGACGCCGAGCGGCTGAAAACAGCGGCCGAGGCGATCTGGGCCAGCCGTCAGGTCTTTACCTTGGGCGTCGGCGTGAACAATGCCAATGCGCGCAATTTCACCTATCTCGCCTCGACCGGGATGACCGATTTCCACGCCATTCCGCGCCCTGGTTCGACAGCGGTGGACGATCTGGCCTGGGCCGATCAACGCGACGTGCTGATCGCCATGACCTGCCGCCCCTATCGGGCCGAGGTGGTCGAGGCGGTGCGGATCGCCCGCGATCAGGGATTGACCGTGATCGCCCTGTCCGACAGCCCCGCCAGCCCGATCATCCGCGCCGCGCAGTACGGGTTTGTCGTGGCGGTGGACACACCGCAATTCTTTCCCTCGTCGGCGTCGACCATCGCACTGCTGGAAACCCTGCTCAGCTTTGTCATCGCAGTGGCCAGCGACGAGATCGTCACCCGCGTCGAAACCTTTCACCAAAGGCGCCATCAACTGGGCCTATACACCGAAGAGCCGGAGTGACCCTCATGCCCGAACCCGTCCGCTCGCTGGAGGCGCGTTATTACACCGATCCGGCGATCTTTACCGCCGAACAGGCCGGGCTGTTCGCCCGCACATGGCAATTTGCCTGCCATGCCAGCCAGTTGGAAAACCCCGGCGATTACCTTGCCTTCGATCTGGGCGACGAAAGCCTGTTCTGCATCAAGGGGCGCGACGGGGTGATCCGCACCTTTTACAACGTCTGCCAGCATCGGGCGCATCAGCTGGTCAGCGGCGCCGGATCGACCCGTGTCGTGGTCTGTCCCTATCACGCCTGGACCTATGAGCTGACCGGCCACCTGCGTGCCGCGCCCAACGCCAAATCGGTGCCCGGTTTCGACGCCGCGCGAATCTGCCTGAGCGAGGTCCGGACCGAGGTCTTTCTCGGCTTCGTCTTTGTCAACCTCGACCCGGAGGCGCAGCCGATGGACGACTGGTTCCCGAACGTGCGGGCCGAGCTTGAGGCCTTTGTCCCGAACTGGTCCGATCTGAAACCGCTGGAATGGGTCGAGATCCCCGAAGACTGCAACTGGAAGGTGTCGGTCGAGAACTACTCCGAATGCTACCATTGCAGCCTAAACCACCCGACATTTTCCACCGGCGTGATCCGGCCCGAGACCTATGACATCCAGCCGCAAGGCTATTGCCTGCGCCACACAACCGAATGCAACGATCTGAGCCAGATGAGCTATGACATCGACAGCGGTTTTCCCAACAACGATCGCTATTCCAGCTGGTTTCTGTGGCCGATGTTCTCGTTCCAGGTCTATCCGGGCAACCTGTTGAACACCTATCACTGGCGGGCGGTGGATGCGGGCCGAGTGGTGGTCTGGCGCGGCTGGTATTCAGTGGGTGGCGCCGAGAACGAAACCGTGCGCCGCATGGCGGTGCAGGACCGCGCCACCACGGTCGAGGAGGATATCCGGCTGGTGGAATCGGTCCAGCGCGGCCTGCGCTCGCGCGGCTATGTGCCGGGGCCGCTGGTGGTCGACCCCGGTTGCGGCGTAAACTCGGAACACTCCATCCTGCACCTGCAGAAATGGATGCGCGAGGCGGTTGCGGCCGAGCCGATGTCTTGAAAAGACATCGGTCCGAAATCCGCGCCGGATTTCGGCCACCGCAAGACAGAAACGGAGCGACAAGATGAGCACATTCGACGAAGACCTGTTCCTCAAGGGGCTGGAACAGCGCAAGGCCACGCTTGGCGCGGAGTATGTGGAAAAGAACCTCGCCGCAGCAGACGAGTTCACCCGCCCTTTCCAGGAGGCGATGACCGCCTGGTGCTGGGGCTTTGGCTGGGGGGACGACGTGATCGAGCCCAAGACCCGCTCGATGATGAACCTCGCCATGATCGGCGCATTGGGCAAGATGCATGAATGGGAGATCCATTGCCGGGGCGCGCGCACCAACGGTGTCAGCCGCGACGAGATCCGCGCCATCATCCATGTGATCGGCATCTATTGCGGCGTGCCGCAGGCGCTGGAGTGTTTCCGCGTCGCCCGGCGGGTGCTCGACAGCGAGGACTGAGTCCGCGGACACCCGGGACTTTCTGCGCCGATGTCCGATTTGAACCCCAACTGGTCCGACCATGTCCGCGACTCGAGGCCGATTCCCGGCGAATGTGACGCAAAGGGAGTCGGATTCGATGGGCTATTCAGGATTACGGGTCATCAAAGAGGCGCTGACCGGTCACCGCGGCTGGGGACCGGCCTGGCGCGATGCCGCGCCCAAGGCGCAGTATGACTATGTCATCATCGGCGGCGGCGGCCACGGGCTGGCCACCGCCTATTACCTCGCCAAGGAGTTCCGCCAGGCGCGGATTGCGGTCCTGGAAAAGGGCTGGATCGGGGGCGGCAACGTGGGCCGAAACACCACCATCATCCGCTCGAACTATCTGCTGGACGGCAACGAGCCGTTCTACGAGTTCTCGCTGAAACTGTGGGAGGGGCTGGAGCAGGAGCTGAACTATAACGCGATGGTCAGCCAGCGCGGCATCCTCAACCTGATCCATTCCGACGCCCAGCGCGACGCCTTCATCCGCCGGGGCAATGCGATGATGCTGAACGGCGCCGATGCCGACCTGCTCAGCACCGAACAGATCAAGGCACGCTATCCGTTCCTGAATGTCGACAATGCCCGGTTCCCGATCAAGGGCGGGCTGGCGCAGCACCGGGGCGGCACCGTGCGCCACGACGCGGTGGCCTGGGGCTATGCCCGCGCCGCCGACCGGCACGGCGTCGACATCATCCAGAATTGCGAGGTCACCGGCTTCCGCATCGAGAACGGCACCTGCACCGGGGTCGAAACCTCGCGCGGGGTGATCGGCGCGGGCAAGGTGGCGGCCTGTGTCGCGGGCTCCTCCTCGCGGCTGATGGAAAAGGCGGGCATGCGCCTGCCGATCGAAAGCCACGTGTTGCAGGCCTTTGTCTCCGAGGGTCTGAAACCGCTTCTGCCCGGTGTGATCACCTTTGGCGCGGGGCATTTCTATTGCAGCCAGTCCGACAAGGGCGGGCTGGTCTTCGGCGGCGATATCGACGGTTACAACTCCTATGCCCAGCGCGGCAACCTGCCGGTGATCGAGGATGTTTGCGAGGGCGGCATGGCGATCTTTCCGATGCTGGGCCGCGCCCGTCTGCTGCGCAGCTGGGGCGGCATCATGGACATGTCGATGGACGGCTCGCCGATCATCGACCGCACCCATATCGGCGGGCTCTATTTCAACGGCGGCTGGTGTTACGGCGGGTTCAAGGCGACGCCGGCCTCGGGCTTTGCCTATGCGCATCTTCTGGCCACCGACAGCCCGCACAAGACCGCCACCGCCTATCGGTTCGACCGGTTCGCACGCGGGCGGATGATCGACGAAAAGGGCATGGGCAACCAGCCCAACCTGCATTGAGAGGGCACCGGACATGTTGATCGACCATCCCATCCTGGGCCCGCGCGACAGCAGCGAGTTCGTGTACAAGGGCGACGCCGCCCTGATCCGCCGCCCCGACTGGCAGGCCCCCGACGCGCTGGAGCAGTTCATCGACTATGGCTATCTGCGCGACAACCCGGCGGGCGTGCACCGCGAGCTGTGGTTTCACGAACAGGGCGACCGCTCGTGGCTGGTGGTGACCCGCGACACCACCACGCATGAGATCACATCCGTCGAACTGGCCCGCGACGTGGCCCGCAAGGAGGGACGCTCCAGATGACCGGTCCCAATCGTCTGAACGGCGGTCTGATCGACCGCAGCAAGCCGCTGAATTTCACCTTCGACGGGCGCCGGTATCAGGGCTTTGCCGGGGATACGCTGGCCTCGGCCCTGTTGGCCAACGACGTGCGGCTGATGGGGCGCTCGTTCAAGTATCACCGCCCGCGCGGCCCGATGAGCGCGGGCTCCGAAGAGCCCAATGCCATTGTCGAGCTGCGCGAGGGCGCCCGCAAGGAACCCAATACCCGCGCCACCACCGCCGAGCTGTTCGACGGGCTGAGCGCCAATTCGCAGAACCGCTGGCCCTCGCTGAAATGGGACGTGATGGCGGTCAACGACCGGCTGTCGAACTTCTTTGCCGCCGGGTTCTATTACAAGACCTTCATGTGGCCCGCCGCCTTCTGGGAGAAGGTGTATGAGCCGATCATCCGCAAGGCGGCGGGGCTGGGCACGCTCAGCCATGCGCCCGACCCCGACAGCTATGACAAGGGGTTCCTCCATTGCGACCTTCTGGTGATCGGCGCCGGACCGACCGGGCTGGCCGCCGCGCTGACCGCGGCGCAATCAGGGGCGCAGGTGATCCTGGCGGACGAGGATTTCCTGCCCGGCGGGCGGCTCAATGCCGAAACCTTTGCGCTTGGCGATCAATCCGGCGCGGCCTGGGCCGCCGAGACCGCAGCCGCCCTGCAAGCCATGCCCAATGTGCGGCTGATGACGCGCAGCACGGTGATCGGCGCCTTTGACCACGGTATCTATGGCGTGGTCGAGCGGGTCAGCGACCACCTGCCCCAGCCGCTGCCGGGCAAGCCCCGCCAGATCCTGTGGCGGGTCTATTCCCGTCGCGCCATCCTGGCCGCCGGGGCCACCGAACGCCCGATCGTGTTCGAGAACAACGACCGTCCCGGCATCATGCTGGCCTCGGCCCTGCGCAGCTATGCCAACCGCTGGGCGGCAACGCCCGCGCGCGCGGTGGCGGTGTTCACCAACAATGACGACGGCCATCGCACGGCGCGGGATCTGAGCGCGCAGGGGGTCAGCACCGTGGTGATCGACACCCGCACGGACGCCCCCGAAACCACCGATTACGAGACCATCCCCGGCGCCACCGTCACCAATACCCAGGGCCGTCTGGGCCTGACCACGGTCGAGGTGACGCTGGCCACCGGCACCACCCGCACTCTCAGCGTCGGCGGGCTGGGGGTCTCGGGCGGCTGGAACCCGAATGTGCACCTGACCTGCCACCAGCGCGGGCGTCCGGTTTGGGACCAGGCAATCGCGGCCTTTGTGCCGGGTGGCACCCTGCCGGTGGGCCTGATCCCGGCGGGCGCGGCGCAGGGCGTGTTCAGCACCCATGGCGCGCTGGCCTCGGGGCAAGCGGCGGCGCAGCAGGCGCTGTCCGATCTGGGGATCACGGCGAAATCCGCCGCCCTGCCCCAGGCCGATGACGCACCGGTCAACGTCACCCCGTTCTGGCACGTCAAGGGCGCCAAACGCGCCTGGGTCGATCAGCAGAACGACGTCACCGCCAAGGATGTGAAACTGGCCCATCAGGAGAACTTCGTCTCGGTCGAGCACCTGAAACGATATACCACGCTGGGCATGGCGACCGATCAGGGCAAGACCTCGAACATGGCCGGTCTGGCGATCATGGCCGAGGTGGCGGGCAAGTCGATCCCAGAGGTCGGCACCACCATGTTCCGCCCGCCCTACACGCCCACCGCGATGGGCGCCTTTGCGGGCCGCTCGCGCGACAAGGATTTCCGCCCCACCCGCAAGACGCCCAGCCATGTCTGGGCCGAGGAACAGGGCGCGGTCTTTGTCGAGGTCGGCATGTGGCTGCGCGCGCAATGGTTCCCGCGCGCCGGCGAAACCCATTGGCGCCAGAGCGTCGACCGCGAGGTCACCCAGACCCGCAAGTCGGTCGGCATCTGCGATGTGACCACGCTGGGCAAGATCGACGTGCAGGGCGCCGATGCGGCCGAGTTCCTCAACAAGGTCTATTGCAACGGGTTTGCCAAACTGGCGGTGGGGCGCACCCGCTATGGGCTGATGCTGCGCGAGGATGGCATCGCCATGGACGACGGCACCGCGGCACGCCTGGCCGAGGATCATTTCGTCGTGACCACCACCACCGCCAACGCGGTGCCGGTCTATCGCCACATGGAATTCGTGCGCCAATGCCTGTTCCCGGACATGGATGTGCAGCTGATCTCGACCACCGAGGCCTGGGCGCAATTTGCCGTGGCCGGACCCAATGCGCGCAAGCTGCTGCAAAAGATCGTCGATCCGGCGCATGACATCTCGAACGAGGGTTTTCCCTTCATGGCCTGCGCCGAGATCACGGTTTGCGGCGGGCTGCGGGCGCGGCTGTTCCGCATCTCGTTCTCGGGCGAACTGGCCTATGAAATCGCGGTGCCCACCCGCTATGGCGACGCGCTGATCCGGCGGATGATGCAGGCGGGTGAAGAATTCGACGTGGTCGCCTATGGCACCGAGGCGCTGGGAGTGATGCGGATCGAGAAAGGCCATGCCGCCGGCAACGAGCTGAACGGCACCACCACCGCGCTCAACCTCGGGATGGGGCGAATGGTGTCCAAGAAGAAGGACTCGATCGGCTCGACCCTGTCCGAACGCGAGGGGCTGAACGAAGCGGATGCGCTGAAACTGGTCGGTTTCCGCCCGGTGAACCCGCAGGACAAGGTGCCCGCCGGGTCGCATCTGATGACCCGGGGCGACCCGGTCGATGCCGCCCATGACCAGGGCTATGTCACCTCGGCCTGCTACTCGCCCAGCCTGGGTTGCCATATAGGCATCGGCTTTCTGAAATCCGGCGACAGCCGCAAGGGCGAGATCGTTCGCCTTGTCAGTCCGCTGACCGGGCTCGACCACGAGGTCGAGGTGGTAAGCGCCCATTTCGTCGATCCAGAAGGAGAGCGTCTGCGTGCATGATCTGAACCCGATAACGCCGCTGGGCGCTACCGCCGCGGTGGTCGAGAGCCACGGGCCGGTAACCCTGAGCGAAGTGACCGAAACGGCGCTGGCCTCGGTCGCGGCGCGGCTGGGCCGCGAGGCCGAGACGGCAACCCTGTTGACCGAGGTACTGGGCGCCGCGCCCCCCGCCCCGGCCCGACTTTGTCCCGGCACGCCCGGCGCCTTCTGGATGGGGCCCGATCAATGGATGATCGAGGCGCCGCTGAGCACACATGAGGATCTGGCCGCGCAGCTGGCCGCCCGCGCCAATGGCGCGGCCAGCGTCACCGAGCAGACCGATGCCTGGTGCCGGTTCGACCTGACCGGCGAGCGGCTGGCGGATGTGTTCGAACGGCTTTGCCCCGCAAATACCCGCGCCTTTACCGGGGGCGAGGCGGTGCGCAGCGCGATCGACCATCTGGGCTGTTTCCTGCTGTGCCGGGCACCCGATCATATCACGGTGCTGGGGCCACGCTCGGCGGCGGGCTCGCTGCATCACGCGCTGGTGGTGGCGATGCGCGCAGCGTTCTGATCAGACCGAAGGCACCGGCAGGTTGCCCTCGACCCGGTAGAGGTTGATCCGCTTGCGGTCCTGCTGCGGGGTCAGGCCAAAGGCCTCGCGGTAATGCCGCACCAGCGGCTTGGCGTTGGCATAGCCCACCGCTGCCGCAACGTCCGAGATACTGTCATTGGTATACATGACGATCTGACGCGCCGCCTGCATTCGCAGGTGCCGGAAATAGCCGGTCGGGTTCTGGCCGGTGGCCTGTTTGAAACAACGCTCCAGATGCCGCGGGGTGATATTTAGACGCTCTGCAATCACCGCGATGCTGGCGGGCGATGCCAGGTTTTCGGCAAAGATTTCAACGGCGCGCGCTACCAGAGGCGACATTTCGCCCTCGGCATCGGCGGCCTGATGGATCGGCAGCGCCTGTTTTACCCCCGCCTTGCGCATGATCGGGTGCTGGAACCAACAGGCGACCTCGTTGGCCACGTTGGCGCCCAGCGCTGCCTCGATCATGCTCAGCGCCAGGTCGAAGGCCGCCGCTGCCCCCGAGGCGGTCAGCAGGCGCGGCGAGATCTCGATCACCTCGTTGCTGCGGTGGATCTCGGGGAACTCGGCGGCAAACGCCGCCTCGTAACACCAATGCACCGACAGGCGCTCGTCTCGTACCACACCGCTGCGCACCAGCGGAAACACCCCGCCGCTGATCGCGCCCAGCACGGTGCCGTGCCGTTCGATCCGGCGCAGCAGCGAGGCGGTGCGCGGGTTCTCAAACCGGGCCACCGGGGCGGACAGCAGCACCAGATAGTCAAGCGCCGCCACGGTCTCCAGACTGGCGTCGGGATCAAAGGTGATGCCCGCGCTCGACACCACCTTGTGCGGCAGTTCCGACACCAGCCGCCAGGCGAAACTGTCCGACATCGAGATCTCGTTGGCCGCGCGCAGCGGCTCGATGATCGAGGTCAGGCAGGCCATGGGAAAGCCCGGAAACAGCAGAAACCCGATACGTGTGGTCATTCCGGGCGATCCTTTGGCTTGTCATTCCTTGGTAGGAATTTTATTGGAGAGAAAAAAATATGCAATGTGGTGAATAACGGCTAGAGTTGAAGCAGAACTGACCGCAGGGCAATACAGGAAGAGCTTGAGGAACCCCCATGAATGCTGCAAAGGATCTCCGCATGACACAGCTTTTGCAAGATCCCCATAGCGTTCGCGAGGAACGCGAGAAGGTTCTCGAGGTCGCCATCGGCCGCGAGGTCCGCGCCTTTCGCAAGCAGCAGGGCATTACCGTGGCCGAGCTGTCGAAGCTGACCGACCTGTCGATCGGGATGCTCTCCAAGATCGAAAACGGCAACACCTCGCCCTCGCTCACCACGCTGCAAACCCTGGCCAATGCGCTGTCGGTGCCGCTGACCGCGTTCTTCAAGGGCTACGAGGAAAAGCGCGAGGCGATCCATACCAAGGCGGGCCAGGGTCTGGAGATCGAACGCGCCGGCACCCGCGCCGGGCATCAATACAGCCTGCTGGGTCATATCGGATCAAATTCCAGCGGTGTCATCGTTGAACCCTATCTGATCACGCTCAGCACGGAATCGGACACGTTCAAGACCTTTCAGCATGACGGGATCGAGATGATCTACATGCTCGAAGGCAAGGTCGACTACCTGCATGGCAGCGAGATTTATCCGCTGGAACCGGGCGACACGCTGTTCTTTGACGCCGACGCGCCGCATGGGCCAGAGCGTCTGGTGGAACTGCCGACACGCTATCTGTCGGTGATCTGCTATCCGCAGCAGAAAAAGGGCTGAGCCGCCCGGACCGGGACGCGGTAGCGCATCCCGGCTCTCTTGCAAGCGTTACTTCTGCAACGGCGGCTCCGTTTCCAGATCGGGCCAGATCCCCGGCGAGGTCGGCAGCCCGTCGTCATATTGGCTGAGATAGTCCAGCATCAACGGACGGTTGGCGATGAACCCCTTATAGGTGGCCAGCTCCTCGGGCAGGTCGCGCACCACCCGGTGCAGGCGGCGACCCCATTTCGGCACCGTCACCAGATCCTGAAATGCGATCAGATAACAGCGGATCGGGAACAACAGCGCGTTCGAGCGCGGCAACCGGTAAAAGGTCTGCAACTCGACCCTGAGATGCTGTTTGGCGCCGATATTCTCGGGTGTCAGCGTGGTCTTCTGCACGCCCCATTTGTGATAGTTCTCGGGGCTGGTATCGAGCAGCGGATTGACCGTCATGGTCCAGTTCAGCCGCCGCGCAGGCGCGCCCTGCTGAACGTTGAGCAGGAATTTCAGCGCCCGCTTGAAGATCCCCATTTCGTGGGCCAGCGGCACCGGCGCGTGCCATTCGAAGAAATCCATGCCGATGTCGAAATCCAGGCTCCAGTCCGCCTGGGTCGTTACCATGCCCGCATCCATGTACAGCATGTCGCCGCGCTGATCGAGCACCGCGTAATCGCCCTGCGCCTGCCGGGTGATGTATTCCAGCGGCCCGCAGGGCAGCGTGGTTTCATCAAGGAAGGTGAAGGTGTGGTCGATCCCCATCGGCTTGTTGATCCAGCGCCAGCGGTCGCCGTCGCGGTGCAGCTCGAACAGGTCCGGGTAATCCTCGGATTTGCAGACCATGATCAGTTCCAGCGTATCCCAGCCCGCCAGCGTCATATGCGGCAGCGACTGGCAGCGCAACGGATCATCGGCCAGCACGATGGCACGGTCGGCCATTTCCGAGACGTAATGCTCGTCCACGTCGAACCGCTTTTCATAGACCGAGCCCGCCGGGCCGCCCCGGTGCTGTTCCATGTTCACCGAATACATGTAGCTGTCTTCGTGGAACGGGAAGGGAAAGCGCTTGATCGCCCAGTCCGAATTGCGGAACGAGTAATCGTCGCGAAAGGTTTCGGTGTTGAATTGGATCGTCATCGCGGTCTCCTCTACCGGTCCAGCACGAGGCTTTTGCCCACAAACCGGCTGACGCAGGGCATGATCTTTTTCCCGCTGGCGTGTTCGTCATCGTCCAGCCAGTGGTCGCGATGAACGAAGTCGCCATCGGATGAGACCACATCGGTTTCGCATTGGCCACAGGCGCCGCCCCGGCACAGGAAGGGCGCGTCGACGCCGCAGCGCTCCATCGCCTCGAGCAGGCTTTCATGTTCGCCCACATGGATGGTGATGTCGGATTTGCACAGGCGCACCTCAAACGGTTTGCCGGGTTGCGGGGCCAGGAATTCCTCGGAATGCACGTTCTCGTCGGGCCAGCCATGCGCCGCGGCGGTGGCATGGACCCAGTCGATCATGCCCTTGGGACCGCAGACATAGACATGGGTGCCCAGTGGCTGGCCATCCAGCAGATCCTCGAGCCCGATGGCCTGATCCTGATCGTCGAAATAGACATGCACCTTGTTGGGGTGCTTATAGGTCAGCTCGTCCACATAGGTGCCCAACTCCTTGGAGCGGCAGGAGTAATGCAGCTCCCAGGCGCCGCCCATCCGCTCCAGATGCGCGATCATCGCCAGGAACGGCGTGATACCGATGCCACCGGCCAGGAACACATGCTTGCGCCCGCGCAGATCCAGCGGGAACAGGTTCACCGGATAGGTGATGGTCATCGGGTCGCCGACTTTGACCTTGTTATGCAGGAAGAGCGAGCCGCCCCTGCCCTGGTCGTCGCGGCGTACCGAGATCGCATAGATGCTGCTATCGCCCGGATCGGACATCAGCGAATAGGGGTTCAGCCGGGTCCGCTCGCCATCGCGCATCTCGACAACGGTATGGGCACCGGCGGAAAAGGGCGGAAACGGCTGGCCGTCGCGGCGGGTGAATTCGAACCGGGTGACCAGCGGGTTGAGCGGCACGACGGCGCTGACGGTGACCTCGATCTTTTCGGCGCCTGCCTTGGCTTTCTGGGGGGCTGCACTCATTTGTAAAGCTCCACGGCTTCGGGGACATTGCCGGGATCCTCGGCGTCGATGCACACCCCCTGAAAGGCGGCCAGCCGGCGCGAATAGTGATCGCGCACAAACAGGTTCAGCCCGCAATGGGAACAGACAAAGGGATCGGTGGTCACATCCTCGGTGATGCCCTTGCAATGCACGCATTGCATCCGCCGCGCGACCGAGCCGCGATGCTCGGTCTGGATCGCGCCATGGGGAATGCCCGCCTGCATCGCCTCGTTCTGGGCCTGCCCCATCAGCCCCTCGGTTCCGGCCAGATAGACCTGTAGCCCCATATGGGCATCCGACAGCACCCGGCGGATCCGTTGCACCGAGGCGGCATAGCTGGGCCCCACATAGAATTGCGCCGGACCCAGAGCGCGTAGCCGCTCGACATAGGTCTCACCGGTGCCCTTGGGGATATAGATGATATGCGCATTGGCAAACAGCGCGGCATCGCTTGCCGCCAGATCCAGCAGCGCCTCGGCGCCCTCGGCATCGGCGATCATCAGATGCGCCTTGCCCGGCCGCGCCTCCAGCGTGCCATAGACCGGGCGGCTGGCGATACTTGGTGGAAACTGAAATTTGGACATCCCGTCGCTGTCTCCTTGTTGGTCCGATCGCAAGAAGAACAGGCGCCCCGCCTCCGGGGGCGCCTGCCCGGTGATCCTCAGCCCTTGGCGGCGCGGATGGACTTGTCCTTGTCGTAGAAGGGCATCTCTTCGGCCACGCAGGCGATTTCGGTGCCATTCTCGTTGCGCACGGTCAGTTTGGTGCCCGGCACCGCACAGTCAACCGGCATGCGCGCGATGCCCACGTTATGGCCGTTCAGGTCCGAATTCATGCCAAAGGTGACGACGCCCACGACCTCGCCATCCTTGAGCAGCGGTGCCCCCATATCGGCGGGCGTGGTGCCCTCCAGCTTGACGCCATAGATCTTGAACCGCTCCTTGCCCTTGCGGGCATAGTGGTTTTCCGCGCCCCGGAACCCGATCTTGCCGGGCGAGACGGTGAATTCCAGCCCCAGCTCCCA
Source organism: Ruegeria sp. YKSD163 (assembly GCF_059612905.1). NCBI lineage: Bacteria > Pseudomonadati > Pseudomonadota > Alphaproteobacteria > Rhodobacterales > Roseobacteraceae > Ruegeria > Ruegeria sp. YKSD163. Next base: position 570,023 of record NZ_JBXWRM010000001.1, read on the forward strand.
GAGCGAGTCGCCGCAATTCTCGTCGGCAAAGGGATAGGTCTCGGAATTGTCACCGGGATAGAACAACAGATAACTTTCGGTGCGCAGCAAATCGAGGGTCGAGAACTGCACCGGGCGGATGCCCATGTCCTTGCCATCCTCCAGGATCGCATCCCAAAGCGCGATGGCATGGCGCCCCTCGCAAAAGATCTCGTATCCGCGCTCACCAGTATAGCCGGTGCGCGAGATCATCACGGGTTTGCCGAACAACTTGGTCTGGATGATGCCGAAATAGGCCAGATCGCGGATGCCTGGCACATGTTTGGCCAGGAAATCCACCGCGACCGGCCCCTGCAGCGACATGTCGTGCAGGTCGTCGTCGAAGATCATCGAGACGTTCTTGCCATAGGCGGCCATCGCCAGGCTTTCATGACCGGTGCCGGTGCCATGCACCAGCATCCAGTTGTTCACCGACAGCCGGTAGATCACGCAATCGTCGATGAACAGGCCGCGATCGTCCAGCATGCAGGCATAGACCGCCCGGCCCGGCATCAGCTTGTCCACGTTGCGGGTGGTGGCACGGTCGATCACGGCGGCGGCATGCGGGCCGCTCAGATGGATCTTCTTCAGGCCCGACACATCCATCAGCCCGGCCTTGGTGCGGACCGCCTCGTAATCGGCCTTGGCCCGCTCGTCGGTGTGGTCATAGAACCACGCGGTTCCCATGCCGTTCCAATCCTCCAACTCGCCGCCGATTTCGGCATGGCGCTGCGCAAGCGCGGAGGTTCTGTAGATGATCGCCATCTCTGTGACTCCCTGATCTGTTCGGTTTGCATCATTCAGACCCATGTCCGGACAAAAATCAACACAAACGTAAAAAAAATTTCCTACTGGGAATATTTGCCCAATCCCTGAGCAAGTATACTTTCTGCACCTGCATAAATTTTTATCCTCAGTTAAATTTGTTGACACAAAGCTTAATCAAGAGCTTCCCTTTTAGGAAAAAAACTTTCGCAGCAGTCAGAGTTATCCAACCGGGGAGACAGAAATGGATGGAAATCTTAACGCACTGACGACGGTATTTACCGAGTTCTACTACTGGGTGACGGTCGTGTTCATGTTCCTGATTCACGTCGGGTTCTGCATGTACGAGGTCGGCGCCAGCCGTCGACGCAACCATATGCACACGTTAATGAAAAACGTGATGGTGATCCCGCTGGTCACCGTCACCTTCTTTTTCTTCGGCTGGTGGATCTATTGGGCCTTCCCGATGTTCCCCTTCTTCGGCGGGCTGGACACCGAGGCGGGCGCCGCGAACCTGCCCTGGGCCGAGACCATGGGGCCGAACGCCGCCGACCGAATCACCGGCGTGTTCTGGGCGGCCTTCCTGCTGTTCTCGTGGACGGCGGCCTCGATCGTCTCGGGCGCGGTGATCGAGCGCATCCGGTCCTCGGCACTCTGGGTGCATGCGGTGCTGATCGGTTCGGTCTGGTGGATCATCGACGCGGCCTGGGGCTGGCACTATGGCGGCTGGATGGTCCAGTATCTGGGCTATCATGACGCCTATGCCTCGGGCGTGATTCACGCCATCGCCGGTGGCTATGCACTGGGGGTGATCATGGTTCTGGGGCCGCGGATCGGCAAATTTGCCCCAGATGGCACGCCGCGGGACATCCCGCCGCATAATCCCTGGATGCTGACCATCGGGATCTTTCTGATCTATACCGGGTTCTGGGGCTTTTATGCCGCGTGCAACGTGCCTGCGATCTCGCCCGAGGCGATCGGCGGCCAGATCACTGGCACCACTTGGACGGCAACCAACATCTATCTGGCACCGACCTCGCTGTCGGCAATCACCTTCAACTTCCTGATGTCGCTCTCGGGCGGTCTGATGGCGGCCTATGTGGTGTCCAAGGGCGATGCATTCTGGACCTTCTCGGGCGGTCTGGCCGGGGTGATCACCGCCTCTGCCGGCAATGACCTCTACCATCCAATCCAGGCCATGATCATCGCCGCCATTGGCGTGGTGATCGTCTATCGCCTGCATTACTGGGTCGAGCGCCGGTTCAAGCTGGACGACGCAGTGGGCGCGGTGGCCGTACACGGCTATGCCGGGTTCATCGGCCTGATCATCGCGGGCTTTGTCCTGTGGGGGGCGCCGTCCTCGCCTTATGAGGGCTATGCCACCATCAACCCGGTCGGCCAGTTCATCGGCGCACTGATCATGTTCTTTGGCCTCGGCTTCCTGCCCGCCTTTGTGGTGGCCAAGATGCAGGCCGCCGCCGGCGTGCTGCGCATCCCCGAGGAGGTGGAGCTGGAGGGCCTCGATTACGCCGAGCACCACGCCTACGAGGACGCCAAGGAAGCCATCATCGAAGCCGACAAGGCCTATCTGGCCTCCAAAGTGTCGCCTGCGGAATAAGGAGAACAGGATATGTCGACAATCGGATATGAAAGCTGGGCCGTCGATCTGGCCAATGTGGGCGCCATCTATCCCTTTCAGGGCTGGGAGGTCGCGATGACCGTGATCGGGGTGCTGTTCTGGATCGGTTGGCACCGCATCCAGTTCGTGCGCGAGAACGCCCATCTGGAAAGCGCAAAGAAACGGGCACTCGACCATGAGCGCATCCAGAAAAGCGTCGAACGCTACTAAAGCGATCCTGGCAAGGCGTGCTCACGCACGCCTTGCCTATCAGTGAAATTTGTTTCACAGCAGTTGCGGCTTCGGATTTACGGTGCTAGCCTGCTGAAAGAGCCTGGGAAAGACAGGCAGAATCACAATCGTGGAGCGTCGCCGAAATGTGCGGAATTGTTGGACTGTTCCTGAAGGACAAATCGCTAGAACCTCAGTTGGGCGCCCTGCTCACTGACATGTTGATCACCATGACCGACCGGGGCCCTGACAGCGCCGGAATCGCGATTTACGGCGATCCCTCGCCCACCACCTCGAAGGTGACAGTGCAATCGGAAAACCCCGACCGGGACTTTGCCGATCTGGCCGAGAAGGTGCAGCCGCTGGTCGGTGGCCCGGTCTCGCTGAGCCGCCGCGACACGCACGCGGTGCTGCATGTACCTCATGGCACCGCCGAGGCGCTGCGCCGCCAGCTGCGGGACGTGGCCCCCGATGTGCGGGTCATGTCGTTTGGCGACTCGCTGGAAATCTACAAAGAGGTCGGCCTGCCCCGCGATGTGGCGGCGCGCTTTGACATCGCCTCGATGACCGGCACCCATGGCATCGGCCACACCCGCATGGCGACAGAATCGGCGGTCACCACGCTGGGCGCGCACCCGTTCAACACCGGCTCGGATCAGTGTCTGGTGCATAACGGCTCGCTCTCCAACCACAATTCGCTGCGCCGCAAGCTGCGCCGCGAGGGCATCCACATCGAGACCCTGAACGACACCGAAGTCGCCGCTGCCTATCTGACCTGGAAGATGCAGACCGGCGCCACCCTGGGCGAGGCGCTGGAAAAGTCGCTGGAGGATCTGGACGGCTTCTTCAACTTCGTCGTGGGCACCCGCGACGGCTTCGGCGTGGTCCGCGACCCGATCGCCTGCAAACCGGCGGTGATGGCCGAGACCGACCAGTATGTGGCCTTCGGCTCGGAGTACCGCGCGCTGGTCAACCTGCCCAGCATCGAACAGGCCCGCGTGTGGGAACCCGAACCCGCCACCGTCTATTTCTGGACCCATGGCGACACCGCAACCCCAACCGGAAAGGCCGCGTAATGCAGACTTACGACCTGGCAGCCGACGGCCTGCGCGGCCTGAACGCAACGCTGCAAGCCCAGTCGGACGAGACCAACCAGACCGAATGGACCATCGTGAACCCGCGCGGCAGCCATGCCATCGCCGTGGGGCTGGATGCGCCTATCGAGGTCAAGGTGATGGGCTCGACCGGCTATTACTGCGCGGGCATGAACAAACAGGCCACCGTGCATGTGCATGGCTCGGCCGGGCCTGGTGTGGCCGAGAACATGATGTCGGGCACCGTGGTGATCGACGGCGACGCCAGCCAGTATGCCGGAGCAACCGGCCATGGCGGCACGCTGGTGATCAAGGGCAACGCCAGTTCGCGCTGCGGCATCTCGATGAAGGGCATCGACATCGTGGTGCATGGCAATGTCGGCCACATGTCCGCCTTCATGGCGCAGTCGGGCAACCTGGTCGTCTGCGGCGATGCGGGCGACGCGCTGGGCGACTCGATCTACGAGGCACGTCTGTTCGTGCGCGGCTCTGTCAAGTCGCTGGGCGCCGACTGCATCGAAAAGGAGATGCGCCCCGAACATATCGAACTGCTGCGCGACCTGCTGGCGCGCGGCGGCTGCGATGCCAAACCCGAAGAGTTCAAGCGCTACGGCTCTGCCCGCCAGCTCTATAATTTCAAAGTCGACAACGCGTATTGAGGGAGTCATGACCGTGAAAGACAACAAGGAAAACGCTCCCCCGCGGACGGTGCCGATCCAGTCGGCAACCTTTTCCAACCCGATCAACGCCGAGATCCGCCGCGCCGCGGCCACCGGCATCTATGATATCCGCGGTGGCGGGGCGAAGCGCCGGGTGCCGCATTTCGACGATCTGCTGTTCCTGGGCGCCTCGATCAGCCGCTATCCGCTCGAAGGCTATCGCGAGCGTTGCGACACCAAGGTGACGCTGGGCACGCGCTTTGCGAAAAAGCCGATCGAGCTGGATATCCCGATCACCATCGCGGGCATGTCCTTTGGCGCGCTGTCTGGTCCCGCCAAGGAGGCGCTGGGACGCGGCGCGTCCGAGGCCGGTACCTCGACCACCACCGGTGACGGCGGCATGACCCCCGAGGAACGCGGCCATTCCACCAAGCTGGTCTATCAGTACCTGCCCTCGCGCTATGGCATGAACCCCGACGACCTGCGCAAGGCCGATGCCATCGAGGTCGTGGTCGGCCAGGGCGCCAAGCCGGGCGGCGGCGGCATGCTGCTGGGCCAGAAGATCAGCGACCGCGTCGCCGAAATGCGCAACCTGCCCAAGGGGATCGACCAGCGCTCGGCCTGTCGCCACCCCGACTGGACCGGGCCTGACGACCTGGAGATCAAGATCCTGGAGCTGCGCGAAATCACCGCCTGGGAGAAACCGATCTATGTCAAGGTAGGCGGCACCCGCCCCTATTACGACACCGCGCTGGCGGTAAAGGCCGGGGCCGATGTGGTGGTACTGGACGGCATGCAGGGCGGCACCGCCGCCACGCAGGACGTGTTCATCGAACATGTGGGCCTGCCGACCCTGGCCTGTATCCGCCCTGCCGTGCAGGCGCTGCAGGATCTGGGCGTGCATCGCGAGGTGCAGCTGATCGTCTCGGGCGGCATCCGCACCGGCGCCGACGTCGCCAAGGCGATGGCGCTTGGGGCCGACGCGGTTGCCATCGGCACCGCCGCCCTGATCGCGCTGGGGGACAATGACCCGAAATGGGAGGCCGAGTATCAGAAGCTGGGCACCACCACCGGCGCCTATGACGACTGGCACGAGGGGCTCGACCCTGCCGGGATCACCACCCAGGATCCGGTGCTTCAGGCCCGGCTTGACCCGGTGGATGCCGGGCGGCGCCTGCGCAACTACCTGAACGTCATGACGCTCGAGGCGCAGACCATCGCGCGGGCCTGCGGCCATAACAACCTGCACAATCTCGAACCCGAGGATCTGTGCGCGCTGACCATGGAGGCGGCCGCCATGGCCCGCGTCCCCCTTGCCGGCACCGAGTGGTGGCCCGGCAAGACCGGCGCAGGGTTCTGAGTGTGAAACCGGGGCGCGAGGCCATCCCGCGCCCTTTCCAATTCAAAAACAGACGACAACAGGGACGACAAGAATGACCATTGATCTGGCCAAATTCGCCAAGGACAAAGGCGTCAAGTATTTCATGATCTCCTTCACCGACCTGTTCGGCGGTCAGCGGGCCAAGCTGGTACCCGCCCAGGCCATCGCCGACATGCAAGAGGACGGCGCGGGATTTGCGGGCTTTGCCACCTGGCTGGACATGACGCCGGCGCATCCCGACATGCTGGCGGTGCCCGATCCGTCGTCGGTGATCCAGCTGCCCTGGAAACCCGAGGTCGCCTGGGTCGCCAGCAATTGCGTGATGGAGGGCGCGGATGTCGCCCAGGCCCCGCGCAACGTGCTGCGCCGCCTGATTGCCGAGGCCGCGGACGAGGGCATGCATGTCAAGACCGGCATCGAGGCCGAGTTCTTTCTGCTGACACCCGAGGGCGACCAGATCAGCGACCCCTTCGATACCGCCGCCAAACCCTGTTACGACCAGCAGGCGGTGATGCGCCGCTATGACGTGGTGCGCGAGATCTGCGACTATATGCTGGAGCTGGGCTGGGGCCCCTACCAGAATGACCACGAGGACGCCAACGGCCAGTTCGAGATGAACTGGGAATTCGACGACGCCCTGACGACGGCGGACAAGCACAGTTTCTTCAAGTTCATGACCAAGTCGGTGGCCGAGAAACACGGGTTCCGCGCCACCTTCATGCCCAAGCCGATCGAGGGGCTGACCGGCAATGGCTGCCACGCGCATATCTCGGTCTGGGATGCGCCGGGGGCGGCATCAAAGGTCAACGTCTTTGCAGGCGATGGTGACGGCCCCACCGGCGAAGTGGGCCTGTCCGAACGCGGCAAGCATTTCCTGGGCGGCATCATGAAACATGCCAGCGCGCTGGCGGCGATCACCAACCCAACGGTGAACAGCTACAAGCGGATCAACGCGCCGCGCACCATGTCAGGCGCGACCTGGGCGCCCAACACGGTGACATGGACCGGCAACAACCGCACCCATATGGTGCGCGTCCCCGGCCCCGGCCGGTTCGAACTGCGCCTGCCCGACGGGGCGGTGAACCCCTATCTGTTGCAGGCGGTGATCATCGCCGCAGGTCTCAGCGGCATCCGATCCAAGGCCGATCCGGGCAAGCGCTGGGACATCGACATGTATGCCGAGGGCCACAAGGTGCGCGGAGCGCCGAAACTGCCGCTCAACATGCTGGACGCGATCCGCGAGTTTGACCGCGACAAGGAGTTGAAGCAGAGCATGGGAGATGAGTTCTCGTCCTCTTACATCAAGATGAAGATGCAGGAATGGAATTCCTTCGTGACCCATTTCAGCCGCTGGGAAAAGGAAAACACCCTCGATATCTGAGCGATATCAAGGGTGCCATGTTTTGGGCCGCTGCGAGTGCGCAGCGGCCCTTTTCTGTTCGGGGTCAAAGGTTTGGATAGATCGGGAATCTGGCGCAGAGGTCTGCGACCTGGGCTTTGACCTTGTCCTCGACGGCCCCGTTGGCGTCTTCGCCATTGGCGGCCAGGCCATCGAC